>JBGSUV010000124.1:0-38053 GCA_041753315.1 Pirellulaceae bacterium | reverse complement strand
TTGACAGTGAAATGGCTACATAAGCCCTCACCGCCAAACCTTTCGCTGCGCTGACCCCGGGTTACGCTTGGCTCGCTTGTGGCTCGCCGCGCTCACCCGGGGCTAACGATGTGTCGCCACTCCGTGGCTGGACTATCGGGTCGGAAAGTTGATGGTCGTGTTACGTGGGCAACTTCGATAACCAAACGGCAGATGTATTGCAGACACCTTGCGATCCCGAACCAACCCAAATGCAACGCTCCAATTGATTGCATCTTCGTTGATTCGTCGGCTATACTGCTGACGTGGATACCAAATGCAAGACAGGAACTATGAAATGCACCGAAGCCGCCGGTGGGGTCTAGCTTGCTAAACAAATCACATCCGGCGGCTGCGGTGATTTCGAACGTTCGTCGAGTGAGGCGTCTAACTATCCAAGGGGCGACAAATGGAAGCACTGACAAGCGAAGTGTTTCGGCCAACATACAGCAAGAACCCAGCTCGCTTTTTCCTATTTCCGGGTGGTGCAATTGCGATCGGTTTCTCTATCCTGGTAATATATTCGCAGTTCGCAGTCGTTGCCAGAATCTCGTGGGACAACCTTACCGCCAGCCTCCTACTTTTGATCGCCGGGAGCTTTGTAATATGGCTAGCCTGTGGTCGCTACACAACATGGACTAGAATTCTGACTATTCTCGTGGGCTTCCTCAGCTTCTGTGGCCTTGTATATAGCATCCGCGTGGAACCGCCAAATGGCTTGCGAGACACCGTCCTCCTAATCGTAATGATGTCCATTCCAACATACGTTTGGATGATAGCATTGCGATGCAAACCTAAAACACGGTAGTACCGTCGGCTAAACAAGAAATCTCGACGCACCATGCCATGCACGAGAGGACCGGTGCCGTGTCTACCATGCTAGCCTATCACTTGCCGGTCCCACGTGATGGCCGCCGTTCTCTGGAGATAGATGTGACTTCTAGAGCAATACGATATGCCATCTTAGCTTGCGTTTCCGTGATGGTGACGGTTTGTAGCAGTACGCTTGTGGCCGCACAGGAACCTGAGGCTGAAACCATTCGTGACCTTGGCTTCGTTGTCGAGCTTGAACGAATGCCTCCAAATCTAAGAGAGGACGAATTCTCGAAAATCAAGAATGTTTGTATTCCTCCGGATTGGAATGGTAAAATGGAGTCACTGGACATACTCAGAAAAATCCAACCCAGAAGATTTGGACAGCACACGCTCTACTTGCTTGGCCCTTCCAAGATAGCGGCCGAAATGGTTGAACCAATCGCAGGTCAAATTGGTTGGAAAATAGGTCGCGCGCCAGCAGTCTTTGTCGGCATTAGCTGGAATTCTAAAACGCCACCATTTACCGTCTTGTACGTGCGTCCACAATCTCCGGCAAGCATTTGCGGAGTAGTAAATGGTGACACGATCAAAAAGATTGGAGCCGAAGAAATACGTGATTACGCAACGTTTCGAGATTCGCTGCTAGAATATTTGCCAGGGGACGAAACTGTGCTGACGCTCGACCGGAATGGAAGTGAATTAGAACTAACGCTGAAGCTGACGGCTCTCCCCGATGACGTCAATCGACCAGAGAACTAGGAAATGCACGCAAGTCGCCCGACGCGTGTTGTACCAATGGTGAATCATGCTCGGCGTCTGCGTGATTTCGGTCGTTCGTCTTTCACGCAGCCTTTGCCATGTGCCGGCGTGCACGCTATACTGTCCTGTGGAGGAAAAACAATGTCACTTGAGAGTATGCTTGCGTCACTCGCGCCCGATTGGCATGGCTATGTATTGGCTCATCGGATCGCAATCCTTCTTGCGTGCCTAGACTTCCAATCGATGCTGCCTTCGATGATGTCAGGGAGCGATTGAATGCACGTCGAACTCAGGGATGAGGCACGTGATGATCTCGTTGTCGGCGCCATTTTCTACTGGTGAACAATCTGCTGACCTGGATCAGTATTTTCTGAAATGCCTGCGACAAGCCGTCGAGAAACTCCAATCGACCGGCGGCATTCATGAACAATACCGGGGTTTTCACCGATCAGGGCAGCAAACAGGTTAATGCTAATGTTGGGCTTTTGACTTGACCGAAAAGGACTTCTGCATGTTTCGTCACAATTTGACCGCAATCTCATGCTTCTTCTTTCTCTGCACTAGCCTAACGGCTGACGACTATCTGCTACGGCTAGAGACCACCGGATTTCGCGACAGACCACAGAACGAAAAATTGCCAGCTCAGGAGATTCTCGAAAGCATTGAGATTGTTGCTAGGATCGACCAGCCGTTCTATGGAAACTCCACTATTGGTTCGGCGAAGATCTCGATTAACGGGATGGTGGAGCAATTAAGCGACGGTAGATTCCGTGCGCAAATCCGATATCGCCGATCCACGGATTCAGGCGAATCGATCAAGGGACCAAACGGGTTGCAGATTCCTATCACCAAGTCTACGAATATCAATACGACCGCAATTGTTGAATTGCAGAAGCCTGCGGAACTGGGGAAGGACGATGGAATCAAACGTACTCAAGATGGGACGGAATTGAAAACGAAAACACGAAGCGTACTGTCGCTCGTCAAATTTGACCCCGCGAAAGACTAACTCAACCAGAACGTTGCAGGGACCAGCAGAAATCGGGTATACTCCAAACTTCAGTGACAGGTTCCCCAGGGCGTCAATAGGCCACGACATCCACCGGAGTTGCCAAGAATATTTCTACTGCACCTAATGTGATGAAGGCTGAGATCCGCCACTTGGAATCGAACGACCATGTTTACTGGGACGACTTCGTTCGCTACCAGTCACCCGATCCATTCGATGATTATGGCTGGTTCCATTTGACGATTGGTGCCGCAGGAGTCACCGGCGGAGATGATTTTCAGGTTTGCGTCGCTACACCACGTGCCGTTGGTCGAATCAAACGCAAAGGATTCGTGCCGGGGATATTGGTGGACGAATTTGATCCTATGATCGTCGAAAAGGCGATTCGTGATCGTATCGATTCGATCCATGTTCACAGTTGGGTGCAGCTTGTGGAACACTTGCGTGAATTCATGCACTGGGAATACGAAGGAATGGCTGGATCGTAGTGTCTAACGAACAACTGCGGCGAACCAATCATGAACCCAAGTCGGCCAGTCAAGGCGATTCGACAATGGAAGATCAACCGCGCCGACCGGGTGTTCGGTAATGTTCTGCCTTCAAACCCGTAGCACAATAATGGTTGCCTCGCAAAAAAAGAATCGAGTATGGTGGATCCTAGGACTTTGCGCACTCACAAGTGTGATCATGCTCGTTTTCTTTTATCGCGGTTGGAATGCTAGGAATCGACCAGCTATGATTGCGGGATCATGGTACTTCGACGACCTCAGGACGGATGCGGTAGAAAATTCGCTCTTAACTTTTTCTTCTTTGGGGATGGTGATGCTGAGTTTGGGAATCGATGGAGCTATCGCGACGGCAAGATTTTCATTCGCTCGTGGCGGTTGAATGACGAATCGACCATTGCGCGAATCCTGACAGATACAACGTTTTATTCGTGGTTTGCCGAGACTGAAGAGTTCCCGCTTATCGCAGAGCTCAATAGTGATGGATCTGTATTGACGTTAATCGCGGAGGATACTGGACCGCGATGTGTGCTACGCAGAGTTAAGCATTAGCTCGAAAACGACAGAACAAAGCATTTCACCACAGCCCACGAAGGTCTCTTGTATGATGGTTGTTCAAACGCGCAGGCGAAGTGAATGCAGACGTTATGCGATAGATTGAAATGCCGACAAATCAATATTTTCGCTTTGAGACCTCACCCGAGAATGTTCCTGACAACGAACTCATCGACATTCTCAGACGGGCCTTTGTGGGCGGTGGGTTCACTTCAGCAGAACGCGCGGAGCAGATATTCCAGCCGGACGCTATAAAGGCAAGAGGCGACCTGATTTGTGCATGGACCGATTCAGCAAGCAAGCTTGCAGGAATCGTGATTGTAGTGATGCCAGATTCTCCGGCGCGGCGCCTGGCCAACCCCGATGAAGCGGAGCTCCATTTGCTTGCTGTTGACCCCGTGCACCATGGACTTGGACTTGGTCGTGCGTTAGTCTCAAGAGCGTTGGATTTAATTGAATCCCGTGGACTTCGTAACACGGTCCTGTGGACGCAACCGAAAATGCTTGCTGCTCAGAAACTTTACGAGAATCTTGGATTTATCCGAAACTCAACCCGAGATCCGACCTTCGAAGACACGCAGTTTTTGGTATATGAGTTGCGACGTTAGAGATATGCAAATGTTTCTGATGGCGGCAAACCGAGCCCGCAACGGGAGCGATGTTTGC
This sequence comes from Pirellulaceae bacterium, assembly GCA_041753315.1. Lineage (GTDB taxonomy): Bacteria > Planctomycetota > Planctomycetia > Pirellulales > Pirellulaceae > Aureliella. The sequence continues at coordinate 33,724 of JBGSUV010000124.1, read as the reverse complement.
CAGCGGGGATGTGGTGGACTCGGACAACATCAGCGGCCAGTTTGAGATAACTGCTTGTCCACTGCGCTGGTTGGCTGTGCCCTGGTAGCTACCAGTCATGCTTCCGCCGGGGCAAGCCCGAAAACGGTGAGCGGTAGAAGGTGGACGATCAAGACTTGGCGTCATGTTAAATTTGCCTGGCAAGCGCTAACCATGCTACACTACAACGGTGGCGGGATCGTTGCGGCACAAGCTCGATTGCCACCGTCAGTTACCATTTGATCGTCATCGAGAAGACGCCGAACAACTTATCTGCGTTTTCGCCTGACCTGCCCGGTTATGTCGCAACGGGTGCTACGAAATCCGAAGTGGAAGATCGCATGCGTGAAGCAATCCGCATGCATATCGATGGAATGCGTGAAGAAGGCTTGGAGATTCCAGAACCTTCATCGGTCGCCGAGTACACCGAAGCTTCCTAGCCGGAACAAATTGCCGACGAACAAGGCGTGAACCCAAATCCTTAATAGCGTCTTTTGTCGAGTTTGCCCAGTCCCTTCGGACTTGGTATTTTGTGCTCGGAGAACAACGTGTGAGTCATCGATTCAATATCTACCGCGGGGGAGTCTTGATCGGCTATGTCGGCAACGACGACCACTGGCCCGGTGAGCCCTTTGAACCCACCGAGGCGTTCTCCAAGGTCGAACATCTGTTCTTACAAGAGCACGAGTTGACCGAGAAAGCAGACCAGTGCCTGTCAGATGGCAAAGAGCAGGAGTCAGAGATGTGGCTTGAGAAAGCTGAAAAAGTAATGGATCAGATTGTCGAACCAGGGGTCCGATTGGAACACCCGGATGGTTCGTACGACTTCGACTGCAACACGCTCGTTATCTTTGACGGACGCGTCTGTTGGCGCGCGGGTTTGCTGACCGATGAGTCACATTGAACGAAAAGACCGCAATCATGTCAGTATGAGTCGGATAACAAAGCCATGCACGCCGAGCACGCGATCGACGGTTTTTAGCATGGTGGCTTTACTCGCGCGTGCCGAGTGATGGCTGCCCTTCGCCCGCCAAGGACGCATAAGTATGTATACATGGGTTTGCGCGATAACCGTTCTTTGTTCATTTCAGATTGCAACGGACGAAAACGAAATCCGAAGAGTGTTCGGAGATAGGATCGTATCGCTAGTGGATGCAGGAAGCCTGGATCGTGCTGCAGCTACCGCCAGGGTCGCAGCAAAGAAATTTCGAGGTGAAGCACTCTTCAGAGACTTACTTCATAAAGTGGATTATCGTCGCGCTCAGCAGAAAACCGCATTGACGAATCGAACACTACCAAATGAGATTTGTTCCGATCGGTATCACGTCAATTGGATAAAAGGACTTGAAGACGCAGCTCGCGCTCAAGAAATCCATGAACTTGCGGAAACACTTAAAGCATCGATCGATCCCGACTCTTGGATTGATGGACGCTCAATAATGTTAGAATACTCATCTAACTCCTTTCTACTTATTTGCACGTCAAAGGAAAACCACCAGAAAATCAGGGAACTTCTTCAAGAAATAAGCGCGCAAAAAGAGGAGTGAACCACTCAAGAGCGTCCGGTCCAGTGAGTATGGCCGCAACGAGTGCACCCTAACTTCACTCCATCCAATTATGTCAATGATCTGATGCACTTGCTCGACCGTCGGAACAAATCCAAAATGAACGATCACAATCCATCAATCGCCGAATGCAAATCAGTTGTCCGGGAGGCAAACTGGACTGAGAATCAATTCGAACTACTGTTGGCCGCCAACACGTTAATGGAAAACTGTGAGACAGACCCTACAGTCTGTACGGATGATGGCCTTGCGTGCCTTGACCATCCAGGCGTTGTCGCAGAGATGGGGGCGCGGATTCTCTACCTTTTGACGAGGCGAGATGGACTTGGTTGGCAATGCGCAGGTTACAATGATCTACCGCTCCACGTTGATAAGCAGAACTGGCTAGACTACCTGTCATGCCGAAACGCAGGCGGGGAACCAAGCGATACACCTCAGCCGCGAAATGGGGCGTTTTGAACGCCATGGACATTCTGTGGCGGGATTGGTCGGCGAATCCTGCTTGCCTGTCCTTGCCCGATTGACGCGGCGATGTGTTGGCCACAGCAGCGCTCGATTCACGACTCAGATGAACCATGCGATGAACCGAAGACGCGCGGAGTCGCGGAGACGTCATTTGTGACAATGGAAAATCATTCGCAGCGACTCGTTTTCCGCGTTCGTTATCCCGCCGCTTCTTATCTGTTGACCAGTGGAATGTGAATGCGAATGCGAATTGAACTCAAGGACATCATTGGTTTCGTCACGTTTGCGGCGATTGGTACGACGATGTGGCCTTATTTACTCGGATTTATTCAGGGGAACCCAATCGGACGAAACGGGAACAACAACGCCTTGGAGAAAGTTTCGGTTGCAGGTGTGATAATCGGTTGCGTTGTGTACACGGTGTTTATCCTGACTCGTGGGGAAAAAAAGGTAGACTAAGAATGCCGTTTAGAAACGAAGTTTAAGGATTTGACATTGCGAAGCGAGGGAGACACGCTGTGTTGAGGTGTGGGCGAACCACCAGCAACCGTGCGTAAAACCGCATAATAAACCAATAAACCCCTGTCGCGGACGAGCCAACTTTAATGGTCGATCATTCGCCGCGACTGGCTAATTGGCGATACCGCTCTAACACCAGTACGCCACGACTACAGACTCTGCACATTCTTGATTAGTGTTGATTAACGAAGATTAGTGTTCCTTTTTTCGATCGATGTTCGGAACACTAATAGGCACTAATCTTCACTAATCCTTGCGTGGCGCCAGCCGTGATTGCGCCGCTCGATCAAGCCGCAGATGTTGGCGATCGACAAAGTGGGTTCGCTGCTTCCGTCATGCCCATGCAATCTGCGATCGGCGAATTCTAGTTGCAGCTCCGACGGCATAGCGGCTATACTCCAAGCCGTGTTGTCGGGTTCCGAAAAACAGACAGAACTATGACATGCACCTGCGTCGCCGTGCCGGTCCAGTTTGCTAACCAATCACCCGCGGTGATGTCGGACGCTCGCCAAGAAGCTCCTCCTTTGACTGACCCAAGAGTTGAGTATGTGGAAATGAATGAACCCAGTGCTGATGTTCAAAAGTCCGCTACACGCAATTCTGAATTTATTAAAGCTGAGATGCCGACCCCAATTCGTGCGGCGCTCGGCTGCTGCTTCGGATTGTTTACTCTGGTCTTCGTGACAACAGTCTCAACGCATTGGCTCTTACTTGAAGAGCATTTCTTCGAATTAACGAGTGCAGTTGTTCTGTCTTGCGTCGGAATCTGCGTTGGATCGCTTGGGCCACTTCGAATACGCATTTCAATCCCCGTCGTACTGATTGTTTACATTGCGTTTCACTTCTTTTTATTCGCGACCTTCTGCATGGTCTATTACCGATTCGATTTCGTGGCTTCGTAATGCAGTTGCGCCAGTTTTTATAATTTCACGCTATAATAGTGTGGATGGCCGGAGTACTGAAACTCGAGGCAAACAATGCGATCAACGCCAAGTCGCGGAGCTTGTCTGAGTTACAAAAAAATCAACCTCGGCGACGACGCTGTCGGCAGCGTTCTGTCATAGAAAGAGCCGAGTCCTCTATCGGGCTGAGTAAGCGGAAAGACGCAATGGCTTCGAAAACACGAGTTCGACTGCTCGTTGCGATGTTGCTCATTATCGTCTTAATTCCGACGGTGCTGGTCATCTCCGGCTTGCTTGCTTCTTACCACGCAAGCGTAGTGCGGCATCGAGGAGCGTCGGTTGACTATGGTGTTAAAGGTGGCTATTTCGTTGCGCTGAATGAGACCGAAGATTTGCCAACATTTCTTGCCAACTGTGGGGCGTCACTTAACTATCTTTCGGAACACTATCCGCTGGTGATCCGTCTCGACGAGAGAGACCTCACAAATACTGACTTGGGCGCATTAAAACAAATCAAAGGAACGTTCTACTTGTCGCTGCGAAATGCCAAGATTGATGAGAGTCAGTTCGTGCAGTTAATCGCGATAAGCAACTTACTTGGAGTGGAAACGACAAATACTGTGATTCCTGAAGTCTTGCTGGAAAGATTTAATCAATCCCGTTTACAATGAATGACAGAACAAAGCGGTGCAATCGAAGCCCTCAATCGGCCGTTTTGACTTGAGTTGAATCAATCGCCCGGGCTCGCTCATCGCCCAGGTTCTGCCTGCAAATATAGTCACATGAACCCGTTCAAACCTCCATTTTCGAATGATTCGGTTGAGCCCGTGGTGTCGGATTCTCTCGGATTGTATCTTATCTGTTTTGGTTCGGCCTCTTTAGCGAACTACGCCTCGGTCGAGATAGCGTTGTCTAGCCCGGCGATGTCTGTGATTTATCGGATCGTTTCGCTAGTCTTGTTACCACTCTTGCTGATCGCGAATGCGATCGCCTTCGCTTCAATTGCGAAATGGTTGGTACCGATATTTTCGAGTGAACCGCGAAATCTCGGACGTGTACTCTCGGCGTCAGTTTTACCTCCGCTATTTTTACTTCCTATTCTTATTGTTGTTCCTGGCATCACGGTTGTCGTATTTCAACTTTGTATACTCACGGTAGCAGCTCAAATTTACTTGTGTCGGCAGGTGTTCAAATCTGCCTGTTCAGATGTGGCACTGCTTGGTGGGCTGGGTTTTCCTTGTTTCGCCATGGGATTCATTCTGTCATTATTTTAAGTGTGAAGGATTGACAACTTGCAGAACCATTCCATTCACTCTGGGCCGCCGAGCGTGTCCAGCTTTCGCATTGGGATCTCGACCGGCAGGTGATGGCCGACGTTGGAGCTGTCAAAACCATCTCAAATCCGGTACGCCACGACCACAGACTCGGCACATTCTTGAATAGTGTTGATTAGCGAAGATTAGTGTTTCGTTTCTCGATCGATGTTCGGAACACTAATAGGCACTAATATTCACTAATCCTTGCGTGGCGCCAGCCGTGATTGCGCCGCTCGATCGCCGCAGACCTACGGCATATCGGCTATACTCCAAGCCGTGTTGTCGGGTTCCGAAAAACAGCGGGACTTCTAGTGCGAAATCTAACTATATTTGGTGAGTTGGCTTGAGAAGCTACCCCTGGCGGAGTTCGCCGACCAAAGTCAAATTCTCACATTCGACATTAAACTATGGAACAAACAAAGAGCGGGTTCACGCTAATCTCGAAAGACGCGTACGTCGACCTCTTTTTGAAGGCAAATCGATCCGACCGTCGGAAAGATGTTGTTGCGCGTTTGGACGATGCGATTGAAGCTTACAAAGACGGCAAACGATGTAGCTGCGGTTCACCGATTTGGATCGTCGGCTCGGCAGAGGCTGGTTACGGGTGCTTCACTTGCATTACCGGCGACTCAAGGCCAGACGATGATTATGAAATCGAGGTCTCGACGACTGCTTGATCGAGATCATGAGTAAGGTAACGATGAAGAATGGCTGGTCGCCCACGCATCAGTTCACATCATTGCTTCCTGCAAGTGCGAATTTCCAGACAAGCATTCCGAGGATGGCTAACATCGAACACATGCCGAGTAGCGCAAACAGGTTCGCGGCAAACTGCATTTGGCGATCGCGACGCCTAGCTTCCGGCGCCCACTCAAGTTCGCCTTCCTGCTGCAGTCCCTTGAGAAAGACACTTTTCGTGAAAGCTTGGCGACTGGGATCGGCGCCAGTGGCAGCGAAATAGCAACCTCCAAACAAGAACTGTTCATAAGCCAAATGGGATTCCGTGTGTGGATCGAAGCCAAAGCCACGTGCCAAAACGGCTCGAAGATTTTCCGCAAAACGCCCGCGAATACGGCACAAAAGCATGAAAAGTCGCGAGTTATAGCGATGTTTTAGCGCATTCTCTTCTTGGAACAACATGTAGATCCAATCTTCAAACGCACCCACGGCATGCGTGGCGGTTGCATCCAATCGAGCGGCCTCGGGTGCATTCCACAGTTCGCTACCTTTGCCAAATCGAAACTCTCGAGAACGTTCTTCGCCAACCCGTTTGACCAATTCTTGAAAACCTTCATCTTTGTCCAACTGGGTGATCAAAATCGTATTCGAGCATCGCACAAGCAGTTCTTCTCGCAGTACGGTCAAGTCCTTTTGCGCAGCTATTTGGATTTGAGGGCTTGCAATTTCAACTAACTCAAATGGCAAAATGGTCATGAGTCCATTGATTGGGCAAAGGGGAAGTCGCGATTTATTGAGCAGCCCACAAACGTGCCGCAATTTCTGTTCGCGCTCGACGATATCTTGCGAGGAAAGTTGAGGAACGCTTGACGCTTCGGGTGGCCCCGATTTGCGATTCGCCGAGAGGTAATCGCCAATCGCTTGACCTTCCGGCAGTAGCATCGTGCCACCCACGCCTGCGGCAGCAGGCTGCATTGGAGCGGGTGGGGGCGCCGCAAAAGCTCCTTCGCTCAACGTCTGGCCAACGTTGGCCGGCGGCGGAGAAAATCCGCCTCCACCGGCACCGCCTGCATTAAACATCGATGCATCGATCGTCCCGGTTGGCGGAGCCGAACTGCGTGGCATCGAGCTGGGCGATTGTGCCATCGGTCCCGTTGGGGCTGATGACAAACGCGACAAACAGCTGCAGCCATTAAGAAATATATAGATGACTTCTGAGTTCGCAAAAAAGACGATATCCGTTTCCTCTTGCGCGGGGACCGTCACGCTGATTGGGAGTTGTGATGCTTTCATCAACTGGGAGGCTTGGCGATGGTCGCGTGTTCCTTGCACAAGGAAGATGGGAACATCGCTGACAAAGATGCCCTGCCGTTCGCACTCGGCAATTCCGTTTTCCCAGACGCGGTCGATTTCTGGAAATCGCGAAACTTCTTTGATCATCCAGAACTTGACCAGGTAGAACACGATCACTGGAATCACCACGACCATCGCAAACAGACCGACCCATTCAAGAAAATACCGCTCGCCAGTGTCGGCACCGCCATAATTCCATAGGCTCGCGAGATAACTTGCGACCGCAGCGAGATAGACGACAAGCAAGAACAAGAACATCATCAGCGCCATTCGCATCGGCAGCGATACGCTGGGAAGATTCTTCAGCCCCGGTGTATAAATTGAGATCCAGTAGAAAATCGAGCGGATCGGAGAGGTAATGCTATTGATCAGGTTCGTAATGAAATACACAGTAGTTCCTAAGAATCAAGTCGAAACCGCAAACAGTGAACGAACGTACTTTTACGCGCGCGCATGCCACCCCAAGGCCCATCCCATGGCTGTCGTCGAGTCGCCTCCAAAGTCAAAAAACAACATGAGTGCTGTGGCAATTGCCAGCCCCAACAAGATCACGCTGATCATTGAGAAGATGGCCAGAGAGCTTTTGCCGCCAAGCGGCTTGGCGGAGCCCCCAGCCTGAACAGCTTGAGGTATCTCTGGTCGCCCCTGTCGCAATTGCAGACTGCGCGCCGTGCTCCGGCACCAGGCTTCGACAGAATCGGGCAGTCGATGAGTGCTAATCATGCTTGACTTGTAGCCCGCATCGCTGTCGGCATAAAAGCCGCGGAAGCCTAAGACGACAGCCAAGTAGTAGACCTCAAGCGCGTCCTTGCGACCCAAACCTGCCGCTTCGACCGACCGAGGAAAAAAAGCATCGTGTGCATCTCGGCGACCAAAATACTTTTTTTCGAGGCAGTTGTCTTTCCACCAACCTTGACCATTCCATGGTGCATCGATCAGCAACGCGTCGATCCAGGCACAGAGCGCGTATTTGGCTAATTGCCATTCCTGTGTATTGCCTAAGATAATCTCCGCATCATCGATTTTGCGCAGTAATGTGGCACGCTCATCTGCCGCGATCGGCCGATCATTGCGTTCAATGCGTTCAATAAAATGTAAAGTCGCCAAAAAAATTGGATCGACAGCTTTTGCAAAATCGGGACGCACAGCTACCTCAACGGTAAATGATTCACGTGATTCAATCCTCACGCCGTTATTTGATAATCCGGACGTTCATGCGTCTCGGTAAAAATTGCTAAATCATGAGTTGGAGTATCTCGTGGCGACACCTACACACGATTACGCACAGCAAAAACGGCAAACTCCAAGCCGTAGGTTTTGCCGTTGACCGAAATACGCAATCGACGCGCTCCTTCCAAGGAATCGAGATTGGCAATCTGTTCAGTTTTTACTCGCATGCCCATTGTTTGTGTTACTTGTACTTGTTTCCAGGCGTCATCTTCGCGTTTGATTTGGAAATAAACCCAATTCCCGCGACTTGGCAACGCCCTGGGAACCTGCGGAACAGGCCGCAGTTTGACTCCGGCCTTCATCAGGGTCATGTACTGCTCAACCTTGTCGGAGCTTCCGAGCTTCCAGTCGATCGAGTCCTTGAGCAGTTGAAAGCACTCGTCGCGGCTGATGTTAACGGGATCTACACCAAAGTACCAATCCCACTCCAAGCCAAACCATTCGGGTTCGAGCTGTACGACCATACCTCGTCCCGAGCCAACAAAGTAACGTTGCTCGTATTCGTCTTCCTTGACCGAAAATATCAATTTCCGAATGCGTTCGAGTGCCCATTTGAAAATCGTGGCTAGATCGTCATGATCATACTTTGGGACCTTGTCGATTGTTAGGCTTGGCCCAAAAATCGAACATTTGCCGACGATTCGACAAAGGGCCGTGTAGGCAACCAACGGGTGAACCCCGGCGGCAAATGCCAAACTGGAAAGTTCGCCCGAGGCTTCGTTAAGGGCATGCAGTAGCAGGATTTTTTCCAAATCCCCCTGCGATTGACTCGATAACGAGATGTTCTTATCCCGCACGATGTCGCTCAACGATTGAATACGACTGCCGATGACATCGTAGATTGCGCGCACGACGCCGGCCAATTCCGGCCACGATTGAAGCGTCATTGCGGGAGGAAAGTAGTTAGAATCCAACAGAAATTGCTTGTCATCCGACTCCGACTTGACCAGTCTCGCGATGGGTAGCACTTCGAACCCACTCAATTCCTCATGAGAAAAGAGTATTCGATAGTTCAATTTCTTGAGTGCAATCTCCTGGCGATTGCCACCGACGCTTTCGTCGTCGGCGGATCGTCGAAATTCGACATATCTTTGCAGCCCACCACTGGTATTGACGGCAACGTTCGACTGACCCTCTTGAAGAATGGGAAGCGCCAAATATGCAGTGACGGGCTGACTTCCGATTGACGGCGAGTTGAGCCGTTCCTTAAGCTCCACCCGTTCGACATGATTGTCCTCCTGCGCGATAATCGTCCCATCTTTCCAGCGCGCGCGCAGACTGCCAAACTCCAGGCTGCCATTGGCAAGCGCTGTTGCCGAAATCGTAACGCGTTGGATTCCATACGCGTATGGGGTGCTAAAGTTAATATTGTGGGAGGTGACTTCTTCCCAGTACCGTTCTGCGGCCTGAAAATGATGAGGCCGAAGAAACATTCCCTCCGCCCAATTGACCGCCGGATTCCGCATACTATTCAAGCCGTTTTGCGTAGAGAACTCGCTGTGACAACACTTGGCCCCCACCCCTGCGGAGTGCAAGGACTAAGTGAAAGCGTTATGATAACAGCGGTTAAAGTTAGAAACAACGGTTTGCAAGCTTCGTCGCATTAACAGGCAACAACTCATGACCACTTCCTCGAAGTCCATGCAGCGGTCATGGACGGCGAATGATGAACCTGGGACAAGTAAATGGCTCCCAATCACCTTGCTGTCGATCGCTTTGGCGGTCTGCCTCTACTATTTCCTGGCCTATGCTTTTGGCAAGCCCGAGCCAAATACATTTGCCCTGTCGGTCACCGTTACACGCTATTCCGACCAGGTTCAACTGCCGCAACCCGCTTTTGACCAATGGGATATGGAAGAATTGGTCGGTTCCTTTGCCAGCCGAGGTCTGCTGCCTTGGGTATCCCTCGAACCACGTTACCTTGAACTAAAATCCAAGTTCGATACGGAAGCAATTCAAAAAGAATTGGTCCAAAACAAACTGAAGACAATCGATACCCTGATCGTCTATCTCCGCGGACATGCGATAGCCATCAACGGAGAAGCGTACTTGTTGACCGGCGATTTCGCGCGAACCGAAATTCTGACCGCGGGCCCACTCGAAAAACTTGACCGCGCCGAAAAACTTTCCGAGATGTTTGCTCGACTGCAGCAACTTCCAGTCGGAAATGTCATCGTACTGGCTGACGTGTGCGATCTCCAATCAGTACCTCAGCTTGGTGTAATGGCCAACAATGTCCCTGAATTGATCGGGGGGTCTCTGGGTAATCTAGCAAGTACAAAACCGCTTTGGGTCGTGACGCCGTCCGCTTCGCTGCAGCCGAGCCATGTCTCCGAAGTACGTCGACGAACCCTGTTACAAAGCGCCAGCGAATACGCTCTCGACGCCCGCCGCGCAACCAAACAGGACAAGCTCAATCGCTTTTTGTCGTTGGCAAAATTCTATGAAGCAATCTTGCGATACAGCCATGATGTGACCGACAAATCGCAAACGCCATTGCTCTTCCGTAGCGGAAGCCCAAAACACCTCGACACCGATCATCTCGCCTGGCAGGAAGCCGCAGAAGTGCGCGTCGCCCGGAGATCGTCGGAAAGATTGCCAGATCTCGACGCTAACGACGGTAGTGCTTCGCCGGAGAACGAAAAAACTGCAGCCAACGAAAAAACTGCGGACAACAGGGTCGCCGCCAAAAAGGTTGCGGACAACAGGGTTGCGGACAACAGGGCTGCAGACAACAGGGCTGCAGACAACAAGGTACGGCTGATATCGCTCACGCAACAACCGCCCGCAACCACTCAAGTGGACAGCGACAACACAAGCCAGACTAACCAAGGCCAGACTAACGCTAGCCAGCCGAACGAAACAGATCCAGCGAATTCGCAGCCGCCCAAGCTTACCGAGGAAACGCAGCCGCGCATGCGATTCTGGCAAGTGCGAGACCGACTTTTGAATCGCGCAAACAACAGTCAAGGTTGGTCTCCTGCCGACTTTGCTGCCATGTCGTGGAGACAAATCGAACTGACGGCCGCGAGTCTGGATCGTGGCATCCGTTTGGCTGGCAGCAATACCGGCGATGAAACTCGCCGAATGACAGAAGATATCACTCGCTCCGTGAAACTACTTGAGGAACTGAGCGAACTCATGCGCACACCACGGCCAAGTAGCGGTACTGAACATGCAATATTGACTGCCTGGAACGCATTGCAACGCGAAGTGGACATTAAGCAATCGCCCAAAAGCGGAAGACATCCCTGGGCCAATCCGCAAGCCTTACCCAGCGAGATTGCCCAGCAGTGGCTGCCCATTCGCCAAAGCTATCGTGACTACATCGATGCGTTGAGTCAAACGCCAAGTTGGTTTGCCTATGCAGCCACCCACGACGAAGTCGTGCCTTCGCTCGAACGGCTCGTGGACGCGTTGATTGGTGTCGATTCCCTATTGCCGAAAACGACCAGTCAGTCTGCCATTGATCGACCTGTAACACCCAATGACCTCTCCGCTTTGGCTCGTTCGCTATCCAACTTGGAGGCTGAATTCGATGGTCAATTTCGAGCGGTGCTATTGAGCCTCGACAACGCCGTGCAGCAGGGGGGTAAAGCCATCTCTTGGGCTGATGAACGTCGGGTCCAAGAACTCCTCAATGGAACTTGTTTGTCTTACGAAGATCGCAAACGCCTCCTGGCCGCCTATACTCGACTGAAAGCGAACAACGTACGCGAACCGGGGGCAGGCAATCATACTGTATTGAATATTAAACTTGAACTAAACAGTCTCCTGGAAGACCTCGGTACGGACGATGCCTTGGTGCAACGCGGACGATGGTGTTCCGTTCTCCGCAGGGCACTTGAACTGACCAATCCACCCGAAATCAGCAATGTCCCTAGCAGCAGCGAACAATTAAATGCCTGGGGACGCGAGCTACTTACCTCGATGATTGTGGGCGGGAAGGGCGGGGGAGATGTTGAAGACGCTCCTGCACGGAAGTTTGCACTAGCATGCTTGTTCGAGTTCCGCCCGCAATCAACTTTAACCGAACTCGGAGTGGGACTCATCGTTCCCGTCAGCAATGACACCTCGTTGAATGTGGTGATGCCGAACAAGCTACAGTTGCCGCGACAACTCGCTTTCGACGTCAGGCTTCGCAACGCCTCTCCAGTGGAAAGCTGTTTCATCAAATGGCAAGTTACGAACGCAGATGCCTATTCATATCAAGGAGAGCAACTACTGCGGATCACCAGCTCGCGTTTGGAAAAATTGCAGCCAGATCTGTTCCAACCAATCGCCATCAGTGGTGGCCAAATCGTGCTTGAACTATCAACCGATTTGAATTCTTTGGAAACAAAGGAGGCAATTGAACTGGCCATAGCAGTTTCCACCGATAGTTCCGGCGCCGATGCCAGTGTGCATCAAATCGAGATCTCTCCTCCCAACCCCAACCGCGTCGAATTGTATGCGACCAGCTTGAATCCATTGCCGGGCGCACCGAATGTTACTCGATCGGAGATCGTGCCGATGGACGACGACAACTTTTCAATTTTGTCGGGGTTGAGCGTGCCCGCAGTCAGTCATCTGGCGAAAAGCAGTTACGAGTTTCACTTAGTCAATCTCTCCGACGAAGCAAAAGTGGTTCGTGCAGCTCTTTACGCTGTAGAACCAGGAAGTGGACAATTGATTGGCAACGGTAGGATCACCAAAAAAGCTCTGCAATATACGCAGCGCCGACTGAGAGACGAGGAACTGCAGCCGCTGTTCGTGAGTGGACCGATTCAACTCCCCTCAAATCAATTGGGAATAGTTCCCTATGATCCGAACCGCATTCCTTCAACAGGCCAGAAGATTAACTTTGAACCCTATGTCCCGGCTGGTGAGGCGAGTGGCGGTGCTGAGTCGCAAGGTGGGCTGCGTAACGCCGGGGAATTCGGATTGCTGTGTGTACTCGAAGAGGTGGCCATCGACGGAGAAAATCAGGTCAGAAAGCTGCGTGACAAACCGGAAACACTCCATTGGATCGACTGCGTTTGCGCCAACCCAGGTCAACGACTGGTGCTTGCAAAATTGTTGCCACAAGCCGACTCGTTTATCCTGCGAGTCGAAGTCCCCCGTGAGAACTGGAGACTCTGGGATCTCAAGGAACTTAAACTCAATATACAATTGACCGACACGCAAGGTACTGCGATTCCATTCAGTGGCCCCAACATGTCGCTACTCAACGAAGAGACAAGCAATGTCGACCTGATGATAGCGCCAACCGAGCGAAACAACCGCCCCTACGTTGTCCACGTCGACATCGGCGGATACCCTCGTGCTGTCAATTTCCAATCGCGACTTGGTGCACTTCCCGATGATGCTAGGGGAACCAATCAGGCATTTGTGTGGCTTGATCCCAACAACTTGATTTGCACCGACATTGCCGGCAAGCCGTTGGCGACGGGACGATTGATTTCCAATGCGGTGGTCATACCGGCCCGTGAAAATAGCAGTGGTGAAAGTGATGGGACTGCGGTCTCGATCGCCAACATCGAAATTCCAGTTCCTATGGATTTTGAAAGCGGATCGCGCGCGAAAATTGAAATTGAAAGCAATACAAGAATCTATGACTGGGATCGAAAGGCAGTTCCACGATTTACACTCAAAGGAGGCAGCTTGGTATTCACGGCCGCAGTCGAAGACTTAACTCACGAAATCCCGGTTCGCGAGTTTCGTTTTTCCGGTCGAAATCGTTTGGAAGTCAGCGTAATCAATGAACCACAATCCACGCGATCCTTCGATCTGTTTTTTGATCAACAACCGCCTGAAGTCTCAAACGTCGAGTTAAGCGGCGCCGAACTCTATCTCGATGAGTCGATTGAGGTATCGATCGCCGTCAGCGACGACTCGAACGTCGAGAAAGTCTTTTTTGCCGTAGACAAAGAGAATGTTGGTGCGGACAAATACGACGTCGGCGACATGTTGCGTCTGGAGGCGCGCGCCGACGGTGGAAGATGGATTGCCACCCTGGATGCTGAAAAAATTGCCAACGCACCGGCCGCCGAGAAGCTTCTGCCAAATAGAAGGTATTTCCTGGTCTGCCGATCGATCGATTCAGCAGGGAATATTCAGGACAGCCACAAAAAAGAGCCTTTCTTGTGGACCAATCAAAAACGACCGGTTAGCGTCCCCAAACCGAAGCCCAAGCCAAAAAAGGCTGCTGCGCCGCCCCCCGAACCAACTCAGCGGACAGTCATCGTTGATATTACCGTGGAAGGAAAATCTCCTCCTTATCCCAAGAACACGGCTGTCAGCGGAATTGCCGGAGCGCACGAAAAGAACGTTGGTGGCTCCTGGATGATTACCGAGGTGGCCGATGGCCCCTATGAAATAACAGCCACCTATGCCGATGCATTTGGGGTGGAGTTCGAAGGGAAGGGTAAACTCAATGTGTCGCCTAAAGCTTCACGGGTCAGCATAGACGTCAAACGCAAAAAATAGGTTGTCAGGCTGCAATGCAAGCGTTACGACTTCAAACCACGCAGGTTGTGCAGGTTAAACCAAGTAGTTTGCGGTAGCTTTGCCACTTAACAACAAAATTGATGCGTCCATGCAAACCAATATCCGATACCTCAATTGGAGCGTGGATCGACCTACGGATTCGGGTCAGAAACGTTTCGACGGCACTTTCATGCAGCCGCACAGAGCGATACCTGGGAAGAGTGAGATGGATCTCAAAAGAAATAAAACACTTCGTAGACTATTGCTAGCTTGTATGTTGGCATCGACTACTGGTTGCATTGCCCCCAAGACACCCGTTCCTACGCTTTGGCAAAAGCTCGGCATACCCCAATCTGGTGCTCGCTTTCGCGACGGCTTGATTAACCGCCGTGGTAACTTTCCGGGCCTGGAAAAGAAGCCACCGGTATTGGCCTTGGCTGACCCCGCGAATTTCGATCCTGCCAAGCCTGACATGATCAAAGCAGCGGCAGAGATCAAGGCCGACCAAGACCTGAAGAAGCAGAAGATCAAAGCCATCAAGTTCTTGGCTGAAGTCAATTGCGGCTGCTATAACAAAGACGACAAAGTCGAAGCCGCCTTCTTGGCAGCACTCGAGGATTGCGATCCAGACGTTCGAGTTGCGGCGATCGAAGGGCTCGACAAAGCCGCTGGTGAGTGCGTCAAGTGTCGCACAGGTTGCGAAACAACGTGCTGCACCAAGAAAATCCTTGCCAAATTGGAAGACATCGCCAATGGGATGAAGGATGGTTGCTATAAAGAGCCGGTTGAAGAAATCCGTGCTGCTGCTCGTGCCTTGGCGTGCAAATGCCCACCACCAGCCGTCGAGCCTATTGTACCTGAAGAGTTAATTGCGCCAGAACCAGAAAAGCCACCGCCTCCGAAAAAGCCGCCAACCGAAGGCGAACGTAACCTTCAAGAAGGGGCGGAAGACAACGAGGATGCCGAAAATGTCGAAGCAACCGAAACCTCTTATCGCCTCAGCGATAGCGGCTATGGTGAATACGATATTTCCCCAGTCGTTGTTGGGGCCGCACATCAAGTAGCCTCGAGGGATAGGTCTGCCACTACATTCTCAAACAGTGATTCAGGACTTGACCGAATTGCCAATCCCGATCAACTGGTCAAGTCGCATGTCGTTGCCTATCGCAAGTCGCTCGGAGAATTGCTGGTTCACTTGCCAGAAGCCTATGAGCTGAATGCTGGTTGGACAGCGATCATTGTCGACGAAGAGGGCAACCATAGCCTTGCAAAAATCACCGATGTCGGCGGACGTCGAATCCTCCTGGCAATCGATAAGCCTCTGGAAATGCGGATTTCCGATGGGGACCAAATTCGACTGGGATTAGTCTCGCGGTGAAGTAAGCCTTGTCACTGCGGACAATTGACGAAAAAAATCTCAAACACAAAACGTTAGCGAGGCTCATCATGACTTCGCTAACGTGTCTGTCTCTCTAAACAACTGTTTCCCGAATGACGTCGTCAGCCGACGATTCAGTTTCTGGAAAGTCCTGTTGCCGTCTCTGGACCGCCCTGAGCGCAGAATGCATCGCGCAAAGTCCCATTCGGACTGTTATCATGTACGCTTGAGGTGGATCTACTCTCTCGAGCGCGTCGTCGTGTTGCTCTGCTCAAGAACTCACGACTGCGAATTTACTCCAAGGCAGTTACGATGGCAGATTGGCGACAAGACGATTCGAAAAAAGCTAAACCCAAGCCAAATCAATCGCCCAAACCAAAATCGGCGCCGCCGCAATTGAGCCCGCCGCCTACAGGCGGTTGGAAAGGACGTGGGGCTGCGGTCCCATCATCCAAGACTCCGCCGAAAGCGGAAAGGTCTCAGCGATCGTGGTCGGGGCAAGTCGCGACAGAAGCTGGCGTAAGTGGTTCTGCCATGCGGCGTTGGTTGGCCGTCGGGGTACTGTTTATTTCCGCAGTCGTATTGACTGTCGGTTTAGTGGTCTATGCGTTTTGGAAGCCTCCACTTCTGCAGGTGGTCGCGTTTAGTGTCGGTGAATACTCGGCGCCAGAATTGCTTGAAAACCCCTACGGCAATTTTCAGCGACAGGCGATGGCCTCCCTTGACAACATCAACATTAATTTTTTGACGAGTGAAATCAACGGCAATGACAATGCGTTATCCGACCTGAGCACGGTAGATTGGATCGACAGTTTTGATGCCATACGATCAAAAACATTGCCGCCCAGTGGCCCTGACGGCAGAGTAACGCTTTTCTACATTAGTTCGTTTGCGAGGTTTGACGCCGAGAACAACTTGTTCCTTTTGAGTCAAACTGCTTCTCCCTTTGCACCTGAATCCGATTCCAGTTCGCAAGTGGCGCTTAGCAATGTGTTGGCGAGTATTGCACAGTCGGTCAAGCGCAACCATTTCGCTTGGATCGTGCTTGATGTCCAGCTCCCCAGTGTCGTATCTAACTTAGGTGACCTGGATCCACAGTGGGAAACGGCGGGCGAAAATGCACTTCGGGAGCTCGAACCATCACTGCAGGAACGACTCATCGTCACGTTGCCCGGAGGCAACGGGCAGCAGAATTGGATGGCACCTGAATTTTCCGGTTCATTCTTGGGGCATCATTTGCGGCAACTACTGGAAGGTCGAAATGTTCCGCAAAGTATGTTGAGCAAAGAGCTAACCATCGGCCAGTTCCGCGACCTACTGAACGAGCGCGTCGGCCGCGATGCACGCAATCGTCGTTATGCCGTCCAACAACCGGCGTGGCTACCCGAGGCCAATCTTAGTCGCGCTGCCTCGATCCAGGCGGTGCGATTGGGTTCCTCAGCCAGCGGCCAGAAACCCCAGGCAACCGTTGTTCAAGCCAATCTAAAGAAGATCGAAGAACTGTGGGCAGGCCTGCGAAACAGTGCTTTCCAAAAACCGTATCGCTGGGATCCACTGGGCTATGCCATGATCGAGTCACAGCTGCTGAGTTTGGAGGATATTGCTTTCAATCAACTACCGGTGGAGCAGTTCCAAAAAACAAGCAATCTGGTTGAACGATCAATCCGCAACTTACAAACACCTCAAGTTGAATTTGATGTTAGTTTGATTGAAAATCAAATACGCGATCGATATTTTCGCGATGGCACCTCGAAATATGGAGTGGTCAACGAACTGGCGCGGCGGCTCGCGCGAGAGTTGCCCGTAACGGATGAGAAAACTCCAGCCTTCTGGCGCAAACCGCCGGTCGACGAAAAAGAAGCTGAGCAACGAAAGCAATCCCCCACGGCAGAAGAACAACTGTCGGACAACGAAAAAGCCCACCTAATCTGGCAGTTTTTTGTCGCATGCGCGCAGAGCAACGACCGCAACATTTGGGAGGAGGCCTTTCAAGTCGAGCGTATGCGCAGCGCGATCGCCTTTGCTACGCCGGCGGCTAAGAAATGGATGGAAATCAACCTACTCAGCCGCTTTGTGGAAGACATCGACTGGTCTATACCAAATCTCCAAAGCTCGGAGGCATGCGCGCGCTTGATCCTTAACTTTGATCGACTGCAGCGCATCGCCTGTCAGCCCGACCCCGAGATCAGTTGGTGGTGGCTTCGAGACCAGCACAGTCTGTTAGAGCCAGTCGAGACGCAGTTTTTACGCTCGATCGATCATTGTCTGGCAGGCGAATTCTCAACTTCGTTGGATCTACTCGATCAAGTCGTTGCGCGTCTACCTTCAATCGAACAGCGTCTCTCCGATGTGCAACATGCAATTGCCACCACGCAAGAGGCCCTGCATGCGACTCCGCACCTCTTGGCTTGGTTGCTAAAAGAATTCCAGTTTGCACCCGAGCAGGAAATGGCGCAAATTGAATCGCAACTAAAGAACTTGGCTCTCATTGCAAATGCCACCTATTCGATCAACGAGTTGCTCTCCAGCGCCCCGGGAGCGGCCCTCGACACGGGTCTCAATCCGCTGGTTGCCGATTTAACGCAACGCCTGGATGAGATCCAGCTTGCCTTTTCCCGTTACGTTGACACGGAAACAAGCAGCCAGGAGTCTGCAGGCGCAAACGACAATCCACTTCCTTTTCGTCGCAGTCGCATCGCCTTGTTGTCTCCCATGCTTCAACTCGACGCGCGCGCGCGTTTGCATGAAAACACATCGCAGTTCCTCGCATTGGAACTCACCGGTGGAGATGAAGAAAAGGGTGTGGCCCAAGAACGCTCGGCGCGCCAAGGCGGTGAGGTCTTCCTGCGTGAAATCAAGCAAGAAGCGGGAAAATGGCGGATGATCATCGATGGGGATGGCAGAGAAAAACTAACCCAGCTTTTCGACGGCCCGCCACCAGTTAGCAGCACACCTTTACAACTTCGCACTGCGCTTTGGAAGCAAGAGTATTGGCAACGTGTCTTTGCACCTGCGTTTGGTCATTGCCCAACTTTGCAAGCTCGTTTGGCCAGTGCTAGCCGAACCTCCAATGCTGATCGCTCCGAATCGTTTCAGTGGCCTTGGTCGGCTCCTTGGCAACGTTGGAACCTGGCCATGGCCAATGATCGTCTATTTCACGTCGAGCGACTGGCGAATTCGCAGTGGGGAAACGGCCTGTTCGATGATAGCACCTCACCAGAAAAGTTCTACTTTTTTCAACTCGCTTCTCAGTTGAAACTGCCCACAGGCTTCAGCAACCTGGATCCAGCCAGGCAATACGTCGACAATTTTCAGGGAGCCATGCAACGCGCCAAAGATCAGGCCGTTCAACGGATAAAGTCGTTGAGAGCTCAGTTTGGTGAGCCCAACCAAGTGATCCGCCCAGCAGGCGAACAGCGGGCCCCGGTTCAAGTCGTTGGTGATTTGACAAATGGAATTGCCCAAGTATTTCTCGGCTCGCCCAGTCGCAGACTCCCCTGGCAACGCGATCAAAATGAAGGTGCTTGGGTCGTCGATTTAAGCCAAGTCGAATCGCGTTCCACAGCCAAGAACTTCGATGTGAGTTATTGGCAGTCAACGCCACCGTTGGGAACCTTGCTTTTTCGTGGGAATGCGCGATCTGCTCCGATCAATTGGAAAGTTGATGATAGCAAGCAGGAGTCTGTCGAGCTCACCCTCGTTCAACAACCTGCGGCCGATGCCATGCTGCGCGTGGTTTCGCCAGAAGCTCCGGACATAACCGTACTCCTGCTTGTCGACTGCTCCGATTCGATGAGTACGCAGGTCAAGTTTGCTCAGGAGGGAAGGGTCGTCGAAGGGGAACTGTTTGAACTGGTCAAAGATAGCGTCATTGGTGTTGTCAAAAAACTCGCCACGATCCACAACCAACGCGAAGCGGTTGTACAAGTTGCATTAGTACCTTTTGGACTCAACCGCCAAGATGTCGTAACCACGCCGATCCTAAACGACATGTTAGACGTTGGAAAGGACAACTTTTACAAATCGAAACGCCGCGACGAATTGGATGGCAACTGGCAGGCGGACTTGGAACTTGCAATAAGGGCGCTCAAAGCCAGTGGTGATACACCGCTTTACGATGCCATTACGTTTGCCGCCAATCAAGCCAGGCCCAATGAGAAAACGCTGATTTATGTGTTCAGCGATGGGGTCAACTACATCAATCCGGGCAGTACCCAACAAATTGGCTCCAAGACGGAACAAGATGTCCGACGAGCCGTTAAACAGAACAAACAAATTCGGCTCAGCATTTTCCACTTCGATTATTTTGAACAATGGATAGCACAGAAGGTCCCCGATTTAGATGATCGAGAATTCTGGAGACAAAAGAAGACCGAGGGAATTAAGCAATTGAAAGGGTTGGAGAATCTAGGGTCTGAGCAATACGGCTACTATCTGTCTGACGAAGGCCCGAAGTTGATGCAAGAATCGCTCGACAGCATTCCGCGAGCACGTGTCAAAGTGGCTTCGCTGAGTTCGTCTGGCAAGGCTTTTGAAACGAAAGATCGCGCTCTGGGAGAAGAGATCTATGTCCCTGCAGAGTATTTGCCCGCCGAACTGAATATCGAAGTAGAGCGTCCCTTCAATACAAAGTGTTCATTAACCGTTCAGGTGCTCGGGGGGGAAAAACTTTACTTGCCCTACAACCGTCAAGGAACGTTTGAATTCGAAGAGTTCAAATTGGGAGGAAAGTTGCGAGTGGGCATCGATGGGTCGCGAAGTGGAGGTGGGCTGAGTAGCCAGTTGTTCGTCCGCAAACTGCAAGATCGCGTACTGAGCCAAAAAGTGCTCGGTTTTGAACTGCACTTCGCTAACGCAAATAAGACACTCTTCACTCGTCGCCCCGCCTGGGTAATTGCTGAGGTGACACGCAGTGATGATCCGACAGCCACGACGTATGTGCTAGCCGATCGTCGCTTCAAAACCAACACACACTATCCCGAAGCCAACATGAGCGACGTACCCTGGTCCAGTAGCCGCCAGCCAGCACGACTAAGGGTATGGGCAGCCGATGACATTCCTCCGCAGGTAACTCAATTGACGTTAGCGGCCAACGAACCCCACGAGCCTATTCAACTCGGGATTGCGAAAGTTCAATTTTCGGCAGGTGAGCGGATAGTCGCCAAGGTCGAATATTCCTCTCCGCCACGTCCGCAAGATAGAGTTGTTATCGTTTGCCCGAAATTCCTGAGTGCTAAACGGACCTTTGATCAGAATACCCATACCGAGTCGCACGAATTCGAGATTTCAGAAGAGTCTGGGCAATCATCGATTCAAATCACTACCATCGGCAGTTTGGAAGAGGCTGCCAAAGCCTCTTCGGTCAGCCAGTTTGTGTTCGATCAGATATCCGTGGGTGGTTGACACGCCATTCTTCAGTGGGCGCCGTAAAGACGCTTATTCGTCGAATTTGAACTTTTCTGGCAACACATTTCGACGCGATGCGATAACGGTATTGTCGCACCAATCGTCGGTAAGACACCCCGGGAAAATAAAAAGTCAACGATTATTAAAAACTCTCACTTCGGAGCAGAAAAATGGCTGGTTACTTAAAAATTGGCGACATCAAGGGCGAAAGCACTGACGAAGGTCACAAGGAATGGATCAATATCCAAAGCGTTTCACAAGGCCTAACCCGCCCCATGGCATCGGGCATATCGGGTTCGACACGGCAACGCTCCTCGGTTACCTGCGGCGACGTTGTCGTCAGCAAAGAAATGGACGCTTCGACACCAAAGCTGATTGCAGCTGTTTGTGACGGCACCGTCTTCAAGGAAGTGCTGATCGACGTCACCACCTCGACTGGTGCCGCCAAGCGGGTTCCTTATTACCAGTGGAAGCTCGAACAAGTCATGGTCTCGTCGTACGACGTGTCAGGAACGGGCGGGGACGGTGGACAATTCTACGAAACTATGTCACTGAACTACGAGAAGATCTCCTGGACATACGACAAAATGGGCAAAGACGGCAAGTCGCAAGGCAAGGTCGATGCCACCTGGCAAGTCGAAGAAGGCAAAGCCTAATCGTTGCCAGACATTGACGATAAACATCATCAAAAAGCTCTTGGTTCCGCCCAAGAGCTTTTTTTCGTTTTGCCCCCGGCAATGTAGAACAATTGTCCTCAATTGTTCTGTTCTTGCGATGGTCCCATTAAGCTGGGGACAAAACAATTGGGGCCAGTTGTTTTACATTCACCGAAAAATTTCTCGAATCCGTGCAACAACGACTACTTGGCTGCGATAACAATTACGTTGTGCACGGTGAAGCACTGTGCGAGTCAAGTCGGTTTACTTCGTTTACGATGGGAAAAGAGCAATGGCTGGTTATTTAAAGATTGGTGACATCAAGGGCGAGAGCACTGACGAGGGTCACAAGGAATGGATCAACATCCAAAGCGTTTCACAAGGCCTGACCCGCCCCATGGCATCGGGTATCTCGGGTTCGACGCGTCAACGTTCTTCGGTTACCTGCGGCGATGTCGTAGTCACCAAAGAAATGGACGCTTCAACACCAAAGCTCATCCAGGCCATTTGTGACGGCACCAACTTCAATGAAGTGCTGATCGACGTCACCACCTCAACCGGTGCGGGCAAGCGAGTTCCTTATTACCAGTGGAAGCTCGAAAAGGTCATCGTTTCGTCTTACTCTGTGTCAGGAACCGGCAATGACGGCGGCCAGTTCTACGAAACGCTGTCGCTAAATTACGAAAAGATTGCCTGGACGTACGACAAAATGGGCAAAGACGGCAAGTCGCAGGGCAAGGTCGATGCCACTTGGAATGTCGAGGAAGGCAAAGCTTAATTGCGACTCGACGAACAACATCAAGACCAAGACCTCTGGAGTCCAAAGCTTCAGAGGTTTTTTTTGATCGCTAAGTCAAGGCGTAGTTACCGAAAAAATATTCAGATTTGAGTCAACAAGCACCGCCATAACTCGATAACATAATCTGGACTGAAGTTCGAATTCCCCCACGAAACGTGAAGTGCCATGGCATTCCAACAAGCAACTCGATCGCTCAACATCACCACACCGCTGGGCAATGATGCCGTCCTGTTGACCGAACTTCGCGGCGACGAGGAGCTGTCGCGACTATTTCAATATCACTTGTCGTTGATTTCCGAAGACAATGACATTTTAGCGCAGGACATTGTAGGAAAGAATGTCACTTTCTCCATCGACTACGATGACGGAGAAAAGAGGTTCTTCAACGGCTTTGTGCAGCGGTTCGCAGCTGGCGATGAAGACATTGAAGGGGTGCGCAGTTATCGCGCCGTGGTCGTGCCATGGCTTTGGTTTCTAACGCAAACCACCGACTGTCGCATTTTCCAGTCAATGACGGTGATTGAGATTATTGAGCAGATATTTTCGGATCTTGGTTTCAACGATTTTAATACGCAGAAAGTACAGGGAACTCACCCCACGCGTGAATACTGCGTTCAATATCGCGAGTCGGACTTTGAGTTTGTTTCGAGATTGATGGAAGAAGAAGGGGTCTTCTTTTACTTCCAGCATGAAGATGGCAAACATACCTTAATGATGGCTGACTCGTCCGGTGCCTACCAAGACTGCAAAGAGTCCAAGGTCGACTATCCGCGCGACGACTCAGCAACTCGTGGCATCACAGCGCATATCAACAGCTGGGAACATGGCTATGAATTCCGCTCCGGTGCCTGGGCGCACACCGACTACAACTTCAAGACTCCGAAGACGGGACTCATGACGACTGAGAAGACGCTCATGCCCTATCAGGATGTCAAGAAGTACGAGCAATACGATTACCCTGGCGAGTACCTGACGAAAGGTGACGGCACGCCGCTCGCCCGCGTTCGCATGGAAGAGTTGGAGCTAGAGCATGACTTGGTGGTGGGCTCTAGCGGTTGTAAATCGTTTTCGCCCGGACAACGCTTCACTGTAGGTCGACATCGCTGCGGCGCCGAAGAGGGGAAGAGTTATGTTATCAAGAGGATTACGCACGAAGCTCGCGACGACAGCTATGTAACCGGCGAAAGCGGGGGACACGAATACATCAATTACTTCGAGTGCTTTCCGAGTTCGGCGACGTTCCGTCCGGCTCGCATCACTACCAAGCCCATTGTAAAAGGGCCGCAGACGGCTGTCGTTGTGGGTCCAAGTGGTTCGGAGATCTACACCGACGAATTCAGCCGGGTGAAGGTTCAATTCTTCTGGGACCGCGAAGGCAAAAAAGATGACATGAGCAGTTGCTGGATTCGCGTGTCGCAAGCGTGGGCAGGACAGAACTGGGGATTCATTTGCATTCCGCGCATAGGTCAAGAGGTGATTGTTGGGTTCCTTGAAGGGGACCCTGATCAACCGATCATCATTGGACGCGTTTATAACGCTGACCAGATGCCCCCCTATGGCTTGCCGGGGAATATGACACAAAGCGGCATCAAGACACGCAGTACCCAGGGCGGTGGCACCGAGAACTTCAACGAAATTCGCTTTGAAGACAAAATCGGGTCGGAACAACTCTTTATCCACGCGGAGAAAAACCAGGATATCGAGGTCGAAAACGACGAAACCCATTGGGTCGGTCATGACCGCACCAAAACCGTCGACAACGATGAAACGTCGATCATTGGCAATAACCGTCATGAGGAAGTGGGCAAAGACGAGTCGGTTCAAATCGGCAACGATCGCCGCCACGACATCGCAAACAACGAGTCGTTGAGCATAGGCAGCAGTCGTTCAACAACGGTGGGCAAGGACGAGCAGCTCACGATCGGCGGAAAACGAGCCGAACAAGTTGCGAAAGACAGTGAACTAACCGTAGGTGAAAATTTCAGCATTGCTGTCGGCAAAGATGAAGCATTCACCGTCGGTAACAACCGCACAGTTACCGTTGGGAAGAATGATGCTTTGAATGTTGCCAAACAATTAGTTGTCGAAGCCGGCGACGAAATCGTCTTCAAGACAGGCAGCGCCACCATCGTCATGAAGAAAAATGGTGACATTACCATCAAGGGAAAAAACATCCTTGTCGATGGTTCAGGTTCGATCAATATCAAAGCCTCAAAGAATGTTGTCGTCAAAGGCAGCAAAATTGCCAATAACTAACACGTGCCGCGCTGGTGATCATCATGGAACTGTTTAATGTATCCCCTTTCGCAGCAAAGCATCTTGTCACCAATGATGGACACGGCCGTGAGACGTTGTTGGTGGTCGTTAAGGCCACGTATGACCTCGCAGCTAAAACCGAGCTTGTTTCCAAACAATCCGAAATTGTGGTCGCAGATGAGTATCACGGCGAACCAGGGTTTTCCAGCATTAAATTAACGGGCGATTTGTCGTTGTATAAGCCAAAAGCAGATGTGATTGTCAGCGGCTGCGCTTATCCCCGTCAGCCAGGGGACCGTTCGGTGGATGCAATGCTCCGCATGGCCGGTATCGAAAAAAGGCTACGCGTCTTTGGCGATCGGGTCTGGAAGAAAAGCCCCTTTGGCTACCGCCCTTCCGATCCGCTGCCCTTCGAAAAAATGCCGATCGTATATGAACGCTGCTTCGGTGGAAGCGACGAAAGCGTGGTCGCTCTCCCGCAGTTTTGCGCACACAATCCGATTGGTTGCGGCTATGCCGGTCAACGTTCCTCCCTGCAATTCGACGACCTACCCGTCCCCAACGTTGTTTCACCCAATGATTCGCTGCAGGCACCTACGGCAGATGGCGAAACAACTTGTTTTGCCGCCATCGCCCCGCACTGGCTTCCACGCAGCGCATTTGCTGGTACTTACGATGAAGCTTGGCAAAAGCACGTCATGCCGCTCCTGCCCAAAGACTTTGATCCGCAATACTACCAAGCAGCTCCTCAAGACCAGCTCCTACCTGACTACATCGTCGGTGGTGAAGCAGTGTGTATTGAAAATATGACAGCGTCGCATCGATTGGAATTTGAAGTCCCAAGACAAAGGCCTCTCGTCTCAGTGAACCTAGGGGACGAGGTTCTGGAGTTGGCAGCCAACTGTGATACGCTGCATGTTGACTGCGAACAAAAGCAATTGACGCTGGTCTGGCGAGCGCGGGTGGATGTCCATGAGCGCTTGCGCGAACTCTTTTGGATCTGCATCGAAGACTGTGAGGCGGCATATGTCGAAGCCTGATAATGGAATCGTCGTCACCGGTGTAGGAATGCGAACGGCGGTCGGCAATACTGCGGTCCAGTCGTGCGCCGCGATCCGCGCTTCGATCAGTAGGCTGCGCGAGTGGCCCTACTTTGCAACCGGTGACGGAGAAGAAGGTGGCTTTGTCGGCGCCGCGACTCAGCCCGATCTAGGAGACGGGCATTGGACCGAAAAAGCGATCGAGTTACTGGCACAACCTACCTTTGAAGCGCTGTGGCAAGCCAAACTTTTCGATCTGTCACCGGAACCGAATCGACAACGACTGCGGGTCCGGGTCTACCTGTCGACACCTTATACCAATCGTGTCGGAGATGACCCGGATGCAGAGCAGATCGATGATTTTCTCCAAGAATTTAATCAGTTTCTAGCTGAACAAATGCTCGTGAGTGAATTAAAAGTCTATCCGGCGGGACATGCAGCCGGACTGATGGCGATCGCACAAGCTTGCCAAGATATCGCGAACCACGAAACAGACCTAGCCCTGATCTATGGCATTGATTCCCTGCTGGACGCAAGTTATCTGCAAGATTTATACAACAACGATTTACTGAGAACGGAGCAAGAAAGCTCGGGAATTATTCCCGGTGAAGCTGGAGTGGCGATCGTTATCGAAAGCGCTGCTCAAGCCGCTCGACGTTCGGCTACTCCCTTGGCCGCTATCCGCTCGATCGCCTTGGATGCCGAATCCGTTGAGGAAAATTCGGCCGCAACGGGAGATGCACTCACCCGCTGCATTCAGAACGTGTTTCAAGCCGCAGGGGATCCCTTGCAGATCAACCGAGTTCTGGTGGATCTGAATGGCCAAAGGTCTCGCTTCCTCGAGTGGGCGACGATCGAGACCCGCTGCATGCACGCCTTACCCAGAAACTGGCAGATTCAACATCCTGCCGATTGCTGGGGAGATACAGGAGCCGCTTTTGGAGTGTTGGCGGTAGCACTGACTGCCAACAGCTATGCATCCACTCAATCCCCAGCCGCTGGCACATTGATTTGTTGTTCCTCGATGCGCGGTGAACGCGGCGTTGCGGCAGTTTTTCCTGTTTAATTAGAAGCCTTCTCAACCAAAGAGCTTGCCATGCCTGCAACCGTAATCGTCAACTTCATGACAGTTGTACACAAGAAGAGCAACGGCATTGTCATGGCCTTCCCCGATGTCTGTAAGACACCAACGCCTGGGGGCCCCGTACCCATCCCCTATCCCAACATTGCGATGTCTTCGGACACTGCCAACGGGTCGAAATCGGTCAAATGCGATGGCGAACCGATCATGATCAAGTCGTCCTACTTTATGACGAGCACAGGTGACGAACCAGGCTCCGCCTTGGGTGTAGTCTCCAATAAGATCAAGGGTAAAGCCTATCCTAAAATGTACTCGTTTGATGTTAAGGCCGACGGTGAGAATGTCTTTCGCTTACTCGACATCATGTTACTCAACGGCTCTTCGCCCACGAACACTCCGCCAAGTCCCGAAATCCAGCCACCAGCGTTTGCGATGGGAAGTACCGATAACCCGAAGAAACGCAAAATCAAAAGTGTCGAATGGAAACAGGACGAGTGTTGTTGCGGAGATGAAGTCAAACTCAACATCAAGACGGAGAACCTTGACGGCAAAACCATTGCTCTGAGTTTCTACCAAAAACCGGGCGAACGCGTAAACTCGGGTCGGGTAACCATGATAGGCGAAAACGTTGACGCCTTATGGGTTTCACGACGTGGCAAGTATCGCAAAGATGTCCAACTTGAAGTCAAAGCCTCGGGCTATGGAAAAGCGGTCAAGACTCCGAAAAAAATGAAGGTCAAAGCCGTCGAGGATGTAGCCGAGGAAATAATTTCCGAACAACGACTTACACCCAAATACGTACAAGTAGACCTTCCTTTCCTTGGGCCAACTTGGTTGCCTTCAGGTACCAACTACGGTTGGGATATGACCTACGCAATCTGCATAAAACGTGGATCGCTCATCGTGACCAAGAAAGTTGATTTCGATTTACAGCCAGGCGCTCGGGCAACCGGCCTTCGCAAGCGACGATGGAAGCGAGAGATCGAAAACATCTGGGATAAGAAGTGGAGACTGCACCGCGAATTGTGCAAACGCGGAGATAGCTGCAATTGTTCAAAGAGAAATGCCTGCTGTGTTTTTCCTATTAGAATTCACTGCCTGTGGGGAGCAGGACACGGTAAAAAAGTTGCACTGCATGCCGGTGCCAACGATTCCGATGGCTGGGGCTCGGGCAACTGGTGGTATTCACACAAGTGGTGGGAAGGTCGCTCGAACGTTCCTGTGACAGTCCGCGCCCATGAATTCGGACACTTGATCGGCATGTATGATGAATATCCTGCGGGCGCCTGCGATCCGGCGAGACAGTTTACAGATGTGCCTTCAAGCATTATGAATGCCGGTGCGCGCACCTACGATCGACACATGAAAGATTTCCATGCCTGGTTTCATGGCAAAGCGGGTGGAGTGATCGGAACGACAAAATTATTGCGTGTCTAGTTCGAGATACACGCATAACCAAAGGAAGCGTGATGTGCGCTCAGAAGATAATGCGAACCGTCAACTACCTATGCTTGTGCCTAAGCGTCTGTTATCTGACAAACATCCCCCGACATTCGTATGGCCAAACGCCAGCCAGCAGCCTCCCCCGCGACAACCAAGCCCAGTCTACGAGTCAGGACATAGCAATGAATGAATGGTTCTTTGTTTACAACTGCGATTTAGGCACGGGAATTGTCGCCGGTACCGTATATCCTGCTGGCCAAAGCACTGTACGCATCACGCAGAACTTGGGATCAAAAGACGAAATTGGTTTTTACGGAGCGAAAGTTCCCGCAAAAGAATGCGATCGTATTCGCGACACGATACTCCGCTCTGCCTATCAACAACTCCCAGCCCCAACAACTTTGCCGCCCACTACGGCGACGCTCACGATCGGTGAAGGTCGCGCCGGACAGATCCCTGAACTGAAAACGTTCGCCCTCACAGAACTTCCAAAAACATTGCGCGACGTTGTCGCGAGCATGAATGATTTCGTCGAAGTGGTTCGGGAAGCTCCTATTCGCGTCGTCCGTGGCGCGGGGAAGGCTGCATCACCCCAACTCAAAGTTGGGCCGCCCTTAAAGGTCGAAGTGAGTCTCACCAACATCGGTACGCAACCCATCACCTTGCATAATTTTTTAAGTCGTGACGCGAATGAGAAAAGCGTGAAGCTCTCGTTGCGCAAACGAACGGCCCAGGAGACGGCGCCCCCTGCAGAGAGTATCACCGTCGATTTACCACTTTCATCGATCGAGTTCATTTCCTTGACCGATCATGATGAAAAACCGACAGCAGCGAAAATGGAGCTGCTCGCCGAAAGTGAACTCAAATTGCGCATCCAGCAGACCGCTTACCTCGCGCCAGGCCATTACGATATCTCGCTTCAGTTTCACTTCGTGTCCGACGGGATTGACGCAGCCAAAACCATTGATGGCGTATTGGGAATTGACTGTGGGCAAATTGAGATCGTGGATGCCCCGTAGCTAACCCCGAAAACTACTTTCAAATCTTCAATCACTGCTTAAATAGGATTTCACCGTGTCCACCACAACAAACCCTCAACCAGTTGAACGTTTGCTTGGCTCAAATCTTTCCATCGGAAAGGTCGTCGAACTTTGCCGCACGGGAGAAATCCTTGTCCAATCGACACAAGATCCAAACCAAACGCTGCTATGCGATTTCTTAGAAACGAGTGACTCCCCAGCCCTCACGCTCGACATTGGGGATCGAGTGCTCTATTTGCCATGTGGTTCGCTACTCGAAAAAGGGTGTGTGGTTGGACGCATTGGAGCTTACCGGGAGCCTGATCGCGATCACGTCCAAATCTCCGCGAACAGTTCGTTGAAGTTGAGTTGTGGAAGTGGCAGTATCGAAATGAGAAGTGACGGCAAAATTCTGACTAGGGGTGTTGATGTCGTCTCGTTGGCAAAACAGACGCAGCGCATTAAGGGTGGTTCTGTTCAGATCAATTGATCGTCGCAATTGACGAATTGTGTGGTAGCTTTTGCGCGAGGAGCCGCGATGTTTGTCGATAGCTACGAATGGGACATGTCGGTCGTCGAAGAGCATTTCGAAGAGTTGCAGGCATTGTGGTACGTGCATTCCATCGCCGTTCGCAACGAACGCTACTTCTCAGGCGATCTACTCAAACTCCAGGACCGGATCGCTGCACACGTGAATGGCGTAGTCCTTGCCGGAAGCCGCGCACACGGCATCGTTCAA
This sequence comes from Pirellulaceae bacterium, assembly GCA_041753315.1. Classification (GTDB taxonomy): domain Bacteria; phylum Planctomycetota; class Planctomycetia; order Pirellulales; family Pirellulaceae; genus Aureliella. The sequence continues at coordinate 3,393 of JBGSUV010000124.1, read as the reverse complement.
GAGGCGCTTGTCAGTGGCGATGCGGGAATGGTCTTTGCCGCGGTGCTGACTTGCCTGCGCACACCCGATCTACCTCTCCATCTACCTTTGTTCAAAGCATTTGATCAAGCCGACGATCAGTCTGCCCACGGATGGATCGAGGGCTTTTGCGCGAGCCCGATTGCTGCTTGCGAATCTTCACTGCTCGAGCGTGTCGAAACGCCTGAAGTCAACATTGCCTCGCAAGCAGCTTATATACTAGCGTTTCACGGCAACTTGACCGTCGATCATCCTTGCATTCAGCGGTTTATGTGCGATGCTAACCCGATCGTTCGACAGCGCGGATGGGCAATCTTGTCTCTGTTTGGCACTGCGTTTCGGCGCAAATCTAAATGAGTCTTAGTGAATTCCGTACTATCTATGTTTGAGAGCTATAACCATCTGTGAAGGCTGTATTCGAAATTACGAGCGGAGAGTATTCAGGCAGGCGATTCACCCTTCGAACTCCTGAGCGTCTATCCGTTGGCCGGACATCGCTGGCTGACTATGCGATTCCCAGTGATGCGCAGATGTCCAGCATTCACTTTGAAGTCGAAATTCAAGATCAGGCGGCGATTCTCCGGGATCGCGGTAGTCGCAATGGAACCTTCGTGAATGCGCAACAGCTCCCCAACTGCCAGTTAAACGACGGCGACGAGATCCGCGCTGGCAACACAACGTTTCGAGTTCAGATTGATGCAAAACCTTCCCAGGAAGTTAGCCAACCTCCAACTGTGGTCGACTCTGAATTTGCTGCGTCGTTTGAACCACAACGCTCGTCCGTCGCACCACTAGTCGCTACCTCCCCGCGATCGATCGATACCGCCAACCCTCCTTCCAATTCATTTGTCGCCCCTGCTGCCAAGTCTAGCCTCCAGACGTCGGATGCAGTGATCGACTCCAGCTTTCCGTTTGCGGCTGCTTTTAGCGACGAATCACCCAAGGTAATTGCGACTGCTCTGGAAGCCGCAGCTTGGACCAGGCAACCATGGCTGCTTGACTATTGCCGTCAACAATGTGGACACGGTCTATCTGCCGAGCGACTGACACTGTACGAAATGTTCGCTGTACTTGCTGAGCCCATAGACCTACCCACGGTTCACACGATCGCCACTGCAACTGAACTCGGTGCCCTCCGCATGCGGATTGTTGGAAAGCTTGGACACCCTGCGCTATTGCCCCTTTTAATTGCGCACTTTGTGGACGGCGATCCGAGAGCTGCGGTCGAAGCGGGCAAAGCATTTGAAAGGATCACTGGCTGTAACGTTGACGCTGACGAACCAATCACTTTGCCGCCAGAAGATGGTAGCGAACCGGATGAGTTTGAAGTTGAGTTCCTTGACCAAGAGAAGTTACCGGACGCGAATCTGGCAGAGCAGTTTTTGCGTGAGCATGGCGACCGCTTAAAATCGTCGCCCCGCTGGAGTCGCGGAGTGGATGTTGCGGGCCCGATCACCCGTGAGGTTTTTATGAGCCTCGACCTGGCTGCGCGTTGGGACGCGGCACTCCGAGGTGTCTACCGAAACGAACTAAGCCTGGGACCTGCTCAATTACTCAAGTTCCGTAGTGGAGCTTGCTAAAGCTCCTCTTCCCGCCAACTAGCCAACGAATTGAAGAGATCTCTATTCGTGTTTTTCATTCTTCGTCTCCTTAAGTTCGCTGGATGCAGCGTACCAACCACCAGCCAATCTTGCGAAATTCGCAAGAGGACACCGAAAGTGGAAGTAACCATCACTGTGCTTGGCGATCAGCCGTGGCGACCAAGCCGAACAGTCGTCAACTCGCGTTGCCCATGAGAATAGGAACACAAATTCGCCTAATCAAGAACCGCATGGCGAGGCCAATCCCGCTACCTCCGTCAGTTTTCATTAGCGAAGATTAGCGGCAAATTAGTGTTCCAGTTGAATGCTGCTACTGGTCGAATTGTGTCTGTTTAGTTTTTGCGATCGTCGGTAGCGTGTGGCAGAGACTTGGGTGCTCAAGCTGGGCGGGCGCGGAGTCGCTGTTGGAGTTCTCCCAATCAGTTCGCCTCCCCCAGTTTCTCACCCAACTTGTCCACCAACTGCTTGCTGCGACTGTATTTTAGCAGCCGAAGCGTGTTCCGCAAAAGTGTCTCACCGGCAATCTGATCAACCTCCATTCGACAGAGGTCCAGCAGTAGGGGCTGAAAGTGTATCTGATACTCCGGCAGCCCAACAACTGTAACGATCCAATATCAAGTTTCGCCAAGGCAGCTTGAAATAGTTGCGCTTCGATCAGTCCTCTTGCGTTTTGGGCAAGTGCGTGAGGGCGAAATGAAAAAGTTGTTGTGTGTGGGGGGGTTGTTGTTCCATTTCGTTGACTCAAGCATGACAGAAAGGCTGTCAGAAGTTCTGGTGCGTTGGCAGGGGTATAAGTCTAACAAGTGACGGAGTTTGACGGCAGCGCCGTGTTCCAACTGCCATTCACAAACTCTTGCGTCGTCTGAACATGACTAGGCTCCATGCCCACGCTCTGTCCCCGCGCATGCGGGCATGACCAGATGACCAGGGTCTGTCCCCATGACCAGGGTCTGTCCCCACGCGCATGACCAGGGTCTGTCCCCGCGCATTCTGGCTCGTGACCAGGGTCTGTCCCCGCGCGCGACCAGGGTCTGTCCCCGCGCGTCAACACCACCCAGGCCCTGGCGGATCAAGGGCCTGTCTGCGCAGGTCGCCTACACCTCCTAGGCACCCACTCTTCCTTAAGCAGCCAAAACTAAGACAGCACGTGCAGTCGCTTGCCTGAAACCTCATGTCAGCGTCCTCCTCGATTGCCAAGCTCATTCTTTCACTACCGTCTCCCGCTAGCTCCGTTTTCGACTGTGAACTCCAGACTCTGAAGAGCTTCAAGAACAAGCAATCTTGGCCGAAAGACGTGTGGTCTTCCGAAGGTTTGCAAGGACATACAAAGTATTTTGGAAAATATTTTTTTCCTCGCGTAAGTTTCGTCAATTTCCTCCGTCATTACTTATCGGAGAGCTGAATTCTTTCATTTGATTGAGGAGTGAAAAACGTGTCGCGAGAAAACCGAAGGGATCAATTTCGTCCTGATGAAGTGGCCGTGGTGCATGTCATGAATCGGGTTGCTCGACAAGCCATGCGATTGGGAAAAGACTCGACAACGGGCCAATGTTTTGACCATCGCAAAGACTGGTTTGACGCGGAGTTGTTGCGTTTAGCTGCGGGGCTCGGCATAGACCTTATTGCTTCAGCCGTGCTCGATAATCACTTCCACATTGTCGTGCGCTCGCGACCTGACATCGTAAGTATGTGGGATGACACAGAAGTTGCCCGGCGATGGCTGACGCTCTGTCCGACTTCCAACATGCGACGTGCTTCGAGGGGACCGACGGAG
>JBGSUV010000123.1:0-24676 GCA_041753315.1 Pirellulaceae bacterium | reverse complement strand
TATAAATGGGGGTTAAAAATAAAATGCAATTTCATGAGATCGAAGTCGGCCACCAGCGAGCTTGTGCTTGCACCGCAACGGCTGTGCAACGCAGATGCCCAATTTCGGTCAGCTCAACTGCGTGGCTGATCGTCGTGCTCGTCTCCATCTTCATTTTTAACCCCCATTTATAACCTTCCCTCCACGTCGTCTGCTGATGGCATTGTGAGCAAGGCTCGGCTCTTCATCCATGCTACAGCCTAAATCCACCGCTCTAAACATCTTTGTGACGCGGTCAGGGAAGGGCGACGCCTTCTCCGGCCGCCCCCTGCCGTTCACAGGCAAGGGGGCAGTCTCTTCTGGCTTGTGGACGTAGCGGTGCCGTCGAGCCCCCATGAAGCAGCTTAGAACAGCTTCACAAGCGGATTTCCCTCTTCCAACAAATTGTAGGGTCGCCCCTGACTGTCGGTGGCCTGCAAGTCATCAATACCCGCGGCATAATAAACCGTTTTTGCAATGTCAGCGGGAGTCAACGGATTTTCGGCAGGATATTCTCCAAAACGGTCACTTGCCCCGAATGTTTGACCACCGCGAATTCCGCCTCCCGCCATCAATACGCTCTGGCAGTGCGTCCAATGATCGCGTCCTGCCCCGTCTGGGCCTCCCGATCGCGGATCACCAATTTTAGGTGTACGCCCCATCTCGCTATTTACAACCAACAACGTCTGATCGAGTAAATGACGCTGGTCGAGGTCCTCGATAAGCGCGGAAAAGGCCTGATCGAACTCCGGCAACAAATGTTCTTTGAGACAGTTAAAGTTGTTGCCGTGGGTATCCCATCCGCCAGCGCTCTTGCACTTATCGGCGATCACTTCATTCTCTTTCCAGAACACCGTGATGAACGGTACTTCCGCCTCCACGAGCCGCCGCGCCAACAGTAAGCTCATCCCATTAACGGTTTGGCCATAACGACTGCGGATCGACTCCGGCTCGCTCTCGACATCAAACACATGACTGGTCGTCGATGACAGCAGCAAGTCCAGCGAACGACGTTGATGCTGCTTCCATAATTTGGTTGCCGGTACCCGATCAAAGTCGCTGCGTGCGCCGTCTAAGGTTGTGAGCAATTGTTGTCGGCTGCGCAGTTGTTCCGGCGTAACATCACCAGCCAATATCAAAGAAGGCGCTTGAAACTTCAGAGGCTCTTCGAGCGTGGCATGCACATACAACGGATCGTACTCGACACCCAAGCGCGCCGCAAACTGCCCCGGTCGCGTGTAAGGGGCCTTGCTTGGCTTGTGAGGCAATGTCATCGCATTGGGCAAGCTTGAACTTTGTTGACGGCGCGACGCGACAACCGATCCAATAAACGGCCAGTCATCGGCATAGGGACGTCGGTCGTTCCCCTGGGCCAAGAACGTTGGGTCGGCGCGATGGCCTGTCAAATTGTAATAGTAGCCAGCATGATGATCGTTGGTGCTAACCGTGCCGCAGACGGCTTGGATGACGGCCAGATGTTCAGCCTGCTTGCCCAACAAAGGAAGATGCTCGCACAAGCGAATCTCAGGTGAAGCTGTTGCTACTGCGGAAAATGGTCCACGGTACTCCGTCGGTGCGTTGGGCTTCATGTCCCACGTATCAAGGTGAGAGGCTCCGCCGCATAGGAAAAACAGAATGACACTTTTCGCATTTCCGCCACCAGTGGCTGGTGGTGTCCGCGCGGTAGTTGTTGTACCCGTTGTTTCACCAGCCAACAGCCGCTTGGGCCTACCAAACTGAAGACCTGCAAAACCAGCGGCAGAAGCGATTAAAAATGCACGTCGATGGTCGGCCACTGAAAATTTCATGGCATTCTCGCGCAGGGAGGGAGGGAGGGCGGCAAGGGAAGGGTAGGGGAGCAGGGGCCACAGACGGGGAACCGCAGTCTCTTCCACTTTATCAGAAACTTAGCGCGTCAAACAACTGGTCAACCTCTTCTGCGGTGTGCTTTGCCGATAAACTGATCCGCAATCGACTAGCACCCGCAGGCACCGTCGGCGGGCGAATTGCCGGAACGTACAGCCCCCTGGTTAGTAAGCGCTGGCTCATTTCAATTGCGTCCCGTTCACTGCCAAGCACGACGGGAACAATGGGACTATCGCCCTCTGCCACCTCAAAACCAGCTCGCTGCAGCCGTTGGCGGAGGGAAAACGACATCGACCGCAGCTCCTGTCGTTCCGCTCGCATGCTTCTGAGCAGCTCGATGGCGGCCACGACGGCATGCATCATCAGGGCAGGTGGCGAGGTACTAAACAGAAAACTCCGGCAACGATTGACCAAATAGTCGATGGTAGGTCCATCACCAGCCGCAAAACCGCCGATTCCACCAATTGCCTTGCTGAGCGTCCCGAGCTTGAGTACGAGCGGTTCCAGCTGGGTGCCATCTAGCTCCAGTTCTTCCAATAATCCGCCGCCATCGACTCCGTACACTCCGGTTGCATGGGCCTCGTCGACCACCAATCCACAATCGAACCGTTGCGACAATTCGCAAAGCTGGAGCAGGTCGGCACAGTCGCCATCCATGCTGAAAACCGACTCTGTCACAATTAAGACGCGCTCAAATCGATGGCGATGCGAGGCAAGATGCTCTTCAAGAAATCCTAAGTCGTTGTGCGGGAAAATGACCTTTTCCGCACGACTCAAACGCATGCCATCGATCAAGCTGGCGTGGTTAAACTGATCGCTGTAGATCGCGTCGGACGCTCCAGCAATACAAGCGAGTGAGCCAAGGTTGGCGCTGTAGCCAGACGAGAAAACCATGGCTGAAGTGGAATGGCTCAATTCGCACAACGAACGCTCGAGTTTTGCATGTGCAGGAGTATAGCCGCTCAGAACTGGACTGGCACCGCTTCCCCAGGCAGTCCCATCGCCGCGGCACCAGTCAGCGATGTTTTCTCGGATCGTCGAATGACATCGCAGGCCAAGATAATCGTTGCTACCAAAATCAACGATGGAAGCATCTGAATGTACGCATCGCTTCCGAAGACGGTCTGCTTCTTCGAGTTCAACAAGCGCATTTTGAAAACGCTGTTTCCACCCCACACTCACTTCGCGCGCGCCTCAGCCCAAGCTCGAATTTGGGCGACCCGATCCGGCGAGTCTTGTTCAGCTATGGCTAAATCATGTAAATAAATCCGTTGGACTTTTTCTTGGGAGTAGTTTTGAAAAATAGCTGCCGGATCTTCGTCAAGAAGCAACATGGCACTGACCGCGGCCAGGTCATTAATTCGAACGATGCGATTATTCAATTCCGACGAATTATCTTGCCCAGGAATGAACGGGATGCCTGGAGGAGCTGCACGCGTTACGGTAATGCCACTTACCGATTCGCTGAACTGTTCAACAATGGTGGTTTCGTCCGTATACTCCAACAAGCGCGCCACATCGGACTCGTCGCCAAATGTCGCCAAGCATTGAAAGGCTAGCGCTCGCGTGGACACATCGAAATTGGGAGCAATGTTCTGCCGAGCAATCGGTGCGATCACGGGCAGTTCATGCCTGATCGCTAAACGCATTACTTCGGGAGCTAGCGCGACGTTGGTCTTGGGTATCCAAGCTGAAAGCAGCTTCTTGATACACTGGCTAAAACCTGGCTTGCTGAGGTAACCGTGAAACGACATTTCAGAAACACTGACAACCACACGATTCACTTCCACAGGCGCCATCTCATCCAATACGGCACTTGCAAATAAAACGCTAATGCTCTCACCAACTTCTGGTGTCGGAAAACTGAAGAGGCGGGACTGCAGATTTTCTGCTTTGCGAGATGCCAATACGAACAGCGCCTCTTGCTTGGCACTCGCATCTTTGGCGGCGGTCGAAGATTGTTGGACCTGCTCGAGCTCGTCGACTAAGTTCGCTAGATCGCGAGCATGTTTGAGCATCTCTAAATAGAGTAGTTTGCTCGTTCGCGTCGAGCCAACATGCTGGCGAAATGTATGCCAGGCCGGTAAGCCGTATGATTGGTTCGGATCCAGATCCCGCAAAAACTTACTTGATCGCTGCTCAAATACGCGGGCAGCAACCCTCTGCGCGACAATTTCCCCACGTTGTCGAACTTCAAATGAGGCGGTCTTCGGAATATTCGACAGTCTTTCAACGGCCGTTTCACCAATTTCAATCAATGCTTCGGTTGCGAGCTCTCGCTCGACGAAGCTGCCCGATTCGAGCTGGGCAATGATGTCGTCAACTGACGCAGTGGACGCAACGTCCTGGGCAATCGCGCTGGAAAAAACGGGATTCGCAACAAGCAGAATGACTCCGCTGACCAAGACGCTCCAACTGTTCATCACTAACGCTTTGCACTGTGCCATGGACTTAGACACTCCCAATGAGCTGGCCAAGACGGGAATCAGGACGCAAATCATCCACCCGCACATCCACAATTGGGGGGAATCGTGCACGGGAACAAGCCGCCCCGATCTGCAAGCACGATTCTTTGATTGTAATGCACATGCAATAAAACAATTGGTCGAACTGGAATTTTTCGCAACATGTACTGACAACCGAGGTTAAACAGGAAGGTTGCGCAAACAATTACAGGCCCAAAATGGCGACAGTCCGACCTTGCGCCACTTTTTCGTATGAAACCGTGCCCAAAAATACTGGCCCTATGCAATCGAACCAGGACGACCGGACTGCGATGATTCGCGTTGGGCCAACCACAGCAAAACGGGTGAAGCGATAAAAATAGAGCTGTAAGTACCGATCAGAATTCCGACCAGCAACGCAAACGAAAAGGCGTGAATACCTTCGCCACCAAAGACATACAAAACGATGACTGTCAACAGGGTCGTTCCGCTTGTCAAAAGGGTTCGGCTGAGCGTTTGATTGACGCTTTGATTGATCATCGTCGCATCCAGCTTCGGACTTCTTCCACGCACTTCGCGAATTCGGTCGAACACGACGATCGTGTCGTTGAGCGAATATCCGATGATCGTAAGAAATGCGGCAACTTCTGTCAGACCGATCTTAAAGTCCTCGATCAGCAAGAAGCTGAGTGGACGAGCCAACCAATGGCAAATTGCAATGACTCCGAGCGTAATGACAACGTCATGCACCAAAGCCACAACAGCCGCCAAGCCGTAGGAAATCTTTTGAAAGCGGAACCAAATATATCCGACAATAAAGATCAAGCTGACAAGCACCGCTGCAACGGCGCGTTGTTGCATCTCACCAGCGACTTTCGAGCCGATCTGGCTCAAAGAGAGCCACAGTGGCTGGTTTTGTAATCTTGCTTCGAACAGGCTCACGATTTGTGTTGCTGTCGCGTCATCGACGGGCAAGCTGACTTTCCAATTAGCGTAACCAGCCACATCGCTCTCTTGCCAGTTTTCGGGACGCGGCTCTGGCACGACCTCGACAAGCGTTTCGTTAATTTGAATACCAGCTTCTCTGGCAACGTTGATTAGTTCTTCTTTGAGCGTCGGGCCGGAGTATTTTGCACCGCGGTCCTCCGGTTGAATTGCCGGATTGTCGTCATCGCTACCGCCAAATTCCATAATAAACACAGTGTTCGCGGCAACGGGTTCAGCAATCGCCAAATCTCCCTCGGAATTTGTGGAATCTGCCGTACTTGAATCGACCGCTTGCTGATCTGTGACTTCCGCTTGGTTGTCGGATGAACTATCGGTCGGGGGCTGCAAGCCGGAATTTGCCGATGGCTCGATGGTCGTGGTCGCGTCTGCTGGAGCCTGATTGTTCGCGTCAGCAGCCGCATCGGGTTCTTGAGCGTTGGTTTCCGTTTGATAGCCAACCATTCGGGTCACGCGCGGTTCTGGCATCAACATTCCCGTCGCATCCGAGGGGCCCTTGGTGACCTTGAGACGATAGGTAACCAGATTTGCGGAATTGTCTTTTGCAAAACCTTCGAGCAATTGTTTCGATAGTAGTTCACGGCTGCCGATTGAAGTCACCAAGGTGTAGACGGCACCTCTTGGTTCTTTTTCGACTCGAACAAGCGTCGATTCTACCGGCTCACCATCTTGATCGGCGACCAATATCTCTTTGGTGATCTGTCGCAGTTCATCTGCTTCGATCGGCTCTTCGAGTCTAAAGGTAACGCTTGTACCACCAGTGAAGTCGATATTGAGAATACCGCTTCCTCGAGCGATCACAGCACCAATCCCAGCCAAGATCATTAGTCCCGACGCGATGTAGCAATAATTTCTATAGCTCATGAAGTCAAAGTCGCCTTTGCCCAGCAGGTTGTTCTTAAGAAAGCCAACACCGTCGGCCATTGAAAGGCTAACAAATTTCAGCTTCTCGGCGATCTCGAAAATGATCCTGGAACAGAAGGTCGCAGTGAACATACTGGTTGCGATACCGATGATAAGTGCCACTGCAAACCCGCGAACTTGATCGGTACCAATCCAGTAAAGAACAACAGCGGCTATCAAGGTGGTGAGGTTGGAGTCGACAATCGTCGTAAAGGCTCGATCGAAACCGTTGCGAATCGCCATGCGCACAGCAGAACCTTTGTTCTTTTCCTCGCGAATGCGTTCGTAGATCAAAACGTTGGCGTCAACCGACATGCCGACCGTAAGGACGAGTCCCGCCAGTCCAGGGAGTGTTAGCGGCTGGTTGATGAAGATCATTACACCAAAGATCAGCAAGCCGTTGATGAGCAATGCAATCGAAGCAACCACACCTGCAAATCGATAATAGGCCAAAATACAGATAAAGGTTCCTGCGATGGCCCATAGAGAAGCATTGGTCCCCTTTTGAATCGTGGTCGCCCCCAAACCAGCTCCCACGCGTTCTTCGCTCGCGGGCTCGTCACTCAATGTCGCCGGAAGACGTCCAGAACGCAAAACGTTGACTAAAAACTCAACTTCTTCGTTGGTAAAACGTCCAACGATTTGCCCTTGATTGCTAATGGGCGAATTGAGTTGCGGAGCCGACAGGATGAGCCCATCCATGATGATCGCCATTCGTCGGTGGAAGTTACCATCCGGCTGATTGATCGACGTCATGCGAACCATCCGTTGAGCACCGCTTGGCGTTAACTTGAAGCCGATCGTTGGTTGCCCAGTCTTGTCGATTTCCATGGCCGCACTGGCAAGGTCATCGCCGACTACTACTGCGTAAGGCTTACCCGCCGCTTGCAACGCCATCAGGACATCCACGTTGCGGATACCTTCGGCCTTCATATATTTTTCGAAAGCATACCGATTGTCGGTATTCAAAGGTGGATTCGAAATAATCCTACCGGTAACGGAATCGCGTAGGATATCGCCGAGGACTGGAGTCATTAGCGGATAAATCCCGTCAATCGGCTCAGGGTCTCGACCGACCGTATACCACTTGCCGACCACATTTCCCGCAGCATCGAGCACATCCACTTTGGGAGCCGTGTTGGTTCGTGCTTGCTGTTCAGCTAGTTCGCGAATGTCCTGGTGATCGCGGGTATTGGCGACAATTCGGAATTCCAACTGTCCCGAGTTTTCCAGCAATCGCTTAATTTCCTGCAGTTCCCCTTCACCCGTCATCGGTACCGTGATTTCAATTTGGGACTCACCGCGTGGGCGAATTGAAATCTCTTTGGTTCCCGACGGATTGATCCGGTTGCTTAACGCAGTGGACAGCGCCGCTGCGTCTATCTTGTTCCCATCTTCGTCGGGCACAATGTCGTAAACCAACGAAGTACCACCCTTCATGTCCGTTCCGAAGCTGAGCTTAAAATCTTTGGCATAAGCAAACAGCAGCCCACCAAAAATTGCAGCGATCATTACTCCAAGTCGGAAGGAATGCGCTGGCATTCGAATGGAACGTGTGATGAAGTGACTGAGGACGAAGGGAAGGACAAAAATGCCAAGCACAAACAGTGCGCCAGTACCATACGCGACCCAATCCGAAGTCAATTGGTCTGCCGCTACTGGGTCAGCAGCTTCCACACTTGGATTGAGTTGTGCATCAGCAATCAACAGCCGCTGAAATATCGGTCGCGTTAGCACTGAAGTGAAAAATGAGGAGCCGTCCATTGAAAGTCCTTACGGAGCAATAATTGAGTGAGTGAAATGATCACTCTTTGGAGTCTGTACTGATTATTTTTGCGATCGTATCGCGGTTGATCGTCATTTTTGCCCCCGAGTTTTCGTCGATGCGGATCGTCACAACGGTCTCGTTGGCGTTGGCCTGTGTCACCGTCCCGTGGATGCCGCTGTTGGTCACCACTCGGTCATTTTTCTTAAGCTCTGATAATGCTTTTTGTTGGTTTTTAAGCTGTTTTTGCTGCGGACGAACCACGATGAGCATGAACAAAATTGCGCTCAGCAACATCAAATTAAATGGATTGGTCAGGAATTCTACAAACGGATTAACCGCCTGTGCCGGCGCTCCATCCGCCCCGCCTCCAGCATCAGCCACTTGGCCGCCTGCATCGACGGCATCCGCCAGCACCAACCAACCACGCATGGCTGTGGAAAGTACGCAATCGGTCAGGAAACCGTTCATGGGGCCGGCCACACAAGAGCTCGAGGTGAAAACAGGAGTGCCTTAAGGAGCGTGACCACTCACCAGGAGTGGCTAATTGGACAGAGCGATCAAAAATGCCCTATACCAAACTGCACGAGTTCCTTTAAATCAACCCGAAATGATACGAATCCCCCTAGAAACCCACAAGGCCTAAGGCTCGGCCCAGTATTTCCTGTGTCGAACGATTCTCCCCAATCGTTTCCAAAGCGAATCGTTTTCCAAACCTAATCGTTTCCAAAGCGATTGGGGACATTCGCTCGACACTTTCAGCCCTATTCAGTAGTCTTTGGCTTGCCGCATCCGTTTTTTCTCTCCCTGCTTCTTTTTGTCGTCTACGCGGCGACGCTGAGAACCCAAAGAGGGCTTGGTCGCGACTCTCCGCTTTGGGGGGATGAGCGAAGCAAGCACCATTTCGCGCAGTTTTGCCTGACAGGCCTCTATGTTCTGCGACTGGTCCCGATGCTCCTGCGACCGAATTACAACTTCGTCATCAGACGTGAGATACCGTTTGGCTTGTACCCTAAAACGCCCCCAGGCCGCTGCCGACAATGTGCCAGGAACTCGACGCCAACGGAGCGTCGCCTTGCTATTCACCTTGTTGACGTTCTGACCGCCCGGACCGCTGCTACGCGAAAAACTCCACTGAAGTTGTTCGTCAGGTATCTCGAGCTTGTCGTTGATTTGGATGCTAGCCATACTCGCTACTCGGAGAATCGGGTTGGGGGACCTGCCAAGTCGGCAACGGAAAGACAATGGAAGTCTATTCCGAAAACGAGAGTCTCCAGTCCCGTCGAGGATCACCCAAGTCGCGCAGAACGCCTCACTCAACCTACTGAAATCCAAAGTCCCAATGTAAGGATAACGCACATTGTCCAAAAGTTCGCGTACAAAATCGCTGAGCTCTTGGACTAAACCACTTTTCTTGACTTGGGACCTTTTCTTAACTTGGGAATTGGGACGGCTATTTGAATTGAAATGAATAGGGCACGCTAGGAACCACGACCCCTTCGGTGGACCTGCGGAATTCGCCAGTGTTTAAGGCGGTTCGCGCTGGAACTTCGTTCGCCCGCACGTCCGCGGGCTCTTCAATCAACTCGGGGTCCGCCTCAATTTCTTCCGCATCAGGCTCCACTGCGGGACTTGCAGCGGGGGCCGCGAACCAGGTTGACGGAAAGTACTCGGGATCGATCGCAGAAAAATCCGAAATTTCGGAAATTCCAGTTTCCTCGTTGAACCACTGGCCGTTTTCATCCAAGTAGAGTAGCTCGAGCGATGCAAACAAACGCATCTTCTGTATGCGGTACGTTACCCAGTTGGAGACCAGATTGTTCTTAGCATCCAAGACTCCTTGCAGCGCCTGTAGGAGAAAGAGCGTCAAGTTTGCTTCGGCCTCAGAACTGCTGCGTAGGTCAATTTGGGCTTGGTCGACTTGCCGCGTTGCCGCCACCACCTGCTGTCGGGCGATTTGGAAATTGAGTCGACTAAGCTCCAATTGTCGCAATACGGATCGCAGATCGTTTGCCACTTGATCTTTGTTGGCCAAGTAGTTGCGACCGGCTTGCTGATAGGCAATTTGTGTCGCTCGATACTGGTTCCGCTCGTTGAGACGATTGAGTGGACCGTCAAACTCAACGCCCACGGTGTATCGATTGGCAGATGAGTCCAAGCGAAATGCGTTGTTCTTATTGGGATCGCTACCTAGGGCGACGCCACCGGTAACGCTCAGGTCGCTTTCGAGCGCATCGGCTGCCACTTCGACTTTACGGTATGCATCCATGACGCGGGCTTGGCTGTTCATCAAATCCAAGCGATTCTGAAATGCATACGAGATGACTGGTTCCGCTTTGAGTTCCGGAAGTTGATCGATGTCGATCAAATACAGGCGAATCTGCGTCTGCGTGATGTACAGTTCTGAAATCTCGGCACGGAGCTGCAGTCCAACTGCTTGTTGCAACGCTTCCCAGGCTGCTATCGCCGGGTCCTGTACTTCCTGCGTGACTTGCGAATCTAGCTCCTCAAGACCACTTGCTGTTGACGTGATATTCTTGGGTGTGGTGGCTTCCGTGCTTGCCGTATCGGTAGGCAAAATTGGAATCACCTCACCAGGCGGCACCAACGTCTGTGACTCTGTCGACGGCGAGTCACCGCTCGGTGCCGGAGCGTCCGTCAACCGCCTGAGCCGCTGCTGTAACTTCGTGTCCGACGATTCGCGTTGGTCAAGCACCGTGCGCATTTCACTTAAACTACTTTGAATCCGATCCGCCAAAGATCGCTGCTGTTCAAAATCCAAGAGATCGTCGGCACCAAGTTGATCTTGATCAATGGCGTCCAAACGCGACAACCAGCGATCCATTTCTGCTTCGACTTCTGGAAGCAACTCGGCAACTTGTCCGCGTAGCGCCGAGTACTCAGAGAATGCTTCGTCAAGAAACTCTCGATCAGCGCGTTCCGGTGGTAAGAACTGCATGAGCGACACATACAGTTCCTGCGATGCATCCTGAAGCGAAACGATCTTTGGATCCACCAATTCGAATTGCCCCAACAGCGTTTCATCCACTTCTAACGGAACCCAAGCGGGCAAACCTAACTGAAACTTGAACGCATCCAGCGAGGCTGCGAGATTCTGTTCGGCAGCCAACAAGGATAGCCGACCGTTTTGGTATTGTTGAAACACTTGGTCGCGCTGAATCTGAGAGACGAGTTCCAGTTGCACGTAGAAGTCGTACTCGATCAGATTTTGTCGCAAGTTCTCGACATTGGTGCGGGCGTTGCGAATCGCTTGAACTTGCATTAGCAGGTCCAGGTAGCTGGTCGTCACATCGACGTAAAACAGTCGCCGAAAACGAGCGAAATCGCGAACCGAATACAACAAGTCTCGCTCTGCTTGTGTCAAATTCTCCAGTCGAACATGGCGAAAAGCGCCGCGCAACAACGGTTGGGTAAAAGTCGTGACGATCGACGCAGAGCCACCTTGCACACTGTTGGAACCAAAATCCCAGAACAAACCGTTGAGCACGCTCGTCGCAAACTGTCCGCCGCCTGCCAAGCTACGGCTGAATCCAAGTCTCCCGAGCGTTGTGTTCAGTTGCCGTTGGTCGCCAAAATCAGCGCCGGTTGCTGTGAAGTTCGTCCCTGTTCCGCCGAACCACTGGGCGTCAAACTCGAAGCGATTGCCAGAAAGACCGAGCGCCGTCAAGTAAACATTCTCGAACTGCGTTTGGTATTCTCGGCTATGGAGCAGGGCGAGGTCGATTGCGAGCGTTGGCGTCAATTCGATTTGGTGATCCGTGTTGCGCGGAAGAAGGTCTAACCAAATAGGATTTTCAGTTTTGGGATCGGTCGGAATCTTGGAGTAGTACTTGCTGTTGTCAAACCCGTCGGGACAATCCATCAAACGTTTGGCCGCTTCGTCATCATACGGCTTGGGTCCACAGTCTTGTTCGCTAGCTAAATACATGCGAGAGTGGGGCTGTGGTTCGACGGTTCTCGCAGGTACATTCCACAAGTCATTGGATTGACGGGTTTCAATGAGACAATAGGCTTCGCGATCTGCTTGATGACGGTAGGTAGAACGCGCGCATCCGATCCCTGCGAGCAGCAACAGTCCTAGAACGAAATAAGCGACACGGTGTGGGAAGCACGCGTTTCCCCTTTCCGGTCGATTGTCGTCCTTGGGCTGAATAAACATCGTTGGCTGCTTAGAGTAATGCTAGCGTATGTTGCGCGGGTATCCCCGTTACAACCATTTGCAGACAACATGCCTTGAAAGAAAGTCCCCAGTTCCTACCGAATGTAGTTATCGGAGGTTGGACGCGTTCCCCTTTGACGATTTAAACGCGTCGTCGTGGAATAAATGGATTGCTGGCTTTTACCTGGCAGGCGCGGTGGCCGTAGCCAGATTGGGACGATAGAACGTCGAGCGGCAATGGGCCTGCGGCAAGAATTCGGCTCCCAGATCGATGAGAGACTCGGACGATCCAACGAATAGATATCCGTCTTGAGCGAGCGCCTTCTTAAATCGCCGAAAAAGATCGTCGCGTTTGGGCTTTTCAAAGTAGATCGCGACGTTTCGACAGAAGATGACATCAAACGGCGACAACACCGGAAACGGTTCAAGCAAATTGATCTTCCGAAAGCTCACCAGCGCGCGAATCGGATCTGCAATTTGCCAGCCACCGTTGGCTGGCCGGAAATATTTGCTTTTCAAGTTTGCTGGCAGCCCCCGTTCGACTTCCAGGTCGGAGTACCAACCCCGCGACGCACGACCAATCGCCTCGTCGCAGATATCGGTTCCCAGGATCTGGACATCCCACGAGTGGACGTCTGGGATCATTTCATGCAATACCATCGCCAGGCTATAGGGTTCTTGCCCTGTGCTCGAAGCGGCCGACCAAATTCTCAATCGCTTGGGTGTGGAGGTCGCAGCCCGCGCATCAATGATCTCTGGAAGCGCTTTAAACTTCAAAGCATCAAACGGCGATTGATCGCGAAAAAAGAGAGTCTCTTGTGTGGTGATGGCGTCAATAATCTTTTGACGCAAATTCGCTTCCACCAGGCTCTTGGCCTTAACGACCATTTGACGGTAACTGGTCAATTTTTCCGAAGTGAGCAGCGGGCCAAGTCGCGACTCGATCAAATAATCTTTGGAAGCATCGAGGCTGATCCCGCACAGCTGTTCAACCAGTTCGCAAACGGCGTCAAGTTCGGCTGAATCTAGCGACATAGTGCGACTCCGTGCCCAACAAGTCTGACAAGCGTTCCTGCAATTTCAGTCAGTGGCAGCACGGCTTCGGAAAGCCCCGCTTCATTAACACAGCGCGGCATCCCGTAAACGACGCATGTCTCTGGATTTTGTGTAATGACTCGCCCACCAACGCGTTTGACACTTTCGCAGCCTGCCAGCCCGTCGTTGCCCATCCCCGTCAAGATAGCAACCGCTAAGTTGCGACCGTAACATTGCACCGCCGAATGAAACAAGTAATTTACGCTGGGTCGCGCATTGTTGACCGGTGGATCCTGATTGATCCGAATGATCACTTGCGATGACTTCCCCTCCAATTTCATCTGGCAACCACCGGGAGCGATATAAACGTTCCCAGCTTCAGCTCGTAGCCCATCGCTGGCTTCGCAAACATGCAGTGGACTGACGCGATCGAGTTGTTCTGCTAGTGATTTTGTGAACACCGGCGGCATGTGCTGGACGATAAACACCGGCACAGTGAGATTGGCGGGTAGCTCTGGTATGACCGTTTGCAATGCGACCGGACCACCGGTGGAGACACCAATGCAGATCGCTTGAATGCCGTCCTGCGACCGAGCCAGCGTTGGCGGTACAACCGAATCTAGCTTAATCAAACGGGACGACGTTCCTGTAGTGTTACCAACAGCTGTAGCAGATGAGCCATTTGGGCCAGGACGCATCTGAAGCGCATCGACTTTGTCCGAAAGTTGAGCGGCTAGGATTCGAACGCTATCGTCGATGTTATCACCAACGGGCTTGAGTACGAAGTCAAATGCCCCTGCCCGCAACGCCTGGTTGGTTATTTCAGCTCCGGCGCTGGTCAAACTGCTGATCATGATCACGGCAGCTTGGGGACAGGCAAGACGTATTTCACGTAGCGCTTCGATTCCATTCATGCGCGGCATTTCCAAGTCCAACGTAACTAAATCGGGCAGCAGCATTTTGCAACGTTCTACTCCGTCCAGTCCGTCGTGCGCCACGCCTGTGACTTGCACGCCCGGAATACTCTCCAGTGCCGCCCGCACGATCTTGCGTGATAGCGCTGAATCGTCGACTACGATGCAGTTAATGGGACGTGTCATCAAGAATTACTTTGTTCTCGGAGTTGAGCGAGTAGCTGTGTCGATGATAACGACCCATCGAGCGCGGCGCCGTTAAAATCTAGGACACAATTTGCTGATTGCATGGCCTTACAAACCTGGTTGCACAAAAAAAGCTGGATCGCGATCTGATCGCCATCCAGCCCAGGTCAATTCATTGTGCGCTTAGGCGCTCAAATTTTCTTGACCAACGTTGCCGTGGCCATCGAACCGGAATCGATGGACGAGAGAGTTCATCTCCCTGGCCAATTCGCTTAGCCTTTCGCCAGCGGCTCGCGATTGGTCGGCACCGGCCACTGTCTCTTGCAAAACGCCATCGACGCGGCTGATGTTCTGGGTGATTTCAGCGCTAGCACCCGCCGTTTCATGGACGCTGCGAGCAACGCTATCGGCCGCCGAAGCAGTAGTTGAAATGTTGTCCGCGATTTGCCGTGTCGTGATGCTCTGTTCTTCGACAGCGGAAGCGATCGTACGCGACACTTCGTTAACATTGCTAATTACTTCGCTAATAGCGCGAATCGAATCGACCGCTTCACCCGTGGAAACTTGAATCGCTTCGATCCGAGCTCGAATGTCATCGGTAGCCGACGCCGTTTGTTTGGCCAGTTCCTTGACTTCGGTGGCAACCACAGCGAAGCCCTTGCCCGCTTCACCTGCCCGTGCCGCTTCAATCGTTGCGTTTAAGGCGAGTAGATTGGTTTGCTCGGCGATATCTTGAATAACTTCGATGACACGTCCGATCTCGTTGGCAGCTGACCCCAAGGCGGTAATTTTGGAATTGCTTACTTCGACAATATCTGCCGCTTCGCCGGCAACGGCCGCACTTCGTTCAGCATTGCGAGCAATCTCGCGAATGGTGGAGTTCATTTCTTCGATACTACCTGCGACCGAACGAATGGTTTGGCTCATACCATCGGATGATTCCGCCATCGATCGCATGTTGATAGCCATTTCCTCGGCAGCGGCGGAGACGGTTGCCGACTGACTCTTGCTTCGATTGGCTCCCACGGACAGATGGTTGGCTGTGGAACTTAGTTCAGAACTGGAACTGCTCAGCACATCTGCGTTCTTAGCGATGACGACCACCAAATCGTGAATGCGTGTGGCAAACAGGTTGAACCAGCGAGCCAAGTCACCCAGTTCATCTTTTCGGCTATCGTCGAGACGGCGAGTCAAATCTCCCTCGCCTTCCGCAATGTCCTTCAATGTTGCAATCGTAATATCGATCGGCTTGATCAGAGCGCGGACGGTAATGTATGCAAAGGCACCGATGAGCACGGCTGCCAGGATCGAGATCGTGGCCGCCCAGAACAACAGGTTCCACGTACCTGCATTGGTTGCCGCCACGATTTCTTGATCTGCCGCAAACGCCTCTTGTGCGCTCAACTCGACTACGACAGCCCAGGTGTGGCCAAAGGCCTCGACTGGTGCAAAGGCACTGAGGACTGCTTGATCTAAGTAATTGTTCGA
The DNA here is from genome assembly GCA_041753315.1 of Pirellulaceae bacterium. Classification (GTDB taxonomy): domain Bacteria; phylum Planctomycetota; class Planctomycetia; order Pirellulales; family Pirellulaceae; genus Aureliella. Next base: position 8,872 of record JBGSUV010000123.1, on the reverse strand, counting down.
TTCAATGACATCCACCTTGCCAGCCAATGCTTGTTTGGCACTTTCAGTCTCGATTCGTCCGTTGGCAGCGTCACGAAATGCGTTGACAATGGAACGATTCTCGCTGTCAAGGAAGCTGTCCGAGCGTGGCAAGAAGTCATCACCTACCAGATACGACTCACCTGTCTCTCCCAGCCCATCACGGATGCCCATCATGGCATTGATGCGATCGATGGGAAACTGGAATATCAACACTCCGAGCTTTTGGTCGCCGTCATATACAGGAGAAGCGACGAAGGCCGCTGGGGCTTCGTAACTGGGCCAATACCGCTTGAACTCAGCAAAATGCACGCTGCTTGGATCATTCGAGTTGTTGGCAGCACGAAAGCACTCACCAATATTGGTGCCTGCAAACGGTCCATCGTTTAAGTTCGTACCAAAGTCGACTTCCTTGAAAACGCTATAAACGACGTCACCCGTTTGGCTGTCAACAAAGAAGATATCATAGTAGCCGAACTTGTCGAGGAAACTGCGTACAACGGGATGCACTTGTTCATGAAGCAAGTCGTACGACGTTTCATTCTTCGCCGAGTCGAGCAGGTGCTTGCTGCCCAATGGGTTGTTGTTGCTCTGGATGTATGCAAATTGCAAGGCGAGTGCGTCACTATCGAGTTGTGACAAAACGCGTTCTTGATTCGCGTCGGCATCCAAATTTAGACGAGCGTACTCGGCTCGGAAACTATTGTTGTAATGATTCCGTAAAGCTATGTGTTGAGCTTCTTGCCCCTGGTCGCCCCAATTGGCCTCTTCCCGATACTTGCCAAAAGCGTCGGAAAAGCCCTGCATGGCTTGCACGACCATTTTGTCTTCGGACAACGTGATTACTTGATTGCGGATTTGTCCCAAGTAATCTTCGACCTGCTGTTTCTTAATGCGACAAATCGCCGTCAATTGCTGGATCGACTTTTCGCGAAGTGAATCGACAGCCAGTTCTTGAAGCGCCGTCGCGTTACGATTGCTGTTCGTATAGTTGACAATCGTGAGGGCCAGCATGGGAATTAGCCCACACGCCAAAAACGAAACAAGCAAGCGTGCCCGAATTTTCATAATGCTACTCTCTGAAACAAAACTGTTGGGTTGGACGTGGGAATGATGACGCTGTGGGTTGCAGGCCACCACCGTAACTCTCCCCTGCGGAGGTCGCGCAGAGTTGAATTTTTTTCTGAACAAGGTTTGACAACTCTCCGAGGGCAGAGAGTCGCGACAAGTACCCGCTTTACGCGGGCAGGTTATGCTAACACGCGTTTACAAGTAATTAGGCAGCTTCTGTGGCCGCACGCGTCTTCAATATCTCACGGAGGTCAAGGAGTATCACCAAACGTCCTTCCGCTTGATGAACTCCACGCAGTAGTTTGCGGGATATCCCCTGCAAGTTCGCAGGCGGTGGCGACAGCTCCGTACTGATGGTCATAATGTCCGAAACGCGGTCGACCCCCCAGACCAAAAAGCTCACCATCAAAATTGACAATTAAATTGCGACTGGCCGAGGTCTTTTCCGTTGTCTTGATTCCCAAAACGACATGCAAGTCGAGGATCGTGATGACCTCTCCGCGCAGATTGGTGACGCCTAATACTTCGCGCGGTGCATGGGGAACCTTGGTCACGCGTAGCGAACGGTTGATCTCTTGCACCGTGGCAATGTCCAAGGCGAGCAAGGTCTTGCCCACTTCAAAAGTGACAATCTGGAGCGAATCTGCTCGTGAATTTCCTGCAGCTGGATTTATTTGCATGTGCGTTAAACTCTAAGGACTCGGGTGGGCGGATTTGTAATCATTTAGCGCTGGACTTTGATGTAATGTGCAACTGCAGCAAGCAAATTCGCTCGATCCAGTTTGACTTGATAGTCATCGACGCCGACGGCTTTTCCACGCGCAATATCTGCGTCGCTGGCTAAGCTAGTGAGAGCGATGACGGGTAGGTGTTGAGTACGCTTGTCGTCGCGAATTGCTTTACAAAGTTCCAGCCCACTCATGCGTGGCATTTCAACATCGGTGACGACCAAATTGGGAAGCGGGTTCATTTCCTTCAGTTTTTCCCAACCGTCCTGGCCGTCTTCGGCAGTCGTTACGGTATAGCCCTCTTCGGTCAGCGTCTGCTCGACATGCCGTCGGAAAAACGCCGAGTCTTCCGCAATGAGAATATGCTTCGCGACGCTTTCTGCTATTTGAGGTGTCTGCTCGGTCCACTCGGGATGCGCCACGCGACTCAGCACCACCAAATCGATCAACCGCGTTGGATTGCCATCGATGACCATGACTCCCGCCACGCCTGGTTCGCGCAGAGCGCTGTCGTCAATTTGCATCGAAACGTTGCTGATATCGTTGAGCGACGGAGCAATCAAGCCGACTTCGCGCCCTCCAAAAAGTAAAGACGATCACAAATAGGTGCTCGAGATCCGTGGCACGAGGCTTGGCGTTGATAATGTCTTCGAGAGCAATTAGCGGTAGGGTGCAACCTCGGTACGGAAGTAACAATGTTCCTCCAACCTCGATCACGTCTGCAGTCGCAGTGCGCTCGATACGTGAAACACAGGCCATTGGAATGGCAAAATGTTCCTTCGGTGCATTGTCAAACAGTAGTAGACGATGAACATCTGCGCCAAGCGCATCCTGAGTCTCATCTTCGTCGGAATTGAGTTCTTCGCAACTTCGCAAATTGGCGTGAAGTGCGATGCCAGTGATATCTAAGATGAGTGCGACTCGCCCATCGCCTAAGATGGTAGCGCCCGCCAAGTAGCTCAGTTCTCTCAGTTGTCTTCCAAGCGGCTTTACAACGATTTCTTCACTGTCGTAGAGCGCATCGACGGCAATGCCGTACCGGTAATGCCCCGATTCAACCACAATAACGTTTAGATTGCGGGGTGCGCTCACTGCGTCTGTGCCTTCACTGCCGGCACCCGAGTCTCCATCTGTTCCAAAAACCTTGGATAGTCGGACGAGCGGGAGCAGCGAGCCGCGCAAACGCAGGACTTCGGCCCCTTGCACGTGACCTATTCGCTCTTGGTACTCTGCGTTCGGTACACGCACCAATTCAGCGATGTTCGTTTGTGGAATTGCGAATTTATCTTCTCCACTGCCGATGATCATCGAGGGGATGATCGCCAATGTCAGTGGAAGTGTGATGTGGATGGCGGAGCCGACACCCAGTTCGGATTCAATGTCGACGGTACCGCCGATTTGTTCAATATTTGTTTTGACAACGTCCATACCAACACCACGACCGCTGACATCAGTGACTTCTGCGGCCGTCGAAAAACCGGGAGCAAAGATCAGGCGCAATGTGTCGTTAACCGACATCGCCGCAGCTTCCGCCTCGGAGATCAGGCCATTGGAAAGTGCCTTAGCCTTGATGCGGGCTGGGTCAATGCCTGCCCCATTGTCCTCGATACGAATGCAAACCTTGCCCGCCTGGTGAAATGCTCGCAAGCGGATGAGTCCATCCGATTTCTTGCCAACTGCAGTGCGTTTTGCAGGCGTCTCGATGCCGTGGTCGACCGAGTTACGAATCAAGTGCGTAAGGGGATCACCGATAGCTTCGATGATGGTTTTGTCGACTTCGACATCGCTACCTTCGATTTCGAGGGAGCAGGTCTTGCCTAGTTTGGAGCTGAGATCGCGGACGACGCGCGGGAACCGATTGAACACTGCACCTACCGGTTGCATACGCGTCTGCATGATCGCTTCTTGCAATTCACTGGTTACCTGATCGAGTCGCGCTGCGACGGCCGACAAGTGGTCGTGATCGCTATGGCTGTTGATCGATTGCAGAAGCTGATTGCGGCCCAAGACCAATTCACCGGCAAGATTCATTAAACGATCAAGGACAGAAACATTGACGCGCACGTTGGACTCTGGTGCGCGAGCTCCCGATTTTTGCTCAGTGGGCGAACTGGCTACCTCTCTGCGATCACCATCGGGTTGAGGTCCGGGCGGCGCGGATTGCGGTTTGGGTTGATCGAGCTTGTGGTCGGCGATTGGCGTGGGAACTGACGGAATTGGCGACGAGACATGTCCGGCGATAGCTGAGGTTACAGTCTGAGCGACTTCGACGATAGACGTGGCGACCGCTTGACTCTCTTTATCATCTTCGAAGTTACCGCTCAGTATCTGCTTGAGCTCTTCGACTTGAACCGTCACGTCGCAACCATTGCTCGACTCAACGTCGTCGATCATCGTCCGCAACAAGTCGGCGGCACGCAACAAGCGATCAATTACGGCATGTGTTGGCACCAGTTCTTGATTGCGAATGAGGTTGAGGACGTTTTCGAGGTTATGCGCTAGCTCGTTGATTTTGACCAACCCCAAAAACCCAGCTGCCCCTTTAACCGAATGGATCGCCCGAAAGACTGTATTCACGAGATCGTGATTGATATCGGCGCCGCCTTCTTCGATCTCAAGCAGTTGACTTTCTACGCCCGCCAAATGCTCAGCGCTTTCAATAACAAACTCTTTTAGAATATCGTCGTCCTGAAACATAAACGTTTCCTACCGAATGCGCAACGTGGGAAAATGGGAGGGCCGTCACGATACTCTCGCAGCCCGACAAACCTTACTGCGCCGTTAAGAATAGGACTTTTGAATCCAGAATGTTTAGTCTGGCAGTAATGTGAGGCTATCCAAACGTAACGGGTTTAACGGCAAAGACACCCCAATCATTAGCGTCGTCGGTTGACTTTCTTCAGCCCTCTCCCCGATGGAACGAGTGGGAATCCACATCTTTTCTACATTTGGACAGTTGCGGTTAGCAAACCTGGATCTCATGAGTGGACGGCTGAATTTTGTGAAGTAGATGTACAAAAACTTGCACGTAAAGACACGCACTGCAAGAAAATCGTGCAAAGCAAACGTCATTCAACTTGACTATCGCTCGGATTGACGAATGTTTTGGCAAGAAAGAACAACTTTGCTGCGGGTGTGATGCGTTTTTGAAGGCAAATTCGATACAGCCATCCACCCCACCCCCTCTTCGTAATGAGATTCGCAAGGAATTGAAATGAAAGTACTAGTTGCAGACGATTCGGGAGTCATGCGGAAGATCATCATTCGCTCGTTGATGGCCTGCGGTGTTTCGGAGGTCGTCGAGGCGGCTGATGGAAAGGAAGGCTGGGATGCATTTCAGAGAGAAACGGTGGACTTGGTTCTGACCGACTGGAATATGCCGGAGATGAGCGGTTTGGAATTTCTACAACAAATTCGCGGCTCTGGCTCCACCGTCCCCGTAATTATGATCACGACCGAAGCTGAAAAAAGCAAAGTGATCGAAGCGATACAGTCCGGAGTCACCGACTATTTGAGCAAGCCGTTCGAACAAGAAGAACTGCGTGACAAATTAGAAAAATACGTCGCAGTGTGAACCGGCAACGAAACACCACACGCCCACTCTGCCAGGAATCAATGTGATTACACAAAACGATGCACTAATCGCCGCCGTGCTTGAGCGCAATTCGCGGACCTTGTCGAGTTCTCCTGACAGCAACTTCGGCGGAGATATCTCCGTCGAAGATTGCACCAAGAACTTTTCGCGATGCCTGCTTGAAAGTACGCAAACCGTATTTCAGACGATGTGCGGCATGTGCATCGAACCCGATTTTTCCGAAAATACCGAAACTCAACAACACCATGTAAGCGGCATTATCAGCCTGTCGGGGCAGTTGAAAGCAACCGTCGTTTTCAGCATGCATCAGGATGTAATATTTGCCGCCGCTGACGGAATGTTGGGAATCAAACCCAAGGAATTTGATGCGGATATCGTTGACCTCGTTGGTGAACTCAGCAACATGGTCGTTGGCAACGCCAAGGAACGCCTGAAAATGCAAGGCATAAGCTTGGGTCTACCAACTGTCGTATTGGGTGGGCAACACCGCATCGCCTACCGCTCCAATATGGTGATCACGCTGCTCAAATTCACCAGCCAATATGGACCACTGGTGATCGAATTTGGTGTTGCCTAGTCCCACCTAGCAGCGTCGTATCAATTACTCTCGCGCTCCTTGCAGATCTTGATCTTGATTTAAATCAGTCTTCTTGATCGTACTCTTAATCTCAATCTCTTAATCTTGATCTTGATCGTATTGCGAGTCGCGGGAGACTCGCCTACGTGACAAACCGGGAACTCAGTGTAATTTAGATGCATGACAAAAATATGCATCATCAATGTCGTCGGCCTCACTCCCGAGTTGGTTCAATATGCCCCGCGTCTCTCCCAACTGGGTGTCGCTCAGGCTTGGACTAGTCCACTTCCAGCTGTAACTTGCACTTCGCAAGCCACCATGTTGACTGGGCTCGCGCCCCGGGACCATGGCATCGTGGGCAATGGATGGTACTTTCGCGAAACCGGGGAAATTCGGTTTTGGCAACAATCCAACCGCCTGATCCAAGGTGAAAAACTGTACGAAGGTTATTCCACCGCCAAAATGTTTTGGTGGTTTAATCAAGGTGCGCCGGTTCAATGGTTTGCCACTCCTAAACCACATTACGGTTGTGATGGCTCTAAGGCATTTGGCATCCTGGATCAAACAGACTGCCGTTTGACGCAGCAGTTGGGCGACTTTCCGTTTTTCAGTTTTTGGGGCCCCAAAGCCGGTTTGCCATGTTCCCAGTGGATCGCAAAAGCGAGCGCGTTGGTCATGCAGCAACAGCGGCCGCAATTGACCATGGTCTACCTCCCGCACTTGGATTACGATTTTCAGCGTGAGCCCATGCACGACCCCGCGCGGGTTCGCGAGGTAGACCAGTGCGCTGGCTTGATCATCGACGCTGCCACGGCGATTGGTGCAAGGACGATTGCGGTCTCCGAATATGGTCTGGTCCCAGTCTCGCAGCCAGTCTTGATCAATCAGATTCTACGCAATGCCGGAATGTTGGTGGTTCGAGATGGTCCGTTTGGTGAAATGTTGATGCCCATGGACTCGCGTGCGTTTGCCGTAGTGGATCACCAGTTAGCGCATGTGGTGGTGAACGATCCTGCAGACATTGGCAGCGTGAGGCGATTGCTCGAACAGGTGGACGGCATTGATCAGGTTGTGGCGCCAGGGGATTTGCAGTTGGATCATCCCCGCAGTGGCGAACTCATTGCGTTGGCGGCCCCCGACGCCTGGTTTGCATATTACTATTGGCTCGACGCGGCGCTTGCCCCCGACTTTGCGCGGACCGTCGATATCCATCGCAAGCCGGGCTACGATCCGTGCGAGTTGTTCATGACGTCGCCGGTTCGAGCTGCAGCGCGTCTCCTTCAAAAGAAGCTGGGATTCCGTTATCGCATGGATGTCATTCCACTTGACCCTCATTTGGTCCGTGGCAGTCACGGCTTGCGGCCCGAGCCTTCCAAGGGTCCTGTGATCATCGGAGAAGCTCCGCCTGATGACATGAGGCAGTTCAAAGACTACATTCGAAGACTACTGGCCGATTAAACGAACCAAGCGTAGAGTTTTGAGTGTAGAGCGATTGTCCCCAATATTGTCTCCGATCGCTTTGGAAAACCGCAGCTCGCGAGACTCTTAGCTTCAGCCAGTACGCTAATTTTTGATATTCCTGCTGATTGAACCGACGGTCCGCTTGTGCGTTGAGTATTCCATTGAATAAGCCAAAACCATTTGTGATTGGACTGGTGGGAGGCATTGCCGCCGGTAAGAGCTTCGTAGCTCGAGCATTGCAACGGTTGGGAGCGGTCGTCATTGATGCAGACCAGCTCGGGCATCAAGTGCTCACGCGTCCAGCGCTGGTTCGACAACTTGCAAAAGTCTTCGGCGAGTCAATCATTGGTAGCGATGGTCAAGTCGATCGAAAGCGGCTGGCGGCGCTTGTCTTTGGAGACTCCGTGGAAACTACCCAAGCTCGCGGCACTTTGGAGAGAATCGTTCATCCCCTGATCCGCGCTGCTGCAGTGGAGCAACTGCGGGCGTTCCAGGTGCGCGATACACCACCGAAAATTGTTGTGATCGACGCCCCTTTGCTTCTGGAAGCCAATTGGGCTCCGCTGTGTGACGCGATCTTGTTCATTGATTGTTCTGCGGAACTGCGTGCGCAGCGAGCTGCGGGGCGCGGCTGGAGTTTTGCTGAATTCCAGAGTCGCGAAGCTGCTCAAATGGCGTTGGAACTTAAAAAGCAGCAGTCCACGCACTTTATTTCAGGTGATGCCGGTGAGCAGGAACTCGAGCGACAGCTTCGCCGAATCGTAGAAGAAATTATCGCTCTGCGCTAACTGAGGACAGGGCAAGGTATAGATCCATCTATATCCTCTGTTTTACCACTCAGTTTGACATGCGCGACCACATGGGGACAGACCCTGGTCATCGCGCGCGGTTCGTGCACGGGGACAGACCCTGGTCAACTGGCCAAAACGTTGGTCACGTGTGGGCTTGCAAGGAGCGAACGGCGCAAAAAGGCGGCAAGGAAGAGACCAGCGGCATGCTAAATGAACCGTCGGACAGGCCACCGAAGCGCTAAACAGTGAATCCTAAGACTGCGCAACAGGAAGTGCGGCGTCGAGCTTTAGCCGTGTATAAATTGTCGAGCAAAACACGGAGCTCGGATGAGAAAGTCCATCTTGCCTATCTACGGTGGGCAAGGCACTTCTCAAGTCACCTGCCTCGAAACAAACAGGAGGTGCAAGGAGCAATCGCGATATCCGGCGACAATTCCGCAGATATGGAGATGATATATCCACTTACTAAGCCGCACAGATAGGAGCCAAGCTGATTTTCGAGCCCTTAAGCGTGGGTTTGTTTGGGGTGTCAGCTGGTGTGGCGTCGACTATCGGGGCAGCTCCCGTGAAGGGTACAAACAGCTCGTCAAGCAGGGCCGTAAACTGGAGCCAGATTTCCTGAGAGAGCCCC
>JBGSUV010000122.1:0-8408 GCA_041753315.1 Pirellulaceae bacterium | reverse complement strand
TGACCAATAAAATATGTAGCTGGTAGAGCGAGGCTCCTGCCGAGCTGTTACGGGCAGCGTCCTAACGTCCACAAGCCAATCGAATACGGCCCCTTGCATCACAAGCTCGCTGGTGGCCGACTTCGATCTCATGAATTTGCGTTCTATTTTTAACCCCCATTTATAACCGTCTCTTTTGGGCATCGACTTATCGTGCGAGTTAGGCCACCGCTCTAAACATCTTTCATTGCGATTTGACCAATAAAATATGCAGCTGGGAGAGCGAGGCTCCTGCCGAGCTTTTACGGGCAGCGTCCTGACGTCCACAAGCCAATCGAATTACCCTGACCGCGTCAAGGGTTATAAATCGGGGTTAAAAATGAAGAAGGACACGGGCATGACGATCAGTCACTGAGTTGAGCTGACCGAAATTGCGCATCTGCGGTGAACAGACGTTGCGGTGCATCACAAGCTCGCTGGTGGCCAGCTTCGATCTCATGAATTTGCATTTTATTTTTAGCCCCCATTTATAACCGTCTCTTTTGGGCAGCGACTTATCGTGCGAGTTAGGCCACCGCTCATCTCGCCTGGAGACATAATATACCGACGTTTAACTAGCGCCAGCTCAATTGCGATCAACCTCGGACTGCCCCCACACTTCCACGTCTCCCGTTTCATCCACGCTCACGTGAATGACATTCGCATGACAACAAACTGGACAATCTTCAACATAGTGTTGCTGAGGTCCTGCGGTAAGATCGAGTGGAATGACGATTGACTCTCCGCATGAGTCACACACGTAACTTCCTTCACCCTGGTAGTCCAGGCTGGGACGAGGTTCTGCGCTCCATGGCGTAAAATTTAGCGATGCAATGTGTTCACAGGCCCATAACATCACCGCCAGCGAATTATCATCAACTAGCCGATGGTCCGTTCCGACTTCAATCATTGCATCGGGAGGCAGATGGCTGTTGACAAGCAGTTCCTCGCTATCAGCGTAGGGGATCACTTCATCGTGTCGGCTGTGCAACAGTAACGATGCTGATTTAATACGTTGAACGTGACCGTATTTTTTCCATGCGGGACAAAGTAACACTAGCGGCACCCCCTCCGAACTGATGTTCATGGCCACCGCACCACCTCGAGACGAACCGACGACTACATCCGGTCGTTGCAGATCAAAGACCTGTTGTGCCACCGTAACCGCCTTGGCAAAGTCCTCGTCATCCAGCTTTGGGTTGAAAATCTCATGTCCCTGTTGTTGCAGGTAAGTTGGCTTCACACCGCCCACCACCGATTTCCAGCCATGGAGAAAAAGTAATTTCATTGTCATTCCTTTTAAGGGACCATCTTCTGTACTGCCTCGCAAGCATGCTATTATTAGCCACGGTTGTCAGCCGTTGTATCGTAAGCCCATATGGCACTCGCTTTGCGAGCGGCATTTGGCGAGCGCGAGTACCGCAGGCGCTGAGTACGAGAACGAGTAAGAGTAAGAAGAGAACGAGTAAGAGCATCCTTTTTGAGAGTCAACATGTCCAATCCTTACGAAGCTCCGGCACAGGTGCCCCAAGATCGAGATGTCCGTACTCTTGTCAATGGGCCTGCAATTGCATTGATTATTGTTTCGGTAATCGCGATTGTCTTAGGTTCTTTGGCCTTAATTTTGGACATTGTTTTGATCGTGACCGGTATCGTTGAAAGAATGGAGGAGGTCAATGATGGGCCGATATCGGAATATACCCAGATTACGATCCGATCGATCTGGGGTTTGGTACTACTGGTTACCTCTTCATTTGTGTTGTACGGGGCAATTCAAATGTATGCACTTAAAAAATACGGAACCGCACGAGCAGCTGCCATTGTGGCGATGATTCCATTGCTGGGTCCTTGCTGCTTCTTAGGGATTCCGTTTGGCATCTGGGCGTTAGTGGTGCTTGGAAAACCGGGTGTGCGACAAGTTTTCCGGTAGCCTCCGCTGAGCGTTTCATGTCCTGCACTTCTCGCCGCACCAACCAGCTCAAAAACTATTTTGGATTTTTTTTCCAACTGCGTGTAAGGAATCGCAATTTCCTCCGTCAATTCATATAGGGAGACATTTTTTCTCCCACTTTCCAGAATCCAGAGGAGTTCCATTATGTCGCAGAGCACCAGAAACCAGCGTGAATTACCCCCAAACCCGCCAACTTATCCAGCGCACGGGCATGCACCCCATCCAAGCTACGGTAACCCGCAAGGATCTGCGGGCTATCACGACGACTCGTACGATGATGGCGGTGCACCGCGGCACTCCGGCAGCAAGACCAGGCCGGTACACGAAGTCCGTTTCGGTCGCGTCTGTGCTGCGATTTGGGAAAACCGAACCGAACAAGGTGGGGTGCTATACAACGTAACGGTCGTGCGAAAATACAAAGTAGACGATCAGTGGCGTGAATCGCAGTCATTTGGTCGCGATGAGTTGCCACTGGTCATCAAAACGCTCGATCAGTGCCATACGTGGATTTTCTCCCAGCGTCCGCAGCAGGCAAACAGAGCTTAATTACGGGCAGCGAGACCGATCCATGCAATGCTCGCGCGTTGCCATCTACCGCTGGCAAGCAAGTGACAATTCTCGCCAGCTTGCAGAAGGATGGCGACGCGACAACGGGCGGGCGACTCTAACGTCCACAAGCATGAACCTGCCGCTGGTGCTTGTCGGCTAGAACATCCGTGCTCCGGCTTTGCTATCCGTGCAAAAAAACCGTATGCGGTTCCAACGAATTGAAGGAGACGACGCATGTCAAACGGAATGCAACATCTATTGCGCTCGCTCTTTGCTTGTGGACGTTAGACAGTAGCCCAAAAAAGCTCGCCAGGAGCCTCTCCCGCCCCGTTCTCCTGACTGCGTATTTCTCTAGTAAAATCGCAAAAGAACAGAACTTTGTAAAAAAACGAGCGCTTCTCAATTAATCTGGGAAAACGATCTCTCGCTGGTGACCTTTCTTTAGGATGACCACGTTGCACACAGCTTCGCTTTAGAAAAGCTCCTTAGGTAATGCAGCAGCCACGCTTGCAGATTCTATTCGATGAACTGAGCAGCGCGCTCGTATTGTACGCGCGGCAATGGTGCGACGCGCCTGACGACGCGGTGCAAGAGGCATTCATCGACTTGGCGAACTGCGAGCCTGAGCCGCTGTCGCCTAAAGCTTGGCTCTATACAACCACGCGTCGCAAAGCACAAAACATCGCTCGGGCAGAAAACCGACGCAGGCGACACCACCAACTTGCCAGCGAACAGCAGTCCACGAACGGCGATTTATCCAACAACTGGTTCCTGTCATCGAACAGCACGAACCTCTTGCTACCCGAAGATGTGATGCATGGCCTCCAAGCACTTCCTGACGATGAACGCGAGTTGCTGGTCGCCAGAGTTTGGGGGGAATTGAACTTCGAACAACTTGCTGAACTGATGAATTGTTCGATCAGTTCCGCGCATCGACGCTATCGCACCGCATTGCAGAGACTTAAGGGCATTCTGAACCACGGCGTGGAAACACTGATGGAGTCGTCTTCAGAAGATTCGAAACTGCAACCGCCTTTGAACTGCAGCGACGGCGATGTGGAAATCGGTCATCCTCAAACTCCCACCCTCAAGGTGAGCGACCGCGAGAAATCGCACGAAATTGCCAGGTCAGCCAAAACGTTGAAAAGAAAAGCTGGAGAATCCATATGAATCTCAATACCACCTCTGAAGGCAGTTCCAGCGGTACTAATGATGACAGCTTAGATGCGTTCGAGCGGAAACTGCGTAGCTTGCTCCCTCGGCCAGCACAGTGCCATGCTCCTCAACAATTGTCTCAGCTTAGTCCAGGCACGCAGGCCTTGCGGGCTGCAGTTGGCCGACGAGATCACGATGATCGCGATGATCGCCTTCGACAAAGGGGCAGGGGAGCGATGTTGCTCGCGGCCTGGACTCTCGGCGCTGCCGCAGGGGTGGTCGGTACTCTGGCCTGGACCGGCTACTGGAACCACACCGAGTCTCAGACGACGATCGTTCAAACAAATCCAAACAACACAACGCGGCAATCCAATTCAATTGATCCTGAAAACGAGATGAAAGAGCAGCCGCTGCGCGATGTTGAACAAAGCGCGTCGCAAACGACTCCGTCGAACACGGATACAGAGAATCAAGAGCCGATTCAACCCAAAACGACGTCGCAGCAACGTCTTGTCGCACTATTTCCTTGGCGGCAATTGCAGCGGACCGAAGATGGTCCGATCCTCACGCCGGGCAGTCGTTCGATGGTCGATGCGTTGGTATCCCCCAAGTACTTCCATGGATCGCCACCACCTGCAGATACTACCCAGACACGAGCGCCGAACGCCTCACCACCCTCGCCATCCACATGGGTACCGGCGGTCATCTCGCCGCGAACAGTCGACATGGCGACACCGGCTAGTCAACACAAACTGCGACACGATCTACTTTCCGACGACCGCAAGATCTTCTGATGCACTACGTAGCAGCGTCTCACGTAGCAGCGTCTCCTCCGAGACGCTGATTACCGCCAGTCTCGGAGAGATTCGCCTACATGGCTTTCCCCCAATTCAACTTTTACAGCGGAGATTACGAATGACAACACCACCCAAGCTTCAACAACAGTTCGCGCGTCCGCGACGGTGGCTAACGCTAGTCGTTGCCATCGCATGCAAAATGCTGCTCATGTCCAGCGGCATTGCCCAAGATACATTGCCCGCGTATCAACCACCCGTGGGCGATTTGACAGGGCAGGAGGGCGCTTGGGAGAATTGGCGAGTCGAGAATGCAAGTCTGCAGCGTCGTGTGTTGCGGCTGGTGCCCAAGAGTGAAGCCAAGCCGGCGCTGTCGGTGCAACTGATCCCCAATGAATTCGATCGTAAGGAAGGCAACGCCGCCATCTTTTATTTGCAAGCGATGGGATTTCTAGAGCAGACGTATGCCCAACGCGCCAAATATGACTTTGAGCAAGAAAGTCGCAAAGCAGCCACCGATGCCGGCAAAGAACCGGACGATGCGCCGCCTCACAGTTGGCGCGCAACCCGTCCAGAGAACTTGCCAATCGACGAGGTGAAAAAATATTTGCAATTGACTTCCTTTCAACCGCACTATTTGGCTGAGGCTGTCCAGCGCAAAGATTGCGACTTCGATCGCCGAATACGTGAAGTCGAAAACCCCGTCATGTACTTATTGCCTGAAATCCAAATGCTACGCGAGTTGGCTCGCCTACAGTCACTCCGCTTCTTGTTGGCGATCGCGGAAGACAGAAGCGAAGATGCCATCGCTGTTTTGGGGCAACAACTTGCTCTCGGAGCACACATGTCCCAAGAGCCGTTTTTAGTCTCGAACTTAGTTGGTATCGCCTGTGCTGGGATAGGAATGGCCGATGCCTATTATTTGAGCGAACACACCAATTCTCCTAACCTCTATTGGGCCATCGCGGCTCTGCCTCAACCATTGGTCGATTCGCGAGCCTCTTTAGCTTACGAGCGGGAATTTCTATTTGAACAATTTAAACAGTTGCGAGAAGTAAACGAAACACCACTTCCAGATGCTTATTGGAGTCGCTTCTTAGAGAGCTTTGCTGAGTCGATGTCTGGAATTGCCGACGAGTCCGACACATTGCAACAGTTTGGCAAATCCGGTCTGACCGCGATGGTGGCTGCAGGTGTACCAGGCGCCAAGCGGTTTTTGCTCGAAGTTGAAAGTATGCCAATCGACAAAATCAATGAACTTCCCAGTACGCAAGTCTTCTTCCTCGCAGTGCGACGCCACTATGAGCGAGCTCGCGATGAACTGATGAAGTTGCAATACGTTCCTGAGTGGAAACGCAGCGCCATTGGCAAACAAACGAACGAACTTTCACAGGAGGAAGTGAACAAGTTTGGAATGATTACAACGCTTAGCAGGTTAGTCTTGCCGGCGACGCAAGCCATGATGACAGCTCAGACACGACTGCAACAACAGCTGGCAATGTTCCAAACGGTTGAATCAATTCGTCATCATTTGGCAACCAAGGGCAATAAGCTTCCCAATTCACTAGAGGAGCTGGAATTGCCTGCCCCCGTAGATCCAATTTCCGGCATGCCATTCGACTATATACGCCACCAGGAAGGAGCGACCTTGTCTGGGAGTGCCTTGCCAGGAATCCGTTATCAGATTGAACTACGCCCTGCAACTTAGGCTGCATCGATCCTAAAAAAGTTCCGTTCGCCATTAACCGCATAACTATAGATTGTCCCGGAGAAGCCAATGTCCATCCAGAGCCTATTTGATCACAAAGCGAGCAGCCCCAGACGTTCCTATCCGCAGCCCATTCGCCCCGCGCGGCCCGCCCTGCAGGTTGCTATCGCCTCTTTGACTCTCTTGCTTTGCACCCCGCTTGACTCAATTGTCGCGGACGAAGCCCAACTACTCAAACAAACGTGCAACGGAACCACCATTGCCATCGTTCGCATTGACTCGAAAGAATTGGCTTTACCGCCACAGTTAAGTCAGATTGCCGATGAAGATGCGTCCAGGACGATTGCCGATTGGACTCAGAGTTTCGCCAAACCGATCGAGCAGATCCGAGAACTGCTTCAAAACCAAGTTGCTTATTTTGCGGTAGACCTCCCGTATAGCCCACAGGTCAATGCGCGTCTGCACACATCAACAAACGTTCCCGAAAACCAACTCGTCTCGCTCGCGCAAGTCGTGTGGCCATTCGAAGTCGGTGTCGCACAGCGTAATGCGGAATGGCGTACTGTACCGCTTGCTACCGTCAACGCCATTTCACCAGAGGCACTGTGGAATGCAGAACTGCTACCGTCGCAATTCGACTCTTGGCAACTGGCCATGCAAGAAACGGCCAGCTTTCCAGTGCAACTTGCAGTTGTTTACCCCAAATACCTTCGTGATACGTTTGGTGAAATCGATCCAGAGTTACCGTCCATGTTAGGCGGAGGTTCCGCAAAGACAATGATTAGTGGCGTCGAGTGGATCTCGCTTGGGGTTAGCCCGAGCAAAATGAAGCTACGACTAGTAGTTCAGACTACCGATGTTAAAGCTGCGGAAGCAATTCAAGTCCACATGCCAAAGCTATTTCGGGCATTGTTAAAAGAGGGAAAGATTGACCCCACGCTGTCAACAATGGTGATGGAGGCATTGAGGCTATTAAAGCCTGAAGTACTTGGCCAAAAGTTGGTTCTCAGCTTGGAGAATCCCGAACAGACTGAAACTGTCTTGAAGTTGGCCATTTCGTCGGTTAATGCTATTGCAGAACCGATCGCCGCGTCAAAATCACAAAATCAACTCAAGCAACTTGTCTTGGGGATTCATAACTTTGTCGACGCCCATCGCATGTTGCCCACTTACGATTGGCTCAAAAAGCATGAGAAGCCGAGCGGACTGAGCTGGAGGGTGCATCTGTTGCCTTACGTCGGCGAGGTGGAACTGTACAACCAATTCAAACTCGACGAGCCCTGGGATAGCGCTCACAATATCAAACTGCTCGAAAAAATGCCGAGTATTTATCAGCCAAATATCCCAACTGGCTCCACAGAAACGGTCAAACACTACCACACCACGTTTGCCGCTCCGCTCGGAGAAAAAACTGTCTTTGGACAAAACAAACCCATCGGGTTTCAACATATCCTGGATGGCACCAGCAATACGATTGTGATTGTGGAGTTACAGCCCGAGCATGCGATCCCTTGGACATCCCCCGAGGAGTATCGGTACGATAAAGCCGCACCGACTAGCAAGCTACGGTCGATCAATGGTCGAATCAATGCGGCACTTTTGGATGGTAGCGTCCATGGCTTTCGCGACGACGTGCCAGCTGCCACATGGAATGCACTTTTTACCATCGACGGCGGCGAAGTCGTTCGCTTGCCGTGATCCCCTAAGCCGGGAGTACGACGCGCGCCGCTCTAAACATCTTTGATTGTGAACAGACGTTGCGGTGCAATCACAAGCTCGCTGGTGGCCGACTTCGATCTCATGAATTTGCATTTTATTTTTAACCCCCATTTATAACCGTCTCTTTTGGGCATCGACTTTGTCCCCCTCCCACCGAAAGTCACGTCGTCTCCTTCAGTTCATTGCCTCTTGGTTGGCCACGTCTGGTTACTTCGGCCACTTTACGCCCGGCACCGGTGTTTTGGGGCATGGTTCGTCGATTGCACTCAACGACTTCGATGCACTGATCAGCGAGAAGTGCCAACCGTTGCCCCGAAGTACACTGACACAAAACAATTGGGACAATTGTTCTACACTGACACAAAACAATTGAGGACAATAAACCCTGTAAAGCTGTCATTTCCTTTGCTCGAGAATTTTCTGAGTTGCCGCGTGCCTCGACCCATTAAACTTTCGTTTCGGCGGCGGTTTTTTGGGTGAGCGGTAGTGCTTCCGATAGTAACGCAACTTGGCA
>JBGSUV010000121.1:0-77136 GCA_041753315.1 Pirellulaceae bacterium | reverse complement strand
GTAAGCGTACATAGTCGGCATCGTTTTTCTTCCGACCTGGCATTGAATTGGGGTGTAGTGTTGCTGCGTTGATCGACAAGGACACGACACACCGTAGGGGAGAGCCAGCACTTTGCCACGTTCAAGCAGCCACTCAAAGCTCGCAATCTGGAATCAGCGATTCGTCCGGTTCAACAATAGCCAGCAAACCGTCGAGCAGTTCTGCGACGGCGTAGGATGCTCAATAGCAACCTTCTACTACTGGAAGCACAAGCTCGAAGTTGAGTCGCCAAAGGAGCCCAGCAAGCCCCCAGCCAAGCCGTCCGCATTCGTTCTGGTGGTTATTCGAAGTGGCTCGACGACGCCTGTCATCATACGGCTAACTGATGGCACGCGCGTCACTGTCCCAGTGGATGCACTTGCAGCGCTTGATGTTGTGCTGAACCACGTACAGCGAGCGACACGATGATCAGCTTTTCGTTGTCGCTCAAGATCTACTTGCATCGTGATCCAGTCGATATGCGCAAGAGCTACGACGGACTCTTCGGACTTGTCAAAAACGAGCTGTCGATGGATGTTCGCAGCGGTGGGCTGTTCATGTTCATCAACGCGCGTCGCAATCGCGTAAAGCTGATGTACTGGGACAAGGATGGGATCGCCATCTGGCAGAAACGGCTTGAACGCGGAAGCCTACAGCATCCACAACCCGACGATAACGCAAAGCACCTGGAGATCGATGCCTCGGAGCTTAACTTGCTTCTATCGGGCATTGATCTGGCTAGTGCAAAACGCAGAAAGCGCTACGTTGCACCCGACCTACCTATCGCTAGTTAGAGGCAAATGCATGAGCAGAAATAAAACCAGTTTTTTGTGCCTAATACTCATCATGCTCCCTTGCGCATTATTCGAGTCGCGCTATAGTACTGCTATGCAAAACGAAAACGAACTACCGAAAGACCTGGGCACTGCTCACGAAGTGATCGTGACGCAGTCGGGGTTCATTCAGGAGCAGGTACAAAAGATTACCAAGCTCGAAAAGGAGCTCGCTGAGGCTCAGGCTGCTTACGCCAAACTGCTCGCTGGCAACCGCAGCGAAAAGTTCGTCAATCCGTCGCAGCAACTGCTCGAATTCCCCGAGGACCCGGAGCTGCAAGCGGTTCTCGATGCAGCCAAACGTGAAGCTGAGCAGTCGCTAGAGAAGATCACTTACACCCGCACCATACGCAAAAATAAAGCCAAGCTGCGCAGCGATGAGTTCCCAGCGCACCTGCGTCGCGAAGAAGTGGTTGTTGCCATTCCCACAGACAAGCAGCAGCTGATCGACGAAGGAAAGCTGATTCTTCTGCGTTATGAGCCAAAGGAAGTCTTGTGTCACAAGCCGGCTGAAGTCTACGTCAAGCGATTTATGGAGCCAGTGTTCGCAGCAACTGACGCTCCAGGGGTCGAGTTGTCGCGTGAAGAGATGCCAGCGGCCATGGGAGAGCAAGGCAAGTACGACGCGAGTATTCCAGCGGCCATCATCAATGGAAAATTCGGGCTCCACATTCCCTACTATCGCTTGCAAGATGTCTTTAGCGCTAGTGGCTGGACTCCAACTCGCTCGACGATCGACTATCAGACAGATTTGGCAGCTGAAGCAATTGAAGAACTGCCCAAGCTGATGATTCGTCGCTTGTTGGCTGGTCAGTACATCGGCATGGATGACACGAGCGTCACGCTGCTGATGCCCAGTGAGATCCCGGAAGTCAATCAAGAGTGTTCGCGGACGATGCGCTTGATCGAGAAGATGCACGAAGCGCAACGCAAGCGAGAGAAGTCGCTGGCTGCAAAGATGTGGGCCTACTCGGGAGGCGCGGACGCTCCTTACGATGTGTTCGACTTCCGAGTGTCCAGGCATCGCGATGGGCCGGCGGAATTCTTGGTTGACTACACCGGGCATGTGATGGCTGATTGCTATTCTGGCAACTTGAGCGTGGTCTTGGCACCTGGCAGTTCGATGACTCGAATGGCATGCTGGTCGCATGCGCGCCGCCATGTTCATGATGCCAAGGACATGGATCTCAGCATTAGCGCCATGCCGCTAGCGTTGATCAATCAGCTATACGATATCGAGCGACGTGGGTTAGAGTGGTCGAACGACCAGCGCACCGAAGTACGTCATACTGAATCGCAGTTGATCTTGAATCACTTAGGCGAATGGCTTGATGGCGCCGTGGCCAAAAGTGTATTGCCATCGAGCAAACTTGGCATAGCACTGAACTATGTTCGCAATCACTGGAATGCACTGAATGTGTATGCCACAGACGGTCGTCTGCCTATAGATAACAACTGGGTGGAGCGTCTTATGAAGCGTGTTGCCGTCGGTAAAAAGAACTGGCTATTTATCGGCTCGTTGCGAGCCGGAATACGCAATGCGAACTTGATGACATTGGTAGCTAGCGCTCATCGCCATGATCTAGACATCTTTGAATACGTGCGCGACGTGATCGAGCACTTGAATCGAGGCACTGCCTCGCCCAGCGAGCTGCTACCAGATGTCTGGAAGGCTAGCCATCCAGAAGCTGTTCGTACCTATCGGGAAGTCGAACGTCGCGACAAGGCCGAACTAGCAAGACTCCGCAACGCCACTCGACGCCTGCGCAATTAAACGCCCGTGCGCCGCCCAGCCAAATTCCCATTCGATCGCTCTGTACGCTTACAGAAAACGAGGCATTAGCACAAACCTTGACAAGTAAAATCGGGGAACTTTGAAATTGATACTAAACGATAGAGCATAGGGTCCGAACCGCGTCCACGAATAAGCAGATTTCGCCTCGAATGTAGTAGTGAAAGCTCATCGCCACCGTACATAAGATCGGTCCAACACCGCGTTTTAGAGAATTTCGTCTTGCTGATCGCTTGGTCATAGATTGACTATAATGCGTTGCAATGTATCGATTAAGGTTGCAACCTCGCAGCTGGTATTGTAAACACCGAAACTAGCCCGTACCGTAGGCTTCACTCCGTGCGCTGAGTGTGCCAGTTGCGCGCAATGGTAGCCGCTTCGCAAGCACAGATTCGCGCGGTTGGAGAGCATCCTGGCAGCTCCGTGGGCTTCAAGACCATCAATTGAAAAGGAGACGATCGCGCCGCGCTTTGATGCATCTTTAGGTCCGTGAAGCAAAACTCGTGGTACTGAGTCGAGCCCACACAGCAATTCGCTAGTCAATTGCTGTTCGTGTTGCGAGATGTTTTCTATACTCAGTTCGTCCAAATACTCGCAAGCCGCAGCCAGCCCAATCACTCCTTCGAAATGGGCTGTACCTGCCTCTAGCCGCATAGGGAGAGCCTCGAGAACATACTCCGAATCTGTTACGCTTTCAACCATTCCTCCACCCAGCAGCAGTGGTCTTAATTGCTCGAGTCGGTCGGGTTTCGCATATAGGACTCCCAGCCCAGTGGGACCACCCAGCTTATGACCCGAAAAGCACGCGTAGTCGCAGTCCAATTGCCTGACGTTGGTTCTTTCATGGGCGATCGACTGATTGATATCGATAAAAACGTCTGCACCCGCGGCATGAGCCAAGTCTGCCAGTTGCTCGACAGGATGAACATTCCCAAATGCGTTGCCGACAGAACTGCATGTGACCAGCTGGGTATTACCAGCGGCCAGAGTTGCCTTTAGCGCGTCGATAACAATTGCTCCCCGATCGTCAAGCTGCAAAGGCTGAAAATCATGCATACTACGCCACGGCAACAGATTACTGTGGTGCTCCCCAATCGATCCAAGTACTCGTGAGCCAGCCGCCAGGCTTGAAGCGACCAAATTGATCGCTTCGGTAGCGCTGCGCACGAAGATAACTTCCTGTGGGTCGGCATTGATAAAATTGGCGATGGTCTCTCGCGCTTCATCAAATCGATCCATCGCCTCCGCCGACATTACGTGGACACCGCGGCCGACGGTTCCCGCGTAACGGCGATAACAATCAGACACAGCGTCTATGACCCGTTGAGGCTTTAAATAGGTAGCCGCGGAATCCAAATAGATGAGCGGGCGTCCTTCGAATTCTCGGTCAAGTGCGGGAAAGTCCTTTCGGACCGCGGCGATATCATACATAAATGTGCAAATGAACAAGAAATTGAAGCGTGGGAAAACCAAGAATGATCATACAAAGAACCACCGCGATGTTGAAGCGATCACGGATTTCGCGTAGCCACCCAACTTACCTGTTCGGTGGGCCGCGGAATCATCACCCGAAAGCCCATTACTCCTAGCAGTGCGCCCACGCCATAAAGAATGAAATCGGTCGCATCGGGAACAAGCGGTGGTAAGAAGACTTGGGCCAACTCAATTCCTAAACCAAGCAAGATACACCCAAAAACCGAAACGGCTGCAGCCATGCGCATTTTCAATTTCGTTCGCAGTCGTGAGCACCACCCAGATAGCAGGAAGGTCAATGCGCCGAACACAGCCAGTTTGACGAGAATATTCTCGCCAGCTTCGAATTCCGATGACCTGTGCGCGCGAACGAACGGTACGACCCATATTTCTCGCAGCCGCTGTTCTAAAACAGCAGGAGTTCGCTCAATTGAATCAAAGCGACTCAGGAACCCGACAAGCATAACTCCAGTCCAGCCGAGCGCGCCAATGCACCAAACGACCCCTTGATCCAAGATCATTAGCCATCGCATGAACATCGTCGCAGTAAAAGCAACCAACAGAACCCCAAGGCCGCTGGCGATCACGTCCGAGACGGTTGCCGGGCGGCTGTGGAAGGGGACTTTCACAATCTCCATTAGCAATGCGAGCACCAGCCCCTCAAGAACAGCACGGCGTACTCCACCATGTAATACCGTGACAAATACATAGGGCATAACCCTGGCGGCAGCAATCACCAACAATAGAATTGATTGTCGATTGGGTTGGAAATCCTGAAAGGGAACCAGTAAAATATCGCCGTCATTCCATTTATCTTGTAGCTCTGCAAGAGAAACAAGCATATCCAATGGCATGATATTGTAGATCAACAGCCCGACAACACCGAAGTTCATCAGCAGTTTCCATTTTTTTAACCCTGGCTCTGTAAGCACAAACTCCTCTAGTTGTCCAAGTACATACCTGCCTGCAAGCCACCAAAGCAATACGCCACCGACGGACCCAATCACGCCAGCGAAGATGTCGTTTTGCGAGACCACACGTGGTGGAAACCAAATCTGTACAAACTCAATTCCGAATACGGTTGCTACAAGCAAGGTGATAATGAATGGAGATGCAAGCAACAATGGCCAGCGGCGTTTTCTACGCCAATCGATTGCGCCTGCAGCCAAAAAGCCGGCTGGAACTAGAATCAATCCATTCGCCACCCAATCTGCCCTACGATCAATTTCCAGATCCAACCAGGGAGTCTTCTGAAACTCTGCAACCGTTTCGTCAAACGGTAGTGGGGTGTATTTCAACGGAACAAGTGAGGCATAGACAACAAAACTAAGGCTAAATAATGCTGCAGCGGCAAGCATCGTCCTAACGATGCCGGGACTTATAGACTTAATTTGTATACCAGTGGTCATTCATTGCTCAGTTGCGTATGCAATATAGTACTCAGAACTCCAGAAAATAATTATCGTTTCGTAATCTTTTCTCGTATGAGTGCGTTAAGTAGAGCTGCCGCTAAGGCTAAGCCCCAAGTTTTTTGAGTCTGCTACCGACACGTTGAAGCTCGTTCCAATATGTCCCTTGCGATGCTCATCCAATTTCGTCTACTTTCGATTGTCAGACGTGCGTTCTTTCGAATCCGCTCGGAGAACTCCGGAGAAGTTAGAAGTGTTTCGATAGCCTCTACCATTGAACCGCAATCATCGGGTTGGAATAGCAGTCCATTTTCCCCATTGCAGATGATATCTCGAATATTGGCCATGTCAGGTGCAACCGTAGCGACCGCCATCGCCATGTATTCTAAAATCTTCATGGGTGAAGCGTAAAAAGTCGCGCGCGGGCTGATGGCAATATCCATCGCTGCAATATAGTCAACGACGTCTGAATGGGCCACCCGTCCGGTAAACGTAACGCTCGACGAGAGCCCGAGCAATTGAACTTGGTTCTTAATGGATTGCTCTATGGTCCCATCGCCAACGATCAATAAATGAATCGAAGGCCACCGCTTTGCGAGCGTTTGGAAAGCTTCCAACAATAACTCCACACCGTGCCAGGGACGCAGGATACCAACAAAGCCAATGACCGTTTTTCCACCGATTCCCAAACGCTGTTTGAGTCCGTTTGTTGACCGGGATGGGTCAAACTCTGTCGGATCAGCACCATTGGGTAGCACAGTAATGTTTGACTCAGGTACGCTACGCTCATGTATCAAGAAATCTTTTAGTGGAGTGGACACTGCAAAGACATGGTCAGCGCGATTGCAAATTCGCCGCTCATACCATGCTGCCAGGCGTTTCAGTCGCAAGCGACGTCGCTCATAAGCGACGCGTTCATAGGCGACAGGGGCGTTCACTTCGACAAAGACCGGGATACCGCATTTTCGAGCAGCTTCGACCGCAGCAGAACTGAAACTGTTGTAGCGATCATAAACGAAGTCGGGCTTGAAATCGCGAATCGCACGCTGTATTTTTCGACGGCCTATTAGGTTATAGCCAATTTCGGCTAGTTCATACAAAACACCTGGAAGGAGCGATCCGACCGTAGACCATTGACGCTGTGCGCGAGGTAAGGCAGTATCATTGCCGCTGTGCGGTTGCTCGCCCACAAGTGCAACGACGCGCACGTCATGGCCGAGACAACGAAAAGCGTTTACTACTTGATTGATATGAATACCCTCGGCCCCGTCACCAAGTGTGCGATGATGATAGAGTATGCGCATTGAGAGACTTTATAAAGTTGAGCCCTTCGCTCGGCAAAGATTTTTGGAGTGCTTTGACAAGTCGCGTCACCGCAAGCGCTACGCCATAATCGATTGAAACGAACGGCTTTTACAATGTCGATACTTGCCAGACGCTTCTGGCCTAATCGACTTGGTCGTGCGCACGGAAATCGGACGGCGTTCTCCGACCCACGACAGGAAGCGCTCTGCCAGTCGCGCCTCGTCATGCTTACCTGCGTTCGACCACGCCACTCTCAGCAGCCAGGCTAGATTGTTTTGCTCGGTCAACTCAAAGTCACCA
The DNA here is from genome assembly GCA_041753315.1 of Pirellulaceae bacterium. Lineage (GTDB taxonomy): Bacteria > Planctomycetota > Planctomycetia > Pirellulales > Pirellulaceae > Aureliella. The sequence goes on along the minus strand of JBGSUV010000121.1, from coordinate 70,005 downwards.
CGCCTTCTTCATTCGCGAAATAATTGGCAACCGCATCAGCCGTTAAAATCCTGCCCTGGCTCAATACGAAGGCATCATCCACGCGGCCTTCCAGGTGAATACGCGGAGTGGTTCTTCCGCAGATACATGGGCTGGAATCTATGCGGGCTAAGTCGCCGATGTCATATCGAACTATTGGCATCGCTAGGTTGTGCAGGTCCGTTACCAATACCTTTCCAACCTCGCCATCTCGCACCGGTTGTCCATCGCGGACGACTTCAATTAGATGTTGACTCATCAACAGGTGCATACCACTTGCTTTGCCACAATCGAACGCCATCGGACCCAATTCGCGACTGCCGTAATGTTCGCGCACCTGTCCGCCAAAAGCCGCTTCGATCGCAGTCTTCCATGCCTGCGGAAAGTTGGCCCCCATGGGACGTATAACGGGAATTCCAACCGGTTTATCGCCGGTACGGTGCACATAGTCAGCCAGCGCTCGCAAATACTCCGGCAATGCGGTTAACTGGGTAGGACGTAGTTTGCGGATCGCAGCAATACAAGAACAAAGCTCAGCGTCCGTCCCATCCAGGTTAAGTGGGGGCAAGACCGTCCTAGCACAGATCCAGTTGTCCATAACCAAACCACGCAAATCACTGATCGACTCGCGATTCCAAGCCAAGCGGCGAGTTGCCAGGGCAATCAACTGTTCTGAAACCGAATGGGCTCGTTTGCTCTCAATACCACAGTGCACACTACAAGCGTCTGGCGGAATTGAAACTTCTCTCATGCCGTAGCGATAAGGGCTATCTTCCGTCAATGCCACCATAATCGCCGCCCGCTCGTGATCGCGTCGTTCGAAATCGTGAATGACCATCACGCGACGTGTGGTACCACGTGTGCCTACATACTGCCAATCCGCGCTCCTTCGACTCTCGATCGCTAACCCGTCAGGAAAATGAGCTTCCAAATCCTCCTTGTGCGTCACAGGGAAGCGGCGAATATCTTCCAGACATTGTAACTGAGTTAATGCGACCTTCTCCTCGCTCCAGCGATTGCGATAAAACTGCGACTCTTCGCTAGCAAGCTTTACCAGATTTTTCAGTTGACCAAGCTGCCGCTCACGAATTCGCTCGAGCGGCCAACGCTGCAACTTGCGCATGCCTCTAGCTAACGCCATCGCCTGACTACGCGTTGGTGCCAACAATGCCGTCAAGGCAAATCGCTGGAAGGCTCGACCGTAGTATTTGGAAATTGGCATTGTCAACTTCTTTAATTCAACTCCGCCACTGAGAGCTTGGGTAGATATTCTTCTCGATTCCGGCTCCCCCATCGGATATGTTAATCAGCGCCTAGTATACTGAAAGTCAGTCAAATAGCATTAATTGTGAATTCTACGGTAAACCTGGTTGCACCGATATTGAGTTCTGCTAGCTTAAGCAATCAGAAAATTCGTTACAACTCCCGCGATCTCTCCATTTGACGGCAATGTAATTGGCAACTAGTATGGGGGTCGCAGTCATCCAAGTTTATCGCAGGTGATCACAAACAATCCAGGATGGCAACTGCGAGTCCAAGACTGCTTAGTCGGTATTCGTTCTGCCGTAACGACTTCAATGCCCGTTGGATACATCGGTTCAGAAATTCAAGGAACAAGAATATCTATGCTTCAACGTCTACCGAAAATTGAATGCCTTGAATTCCGCCGATTGTTGCACGGAGATGGGATTGAAGTTACCAACACATCCGTTATTACACCCCACGATACGGTTCCGCGTTTTGCCGCGAATGCAGATTACATCGCAATTGCAAACGGCGATTGGAGCAACCCGCTGGTTTGGAATCAGCTTAGAGTTCCAGACGCAAACGCAAAAGTGCAGATCCCCGATGGCATCAACGTGCGGTATGACGTTAACAGCCAGCAGCGACTCGATGCAATCGAGGTATTCGGTAGACTCGATTTTGAAACCGAGGAAGACACGTCCCTTTGGCTCAATGAATTGATGGTAATGCCTGAAGGGGTTTTGACCGTCGGAACATCAGATAATCCTGTTTCCGTAGGTGTCTCTGCGGAAATTGTCTTCACAGATACACCGGACGCTTTCGGACGTCATTTCAAGACCGGAACCGTCGAGAATCCGGGAATCGATCCAGACCAATACGGAAACGGTTTGTTGGTATTTGGTCAAGTAATCTTGCATGGGCACGAACTTGATAACACGTTCGTTCGCTTAGATGGAGATGCCTTAGCAGGCGATCGTGAAATCACCGTCCAAGGTGAGGCGAATTGGCAAGTTGGCGATACGATCGTTATTCCAGACACTCGGCACACGAATCCATTGGATTCAGGTTCTTACTACACCTACCAACCACAATGGGAAACGAATGTCATTACGGGCGTGTCTGGTAATACTGTTACGCTTGCCGAACCTCTAGCCTATGACCATCGCGGCCCGAGGGATGCAGACGGGTCGCGGACGCAGGATTTTGATGGTCAAACGCTCGCCGCTCACGCTGGCAATCTCACTCGCAACGTCACGCTGCGAAGTGAAAATCCAACTGGCGTTCGCGGGCACGCGATGTTTTTGGGAAATGCCTACCGCGACATTCGCTACGTGGCTTTTGAAGAACTTGGAAGAACGCGGTCTGGGGACATTGATAACACCAAGCGAGATACAGATGGGACAATAACCCACATTGGCACCAATCAAGTAGGGCGATACAGCGAACATATTCACCACATCCCAGGTCCAGCGGAAGGAATTACTGTCGGCGAAGACAGCTACCAATGGGTTTCTATTGGCAATTCGATTACAGGTGCACTGAGGTGGGGGACTGCCATTCACGACTCACACTTTGGCCTGCTGGCAAACAACGTCTATTACGATACCGATGGGGCGGCAGTTGCGACAGAGGATGGTAGCGAATTCGGCAACCTAATAACAAGTAACTTTGTTGTGCGCGTTGAAAGCCACGACCAGTCGAAATTCACTGGCATTGGAGTACCGATTGTTGAGGACAATGGCGATCAGGGAGATGCGTTCTGGTTTGCGAGTGCGATGAATGAAGTGCGGGACAATGTTGCTGCCAACGTGGCACGCAACGCCTTTTTTTATTGGCCAAAGAATATAGTGTCGCCTCATAGTGATCGGGTAAGGAATGTCCGCGTCCCCTTGTTCCCGGGAGCTAACACTCATGAGGAAGGCGAGTATCGCGTTGTAAACGCAATGGAAGTTCCGGTGACGCAGTTCAGCGGAAACGAAGTGTATGGCGCAACAACCTCGGCTGTATCGGTTTGGCAAGTCGGAAGCCAGAACTGGTTCCCACATGTCACCACACCAACAACGCTAGTGGACACTACTGTCTGGCATGTCACTGGATCAGGCTTATGGTTCTATTATGCGAGCGACTATTTGGTAGATGGTTGGATTCAGCGGGGCGACCCAGCGGCCATTAACCAGCACATCCGAGATGGCGGACCATCCAATCCATCGAGTGGAACTGCAATCGTGCATGGTGGTTCAGACGCGAAGTCATCTACAATGATTCGAACCGACATACAGAATATGACACGCGGGTATATCAATCGCGGTGGGGGTTTGTCGGACGAAATCCGTATCATCGACTCGTTCTTCGACAACTACGAGAACATTGTCGTGCGACCTTATCAAGGCAGCCCTGTTGACGGCGTTCGTAATATGTACATCGAAAACGTCACCTTTGGTGATGAAATCAACCCTGGGGCAACCAACGCGGTTGATATGAGTTGGCAACCGGCCACGATTGCAAACGCCAGGATCCCAGAAAAGAATCAAGTGCTTAGCTTCGACGGAGAACAAGGGTTGGATGTCGATCTCTACTACGAACAACAACTACCTGACGCCATTGTGCCAGCTAAGGGCAACCAAACGCTGTTTCCTGGGGGTTTAATGACCAATGAACAAGGATACGCACAATACGGAATCCAGCCCGTTGGTGAAATCGCTCCAGTGGTTTCGGCTGATGGAGATCGTGGCGCGAAGGCGATCATAAGGGCCCGAGCGCTCGGCGTTAGCGGCGCTGCGTTGGATCAAACCACGTCTGGCACGTTCCTTCGAGCCAGTGTTCGCAATGAAGCAACTGGGCCAGTGCTCTATTACTCGGCTTTGGGCGTGATACCTGATGGAGTTCAAGTGCGATTTACAGGTCCGTTCGTGTTGACTATCGATAATGCGATGGGGGCGATTCCAATTCCAGGCCCATTATCGGTTGGCATGCACCAGATCAAAGCCGAACTTATCAATACGCAGGGAGATGTTCTTGCAACACACGACCTGAACTTGGAGTATCCGCTACGCACTCGACAGCCGGGGGCCACAAACCGTCTCCCGGTAATCGAAACCAATGATTTAAAGCATACCGCCCTGGAAGAGCTACGCTTGGAAATCGTGGCGCATGATCTAGATGGGACCATCGCAAGGTTGGAACTGCGAGAGGCACCCGCAGGTGCAATTATGGACTCAGATGGGAATTTGAGCTGGACGCCCACAAACGAACAGCTCGGAGTCAACACCTTCAAAATCCTTGCGGTCGACAATCGTGGTGCGCAGACTACACAAACGTTTAGCGTAATCGTCCGTTTTAATCCTCAAGGAGAAAGGCTTTTGGGCAGTTGGTCCGCCGAGAATGTCGACGGCGATCGGATAAACGATACGTCGTCGTACGATAATGCAGGGACACTTGTAAACGCTTCGGCGAGTGACGGCTCAATTGAGTTCCCTGGGAACGCTAGTCTTGTCAAGATCGATCGCGCGGCGGTACAAAGGCAGACGGAGTCACTTAGAATTCAGGCGAGCGTAGCACCCGCTATTGATAAAAATTACCTCACGCCAATTGTTAAGTACGAAAGTGGTTCTTGGTCAGCGTATGAATTGTACGTTACCAATACCGGCACGTCACGAGACGCCAATGGAATACGTTTCGGATACTTCTTCACGGTGCGAACGACCACTGGCAAGCATACGATTGCCTATCGCACGCTTGAGTGGACCGGAGCGTTCGACAACGTAACAGCGACCTTCGATGGTAATCGCGATGGTGGTACGATTTCGCTGTTTGTCAATGGAAAGTTGCAAGATAGCAAAACCGGCGTGGGCGAGGCGCTGGTCTACGGGGGCGGCGGTAGCCAGCAGCTTGTATTAGGTGGCAGTGAAGATAGCCGACGTTGGTTCAACGGCAAGCTAAATACTGTTTCTCTAGAATATCTATGATTCGCGAGTGCAACATTTGTCAAATGCCAGTTTGCACGCAAGCATGTCCGGTGTTCACAGTACTGTGACTAACGAAAAGGCCAAGAAATTTGAGAGTCTTTGTTGTCACCTACGTTGTCCTGCTGCATTTGAGTATTGTCTTCCTACTTTCGAAATCTGATTTTCTGGATCGCGCAAACGTACGACTTGGCTTAGTTGCCAGACCGTTAAAACCCGAAATTGGTGACTTCTACAATCGCATATTGGAGTACCATGTACGATCGGTGGATGCGGTGCCGGATGATTCAGTAATACTCATCGGTGACAGTCTTGTACAGGGGCTTTGTGTAAATGCCGTCCATCCCAATTCGGTAAACTATGGAATCGGTGGTGACACGTCGAGTGGCGTCCTGGCCCGTGTACATGCCCGCTTTAGAACGTGCCCATTGCATAGTGCTCGCCTTTGGCATCAACGACACCAGTTACCGTTCAAGTGCAGCAGCCGTTCGAAATTACGCAGAAATTTTGAATGCGATGCCGCAAGGTTGTCACGTAATTGTCTCCGCTATTCTCCCAACAAGCGACTCGTCTAATTCAATCGCTAATAGCGTTGATGATCGAAGTGGGTGGATTCGCGAGTTTAATTCTGAACTTGAAAGTTTAGCGGATGAGCGCGACAACGTTACTTATTTGGACAGCACACCACTTCTTGATCGCGACGGTGACAACCATCTTGATAGTGTTTTTGATGATGGCGATGGTCTGCACCTCAACTCGAAGGGCAATCTCGTGTGGTCGGCGAGTATTGGCCAGGCAATTCGTACCTCCGCAAAAACAAATTGATGCGTGAAGTCACCTGTCACCTGGAACAGATTGTCGGATCGAATATGGGACAGCACACTACTTCCTGATCGCAATTCAAAGAACGGTGCAAGCATAGGACGCAGTAGCTTACTGGCACCGACTCTTGAAAGGTGATTGTCGTCGCGGTAATAGACTTGAGAATTGTTACCAATTATTGAAAAACCCGGATCTGAAAAGCAGGTTCAGGGTCGATAAAATATGTCATATCGAGTCCGCTCAATGCAATTGCCTTGAACACTCCGGCCTGTGTCTGACGGTGCTTTTGCCGTGAACCGCCAACGGGCAACGCCTGTTCTCCCCAGGTTGGCATAGTCGGCGGGCACATTCGAGTCACGTTTTTTACCACGGACGATCGATATCGGAGTCACCCAGAGTGATCAGCCATTGTGCTGGGTCAAGCAACTTTGCCCGATCGGCGTTTTCACCCAAAGAAATTACCAAGTGTCGCGTTGGCGAACGTTGCATGAAGCCATAGTCCTCCAACGCCTGCTGTATGGGCGAGCTGATTAAATGCATGATCACCGCGTCAACTCGTTGCTCAAAGCAGTATTTAACCGTTCCGTCCACAGCCGTGTGCAGGTGCCGCCGGTCTGTTGACGTCACTATGTCAACGATGTTTGCTCTCCGATACGAATAGTTGCGATCCGGTTCCGCTAACGAAAGAACGACGCAGGCGATCAGCTCTTCGCCGCTCAGGATTTCAAGACGAGTGAAATCTTGCCCAGGTTGGTCCACATACTTCCAATTCAGATACGACGCATCGCGAACGGCCGCACAACCATAGCCCACTGATGCCTTTTGCCAGAGCTCAGTATGTCGATCACCAAATCGATCAATTTTTGCGACAGATTGCCTACCAAGCGAACCGGCCGAAAAGTATCGCTTCGTAGTGCCGCGCAGGCGAAGCCACGCTGACGCAATCGGATTCACCGCGGGATGGACTTTACCCTGCAAAACCCGCAACGGATTGAGAGGCAACATAAACGTCTGCAGGGCCGCAATCCGTTGCCACCCCAGGTTCTTCAAAATAGCACGGACCTGCTCAGTTTGCCCTAACGATAAACTGAAAGGAAAATCATCTTGAGCCTGCATGAGAAGTTGCGTCCCAACGCCTTTTGGACGATGCGATTGGAATACCATCGTTTCGACAAGCCAACCTGTCGGGTAAAACTGATTACCAACCTTCAGCTCAATCATCTGGGCACCCATATGCCCTACAACTTGGCCTCCATCCACAAACAGCCACACTTTCGGATCGACGCCAATGCGTCTAGCGGACTCTAAAAACATCCATTTCCATCGCGATTCGATCCAGTCGGTACGGCGTTCGGGCCACCCTTCTCGGCAGAACTCGAATATCTTTTTCTCCAGTTCGACGTCATAACCGACAATTGAATTCGAATCACTCTTCGGCAGACTTTGCTGAATGTGGGCTGACAACTGCTGCAAGTTGTCGAAATTGAGTACTCGAGGCGGTGAGTGCAGACTCAGTCTTCGACGCACACGATTCGCAAATTCTACTGAACTAAGCGAGTCGACCCCCAATTCTTGAAATGGCCGCGTCGCTGGGCTGCTGGCCAGCCCGGGGACTCCAAGGGCAGCCGCCAATTCTTCAGCCAAAACTCTCTCAAGCATTTCAGGATTGCCGTTCCACCGCTTTGACGCCGATGGCGATTGCGATTGAGGTTCCATCGCACCACATCCCGACTTCAAAACCCTTTCCAACAATCGCCGTGCAATTCCATGAATCGTTGGATCGCTCAACAGAAAACCGCAATCCAAATTTCCGAAACGGCTACGTATTCGAGTGGTCAGCTCCGCGGCCGTAAGTGAGTCCATTCCCAATTCGAATAGACTCCGATCGTATGGTACTATTGAACCATTCCGAAGGCGTAGCATCCCAGAGACTTCCTCAGCCAATAATTCGCTCAGCTGGCCAAGCCGCTCGCTCGATTCGAGCGCGGCCAATCTGGTTACCCACTCGCCTGCGGCGATTAGGTCTGTAGGGACAGGCGTCGAACTGATTGGCTGTGCTGCAATGCCAAGTTCAGAGAAGAGAGGTATCGGGCGACGTGCCTCGACAATCGATCGAAAACGCGGCCAGTCGATATCAACCAATACAGTCTGGGTTGCGCCTTGTCTAATCAAATCGCCAATTAATTCGACCGTTCGGTCTGGCGATAGGCCATAGTTCCCGAGCTGGGCCAGCGTATTGAGCGCATCCTCATTGGCCATGCCGCCACCGGACCACGGACCAAAATTGATGGATAGGGCAGGCAGATTCATCTGTCTTCGGTGATGAGTGAGCGCATCAAGAAAAGCATTCGCCGCCGCATAAACGCTCCGATTGGGTGATCCCCAAACAGCAGCAATCGACGAACAACATATGAATAGTTCGGTCTTGGCAGACTGACACGCTTGATGGAGAAGCCAGGCACCGGCAACCTTAGCGGCAAATAGGCTTTGAATGCCGCTAAGCGAATTGTCTTTTATAGGCGTTTCAAGATCGAGCCCAGCCGCATGTACGACTCCCACCAAGTTGGATTCACCTGCCGCTTCAAGGCACGCATCGACTCCCGTTGACGTTGCGATGTCCGCAGCAAGCACGGAGACATTTACGCCTCGCTGTCGCCAACTTGTGATTCCTGCGCTCACTACTTTTGATGGCACTCCAGATCGACTCGTTAATATGATGCGCCTCGCGCCATTTTCGACGAGCCATTGCGCGATTCGAAAGCCGATGCTGCCTAATCCGCCCGTGACCAGAATTGCGCCTTTTTCACAAATGGAGCGGACGTCGCAAACTGACTGATCCATCTTGGTTGAGACTTGCAGGCGCAGTCTCGGAACAAGTCGTTTGCCATTTCTGAAACCGACTTGGTCCTCGTCATTCGGCCAAGCAATTTCTTGGATTAATGAGTCGGCCTGACGATCAAGGTTCTCAACGTCAATGACGCCACCCCAAAATTGCCAACATTCCAAGTTTGCAACGCGAGCAAATCCCCAGACAGGTGATGTGGCCAAGTCTAACGAATCCGAGCGCTCGATTGCCACCGAGCGTTGCGTAATCAACCATACCGAACGGGGTTTTGTACAGCCAGAGTCCGTAATCGCGGCGACGATGCGCGAAATCGCGAAAACGCTCGAAACCGCCTTCTTTTGAATTTCGGCGGCCTGGGTAAGAGCATTGCCTCCTGCTGTTCCTTCGATTAGGAGAATCCGTTCGAAGTGGCGTTGCTCGAGTAGAGTACGTGTACTCTTGTAGACTTCAGAGGATGCCTCGGTTGGCGCCATGTCGGCTTTGAGACAAACGCATTCAACTCCCAATTCTGAAAGTCGTTCGCACAGCATTTCGACTGGCGTAGACGTATCCGCGATCAATAGCCAAGTTCCGGACATTTTTCCACCTGGTGGCTTAGTCGCCGCATCCCGCCAAACTAATTCATAAGTCTGTTCAGAATGTGAGGGCTGAGTTTTAGTCGGCGGACTAAGTTCTAGTTGATCTTGTTGAACGGGATCGAGCCCATCAATCCAGATTCGACGAGTATCAAAATGGTAACCAGGTATCGATATGCGTTTTCGAGCATACGGGGCATCGAAGCTCCGCCAATCGATGTCGACTCCATCAACGTAGAGTTTTCCGAGACTATCCAGGATTACTGACCAGTCAGGGCGTCCACGTCGAGCGCTGGGCAACCATTTGGCAGAACTTTCGCCAATGCATGCGCGCCCCATTCCCAGCAGTACAGGATGCGGTCCAATCTCGAGAAAATGGGTGATGGCATTTGCCTGAAGTGTCTTTATCGCGGCGATAAAATTCACTGGATTTCGTGCTTGCATTAACCAATACTCGGGCAGTGACATAGCATCATGCACCCATTCACCCGTAACCGAACTGACAATTGGGATTTGTGGTCTACCGAAGTCGAGTTGCTTCAGGACATTGGCAAATTCCTCCAGCATCGGTTCCATCAACGCGGAATGAAAGGCATGCGAGACCGCCAGTGGAACAATCTTAACACCGTCAACGCGGAGCGCTCGACTCACTGCTTCAACTTCGAGCTCAGCACCAGAAATGACCGTTTGCTCCGGGCCATTCATGGCGGCGATGCTAACATTTGCACCCACATTCTTTATAGTTGCTGCAACCGTTGCGGCGTCCGCAGCAATGGAACTCATCCCGCCGCCCAATGGAAGTGATTGCATTAATCTGCCGCGAGCAGCTACCAAAGTTATAGCGTCCGGCAGTGAGCATCCACCGGCAGCACAATACGCAGCGACTTCGCCGATGCTGTGTCCCACCAGTACGTTTCCAACAATCCCCCACGACTTCCATAATTCAAATAGAGCGTATTGAATTGCAAAGAGGGCGGGCTGAGTATTGCCTGTATCGTGAAGAGCATGTTGGCGGTCATCTGTATCGCCGGAAAAGACGAGGTCTTGCAGTGGTTGAGAGATAAGCCCGTGCATGGCTTCAGCGCACGCGTCGAATGCTTTTCGAAAGACGGGACTCTCAATCCACAGTTGCTTGAGCATTCCTGGATATTGAGAGCCTTGTCCAGTGAACAGGAACGCAATTTGCGTAGACGCTTCACGTTCAAGTTGCATCGTGCTGCGTGGCATCGCGTGACCGCGTGCCAAATCAGTCAGCGATGAACTCACGTCCGTTTCGGAATCTAGCACAACGGCCGCGCGATAGGTTGCGTGCTGTCTGCCTACGTTCGCGCTAAAGCAGGCGCTGGCTAGTAATTCTGGTGGGCAATTATTCAGGTAGAGTTGCCAATCCGCAGCCAAAATTCGAAGTGAATGTTCCGTTGCAGCGGATAGAGATAGCAAATGTGCGGATCGGTCGGTTTCAATTTTGTGGGGGCTTTCCGCAAATTCTTCCAGAATAATATGCACATTCGAGCCGCCTACGCCAAACGAATTCACCCCGGCCCTTCGAAGCACTTCAAAAGTCTTACCGGCGTACTTGGCTGATACTCGTTTCCATGGTTCGAATTCCTGTTGAATCTCAAACGGAAGCTCAGCGAATGGGATTTGGGGGTTTGCGGTCTTCGAAGTTAGGGAAGGAGCGAGAGCATGATGGTGAAGTTGCAATGCGGCTTTGATCATCCCCATCAGGCCAGCACCTGCTTCGAGGTGGCCCACATTCGGCTTGATCGATCCTATCGCACACTTGTGCGTGATCTGAAGATTCGGGTTCCATAGTCGACGATCGCAATAAGCGATTTCCAGCCCACGCACTTCTATCGGATCGCCAAGTTCTGTCCCAGTTCCGTGGGTTTCGATATAGGAAACCGTCCGCGGGTCGATGTCGGCAGCTAAAATTGCCTGCTGTGCAGCCTGTGCCTGGGCAGTCGGATTGGGGGCAGTGAATCCAACGGATCCCGCACCGGAGCTTAGGCCGGTACCTTTGATCACGGCATAGATCCGGTCACCTCGCTGTTCAGCCTCTTTTAAAGGACGGAGTACGACCGACACCACCCCTTCCCCCAAAACAGTTCCGTCAGCACCGCTCCCGAACGGAACGCACTTACCTGATGTTGAAAGGATTCCAAGTCGTCCGAACTGAACTAAGCGCACTGGATCAACGATCATGTTGACACCACTGACGACGGCCGAGGTGCAATCACCACTCCGCAGCGATTGGCAGGCGTAGTGCAGCGCAGTTGCGGAAGAAGAGCAAGCTGTGTCGATGGACAAACTTGGTCCTTTGAGACCGAGAACCTGGGACAGGCGATTGGCCAAGCTGAATCCTTCCCAACAGCGATATACTCCGCCATTTTTTCTGGCGAACGCATTCGCGTAGCCAGCATACTCGGCGTACATGACACCGACAAAGATTCCGGTTGAAACATCGAAGCCGTCGGCATGTGAACCCGCATCCTCCAATGCATGCCAGGCTGTTTGCAATAGTAGCCTGAGCTGCGGGTCCATGTATTCCGCTTCGCGCGGTGAGATGCCGAAGAACTCGGGATCGAATTGATCAGCGTCATCGAGCAAACCGGCAAAGTGCTTTCTCTCATCGATCAACTCGCCGACAAACGTGGGGCGAGTTCTCGGGACCTCGCCAACGTAGCTTTCCCCGCGGCTTAACACGTCCCACAAATCCGAAGCTGATTTACAGCCTGCGCAGTGAACTCCGAGCCCCACAATTGCGATGTCTGTTGACTCACTCGAGATTGGGCGTGCGGTAACAACTTTTAAGTCTGTTGCAGGGTTAACTTGCGATGTAGCTGAAGTAAGCTCTGTGATGCGGTGGACGATATCGGAAACACTTCCATGTTCGAAGAGCAATGTCTTAGGCAACCAAGGGAATCGCTTTGTTAATGCGACCGTAATCTCCACAATACGCAGAGAGTCGCACCCCATCGCGTCCAACCTATCAATTTGAGCTACTTCTCTTTCTGAAAGGCGTATGGCTTTGGCGAACGCTCCAATGACACAACTCTCAATTTCACCAATCTCGAAATTGCCTTTTTGAATTGACGCATCTTGTTCGCCGGACACCAGGGTAGCAAGTTGTTCAAATGACGACAAAGTATCTGAAGTATATTCGATCTGTTGTTCACGCTGCCGCGGCGCATAAGCCGATTCGCGCGGGGAGTGCTGCGGAACCTCGCCTGCGAGATCGTAAGTCTCCGTAGCCTGGTAGCGGAACTCCGTTAATTCCTTCGCATCGATATCGAAGCAACTGACGCCAGCGGAATCCGTTGTCAATTCGCCGTGTGCCAACTCCGACAGAAACATCTTAGCGGGTATGTTCTTTGCGGTAGCAATATGTTTCCATTGAACACGATCCAGACTATGCTCCTGGGCAATGCGACCGATTTCAGCCGCCAAGCGGTGTTCTACCCCGCGGCCAAGCACGCGACAACTTAGTAAGAACGTATCCACTTGCAACTGCCGCTGCTGCTCAACGATAAATAAGCCTACTAATCCATAGTCACCGAAACGATCGTTGACGCAAACCGTTCGGCACAGATAGCGAGGATCTGCCAATAACTGCTTGAGTTCGCTTTCGGTACGACGGATCGTTGTAAAGTTGAATTGGTTGGTTCGCATCGTCAATTGTGAAGCACGCGGTAAGGAGTCTAAGTCAAGTTGCGCAATCTCCACATTCAACTTTAAGGAATCAATAAATTGTTGAAAATTCGACGCTGCACGACGTGTTTGCTGCCGATGGAACTCTTCTTTGTAAAGTTGGGTGCGTTTGCGATCTTCGGCCGTCGCTGCGATGACATCCAGTTCCCAGAAGTGGTTCAGCAAATTTGTCGCGGCGGCTCGCGACTTTGGCCACTGTACGGTCAGTACATCAGGACACGCGGTGCGTACCTCCGCACATTCAACAGGGTTGTCGTCAATAAAAATGAAACTATCCAAACCCAGGTTTAGTTCCTCCGCGATGGCACGAATATTCTCGCTTTTTGGGTGCCAATTGATGTTCGCAATGACAATGTGTTCTCGCTTGATTTGAAAATCGCTACGCTGCTCAAATACATCCCAGACGTCCTGTTGTTCGTTTTTGCTGCACAGGCACAACAGAACTCCGTTTTCTGACAGTTGAACCAATCGCTGCTGTAGAAGTAGGTATGCCGGGCCGAAGTTCACGCCTGATGGGCCAACCTCGCCAACAACTCCGTCCCACAAAGTGTTATCGCAATCCATCACGATGACTTTCTTGGGCATCGTCAACTTGTGGTAGAATTGCCGGACGATAAGCGTTGAAAGGAATGCGTAATAGCCATCCGAAAACGGCATGTGGCCGATTTCATCTCGCAAAGGGTCGTAAATTCCTGAATCTGGAACTTGATATATGTCGTGTTTACTGGACGCATGGAAAGCCGTTAGTCCAGGCAGTTCGGCTAGCTCCCGCAACAAGGCGTTTTCCGCGTCGGCAATCTCGGTAAGAAATGATGTGTCGACACCAGCGAGTGACGGGCAAATGATCAGAAGTGTCGAACCGGTAGCGAATGAACGCTGTGCTTTGAAGGCTTGAATATGTTCGGCAGCCGTCGATTTCAGCCACTCTCCCACAGCTTTTGGATCGGCCAACATCACATCGGGCATTTCTCGCAGCCAATCGCGAACGCGCAGTAGGACGACGGCCCCTAGCGGATTCCTGGATACGCGACTATTAGGATCAAGTAGTTGTTGTAGAACTTGTCCATAAGGTGCAAGGTCTGCCGCGATGGTCAAATGCAGTGCAGAAGCCCAGGCTCGCAACCCGTCCTGCATACTGTCAATCGTAAAATTACTGCAAAGCACCAACTCGGCATCCTGCAAATGCTCGGTAGGTCGTTGTTCGACTTCGACATTTTCGAATTGCGAAAGTACTTTAAGTTGTTCTTGCTTGTTCTTATCAAACAGCGCCTCAATGATTTGTAAGGCGGCGGTGGATGGCGGTATACAACCGATGGCTCTGCTAGGAGTATCATTCCAACTGGTTTGCAGTTTAGGTGGTCGGGCAATCAAAAATCGAACATCTGAATTCTCCCTGGCGGCAGTTCGTATCGCACCCTCCAACGCCATCTTTACCGCCACATAGTGCCCGAAACCGCTGGGCAATTCCTCGACAGCCGAAGAAGAAATCGCGATAAGATATCCTTGCGAGTGCGACACCAGAGGCAGAAAACTGATAAGAGGCGTCATGGAAAGCGCCACGTTTTCGTTAATGTACTCGGCGGATTGTTGCGGAGTGCTCGATGATATCTCGATTTGCGATAAAGGTCCGCATGCATTGAGAATCAAGATATCCAAACGACCATGGCATCGAACGATCTCCGTTTTCGTGGCTTCACACCAGTTAGAATCTCCAACATCTCCGGCAACGATCTCCGCAGTTCCCCCACATTTGTTAATATTGTTTACCAAATGGTTAGTTTGTTCATTTGGGCGACGGCAAGCGATCAACACATGGCATTTGGCGGCACCTAACACACCTGCCATCTCGGCGCCGAGGCCGCGACTGGCTCCACACACGAGCGCAACTTTACCTTCTAACTCCTGTGGCAGTCGATGGACGAATTTCGCCGCGTCCGGCTCAACGAATGGAAAACGCACATAACTCTGCAATTGGATAGATGCAATAAGTTGTCCATCTAGGGTTGCGACGTCTAATTCCGTTTGGAGTATTCTGAAATGAGGATCGTAATCCCGAAGTGTAAGCTGATAGACCAGCTCGTGCTGAATATCGGGATTCGCATAAAAGTTCACTTTCAAACGAGTGAAGAGAGAGGCCAACCCTGGCGTTCTCATACCGATAATAAAGCTGCAGAGACCCAGGACCTTTTCTTGCGTCGTTGTCAACATCGATTCTGGGTCGGCTGCGTGGGAGCCAAAAGAATGCTTTCCCGTAGTCGTGCGGCCTGCCTTGAATTGAGCCGGGGTCCAAGCTACCGGTTTTTCATGAGGCCCTGTTTGTACTACGTCATTTTCCAAATGTGTTGCCCAGTCGACCATCTGCATCATTGCTTCCGGCGATGATAACAACTCTGCGCGGATCGTTATCTGCGGTCGTGCTGTACTGTTTAGGCTCGCTAACACCAGGCCAGATTCGCTCGAAACTTGAATCGAATAATCGTGGTTCGGCTTGATTTCTCCGCGGAACTCGATATCCAGAGATTGAATGCCGTCTTTAACAAAAGACGTTGCACCAATGTGCCGTAACAGTTCAATGGTCGTTAGGGCCCCGTGTACAATATTGCTTCCGAAGGCCGTATTTCTCGCAGCTTCAGGATCAACATGAATCGGATTACGGTCTCCGCTCCACGCGGCAAACGCCAGAACTTGTTCTTGACTGATTCGCATTGTTTATTCTGTTAGTACTACGGGATTAAATTAGCGACATGTAGCGAACGTTCGAGTCTGCTCATGCTAAGTCTTCGACAACAACGGGGCGTTATGTTGGAAATCGTTCGGGGTACAAGCAGCGATGTGTTTTGCCGCTGCAGTTAACGTGACAGGTTGACATCCATGTTGGTCAATCGCGTAGCGCAAGATAGCATCCAACCGAGCATACAGTTTTTCTAGGGCTTCGGCATTCTTGGCGTATGGGGAGAAGCCGGCCGCTAAGGAGCTGCTGTGCAGCATCAGCACAAGAGTTGATAGGCCATCTTTGAGGCAGGCGTCGACCAGTCCTCGTAATTCGGCGATGGAAGTACCTTCTGGACTGAGCTTCAAGCGGCGTGCAAACCCCAGACTATCAGCGATCCCTGCGAGCTTAAGAAACTTCCAGGGCTGCCTACGCGTTGCAATCCACAACCACCGCCGCAGTCTGTAACCCGATTTCGTAAAACCAGACGTAATCGGTAGTTCGAGTATACGGCTTTGGGTTGATTGAACAATAAAAACAGGATCGCGTGAGGCAAATCTAAAATCGGGTCCCTGCACGCGACGGTATTCGAACATAGGGAGAACGCTCGAGTCGACAGCATAGCCAAGCTCCGCCAGAATCGGCGCTGTCGTTTCGGCTGAGAAGCCATATCGCCCCGCGCGGTAGGAAGTAGGCGATTTTCCAAAACAGTTAGAAATGTGGTCGGTCAACCACTTGAGTTTTTCAAACTGCAACTCTACAGGCAAGTTACACAGGAAAGTTTCTGCCTCAAGTGGAAGCTGAGATACGATGGGCGGATTGCACCAAGGATGGCAATGTGCGCCGACCTCACAACGCTCCGCTTCTTGCCAAGTTGACAGTTCTGCAATGGCCGCTTGGTCGAGTAAAACCGGCGCATCGATCAGGTATGTTGGAGCTACCCCGTGTTTTTCGCACAGCGCCTGAAATCGACTCAAGCCACGCAGGTTTTGTGTTGGATTATCGGAAGTGCTGTAATCGCAACCCCACCGTCCCTCTTCTTCCGTGTCAACACTCACGACAATTTGTTTGCCGCTACTCACGACAGGTCCTCAACGCGATTTCCTTTCTCCCACTGCGCTGGCTGTCGATTAGCTAGGCCTCTAAGTAAGCCATAGCCAATTGCGACTTGACTTAGTCCAAAGTAGAACAATATGGCACCCAATTTTGTTCTGCGTAACCGCGTGAAGAACCAGGTCAAAATAATTGATGATGCAACCGTTATTTGTATCCAAAGAATAATCTGGTATACCGGATGACGATCAAAAACGACAAAGTTGACAATGAACAAGATAATGAATAGCAGCGGGGAGAACCAACGCAATAGTTTGTGGGAAACGAACTGAACCCACGACTTCCACTGATACCACTGCGGAAAATTGCATCTTTTGATAAGCTGCACGGCACCAGCGGCAATGCGTACGCGGCGCCAGAACTCTTGTTTGGCCGTTGGAGTTCCGCTTTCAACCGCTTTGGCGGCGCTTTCATAGATCACCCGGTGTGATGAACGAATAACGTTCATCGATACCAAAAAGTCATCCAGAATCGTGTCGGCCGGAAGGGGCTGGAAAAGCTGGCGGCGCAGCAAATACAGGCCACCGTCGACTCCCATCACACTTCCAATGCGTGATTCCGCCGTTTGGATACGCCGTTCAAGCCAGTAGTAGAGCGATTCGCCCGTTTCAAACTCCCGGTCGCTGCCTACTAACCGTACTTCACCCGTCACGGCTCCCACGTTGGCTTCACTCATGCGATCAACCAAGCGACGAAGCGTTCCGCGGCCCAGCATGACGTTGGCGTCAGAAAAAAGCAACAGCGAATGTCGAGCAGTATCAACAAGGGAATTCATCGCGGCCGCTTTCCCATGGCGACGCTTAGACTCAATCAAGTGAATACGGTCACCCTGCATGCTTCGCACGATGTCCGCAGTTTCGTCGGTACTTCCATCGTCAAGAATCAGCAATTCGACAAGCTCTGGCGGGTAATCAATCGCGAGAAAGTTTTCGATCTTGGACGCGATCACGGATGCTTCGTTGTGAGCGGGAACCAGTAGACTCACCGGTTTTAGCTCATCGCCGATGCGATCGACCCTCCCGGCACCAATCAAAACCGCTAACATTGGATAGATTACGTAGGTATATAGCACCAATAACAATATCGCCAGAAACAACCATTCCGCCCAAGTCATCGTTGAGGTTTCCAGACGCCAATCGTTCGTCCGGAAAGCAACAGACCGATGGCCACTGCAGCGGCTAGGTTAACTAGCAGATAGTAGTAAGCAATATAGACCAGACGAAAACGCCGCAAAGGCGGCAGAAGATAGCTAATACCAATACCAACGCATAGCAACTGGCCGCATGTAAACAACATGAACGGACCAGGGTACCGGTTCATTGCAATTTCGTCGATAGAGAGCCATAGACTGGAACAAAACACGGCAACCAAGAAAACGGGCCCCAGCCATCGGAGCACCTTGTGCGAAAACAATTGAAAGGAAAACCAACCCACCTTAAATGGATTGAGTGCTTGCGGCACCTTCGTAACTGCTCGCAAGCTGCGATTCACAATTCGATATTTACGGCGATATTCACCCCCGAAATCCGGAGCCGCTTTTTCATGACAAACTGCCTCGGGATCAAAGACGCCTCGGAAACCTTTGACTACAACTTTTAGAGGCAGTATGAAATCATTGATATCTTCCGATGCCAATGGCTCAAACAGTTCTTTCCGCAGAGCATAAATCGCGCCATCTGCCCCGACCACAGAGCTCAATTGACTCTCCCATTCTTTCAACTTTAATTCGACTGACCAGTAAATGCTCTCAGAGTCGGCCGACGCATCGTGCGACGTATGCTCGTAAAGTTGTCGCCCAACCGTATAGCCAATCGTTGGGTTGTCGAAATGTCGAACAAGTTTCACCAATGCATCGCTGCGAAAAATTGAATTGGCATCAGTAAATACCAACACCTCACCCGTCGCTAGCGGGCAGAATCGCGACAGTCCAGCAGATTTTCCAAGTCGCTCTTCCTGCCGAAATAGTGATACGCTGCGATCGCTGTACTCACGAACTATTTCATCGGTCGCGTCGTCGGATGCGTCTGAAATTACCAGCACTTCGAGTCTATCTTTTGGGTATTCCAGACTGATTGCGTTCTCTAATTTCTGCCGAATGACGTCGGCCTCGTTGAACGCGCTGATCACAAGCGACACTCGTGGACGCGCAACACCGACTGGACTCTTAGTACGGAAACGTGAAATTACATAAAGCAATGGGGGGTAAACGAGATGAGGGAAAACAGCCCCGACACAAGCAATTGCAAATATCCAAATCATTATGTGGCGATCGAGCATCTAACGTGAACCGCTTGGCACTTCTGGGCAAACGTAAAACGAAACAGAATCGCTGGCGCTAGACATTTTTGTGTTCCAACAACTTTAATGCGAGCAACGCGTTGTCCGTCCATCTTCGGTTGTTGAGAACGAAATCGCGCGCTTGCGCGCCGATCTCAAGTCGAATTTGTTGACTTTGACAGGCGTTGACCATGAGTTCGGTAAACTGCTGCTCATTGCGCGGCTCGAACAGGTAACCAGTTGAACCATCCAACAAGATCTCTTCAATGGGCGGCAATCTGGGCGCAATGGTAACTTTCCCCAGTGCCATGTATTCCAGAATCTTCATTGGCGACCCCCAGGCATTTGAGTGTGGCATCAAGCCGATATCCATAGCGGTGATCAGTTCCATGGCTCGGGCGTGGGGTACACCTCCGGTTGCGATGACCCTTCCTGTTAATTCTGGCATGTCGACCAACGCTTTGACTGAATCCTCTAATTCCCCGGCACCAACAATCAAGAACGAGGCGTTGGGAACTCGCTTCAGAACGTCGGGAATACGTCGTACGAGCATATCGACACCGTGCCAACGACGCAACGAGCCGACAAACCCAATAACTACCTGCCCCTCAAGTCCAAGTTCCTTTCGGATTCTCTTTTGCAATGCAGGAGCTGCGTATTCGGCGATTTTTCCAGCGTTGACGGCATTGGGAGTCACGACAATTCGCCCCACATCGACTTCTCGATCTTGA
This sequence comes from Pirellulaceae bacterium, assembly GCA_041753315.1. Lineage (GTDB taxonomy): Bacteria > Planctomycetota > Planctomycetia > Pirellulales > Pirellulaceae > Aureliella. The sequence continues at coordinate 49,996 of JBGSUV010000121.1, read as the reverse complement.
ACGCACTCGCGGAGTGGATTTGAGACAACGGCAATGCCCCGCGCGCCTCCCAAGGCATATTTCTCCATCCACTTTGCGACTCGCGGAAAGCCTAGTTCGCGTCGCGCGAATCTCCCAGAGTATGTGGAGTTCACTTCTAGCAAAAGTGGAACTCTCAACATTCGCGCCGCTGCAACGCCGGCCACATGGTAACAAGAATACCGCTCATAAATGATATCCGGACGGTAATGTAGCACGTGCCAACAAATTCGCGAAAACGATACCGCGTTGTAGGCGATTTCAAGTGACTGACGAAAGCGGAGGCGCAGGCCACCGATAAGTCCAGCCGACTCTGCGGCAGACATGCCGGTCATACCCTTGAGTAGTCCAGGTTCCCGCTTTGCGTTACGAGGACTGCAGAATTCTACCGTATGCCCCAGTTCCTCGAACGCGGTCGCCATTTCTTGTATGTGGACACCTTCAGCGCCATCTCCACGCGTGCGATGGTGATAAAGGATTTTCATCGTAATCGTTCACCGCTGGGAATCGTCGCACAAGAAAGTTTTCTTCGCGATAGTTGCTCCATAATTAAAGGGAGAGCGTCCACGGTATGGACGTTCGTATCATGAAACGAGATGATATCGCCACCTCGAACTTGGCCTATTCCCACAGCGTCAAGGATGTCCTGGTGGCTTTTAGCCTTCCAGTCATTCGACGTTATCGTGTAGTGGATAAGCTTGATGCCGAGAGCTTTCGCCCATGAGATATTCTTAAAACGTACGCGCCCTTTGGGGGGGCGAAGTATCATTGGTTCTTCAGCAATCGCCTTAAATATCGAAGCCTGATTCTGACGGACCTCCTCCATAAACTGAGTGCGTTCCATGAGATCAAGTGTTTGATGCGTAAATGTGTGAAGTCCTAATCGGTGTCCATGAGCTTTCGTCTCCGCCACCATCGAAGGGAAAGCTTCAACATTTTTGCCAATCAAGAAAAATGTCGCTTGTTGTTTATAGCGTTTGAGTATCTCCAAGACCTGCGGCGTAAATTCCGGATGTGGACCATCGTCAAAAGTTAGATAGACGCATTCAGTCTTCTGCGGATAGCGATAGATAAATCGTTCCCGTGATATGACCTGCAAGCTAAGTTTTGCCAGATTCTTAATATTCACCATGCCGTAGCCGGATAAGATCGGAGTACTTAGGCGACAATTCGTTAACTGTCAGAGCGCTCACGACGAATCAACAACATGGCAACGTTCATACAACGCCATAGCGCGCGGGACTGCGAATGCGCAGTCCGCATGTCCCGCTCGTGTAAACGTTTACCCCACTTCGCGGCTTGAGACATGCCAAAAGGAATCGCGAGGATTCCCCACTTGGACCAGCCCATCATGCCTTGAAGCTCGGCAATCTCAAAATATTTTTCGATAGTTGAAAAAGACTTTTTATTGAATGGCCACTCCCAATCAGCGTCCGACTGAAACGGGCGGTAGGCCGCCCGAATCAATCGTGGTAGCAAGGCTGTTTGAAGTGGGTCAAACGCTATGACGCGGCCCCCGGGCGCAAGCCTAGAATGCATGATCTCAAGGAATGCTTCAAAGTGGCGAAAATGATGCAGAACTCCTTGTGCATAGATAAGATCGAATGGACCGTAAGCGAAATCCTCACTGAGAAAATCGACAGCTACCGCTTCACCGGGCAATTCATGTTTTTGGAGCATCTTATTGAGTCGATCCACACCGACAGAGTTGAGGTCAACTCCGAGATAGGAATTGGCATGCCTGGCTAGATGTCTAGAAACAGCGTTACCGGAGGCACATCCTAATTCCATCGCTCGCGCGTTGGACAGGTCTCCAAACCATTTATAATGGAGCGTGCGCATATCCACTTTGACGCCGATTTCAGAACGGTATTGTGCGACACGGCCACGGACTGCCGTCCAGCCTCGAGTGACGACGTTGCCAGCTTTGTGGAGCTTCCCTCCGTCCGCCTCGTAGTAGGCCTTTTGCGCCTCGTTAAGACGCTCCATCTCTTTCGCCTGGACGTGCTTCGATTGGTCGTTCATTTATATCATCACTAAGCTGCAGGAAATTTGTAGGAAATTGGCAGATTTAGGTAACGCGTACCAATCGCTTTAATACGAACTTGGACAATTTTCGTGGGGCTTGTAGAAGGACGTGGAATAGTGGCCCCAGGTCGCGACGATTACAAAATCGAAATGACTTTTTACCTAAGTAGGATCGAAATAGATTCGTAAGGTTCAGGCGTCCCGTGAAGGTGCTGACAATAATGCTCAATGCATCAAACTGGTCGTCAATCCAGACCACAGGGCATGAACTACGTTCGGGCAAGCCAAGATCGATCCCGGTTAACGATTGATAGGCTATGCATGGGAAGTTCACTCCATTGGCAGTGGCAACATAGCTCTGATGGTTGCACCGTCCAACGGTTGGCTCCATGATAAAGAATTCGCCGGTATTGGCATGCCGCTTGAACTCCACCGATCCAAATCCACGAAAATTTGAAGTTTCAAAAAGCCGCATTGTTTCGGCTTGCACGTTAGCTTCGAAGACCGGCTCCGCACAAGCCGTGGAACCCGTACCGACCGGCCATTGACGAAGCTTGCGGCCTGTAAAATCGGCAAGACATTTTCCGCCATGGTCAAAATACGTCAAGCAAAAGTAGATATCGGCGTCTCCCCCAGGAATCCACTCTTGCGCCAGCAAGTCTTGCTCGACATCGTAGATCCGTCCAAATTTATTTTTTAGGTCTTTGGGCCTTTCGAACACAAAAACCTTTGGGAATTTCGCCTTCTTCCAGGCTGAACTCCGCCACGTCGGCTTAATCACACATGGAAATGAGAGAGTTTCGACGATTTGCTTGAGGGCCTCTCGATTGGTTACAACGACCGTCTTGGGAACTCTAAAGTTGTGTTTGATTGCGAAAGCGTCAAAGCGAGTTTTTTCCAGTAGTGTCGAAACGCACTCAGTTTCCGGAAAGGCAACCCGAACACGACCAACTAGAATATTTCGATGTTCGTTGAAGAAATTTACCAAGGCATCGCCCGACAAGAAGAGCACAGGGGGCTGCGATAGTCGATCCAGCGCCTTTAAAAGCTGTTCCAAGAGCTGTGCTTCGTTGTCATAAAAGTGGATTTCGCGACAGAGTTTTGTCTTTGTTTCTGGGCGCGTCGGGTCCTTTTCGAACGCGATGATTGGGATACCACACAGCGTCAACGATTTGGCCGTTTCATAACCTGTGTCGCTGATACCCAAAAGGATTGCAACTGGCATGTTTTGATCTTCGATGCGTTCATTCATCCGATTTGACAACGCTGCACCCCTTGCCCCATCGCTCCATCCACATTTGAAACATTAGCAGATTCCACATGCCGACGTTTGTCTTCATGTCACCCGCAAAAAACCTCTTCTTAAACGACTCGGTAAAGTGTGTGTTAAGAATTCCTTGGGAAGCAACTAAGCCAGGTGCAAGGTAGTCGTCGACAAGGTGTCGTAAATCACCCCGCAACCACTGAAAGTATGGCACGCTAAATCCCTTCTTCGGACGATCCAACAGGCCGCGCGGAACATGCCGATGAGTGATTGATTTTAAAATCAACTTCTGTTGGCTACCGTTGAGTTTGAACTCAGAGGGCAATCTCGCAGCAAATTCAGCGATGCGAAAATCAAGCAGCGGCTCGCGGCCTTCCAGTGAGCAAGACATGGTAGCGCGGTCAACCTTCGTAAGGATGTCGTCTGGCAAGTAAGTCTTGTAGTCAATGGCCAGCATCCTATTAACCGCGTCGTTTTCCGCGACCAGAAGGTGCTCGCTTTCAAAGACCGTATGTCTTGGTGTTGCTTTGCATGCGAGCATCGCATTTATCTCACCATCGCGGAACACTTGGCTCGTCAGTTTCATTAGTCCACAATGGCTCAGTCGTTCATCGTAGACCGCCGACAGGTTTTCCAGCGTCCTCTTTAACATCTGGCGAGGTAGCGGTAGTTTTGAAAGCAGTGCGAAAAACCTTCCCTGCCTAAAGGGTCTCGGAATTTTCTGCGCTAACCGCAAGAACTCGATCACGCGCAGATACTTGTTGTAACCGGCAAACAATTCATCGCCTGCGTCGGCCGAAAGGGCCACTTTAACCGAGCGTCGGGCAATCTGGCTAACCAAAATTGTCGGTATCGCAGACGAATCTCCAAAGGGTTCGTCATAGAAGTGTGCCAGGGTCGGAATGATAGCTTGGGCTTCCTGGCGGGTACAGGTGTATTCCGTATGATCTGTCCCAATCGCATCGGCGATCTGTTTGGCGAAGGGAGCTTCATTAAAGCTCGCATCCTCGAACCCGATTGTAAACGTTTTCAGTCGGCCTACCATCGACTTTTGAAGCAATGCGGTTACAGCTGAACTATCGTAACCTCCGCTGAGGAAGACTCCCACCGGAACGTCGCTTACCATCCGGTAGTTAAACGCCGATACCAGCAATTCCTCTAATTGTTGCGAGGCTTCAACAAAGTCTAATTTCAGTTTTGGCTGGTTGAACGCATCAAATACATCCCAATACTCTTCGAGCACATGTCGCTGGGTGGCGAGATCGATTCGCAGTAGATGGCCCGGCAAGAGTTTACGGGCCGATTCAAAGATGCATTCTGAATTTGGCACGTAACCGAATCGGAAAAACGAGTCGATTGCATTCGCGTTGAGATTTCGGTCGAAGGCCGGATGCTCGTGGAATGCTTTTAATTCCGACGCAAATAGAACCAGATTCTTGTGCAGGCTGTAGTAAAGTGGCTTGACCCCAGTTCGGTCGCGCACCAGCACAAGCTCATTCCGCCGAGAATCATATATTGCAAATGCAAACATCCCGTTAAAGCGGTTGATGGCATCGACGATGCCCCACTCGTCAACCGCTGCCAGGATAACTTCGGTATCGCTTGTGCTGACAAATTGATGACCAAGCTCTTGTAACTCACGCGTAATCTCTTGGTAGTTGTAGATTTCTCCGTTGAAGACAATGTGCAAAGCCCCGCGCGTCATTGGCTGGGCGCCGCCTTCAGACAGATCGATTATCGACAATCGACGATGGCCAAGTCCAACTGTGCCACCTGTCTCTGGATGCCATGTGCATTGGCCGCTTGCATCCGGCCCACGATGCGCTAAAGCATCAGTCATCCGCACGAGTACGTCGGTCGACGTCGCATTCGCAGAATCGAAATAACCTGTTAAGCCACACATAAACTATTCGATGTTTTATACCGAGATTGAATCGTGGCAACTCTTATCGTCTGGTCCTTTGTCGCATGGCGTTGCGTATTCGATTCCAGTTTGCAGCAAACCGAAGTTTTGCAGCAACCAATAAGGGAAGTGTCATGCAAACGGCTAAAGTATCCCCCCGTTCCCAATATAATTTGTAGCCAGCATCCCTAAGAAGTTGTTGAGAACTTATGAAATCTCTGTCAGAAAGATTCTTGCTCTCATACAGGACAAGATTAGGTCGAATAGCGGAAAAATCAAATTGTTGTAGGACTTCAAAGTCGAAACCCTCCGTGTCAATACAGAGCAAATCTGCATGCTCGATTTGATGCCGCTCGAGCAGTTCTGTGAAACCCAACATTGGGACCAAAACGGTTTCAACTAAATCGTCACCAAGTGTAATACCTTCCGCGTCAGCTTTCTTCTTTACATAGCCGCTCTGGATATGTGCATCAATACTCTTCCTGTCGAAAGACGCTAACCCCGTCGCCCATCTGGCTGACGAGCAACTAAGGCGATAGAAGGGCAGGGTTTTGCCGGATGGGCCAATTGCGACGTTTTCCAGTATAAGTTCAGGCCGATGGGCGTAGGTCTTATGCAACTGGTTCTCGAATACTTCGACTTGAGGTTCTACTAGCAGACCTTTCCATCCGTACTGGTCGAAATAATGATACAGCGGATCGTTGATCTTTCCATCGTTGGCACCAATCTGGATGCAGAACACTTCTCGCTTGTGCGCTCGACAACGTTGCGCAAAGTAACGTATGACACCCGAGATTAAAATCAAAGGTGGCCGTAAATGACGTGGATTTCCCATACGGAGTCTTAGCCTCGATACTTCTTGCCAATACGCTGCAATGTGCGGCGAGTCGAACGCCGCCTCCAAAAGCGGATGAACGGATAATGGGCGAAATGCCTTAGGGTCGGATGGTCATTGATGAAGCGACGGATTCGGCTTAGGCCTCTCGAATTCTCAGGGGACTTCTGTTCTTGTTTCTTTTCCTTGGAAGCTTTCCAAATTGACTGGTATGCACCCTGTTGGGGAATTCGTGAACAAGTTGATCTCTCCGTTTTCGTGCATACAAACCAATTGTAATGAACATTTCCTGTTAAATAGCCATCGATTGCTTTTCGGTCAAGCGGATATACGTAACCTGTCACCGATATGGGCGAAAGCCGAGTGCCTAGATTCAATAGTTGCGCAGATTCAACCACGAACTCGTTGCAATTGTAGTATTCGTAGTAGAGGCATGGAGAAAATGAAAAGAACCCATGATCTACTGAATTCGACGCAGGATTTAAGTGAATGACCCTTCCACCAACGGCAAGTAAGTGAAAAATATTCTTGAGAACGTTTGGCGTATGAAAAACGTGCTCCATCGTTCCACCATCAAAGACAACTTGATATTGGCCATGATGCACCTCTGGTAGCGAATCCTGATTCAAGTCGTGAATCACTTCTGCATTCTCATGATCGTACACATCTAATACTTCGATCGATGTGAAACCGAATGCTCCCCAAAATTCAATGTCACTGAGGTTACGGTGCTTATCTTTAATCGATAACAAAACACGTTCATTTACGGCTCTCAATCCATTCTGCCGGAAGATACGCAGCAAATCCACGGCGCGAAACTGAATCTTTTGGCGGCCAAACTGTAGAAGCTTTCCGCCAAAGGGATGATGAGAATGCTGTTCAACAATCAGCGACGCGATGCTCTTTGCGATACCCATTTTGTTTCCCTTGACTTTGCGTCGCATAACGCGTCTCGACGTTAGGGCGTTAAGCGGTGCATTCGTTGTTACGAAGCTTGAATGAATGAACCTCGACGCGACTTCTCGACACCCACCAACACCACCCGAATGCGTGGCTAGGCCCATTGCTCGCGCAGCGGCCGCTACCCCACGAAGAGTAATGGTGAACAACTGTAAACCACGACCCTTTTTGGCGTATCACCGAACTGAGCAGTGATCCGACCCAGAACGCATTTCCAATCGGTCTCAATGTCAAAGCCAGCGAGCGCTGAGTTCGCATGTGGCTGAAACATCAAAGGTTTTTTCTCGACGTTTGTTTTTTTGGTTTTCGGCTGAAATGGACTTTTTGCAGAATCCAAGAGACAGCGGAGCATACGCATGCGATTGAGTTGCAGCATGACAAAACATTTATGACGAATTTTTGCTTGTCTACTGAGTCTCATTGGGTGAAGCCCGTGGAATCCCAGTCCCGCCGGGAAGCCACCTATAATGACTCGCGCCGCGCTAGGCTTGGCGATCCCGGTAGGCCACCACCCCTTCTTCGAGAACAGGAACATCGTGTCAAAAGGATAGGTACTGGCAACTACCACATCTGCGTCGTCTGGAGCGGGAACGCAATACAAAGCTCGGCATGCGCGGATTGCTCGCGAATGGCTTTCATCAATATCGCCAGTAAAGAGTTTGGCGATCTTTCTATCCTTGTTGACTAAGACGTTGACAAATGCATCGAGTTTGAGGTGTTGTCCGATGGCCCGCAATTCGGCGCGAAAGGGGTTTTCTATTTCTCCACCTAACTTGCTTCCTGAAAACCCATAGTGCAAATTGGCAATTGTCCGAAAACCGCAGAAGCCAAGAATCAGCTTTGAACCACCTCCAAAGCCCGCTAGCGCATGGGGATATACTCCACCGATGCCAACTCTCGTTGAACACGCATAAACCTCTTGATTGAGTAAGATTGGCGTCCCGTTCGAACTTCGACCGCAGTTTATGAGATGCTTATGAGGATTATGCGAACTTACACGAAAATTATCACAAACCCAGCTTCCAAGTTTGCGGACCAACCCTTGTTGATCGAGCGGAGCGTGCGTTCCGCCGCCCGTGACAACAAGTATTTTCTGAGCGGGAACTCCCGCGTCGACGAGCATGGGCAAGAAAGTACTCAGCAATTCGTCGGTCGGCGTCGGTCGTGTAAGATCGTCGGTAATCACCGCAACCTTCCCCGATCTCGTTCGATAGCAGGCAGCCGTTGTATCGACGACATTCCTTATTTCAGAGACTACGTCGGATTTCAGCATGGCCTCGCGGATGCTTGGTTCATAGACGCTGATTGACCAGGTGCTGGGAAATCCGATCTCACAATCGTGATCCCCAAACCATGCCGAGTGCTTTAGGCTTATGGTCTGATTGTTAATCATTTATTGTAGACACCGAGCCGACTCTGCATGAAGCCCTCTACGCTGGCTGCCACGTCGTGCCAGCCGTACTGACTCACCGCATTCGAAATGGTTTGTGAATTCCATCGGCGGCCAAGCGATTCGATCAACCTGGCAGCCAGCCCGTCTGAATCACCAATTTCAAAAAGATATCCGTTTTCATTAGGAAGGACATACTTCGCGTTGTCGCCTGCTGGCGTTACGACCGCAGGTAATCCACAGGCAAGCGCTTCGAGCACCCCGTTGCAACAGCCTTCTTGATAAGTTGCCAAAGCAAAAACGTCTGCCGCTCGCAGCCAATGCGGTACTTCTCTTGGTGGAATGGAACCCAAGAGTCGCACCGAATCCCTCAACTCCAATTCCAAAATCAGTTTCTCAATTTTCTTGGGGTAGCCACGGTCGTAATTGACCCCACCACCAACGATAACTAATAGAGCATCAGGAAACTTGTTCTTGACCAATGCAAAGGCTCGTAAAAGATCGTGATAACCTTTGCGTGCTATCATCGACCCCACTGAAATGACAACTGGTATACCTTGCGAAATTCCGAGCAATTCTCTTTCGGAGCTCTGCGTGCCACAATAAAAAACGTCGGTGTCGATCGCATTGGCAATAACGCGTACTTTAGACTCGTCGATCCCAGCCTCACAAACGGAGTCTTTCAGTGAGTGGCTTACCGCAATAACTCCATGGGCATGCTTGAGACAGCTTATGAGCTGGGGAGCAATGCGCGGATGGTGCAGTTGGCGTTGCTCTACGCCGCGTACGGTTATAAATGCTGGAATATCCAGTAAGCGGCTTATGTCACAACACGCCGCCCCAGTCGGATAACCAAAGTGTGCGTCCAGTAAATCGAAGGCGTATTCTTTGTGAAGTCGCGTCATGAGGGGCGCGAGAGACCGCCGCATCCAATAGCGATCATGTTCCTTGAGAATTCCTGGCAAATAAAACATTCTCCGCGAACAAATCGGAAAATCGATATCGGGTGCCGGCTTTTCCTGCGCTGAAATCCCCGGGAACCAAGGACTTGGCATGATGGCGCGTAAATCCGAGATCGTCGCCAGAGCGCTTAGTCGGCGCCGAACGAACACGCCATTTCTGGGGCGACCTTCGGTCGGCATGCTCATACTAACGCTGCAAATCTTCAGCATTTTTCCCGAAATCCGCAGGTGCGTTCTCGTATGTATTCAACGACTTCGCTGCCGACACTATTCCAGTCGCGTTGGCCAACCGAATCCGATATTGCGATTGGATTCCAGGTCGTTGACAGAGCCTGACGGAGTTTATGTGTCATTTCGTTAACATGGTTAGGCGTCACTAACATTCCATTTTTGCCCTCGATTACCAATTCCCCGTTGTCGCCGACACGGGTCGCAACGACTGGCAAGCCACATGCAAGCGCCTCGCGCACGGCGTTTGATGAACCTTCTCGGTCGCTTGCTAACGCAAAGAGGTCAGCCGCGTGCAGCCACTTGGGGACCATCTCCGGTGGGACGTTCCCGGTCATATGCACTGCAGTCGACAGGTTCCGTTCACGTAGTAGACGTTCGAGACGTCCAGGGCATTGTCGGTCGTAATCTTTCCCGCCAACAATCACCCATTTGAGTTGGTGATCTTCGCGATGCAATGTCGCGAAAGACTCCGCCAGTACGTCCAATCTTTTTACGGAATTTAGTTTGGCCACTGTGACAATGATTTTGGCGGAATCTGATAGACCTAGCTGTTTACGCGCGGCCGATTTATTACCAGGCTGGAATCGCGTAAAATCAACTGCATTGGCAATAACTTTCACTTGATGCTCAGCTACACCGGCATTGACCACGGCGGTTTTCATGGCTTCGCTAACGGCTACCACGCCCGCACATTGGTTGAGCGCATTAATGAGTTGCTTTTTGAGGGCGGGTTTTCGCAATTGGTCAATCTCGCATCCCCGAATTGTAATGATCACGGGAATCCCTAAGGCGCGGCCTGCCATGTAGGCGGCAACGCCAGTGGGATAACCGAAGTGAGCATCGATAACTTCGATACGCTGCTCAGTATGTAGGCCACGTATTACTCCGCGAACCGATCGAAACGCAAAATAACCATCGAACTGCTTTAGAATCATTGGGAAGTAAATGAACTTGACCGATAGTACAGGATAGCCCCCTAACTTCACATCGCGGCGAGGCGCTGTGTACCATGCATCGAGTGCAAGTAAGCGGATATTCGCTAACGGATACATCGCTTCCAAGCGATGCTTGACAAACACACCTGAGGCAGGCGCCGATTCACTTGGATATATAGGAGTGAGGCTCAGAATCTGCAGACGGTTTGGAACCGCCCCTGCAGGCCGTAGGCCAGGTCTAGGCTGCATTCAGTTCGTCAACGACTTTTGCGGCAAGTCGTGCATACGTAAGAGTCGAAAACCGATAACGGCCAATGAAATGGAGAAAAAGTGCGGTTTGCCAATCAATTGAAGGCGTTACACACGCGTAGCGATTAATCGGAAGCACGATGGCGCCAGGACATCGCGACACGAAAACATTGGAAGTCACCTGAAAACTACCGCGTTCTTTCCATTTCGAGCCTAGATTGTCCGTCATTTCCTTAAGAAACAATTCCACATCCGCTCGGTCAAAGGAACCCTTCGCGAAACCTGCCAGTCCCGAATTACCGCGGACATACCTTGCTTCTGAATAGTTGCTCAACAAGTCAAAGTTTTGCTCGGCAACCACTTGAACATGCGTACTTGAGTTGCCCTTCATTTTATCGCAAATGGCAGCCATATATTCAATAACCTGGCCATTCTGCGATCCAAGCGTGAACGAACGATTCTCCGAAATGCAATTCTCCAATTCCGGTAATCGGGCTCTTGTAACAGTGTCTGAATCGAGTTGAATGACGTAATGTTTGTCAACCAAATCGGCTATCGCCAAAATGATCGCCCAACGAACCCCCTTTTCACCATAGCGGAATGGAACTTCCGCGAGAGCTCGGATCTCGCAATTATCCAAGTGTTGTCGCAGCAAGTTGCGATCTCGATAATCGAGTGTCCCATCATCGAGAATCAGGAATCTGCCTGCTGGGCAATATTTAAAAAAAGACTTTATTGCAACCAAGTACATCATAAGATCGCTGTGGGAAACCGAACTGACGATGGTTACAGGGTCTGCGGTTGACTTGAGGGCCTTGGTGTTAACAATTTCTCTCGCGAAGCCAGCGAATCGCCAGCGATTCCAACGTTGCTTTAGTTGATAGAACATCAGCTAAGCTCCCGTTCGTTAAGTTGTTCCAAGGCGTTCTGGTGCTCTAGCTCTAGGGCTTCGTCGTTTTCGGCAATTTGAGCGAATGAGAGCCCAAAAACCGTCAACCACAAAAACCATTCGCCATCTAGGTAGTCGCCAAACATCGTACAAACAGCCTGTCCAGCGAAGGCGGCAAGGATCGCCGCACCCAAGAAAATCCGGCCTTCGTAGGCGACTGGATCGGTGCCCCTCACAGCCTTAAAAAGTGAGAACATGGCCAAACCCATCGCGCCTAGCAGCGCCGCTAACCCTTGCACACCCCAGCCTGCCGCGATGCTATAGTAACCGTTGTGGACCGAACGATATTCCTTGCGGATATGTGATATGTATCCGACACCTCGCGCGCTGACAAAGGCCGCTCGCCCCCCTGATCCTAACGGATAGTCCTTGATCATCTCCCTAGCTGCTTTCCAATACTCGATGCGTTCTAGCGCCGAATTATCTCGTTCTTCACCCTTAGCGCCAATCGAAAACAGTCGATTCCAGATTTTTTCATCTTTGGCTTGCAAATAGAAAGCCAACAGCCCCCCCAACATCATGTAGACAGCGTACTTGCGAGAGTTGCCACGGGCCATCGCAATCAACAAGATTCCCCCTATCGCAGCACCTAAGTAAGCACCACGACTATTGCACCGCAGTAGAGTATCCAACACGAGTGGCGCAGCACAAAAAGCAATCAGCCGAGAATACGGAAACGGATTCGTGACCACAAAATAGGCTATAAATGGAAAGCAGAGAGATAATATCGTCGAAGATCCATTCGAACCGCTTGCGCCAGGGAAGTTTATACCCTCGAGTCGGCCCTTGATCATTTTGCCCGCTTCATTGATAACCACTTCGTAGCCAACGTAGGTCGAAAGCAGGAGGATGGTCATGAGAACGATATCGAGATCGCGGCTCGTCCAAATACTCGACCGCAAGAGTATTGCGAGCAGGCAGGACTTCCAAACCAAGTCGAATTGTTCCCAGCTTTCTTCGGGGTTGTCTGCAAACTGCCAGTGGACGAAAAATGCATTGGCGACATAGATCAGTAGCAGAAAAAAAAACCACGTCTCGCGGCGTCCATGTCTGGGAGCACGGTGCCAGTGGATCAAAACCGCTAGGGCTACGAACAGCGCACCGATCAAATTCCAACGCAACGTAATTGAGGTTAACGTTCCACGCCCCCACCACCAAAACGGAGGCGCCATATAGAATGACGTAATGTAGGCACAAAACGCAAAAATGGGTCGGGAAGTCAGCCCTTTCAAGTTCAGGTAAAGGAATGTTAGCAGCCAAGCAATTGCTGTTAGACTCACTTAGCGACCTTGTGTGCTTTGGTGGCAATAAGCGAGGTAAAAAGCTGAAGGTAGAATGTCTCGAAGCCGTGAATCATGGCCTGCAAACTGTATTGCTTAGTATGCACGTTTTGCGAAGCTCTGGCGTAGGTAGAAAGCAGAATTTTATTGGATGTGAGTACTTCTAAATTGTTTGCGTATGCCACAACATCATTTGATTCGACAATCCGACCGCAAACTTCAGTACTACAAATGAGTCGATTCGAGTCGCCTACATTCGTTGCAAGGATCGGCAAACCGCAAGCCATTGCTTCAAGCAGCGATTGACTCATGCCCTCGCTATGGCTGGTATTGGTATAGAGGTCCATGGCCGCCAAGTATGGCCACACATTAGACTGCCGACCCATGAAATGGACCCGATGCGAAACGCCCAGTAGGTCGGCCTGACTTTTCAGCCCCTTTTCCTCCGGTCCTTCACCCACTAGCAGCAGATGAGTGTGATCATTCTTCAGTACGGCCAAGCCGCCAATCGCCATCGCAAAATTCTTGACGGCAACCAAACGCCCCACTGTTCCAACGATCGTGTGCGAGTCAGGTATTCCGAGTTCCAGGCGGGTTTGCTCGCGAAACTGCCGCATCGTTTGGCGGTCGTAGGGAATGTCCAAACCGTTAGGGATAACGGTAACAGGATGTTCAATGAGACCCGTGACCATACGTATTTTCTCAGCAACAGCGTAGGCGTTTGTCATCGTTCCCGCCGCCCTAGCGACAACGTAGCGCATCATCCAGGCGCGACTGCGCTGACGCCAGCGATTAGCTGCCAAAGGCCCTAGCACTGTGCCTCGCTCAGCGTGCGCGTGTATTTTTCTCCCCGCTAGCCTCGCCGCAATGTGCGATTCGATGAGCGTTGCCCAATTATGGGAGTGGGCGATATCTACTTCCATTTCGCGAAGCAGTTTTGCTAAACGGCGAATGAGCCCCCAATTGTTGCCCGTAGCGACGCCAAGCTCTAAAACGCTTACGTCCTTCCGGGTAATCCATTCGATGGCTGCGCCTCCGCGGTGTAAACAAATCACCGAGACACGAAACCTACTGGGGTCCAGCCCATTTGCGACACGTGTAATGCAGCGTTCCATACCGCCAATTTCCATTCGCTTGACAATCAAGGCGACGTGAATCAACGAATTTGCTCGCTCATACAAGGGAGTGGTGATACGCAAACGACTAACGCTGGACGAGCGCTGAGAAGATCTCGGCCAAGCGTTTGGAAAGCTCTCGCCCGTCATATTTTGTCCGTGCCCTTTCGCGACATTCGATCCGCTCAAGGCAGTCTCGATCAGCCCAGGCATGTTCGAGTGCAACCGCAATTCCATCGACGTCCTGGCTAGCGGCCGTATAACCCCCGGCATCCAGAACGACCTGCGCGGTCGCTTCACTATCACAGACGGCAACCATCGGAATATCGAACGCGAGCATTTCGTAAACCTTGCCGGGAACCATCAACGGCGCATCGGGTTGAATGATCAACAAGATGTCCGAGTTCTTCATGATGCCCAACACCGCATCATGGGCCATGGGCGGAATTGCTCGAAACAAATGCGAAATTCCGAGTGACTGCGCGTGTTGCATCGGATCAAAATCCTCGGCAACAGCGCCAACCTGCTGTAGCTCGAATTTCGACCCTCGGTCGTTCAATTTGGAAATTGCGTCTAGAATCAGATTCGGGTCACGCCGTCCATACATGCTGCCTGGATGGCAAATTACCGCTCCTTCACTTGAGTGCTGCGTCCGCTCCAATTGGCCCACGCGGCCAATCAGATCTGGATCCAAGCCGTTTGGAATACAAACAAATTTCTCTGCAAGGGTCGGATATTGCTTACAAAAATTTTGCTTGGCGGGTTCTGTATTGAGGATGACTTTGGAGGCACACTTTACAACCCGGTGTTCGTAGTAGGGCAATAGACGTTGCCCCCAAGGATTTTGTTTTTTTGCCCATGGCTTGCGAGCCCATGGGTCGCGGAAGTCTGCGACCCATGGCACTCCTGTTTTTTGCGAGACATGCATAGCAGCGATGTGTACGGAATGTGGTGGTCCACTGGAGTAAATGACCTGGATTCCGCATTCCTTTACTAACTTGCACGCTGGGGCACGAACCGACTTTGCCCAGGCAATATCGCGATCTGGAGTTTCGGTTAGAAATTGCCAGGCAGGACGCAGTAGACTCTTGATTGGGTTTGATTGACGAATCGCTGTCGTATTTTGTTTTGGCTTGGAAGTTGAAACCGTGTGTTCAGGGCCGAAACGATGAACCGATACAGAGTCGCTAACATGCTTGAGCAGATTCTCGCCGCCGGCTTGCGCGATGTTGGTAGTGATGACGACTGGCGAAATACCGAATTCAGGCAGAAATCGACAGAAGCGCAAGGTTCGATGGACTCCTGCGGAGTTCTTGGGCGGGAACTCAGGCGCAAGCATCAAACAACGAACTGAAGAGTCTGCGGGTTTAGTCACTCAACCTCTGCAGGCATTGGTTCGCACCGAAAGTCGAATTTTCCGGGGAGGAGGTATGCGGGATCTTTTCTGAGTTGATCGACGGTGAATTCAAGGAACCCTCGTCCCTCAATCAGATGACTTACCGTCTTGCCGACGCAAGCTGTTCGCATCAGCCCCTCATCCCTTAGTTCAGTCTCTAACCGAGTCAAGTCTCGAGGAATTTTAGCCCTATGCAGGTAAAACGCTAGTTGAACAATTGAGCCGTCGGTACGGATTAGTTCAAATTCATGCGGTTCGGGCGACATCAAGTATGGTACTTCCGCGACGGCTTCTGCGCAGTGGTAACAGGTGTGTGATTTTAGCCCAACAGCCAGCAGCAGTATTTGCACATCTTGTTTTAACAGTTGGTGATATGGTGTCCCGACACCACACGGCGTTTTCGCAAATTCGTGCCCCATCGTCAAATTCGCTCCACCATTCCCATGGACCGCGAGCGAATGAGTCGGGTGAAGGCTTCGGAAAACATCCTTGCTTTGGCGAAACGTCTCGGCAATGGCACCTACACATGAATGCGTTCGGCGAACATCAAAACACCGCGACCCGCGTGCAACCTCCCGCCAAGAATGAGATGGCATGGCGACCAGACTTCCTTCGGACAAGACCTTGCGTACCGAGCCGACAATGGTACCAGGACCACCCGGCACATAACCCAATTCTGAAAGCGAACTGTGCATTAAAAGCGGTCGATCCCGATCACCCTTAAGGGATTGAAAAAGCGACTCAAACTTTCTTTCGTCAAAACGTTGCTTGACAAATGGTCTAAGCCATTGCTTCGCAACTCGTTTTAGTTTTTTCGTCAACATCGATTGAGTTCTTGGTCAAACAATTTCCTACTTTCGGCGAACAGCGGCAAACACCTTTAATATCGCATCACCCATTTGGTCAACCGCATTCATTGAAACTTTTGGACCCCAACCGATAAGAATTGCGTTATTAAGAACTTGTTCGGTTCCTGGATAGTCCTTTACATTCGGCGGCCTGTATTCGAATTGTCGCAGGGGATATCCGCTCGTTCCATACGTGAGCTGCTCTGTCAACACTTGCTCATCAAAAATGGGGCGAGGGAGATATCCCAGCCTCGCCTTCACACCTTCGGCAACCAAGAATCCACAAATAATTTCTGGGGAGAGCCGGTAAAAATCCGGACGAATGATCCAGTGGAAGATCCACCAAGAAGATTGACTCCCCTCGCACTCCTGAGGAACCAGTATGCCTGGAATACCTGAAATCCTTTGACGCAAACGCGATGCTGTCGCGCGTCGGCTCTCAATTTGCCGTGGAAGTCTATCTAACTGCCGACGGGCAACTGTGGCCTGAAGTTCAGTCATTCGATAGTTCATTCCGAAGAACTCGTGCGCTCTTCCAGCCTTTCGATTCCAACCTTTGTCAACAAAAAGTTTTGCGCGCTCCAGGTACTTTGGATTATTTATCAACGTCACTCCACCATCTCCACAAGTAATCTGCTTACTTTGTTGCAGACTAAAGCAACCCAGATCTCCGATGGAACCGACCTTTCCGAGGGGCGTGTCTGCATAATGCGCTTGTGCACAGTCTTCGATCAAGGCAATACCTTTTACTCCAAGCAAATCACGAATCGATTTGACGTCTGCCGGCCTGCCGAAGAGATGAACTAAGATCACTGCTTTAGTTTTGGGAGTTATTTTCTCTTCGATAGACTCCGCAGTAAGATTTCCAGTGACATCATCAACGTCTGCGAATACGGGCAAACAATTGCAGGCAATGATCGGTATAATAGAGCCCATGTCAGTGACAGGCGTTGTAATAACTTCATCGCCGGGTTCTGGATTGATGGCTGCAAGCGCAACATGCAGTGCTGCTGTTCCGGAAGTGGAAGCAACTGCGTCGAGCGCCCCGTACATTCGAGTCATGTCCTTCTCGAACCCCCGGACCTCAGTGCCGCCAGTTGCGCCCAACCGGCCCGACCGAATCACTTTGGTCAAACTCAGCACTTCGGCAGTACCAAATATTGGGTTGCTCGATACTGGCAACGTCATTGCTGGCTGACCACCGTTTGCCGCTAACTTCAATCTTGCAGCGGGTTCTAATGCGTCTAGAACCGAAAGCGTCTGAGTTGCAACAATTTCATCTGGATAGAGCTGCCGAATCACATCACCCTCGTTTGCTAGAGGAATCGCAACTTCCCCACCGGTTCGGGCCGCTTCGTACATTGCCAAAACCGCCTCGACCGTCGCAACACTGCTCGTGCTGTCTGCCGAGAAGCTTTCTTTTTTCCCCATAGACCATGCAACAAACTCTTTGAACATCTTTGGTCGAGCGTGCTTGCGATCCTTATTCAACTTTGTCGGTTTGATTGAACCGGAGACACCGGATGACGGGGAGATCGTAATCTGCCCACCATCTCCCAAAATTTGAATCTCAAAAAAACTTTCGGCCTTTTCTCCGGTAACGATTTCGGCAAGCAAACCACCCTCGAATTTAATAGTACCCGTGGAAGCTTGTTCGGCGGGGTAGTTTCTGCTGACAAGTCCCTCTTCGCGTTCGCAATGACATGCAACGTGGGTAATCGGGCGATCTCCAAGTACAAAGCGGATGGTGTCAATCAAGTGAGGGCCGTTATTTGCAAGTGAACTAGCGATGCAGCCTTTCACCTTGCGAATTTTGCCAAGCTTTCCAGATCGCACCGCTTCCGCCGCAAATTGAAATACATCAAAAAAGCGATACTGGTGCGCGCCGCCAAGTTTGACACCACGCTGCTCGCAAAGGCGAGCCATACGTTTTGCTTCATCCAATCGAAGCGTGAGCGGCTTTTCACACAAAATGCCACGCACGTCACTGGTGAGGGTCCTCTCTACGACAGCCAAGTGATCTTGAGGCCAAGTACAAACGCTGATGATCTTGGGCGCAATAGCGGTTAGCATATCTTCCAGACACAAGTAGCCTTTCAGCCCTTTGTATTTGGCAAGTCTGGCGGCAATAGCTGCCGGATTGATATCGCAAATTGCAGCCGGGTAAGCTGATACGGATTCAAGATAGCCGCTCAGGTGCGCGGGCGAAATCCCCCCCGCTCCAATGACGGCAGCGGGGACTGCACCACGAATTCCTGCGGTATTTTCAATGACAATTCGTTTAAACTTATTCGCCGCACGAGCTGGAAAATCTGACACTACAATTTCCCTATGTTTCTATTGAAGGTACTTGATTGGATGCTGAATTGACTCGACCGCCGACCCTTCGCGCAGGGACTCCAGCCACAATCGAATACATTTCGGTCGATTGGGTAACCACTGCCCCTGCTGCGACAACACTGCCTTTGGCAATCGTTACACCTGGCAAAATCACGCAGCGGGCCGCAATCCAGACATCATTCTCTATCACGACCGACGCGTAACTATAGCCTTGGCTTCGAATCGTTCGCTCTTGATCCTCGAAGTTGTGATTCTGAGACCAAATATAAGTGCCGGGGCCAATCAAAACTCCATCGCCAATCGTAACGTCGCCTGATGCATTGATGTGACAGCTACTTGCGATCCCAGTGTTCTTTCCAATGCGTAGCTTTTCAGGGTGATAAACGACAACATTGCTCAACACCCTTGAGCTGCGGTCACAATGAAATCCATACAAGCGCCGGCGCAGTCGCTCACCAATGTGCCCTGGAATTGCACGGAGAAATGCTCGCTTCCACTCAATGAACTCGCGTCCAATTTTCATTGTTCTTACGTTTCGGAAACCACTATGCGTTGACGACCATCAGCCCAATGGAGCCATGCACAAATAGGTTTGATAACTCGCATCGCCCGTATTTCAGTCACACCGACCAACTCGAGGAACAGCGTCGAACAAGTGAAACTATGTAACACCAAAAATTGGACGGCGAATCGCTGAGAAGATAAACCGACGCTGCTGTTTGGGGATTAGTACGGCGAGGGCAACAATCGCTACAGCGATCGCAGAGACAACGATTGCCATGACCAAACTTTGCCAACTGTCCGGTTCCTGCAACGACATTCGAATTCCGTAGATTGTCACAAAAAGGATAGCAGCAAATACCAACGGACGTGAGGATACATCCCACAGGAGGCGCAGCGACGACATCTCGATCGCCTTCGCATGTGCCGGAATATGAACCATCAGAGCGACTAGTGCCGATGGAATCAGGGTCCCCAATGCGACTCCCAAAACCCCTAAGTAACTGCCCAACAGCAAACTTAAGATCAAGTTGGCGACGCCTTCGATCAGGTAGGCCATGGCAATAACCTGGAGTTTTCCGTGTGCCATCAATAGTTGGGAACCCGCGCGATGCAGTCCAACGAATACGCTGGCGGAGGCGAGAACAACAAACACATCAGGAGACCGCGCCAGGATGGTTTCGAGATCCTCCGTTTTCGAGAGCCATAGTTGCAAGAAGGGCTTAATCCAAAATGTCCCGCAAATTAAGACCGACAAAGAAATTCCGGCTATAAGGCGAGTTGCAGTAATATAAAGTAATCGCTGTACAACCTGATCATTCGCCGAGCGGAGGTGCGTCATCGTCGGAAATAGAACGCGAACCGCTTGCGTGACGAGCTTATTGCATTGTTCAACTATTGATCCTGAAATTGCAAACGGCACAACGGCTGCAGGTGTCAACAAAAGGGCAATGACCAAAGCATCCGAAAGGAAAATAAGTTGGCGACTAAAGTGCACCGCTGTATTCCAAATACCAAACTTCCACATTTCTCGCAGTTCATCTCGATTACGACGCCAGGTGACTTCGCGCAAGCAAGGGAGCATGTACCTTGCCCGTCCAAAACGCAATAGTCCGTCAAGCAGATTCATCAGCGCCGTTACAATTGCGATCCCAAGGATGCCTCCGCCCATCTCAAGGGTTAAATACATTGCGAGAGCGTAGATCAGTCGGGTTGAAACGGCAAATGCGTTTTCGATATCGAACCGCTGAAGCCCGATCAGGACTGCGCCAAAAGGCGCAAAGGCTAGTTGCAAGGCAAAGGCAAGCGATTTGACGACGACAACCGGAAGAATTAGGTGCCGATATTCGGTCGGTATTTGAAGGAAAAAGGGGATACAGATCCCAACGATGGCGGCAAGTAGCATCACCGCTAGCCCAATGCTGCACAGCACAGGCAGTGCAGTAGATATGTGTCTCGCTACCGCTTTATCGTCTTTGGCAGCAATATGTCGAGTTATCGTCTGAACCATACCAGCTCTTAGACCAACATCCACCAAGCCGTAATATCCGACGATGCTTTGCAGAATGATCCACAATCCGTATAGCTCACTTCCCAAGTGCCTAATCACAAATGGAGTGAGGAAGAAAATCACGGCAAGATTGACGCCAAAACCAATCCAGGCTGCTGAGACGTTTCGTATAACAACTTTTGCAACGTGCATTACTTATCGTCTACCGCGTCACTAGGATTCGTGCTGCATTGAGCGCGCCGAAACAATTTCACATCGAATGACAATGGCTACTTTGCGCGACTCGCAATTGTCCAAAGCCATGCAACTCACCAAAAAGGAAATTTTCGCGCTCGTCGCATGCCTACTAGGCTCTGCGCACCGGTTAAGCAATCGCGTTCGCATGTATCTCGCTTAGCAGGCGAAACTTCGTTCCTTTGGGTGACATTCGTCGCGAATGCACCTTCGGTTTCTCATCGTGCTAAAAATGCTAATCTTACATGCCCGAGAGAAAATCAGTACTGTGCAATTTGAGTACAGAGCTGATTGCGTACGAAAATTGGGCACATTTTGACGGCTGTGACGTCTAGACGAACTTGCTAGCGTTTGCAGGTGCTTCCAGTGCCTTAAACTTTTCAAACTTCCTTATTACGTCTGAAAGTGTCGCAAACTCGAAGTCCCGCAAGAGTTGGTCGAGTCGGACGTAACTCCCTCCCAAGCCGGTGTAGTGGCGAAAGTTGGATTTGAAACTGGCGCCAGCAATCCGCGGCTGCTCGGCATCAATCTCCCAGGGATGGGTGTAAAACATAGCCGGACGACCTTGCTTGCGAATCGCAGTAATCGCCTGCCGCGTAACAGCATAAGGGAAGATGCGAAAATAACCACCACCAACCGGCAAGTTAAATTTCGAAATATGCCAGGCAGACGGAGGAAACTCGGTGATGGTTCCATACTCGGTGTTGAGCTCATGGATCTCACGCTTCGCTCCCGGAATGCCATAACGGTCGTGACCACCAATCGGGAAGATACTCGAATCGACCGTAAATCCTTTTTCCGCCAAAATGTCTAACGCCCACAACGAACGCTTGGTGATCGAAAATGACGGAGCGCGGTAGGCAGTGACCTCGACCCCACAGGCCTCAGCAATCGCCGTGCGGCTGTCGATCAGATCCATCGCAAATTGTTCCGGGGTCTGTTGGTAAATCAAATGATGGGCAAAGCCATGCGACCCGAGCTCATGACCGGCCGCGTGAATGCGTGCGATCAATTCTGGATATTGTTCGGCAACCCAACCCAACACAAAAAAAGTTCCCTTTACGCCATGTTGGTCGAGCAAACCCAACAAGCGATCGGTGCTGGCTTCAACGCGGCTCTCGCGCAAATCCCAACTACTGCGGCTAACCTGCTTGTCAAAGGCCGTCACCTGAAAATAGTCTTCGACATCAACCGTAAACGCATTTGGAACGTCGGCCATGCATGTGGGACGTGCCTCTGTTTGTTTCGGCTCTGACCGAACCTGAACCTTCGCAAAACCGTGCACGCGGATGTCAGTCGTTGGAACGCCCTTCGCTGGAGTCCATAGCTCGGACTCGGGCGTATTAAACTGGTAACCAATCGCTACCAATTCTCGCTCGGAAATCTTTTGGCCCAGTCCCATGGCGTTCATCGCCCACGTGCCCTTGATGCAAAACATGCGTAAGGCAGTCGCCCCAAGCATGCGTAAATCGAGAAACAGACCGGCACGATCGATGTATCGCAAATCCAAGATCTGCTTTTGTCGTGTGATATTGATGTGGTGATCGGGCTCTAAATTGACTTGCGACAAACCAGTCACACCCGGTTTGACGTAATTGCGGGCGGCATACTCGGGAATCAGACGTTCCAAAGCAGCGGTGATTTCAGGGCGTTCGGGACGCGGACCAACCAGGCACATATCGCCCACGGCGACATTCCACAGTTGCGGCAATTCGTCTAGATGCAATTTGCGCAAAAGCCAACCCAACCAAGTAACACGTCGATCACCGCGCGAACACCAGCGAATTCCCGCCGCTTCCGCGTTGACATACATCGATCGCAATTTGATGAGGCGAAACAGGCGGCCATTGAGGCCAACGCGCGTTTGAAAATAAAATCCCGGACCGGCAGAAGTTGCCCGGACGGCGATCCATAATAATGCAATTAATGGTGCGAATAAACAGAGCAGTACAATACCAATAGCACGGTCGAGCCCGTACTTAAAAGCAAAGTAGCGCTTTTGCCGGTCGTTCAGTCCAAATTTGCCTGCTTCGAGACAAATCGGTTTGGGAATCAGATGCTCGTTTTCGTAAATCGCAATGCCGGCGTTTGACACGTTCGCTCTCGCAGCTTTAGTTCGGGATTTTTTTTCAAGAATTACGGACATTTCGACCTCGTTGTCTTAAGCAGCCGGGCAAACTACTCAACGTTGTGGGGCAAGTGGATTGTAAATATTGGGTGTACTGTGAGCCGTTGGCGCTAGCCTCGGGCAGGCCGTTGTCGGCGCGGCGTTTGGGATTGTAATAAGGCAATGATTTGGCCCGAGGCTAGCGCCATCGGCTCACGTGAGGCTCAGCTTTTTGTACTTGTTAGCAGGGGTTTGAGTTGGGCGAGATACAGTTCTAAAAATTGCAGGCTTTCCGATTCATGGCCGGGCGGTGTTGCGGGGCCAGCGACCTGGATTTTGTACAGTCTGTCGGTGAACCAAAGACGAGGTTGCTCAGCGGCCTGCCAATGGCCGCCATCGCTCCAACCATAATGCACCTCCAGCGTCGGCTGCTGATCCACTTTGTCGAGGAAGGTCAATTGCCAGAGTGAGTTGTCCTCACCCGAGCCGACTTGCACATGTCGACGATTGCCTGCAGCTTGCACTCCTTGACCTGAATAACATACCTCGGGAGTATGCACGGCGATCGGTCCACGTGGACCAAACAGCACGGCAACAATCACTTGGGAACCGGTGCGCGAATTTTGGTAAACGCGATGTGTGTAGCCGAAGCAACGCAACATTTGCTGGACGTTTTCTTCGAGTTCACGCTCTTCAAGTAGAACCCAATCGCCAAATTGTGCTGGCACTTGATGAAGTTTACTGGAGGCCGCCTCCACATCGGGTTGGGCAATCCAGCGACCATCGAGCAAGCCATAAGCCACGCCCGATGTGACGGACAAGACAACCACCGCCACGGTAGCAATGAAGTAGGAGATTGGAATCTGTTTCATGGTCTTACAACTTCTCCTGCGGCTTTGGCTGCGACTGTTGTTTCATCTGCTGCACAAACTCTCGCTCATTTGAGGTGAGCACCATATCGTTTAGGGAGTTGGAATCGATTTGTGCCCAAGTGGCCGTTACTGTCGCAAGATCCTTTTGGGCCAAGGCGGCTTGTGCCAAGTGGATTTTAAAGCGGACATCGTCTGAATTTTTGATAGCTTGTTCAAAATCTTGGCGAGCTTCAGCGAACCGATTGAGCCGCAATAATACGATTCCGCGCGTATCAAGCAACTCTGGAATTTTCCCTTGTATCTCGATTGCTCGGTCGATTTTGATGAGTGCTTCGTTCTTGCCCATTGGCAGCTCGGCAAGGGCTATCGCCAGGTTATTTAGCGTGCGGACGCGTTCGACCGTTTTTTTCTCGATGCGTTGAAAAAGTCCAACGGCTTCGGGATAACGCTCTTGCATCAACCGCAGGGTGGCGACCGCTTCCAACAAGACGGGAGAATCCTCAAATTGATTCATGGCGCTTCGAATTGTCTCTTCCGCTTCTGCCGACAGAGTGACGTCGGTGTGGACCGCGATGACTTCAGGAATGAGAGCGGCAATTCGAGCCGACGGCGCCGCGCGGAAGGCCTCGACACAAATGGCAATGGCTTCATTAATTTTCTTCGCATTGGCCAAACCGACGATATAGGCCTCCGCCCTGGAGGGATCTTGTTCGTAGACCTTTTTCAGCCAGACTAACGCCTGTTGGGGAAGCCCCATTTCAGTCAACGTGCGACCGGCAACCTCGGTAACGCGGATTTCCATATCTTCGTCGCTATCCAATTTAGCCGATTGAATCCATGCTTCGACCACGGGTTGGATATCTGCCTTTTCATCCTTGGCAAGCGCTAAGCGGATGCTCAATTGAAGTGTCGCGGATGAGCTGCCTGTGATCGCAGATAATTTCTCAAGCAACTTCGTAGCTTCAAGCACGTTATTGTTTGCGAGATTTTCATTCCCTGCGTTGCGTTCGACCACCGTTGATTTCAGCAGCAGGTCGATATAGGTGGCAAGATCAAAAGGGCTGGGATTAACGCTGCGGGTCAGTTCACGATAAAGCTGACTTGCGTCTGCCAGCAAACGATTAGCCTCGGGTGACTGACGGTCAGGGATGCGTATTTCAAGCCACTGCGCAACAAAATGGTTTGCCAAGACCCGTTTTGCATCAAGGCCATCTTCGGAAGGGCGGCTGGCAATTTCACGGAGGGTGGCAAGCGCTCGCATTTGGCGTTGCTCAGTTCCAGTCGAGAGCTCGACGTAAGCTTTCACCAGACGTGCGCTGTAAGAACTTTCATCTGTCGTGGATTCCAGCAACTTATCAATTTCTTTAAGACGGTCGTCCCGTTCCTCGGCGCCGTACATCGGACTGAAGGCAAGCACTTTGGCTAGTTGTTCGCGCAGCAGCCGATTGGTCGGAGCCGCAGCTTGGGCTTTACGCAAAGCTTCTAAACTCAATTGTGCATTGGCTGTCTGACTATGCAACTCTGCAAGCAGAAGGTGCGCTAAGCTGCTTCGGGGATTTAAGACCAGCGCCTTGTCGGCTCGATCGCGCGACTGTTCGTAATCCTTGATGGCTAAATACCAACGTGCGGCGATCAGTAAACTCTGCTCGTTGGGTATAATCGTTTTCTCGAAAGTAAGCAGCTCGGATTTGGCCGAATCAAATCCGCCAGTTGCCAAGCGAAAGCGGATGCGGTCTTCCCAGATGGGAAGCTGATTGTCGC
The DNA here is from genome assembly GCA_041753315.1 of Pirellulaceae bacterium. Classification (GTDB taxonomy): domain Bacteria; phylum Planctomycetota; class Planctomycetia; order Pirellulales; family Pirellulaceae; genus Aureliella. The sequence continues at coordinate 24,308 of JBGSUV010000121.1, read as the reverse complement.
TGGAAAGCTCCAGCGCTTTTTCCAATGCAGTCCAACCTTCCTTAATCAAAGCTGGTTTGTCGAGCTTAGCGCGTCGGCTCTTTGGGGCTTGAATCGTATTCATGATCGTGTCGGCCAATGAACGCCATTTGTTGGCAGCTTGTGGCTGCTGCACGGTCGCTTCACGAGCCTCGCGTAGTGCCGACAGATAATCACCGGAACGCAGTGCCAGCGAAATCGACATCTCTGAGAATGGAAAGACCGCTTCCGAAAGCCCTCGCAGACGTCCCAGTTCTTCCTGTGCCTGTTCAATTCGACCGGCAACTTTGAGTTCGTTGACCAGACCGTTGATGGTCTTGACTCGATTGTCACCATCGCGAATTGCGCGACGATAGAGGCGGATGGCGTCATCCGAAAATCCTCGCGCCGATTCGATTTGTGCACCCAAGGCGGCCGCGCGCCCCCAGCGGGGACGTCGCACATCAATTTCTCTAAAGAGCTTCGACGCTTCATCGAGCAACCGAGGCTCTGACGTCACATAATATTCATTTAACTTCCGCTCGGCGGACACAAACCTCCAGTGGGTTCCTTCGCTTTCTTCGGTTAACTTGGTTCCCTCGGTACTTTCCATCTCCTTGATCTGTTCGGTCAATTGCGTTAGTTCTGATAGCAACTTCTCAGCATCTTGCGGTTGCTTTACTATGCTGATATTGACAATTCCAGCCAGCGTCATGAGGGCTTCGATATCGAGTTTCTCTGGGGGAACCATTTTTAAAATTCGATAGGCATCTTGCGGCGAGCCTGCTTTGAGGGCCATGTTGGCGGCGTCGCTCGCGACGCGTAAATGTTCCCCCTTCAATGTAGGCAAAGCATCTTCAAGCAATTTGATGGCTGCCGGAGAATCACCAGCACTTGCCTTGGCAATCGCTTTAGTGGTGAGCGCATTTGCATAGTCGACAGGCAAGCCACTTTTGGCTGCCAGTTCGTCGAGACGCTGCCAGCATTTGTCGGCGCTTTCGGCGCGTTCTTCGGCAGCGAGATTGGCAGCGGCGAACATCTGGACATCAGCCACGTCGGGATATTGCGCTGCCAATTCCTCCAAGCGATCGAGGCGCGACTCTGTCGAATCGAGGTTGGCAACTTCAGCGGCCGTATCGGACATCGCCACAAAGCCGACTTCCAGCAGCTCAAACCGCCAGTATTCAAGTTCACTTTGTTGATCAGCAGGCGTCGCTTCGTAGCGTCGGCGGACTTCATCGATCGCTTTTCGTACGGCAAACAGGTCCGCCTGTTGCTTTGGTTTGGAAGCTTCGCCATAGGCGGTCAGACGCGCAATTTCGATCGCAGCCGCAAATGAACCATCATCCAACGTTTCTAGTTGTTGGGTGGCGCGATCAGCGGCACCCGCATTTTTCCAAGCGTTGGCAGCCGATCGTCGCAAATCTTGGTTGTTGGGCATCAGCGCGATGCAACGATCGAGAACTTGACCGACCATGTCCCAGAGTTGTTGCTGCTGGTAACATTCGGCGAGCATCCTTCCCGCTTGAACGCGTTGCTCGTTGGAGATTAAACGAGAATCTTTAAATGCGCGCTCGGCAAAACCAGTCGCTGTTCGGTAATCCTCGGTAAGCATCGCCACTTGGCATTGCAGAATGAGCGATTCCCATGCGGCGGTATCCAGACGCTGATTGATGGCCTGCTTGGCGGCCGAAGTAAGAGAAATCCCCAGTGGTCCGTCAAGGCGTTTTCGCTGCAGTTCGATGACGCGTTCGAACTCCTCAATCTGTTTCTGCGCTTCGTCGATGTTCTTTTCGCTGGCATACCCCATGGCGAGCAGGCCAATAAGTTGAAGACTTTCCGTTATACGCTCTGAACCTGCAGCCCAAACATCAATGGCTGCGGGAATACCTCCAGCCGAGTCGCCCATCGATTGCAGCAACTGCCCCAAGCGGACATAGGTCGTCTCACGTTGTTCCCGGTTGCGGAGTTCCGAATCGCAGGCTAACAGCTTTTCATAAAGCGCTTTGGCTTGCTCTACTTCGTTGCTCTCCTGCAACACTCGGCAAGCTTCCAGGCAGAGCATCCAATCCCAATAAATGGAATTGGCTTGATCCGCAGCGTCGGGTAGCGGTGTTGAAGAGGCTAGCGCATCGAGGATCTCGCCCTCTTTTGTTGAAGCGGTGGCGGACGCTGGCGTCGCTGTCTGCTCAGAGAAATCAGTCTCGATGCGAGCAATGGCGGAATCGTAGGCAGTGAGAATCAGTTGGGGAGCTTGTGGTGGCGATTTAGCGTTCAGGTAGGCGTAAGCAATCAACTGTGCTCGACCGATGGCAGTTTTTTCTTTCAAGCGGTCGACCACGACCTCCACGCGTTGCTGGACGGCAGCCAGATCTGCGGGCTTGCCTGGTGCATTAAAAAGTTCAGGTTGCAAGGTAAAGGCGGGAATCAGGCTGGCAGCCAAATCCAGATCGTCGGGATTGGCTTCCAATGCAAGCAGGAGCACCTCTCCTACAGGCTGCGTAACAAACCATTCCCAGTATTCCCTGTCGGCTTCGTACTCGTCCGGATCGCGTTGTGGGAATTGGTTTCCCGTCTGTTGCGCGAGGATCGCTTGGGCAAGCCACTTAGAAACTTGCGGATCCCGTGGGGTTGCCTTAAGCTCTAACACTTGATTTTCCGCTTCAGCGGCCCACAGGCGGCCCATCTGCAGCAGACGACCGATCAGTTTCGCGCGCAGTTCTTCACGTTCACTGTCGTAAAACGAATCCTCACAAGAGGCCAGCGCCAAGGTAAGCCGTCGTCGGGCACTGTCCAATTCACCTGAGGTTGAAACCAGACTGTCTTCGAGCAGGGCCAATTGAATCAATGCGGGGATATCATTGGGTGCCAGTTGAATGTAGCGACTGAGCCATTTGAGCTGCGTCTTTGAGTCACCGCTGGCGGCAGCCTCCTGCGACTTCGTCAACAGACTATTGCTCAGACGCTTCGATTGCCAGAAATAGATTCCAAATACTGCACTGGCTGCGACGACAAAAATCACCAAGGTTTTGACCAGCAGCGGGATATTCCACTCCCAGCTCACGCGGCGATCATGTCGCGGATGGAGCTCGACCGGATGTATACCTGTATCCGGATGCCGACCCGGATGTGATGCGTCCGAACCGGTAGCTTCTATGGGTGGAACGGTGTTCAACCCGATATCCTCAGTTGTGGGGATGTTCATGGAAAGCTATGTGTTAGGTGGTGCTAGAAGGTGGGGAACGAGTTGTTTACTCGATCTTGGCGGCGTAGCGATAGTCGCCATAACGGTAGGCATATTCGTGGGAGGGCACACCGCTGAAGACGGTGCCCACAATATTCGCGCCCGCAGCGGCCAGGCGTCGGTGGGTTCGGGTCACGTGATCGGTGCGGCTCACATCGCGCATCGCGCACAACAGGGTTACATCTCCAGCAGCGGCCACCGCCATCGTTTCGGATGCGGGCAACACGGGAGCGGTATCGATGACAACGTAACGGTAACGCGCGGTAACTTGTTCAAAAAGTTTCTCGACGTTCTTCTTGGTTAAGATGTTGTGGGGGTTGGCGTCGAGTTTACCAGCTGGCAAAACATGCACAAACTCGCCCAGGCTGACATCAATGCAAGCATCCAGTGTTGCCTTGCCGCCGAGCAACTTGCAAAGTCCAGGTCCAATGTCGAGACCAAACAGGTCATGTTGATCGGGACTGCGCAAATCGGCATCGATCAGCAACACGGTCGTTTCCGAGGCTTTGGCTAATGAAATGGCCAGTTGCGAGGCAACGCTACTCTTACCTTCGGCCGACATGGCACTAGTGACGACAATCGTGCGGACACCCTCAAGCTTGAACAACAGGTTAGCCCGGAGTGCATCAACACTCTCTTCGAACAGGCGATGCCCACGCGTCGATTTCGAACCACCGGGAACGCGGGCGATTTCACCCACCACCGGTGCCAGCTCGTTGCTTTCCAAACCTTTGGCAGAGGTGATGCGTTTCAGTCGGAATTCGAGGAGCACGGCTAGGGCAAAAGGAAAAAAGAAACCTGCCACGGAGGCCATGCCAATTTTCTTGAATGGAATTTCCTCAATGGGCCATGGTGGCCGGGAAGCAGGAGCCATGGTCGTTACGCTTGCCCCACGACCGCGTTCTGTCTTCATGATCGCCAAGCGTTCATTGAGTTGCGCCAGAATTTCATTAGCTTGAGCCTCGTCCTCGCGAGCGAAGAAGATCTCAGAAGTTTCACCGCCCAGCTTTTCCAGACGCGACTTTTCTTCTTCGTAGTCTTCCTCGAAGGCCAGACGTTTGGCTCTTAGATTGACTAAATCGAAAGTCACTTGCTGGATTTCAGCTTCATGCGCGGCGGCACGTCGTTGCCTTGCCAATTCGGCAAGCGTCGTTTCGGCCGACTTGGTTGCTGCTTCCCTGGCGACTTTCAATTCAGCCTCTGCCTTGGCAGCATCTTGCTTCAACGTTCGATAGCGACTGGCATACATATTTTGCTGTTCACGAAATTCCATGGTGCGAATTTTCGTTTGAATGTCATCCAATTTCTGCTGGATCTTTTTGACTTCAGGGTCGATGTCGACGTATTTTTGCAGTTCCAGAGCATCCGGTTTAATGTAGGTACCGTCTGCATCGGTCACTTCCGAATTGAATACATTTAAGCGCGCTTCCAAGACTGCTTCTTCAGCTTCCAGCCCAGCCAAAACAGAGCGCACTTGAGCCAGTTTTGACGAGTCACTTTCGATCGAACTCCCTGGTTTGTACGGGTCGTAACCATTGGCAGCCTTGGTCAGTTCAGACACATTCTGCCGATGGCTTTCAACATTGCGTTTCCACAAGTCGATAGGGCCCTTTAACCAATCTTCCACATTGGACATCCGATCGTCATCTCGTTGTCGACGAACTTGCAAATAAGACGCTGCAATTTCATTGCAGACTCTGGCCGCCATTTCGGGGTCTTGATGCTGAAAAGAAATGGTCAGCAGGTTGTCCGTTCCGGCGTTTCCAATTTTTAAGTTCTTGCGAATTTCACGTTCGGGCAGCAGCGGGTCCTTGGTCGAAAACGCACTTTTGAGTTCGGGTTTGGCCAATACCGGTCCAAGTACTATGTCATGACTGATAAGTTGCCGTTCGCTTTTGGCCAAATCTCGCGTTGCATTGTTAACCGCTTGAGCCAAAACGTAGTCGCGATTAGCCTCCATGATGTAGGTCGCTTCGTAGACGGGCACAAAAGAGTACCAGATCGCCAGTCCAAATAAGGCAGCCATCAAAGCGCCAGCAGGCACAACCCACCCCCAATGCGAGCGGAATGCAACCCAGATCAGCCATGGATCAAAAGCGGCAGCCGGTTGAGCAGTAGTAACGTTGCGATGTTCGTTTTTTTGCATGTTTTGATGAATTCAATCAGACCAAGAAATCAAAAACCCACTCTAACTAGCGAGTCTGTCATTCTAATAGGGTTTGAAATTTACGCACGGAACCAGTTGTTAATTTTTTCGAAAGTGGAAAAATGCGAATCAATTTTGATCTTTCTGCGGCCTAAGCCTAAAGCTAGCGTAAAGCTGCGGCAGCCCGTTTGGGTCGAAAGCGAATAAGCAGGGCAGACGCAAAAGGCAAAAAGAAACCGGCCATTGAAGCTAAGCCAATGCGCCGCAGCGGAATTTCTTCGATGGGTAAGATTGGGTTGGCCGCGGTCGCCAGAGTTACTACCCTAGCCCCACGCCCGCGTTCGGATTTAAGGACAGCCAAGCGTTCGTTGAGTTGCAACAGAATCCCCTTAGCCTGAGTGTAGTCTTCTTTGGCGAAGAAGAGCACGGTATTATCATCACCATCATCACCTAGTTGGGCGATCGACTTCCCTTGCTTGGACGGATCAAAGCCATTTCCCGCCCTCGCCAGTTCCGACAGATTATCCCGCAGACTTTCGACATGTCGCTTCCACGTGTCGATAGCGCCCCCCATCCAGTCTTCCACACTGGCCATCCGTTCGTCATCCTGTTGACGACGAAACTGCAAGTAGGACTCAGCAATCGCATTGCAGACCCTAGCGGCCATCGCGGGGTTATTGTGTTGGTACGAAATGGTCAGCAACGTTCCGGCGTTTTCAATTTTTAAATTCTTCCGTATCTCACGAGCGGGCTGCAGCGGATCCTTGTCTGAAAACGCACTATTCAGCTCGGGGTTGGCCAATACAGGTTCAAGTACAATTGCGTGGCCAATGATCTGCCGCTCGCCCTTGGTTAGTTCTCGCGTTGCCTCATTATCAACCGCTTGGGCTGAAGCGAATTCGCGATTGGCCTCTAAGATGCAGGTCGCCTCGTAGACTGGCACAAATGAATACCAGACAGCCAAGCCACAACAGGCGGCCAGCATGCATGCCGCCGTGACTAGCCACTGCCAGCTCATGAGAAACGCCATTGACATCTTAGACATGCTTCGGCCTTAGTGTAGAGCGGTTGGGGACAATCGCTTTAGGTTGTTTTAAGTAGTGTAGAGCGATTGGGGATAATCGCTGTACTCTGTTATGGGAAGCAATTGGGGATAATTGCTCTACTGTGTTGTTAAGAAGCAATTGGGGACAATTGCTCTACTCTGTTTGTAGGAAGCAATTGGGGACAATTGCTCTACTCTACACTTTGGTGGCCAGGCGGCGTTGAATCATGGCGATCTCGAGTGGCCGGTAGAGTTCTTCCCAATACCGCTTCACCGCAAACAATAACCCGGCACCAGCACCTATCATCAAAATGCCCAACAAGTCGTGGGCATAATGCGCCCAACGGGGACTGAACAAATGGTACGCAAGCCCTGTTCCTGTAACGCGGAGCACGTTAACGATGATTGCAATCGGAAAACAACTCGCAACGACTATCAAGCGATCAAGCCAAGTTCGATTGGAAAGCACGGCAAAGAAAAAGCCCATGGCAACCATTCCCATAAAAATCCGTAAGCCCGAACAGGCCTCTTCCACCATCAACTGCTGCTCACCAAGCCAAATCGTGTTACCGTCCGGTATCGCGGCAAAACCAAGGGTCTGTAACAGTCCAGCACTTAACATCGTGGCCACCCCTTGAAGCTTAAAGCTGAGTAACGACTCAGCGCGGTAGGGCATGGGTGTGAGCATGACCAAAAAGGCGATGGCGGGTAGAGCCCACCACATTACTTTCCTGCCAGCCAACAACCATGTAACTCCGGCTAACCAAGGTACGATCGACCATCCGTCCAGAAAGTCCATGTAAGCGAAACGGCCCACAATTCGCAAAGCCATCGCCGACACCATCAATCCCAGTCCGGCCCAACCTACAGTAATAGAAGCGACAGGAAAGGAATCTCTCCGCAGATAAATTAGGACCATTGCCAATGGAATCACAATATACCCGTGCGAGTAATCGGGCTCGTTCCGCCATTGATCTTCCATCCACAAAAACGTCGGCCAATAGGACCACAACGTCAGTACGGTGAAAAGGGAGATGAGAAACCACCAGACCTTCGTTGGCAAATGCACGGTTGCTTTTGGTGCAGCTGGTTGTGTGGGAACTACGGATTTTCGCGCCAACGCCGCTTGGGTGGATTGCGCGGCATGGAGCTTCTTGTTATTGCGTCTTTTTTTCGGCATTTACTTACTTTCGAACAAACGTGACAATGCGTCTCCGAAAGATCTTATCTAAAAAGTTAAAAAAGTGGGCAGTTGTGTGCGGACTTCGTTCCCGTGGGCGACTCCGCGCAGGGAATTGTCCTATAGTTTTTCGTATTTGCTACTATCCGAAGTGACTAGTTTCATCGCAGGTATGTCAAGGGTCAAGCCCCGCGAGGCCGGAAATCCCCACATTTGTCGCCAGCTTAAAATATCCAGCGGGTGGTATGCCACTGCCCGTTAGAGATGCGTTTACCATGGCCGTTGGATTGAGTTCCGCAATCGGCTTTTACGGAGGCTTTCAACGGCTTTAGAGGTTGCAACGTGTCGACGCCCCAAACCCACCCTAGCACAATCAACTGGAAGGTCACGCATCTGCTTCCCAGTGGACAGCCGGTCGTCTTCTCGCCGACTCGCCCCTACTTGCTTGGAGGCTCAGCACCTTGTTGCGACTTACAACTTGGCAAATCAGCGCCCTGGATCGCCAACCTCTTTTATATAGGTATGGAAGGGATTGAAGTGTGGCCGCTGGCACAACATAAAGAAACGTTTATGGGCTGCCTGCTGCCTGCAGTGCCGTTTCCATGTTTTGATTCGATGGTCACGGTTTCCAGGAAGTCCGCGGGGAAGCAACCCAATCCGCCAACCACCAGCGCTACGTGGCCGGTCATCAAAATTGAAACGCCCAGCAAATTTGCGCATGTGCTATTGAATCAAACGATCACAACGCTCGGCTCTGGCGAACCTAGTATCTTGCGCGTGCCCAACGCGGACCTGGCTGCTTGTCACTTAATCTGCCTGTGGGCAGCCCCAAAGCTAATCGTTATCTCTGCGCCGCGAGTGGGGGGGGCCTCCAAGGTGCAAGAACGTGCAATAAGCGTCGGTGAAGCTATACAAATTAAGAGTTTGCGAATTGTTTTCAAGAGCATCAAGCAAGTGGACGTAGCAGTACAACCACCGAACGCACCGACGCTTGGCGGCCCGCTACAATTGGAGGAGAAGTTTCGCATGCATGCCGAAAAGATTCGAGCGATCTTCAGCACTCGGAAATCCCGTCATGACCGGAGACGCCGACAACTGGTTTTCACTTTTTCGGCAGTTATCAGCATTATAGCGGGCGTATTCGTTTATTGGTTGCTGAGTAAAGTAGTACCTTTCATTTGAGATGAGCGCTTAGTGTCGAATTGATGGTTAATGTCGAACGATTGTCTCAATCGTTTCTTGCAGCGATTGGGGACAATCGCTCGACACTGAGAAGCTGAAAGGCGGCGTAAACTAAGGTTAGGCAGACAATCCACTGATTCCTTTGCAGGCAGGGATGCGGCATGATAGACCCCGCTTCAAATAGGACTCTGCGGTTGAACGATCAGCTTGACCTTCTTTACGAACAATTGCGCGAGAGTTCCGACGAAAGCAAACGTCAGGAAGTGGTGCACTCTGCAATTCTCGCGGGAGTCAGTCCGGCTGTTATTCAGGAGATGCTCGATCATCTGGAGTTGATGAGCTCCACTCACACGCGCAGATTCCATGGATGGCATCGGCTGCGACAGTTTCTGCACCATCTGTGCAACGCTCCCGCTCGGCAAGATCGTCACAATTGACCCTGTTTGCCTCTTCATTCTCGTTCAACTAGCTGTAATTCCAGTTGTTTCGCACGACTTTTAGGGAGAAATCAAGCTACGTTTCAACTCGTGGTCTGGTGATGTCATCAAGCCTCAATCGATTCTCGCGAGGATCCACGAATGAACGTAAACCTCCAACAGATTCGCCAAGTTCCGGCGATGGCTACAAATTTTCAGGATCGAACCGAAGCGTTTCGCATGACCCATGACGCCTACGTCGAGGCAGGCCTCGGGAGCGCTTCGAAAAGTGGCTTGCGGGTTACACGATTTCAATTGCTGCCAGAAAGTCGGATTTTTCTCAGTCGCGTCCTCGAACAGCCAATTGCCACAGTATCAATGATCCCCGACAGCGAGCATGGATTACCGATGGAGTCGATCTATCCTTACGAACTGGCTGCATTGCGCGATCGGGGCTATTGGGTGGCCGAAGTTGGTTGCCTGGCCGATCGACGCAAAGACCCTCGACGTTTTGTCGAGAACTTCTGTGAGCTCACGCGGCTGATGGCACAATACGCGCAGTTGCGAGGTATCGACGGATTTGTGGTGGCTTGCCATCCGCGACACGCAAAATTTTATAAGTCGTTTATGTGCTTTGAGGAGATTGGCGGAGTAGTCGACTACCCGATGGTTAAGAACCGCCCCGCCGTTGCGCTGTTCTTGAATTTTGCCTCCGCTCGCGATTTGTCGCCTCACAAATACGATCGCTTCTTCAATGAACAAACAAAAGTCGATGATTCGCAGTTCAATTGCGGACACATGCCCGAAGAGCAAGTGGACTATTTCAGTCGTTTTCTTGCCACAGATAAACAAGTTGCCGAACAGGTACCTGAGTTGGTGTAGGTGAAAACGTTGCGCGGATTATGTTTTTTCGCACGGATGGCAAGGCCGAAGCACGGATGAAAAGCATGACGGTTCGTGTCCCATTTTCCGCCGTGCGTAAGGTGGCGCGAAATGCAAGCCGCGCCAAGTTCGATCATTCCCGACCCGCAACGCTCGTAGCGAAAGAATCGCGAAGCATGGCAGTCGATAGCCTGGGGTGGAGCTTGGCTGGGGCGGTTTTGGAAAAAACGCCCCAGTCAAGCGGAACCCCAGGTACAGTGAACGCCGCACGGAGTATTTCGCGGCCCGCGCCAAGTTCGATCATCCCCGACCACAATGTTTGTTGCAAAAGAATCGCGAAGCGATGGCAGTCGATAGCCTGGGGTGGAGCTTGGCTGGGGCGGTTTTGGAAAAAACGCCCCAGTCAAGCGGAACCCCAGGTACAGTGAACGCCGCACGGAGCGTTTCGCGGCCCGCGTCAAGTTCGATCATCCCCGACCCGCAATGTTCGTTGCAAAAGAATCGCGAAGCGATGGCAGCCGATAGCCTGGGGTGGAGCTTGGCTGGGGCGGTTTTGGAAAAAACGTCCCAGCCAAGCGGAACCCCAGGTACAGTGAACGCCGCACGGAGCGTCCGAGCAGGTGAGCAAACCGAAGCGTTGGTCTTCCCCGAGGACGCAACAAGGTTGGACGTCCCAATGCGTGTTGCGGAGAAATGGTGTACGGGTTCGGTGTGCGCGCACAACCCCAGGCGTGGGCGTAGCGTGGCAAGGCCTCCGGCCCTCAGCCTCCAATTGCGACCTCGGTTGGGCGTTTTGGTGTTGGGAAATCACCTGCTCGGTCGCCTGCCGAGTTTTACCATGTACCTGGGGTTCCGCTTGCCGGGGCCCCTTTCGGACCCCGGCAAGCTACACCCCAGGCTATCGAATGTCGTTGCTACGCAACTGGGTGATGCGAGCTGGGATTGGTACATCCGACATCAACAGTTTCGCGGATTGTGTTTTCGCACGGATGGCAACGCCGAAGCACGGATGAAGAGGGTGACGGGTCGTGTCCCATTTTCCGCCGGCGGAAGGTGGCGCGAAATGCAAGCCGCGCCGCACCATGTTCGATCATCCCCGACCACGATCCTCGTTGCAAATTAATCGCGAAGCGATGGCAGCCGATAGTCAATTAGAACCCCAGGTGCAATGAAAGCCGCACAGAGCGTTTCGCGACCCGCACCATGTTCGATCATCCCTGCCCACGATCAGGCTAACGGATGTCGTTGCTACGCAACTGATGCGAGCTGGGATTGGTACATCCGACATCAACGTTGCGCGGATTGTGTTTCGCACGGATGGCAAGGCCGGAGCTCGGATGAAGAGGGTGGCGGGTCGTGTCCCATTTCCCGCCCCATCTCCCATCTCCGGCCTAACGCCTAATGCCAAACGCCTAATGCCAAACGCCTAACGCCAAACGCCTAACGCCTAACGCCTAACAGCCTCCGAACCTAATGACCAGCCTGGTTGATGTTGTCGAAAATCTTATTAAAGGCGTTGCTGTTAAATGAGCCGGCTTGCTTCTTGGCATTTGCCTGCTGAAGAAGTTGCATGACCGTATACGACTGATAGTTGGCCAGCCCGATAAATGAACCTTTGCTTCCAATATTGATGGTCTTCGCACCAGTTCCGGTATTGGAAACGTTAAAGCCGTAGTGATCGGCAACCATCCCTGCAAAATCTTTGTCGGTTACATAAACGGCAAAGGCGGTCGCCAACATCTGCGCGTCGACCTTCATCCCATGGCTGTTTTTGAACTGAATGAACCGGTCATAAACGTACCAGTTCGATTTGCCAGTCAAATTGTTCGCTCCCGCATGTACTCCATACAGATGTGGAAAACTAGCGGCTAGCCAATTGCCTAAAGCTGTTGAGCTCGATCCGGAATTCAACGACTTGATCAGACGTTTTCCATGTTTACTGCTCCAAAATCCAATGGATGCAGTGTCGCCGCATTGCAAAGGATCATGGTTCACGACCGGCGTATTGGTATCGCTGGCATAGTTGTTATCGAGATTGGAGTCGAGCGTACCAAGCGGCGTCACCACCTTAACCGAATTCTTAATGGCCCCACTGGCTGACGACGAATACTTGACGACTACCGTTAATGTCACTGTTCCACTTGGAGCCAGATTGGCCAACAAGTTGATATCGCCCGTTCCTGAAGTCGATGAAACCGTCGAGCCCGCAGAGGCCACGGCGGTCCAAGTTACCTGCGAAACCCCAACTGGCACATAGTCGATGATCTGAGCGCCATTCACCGAAATTTCGCTATTGTTACTCACGACAACCGTGTAGGTCGTATAACCGCCAGCGGTGTAGGTGTCGACGCCATCCGACTTGGTGACCGATAGATCAACCACGTTGACGTTGGCGGGATTCACATAGTAGCTTGGGTCTTGATCCGATGCGCCTGGGACCGTTACGACCGAATCGTTCTTGTACGAGCCGCGCGTTACTTTGTTAAATTTGAGCTGCTGAATCTTAAAGCGATCGTCGGGAGTTGAATCGCCCGTCCATGCGGCAACGACCAAGACGTTACCCGCTACGTTACCCGCATTGATGTTGGCGGTACGGGAGGATGACAGGTTAGTTAAATTGACTTCGCTAAACCCAAGGTTATTCAGCAGACTGTCGCTCAGCTGAACGTGGTTGTTGAACGGATCAGCTAACGAGCCAATCCAGATGGAAAGATCGCTGTCTCCGACCACGTAGCCCAACGTCACCATATCGATCACAACTTGTTCCGAGAATTCGAACAAAACGTAGTTGTCTCGACCCACATTGTCGACCATGTGCATGTTGCTGCCACCGGAACCTTCGCTGCCATCGGTGACCCCTAAGCCACCTGAGTAGGCGCCCAAGTAAGAAGCGGCCCATGCACCGTTGGATCGATCGCGACTGAATGCACTTGCTTTGACCGATACGCCACTGCTGCTGTACGTACGCATGTTTCCGTCGGTGCCGTCGGTGCTCGTATTTCCTGAAAGGATAAATGAGCTGGCCGTGCCCGAGAGAGTGGTCACGAGCGACTGAGCGATATCGCTGGCAGTGAACTCCCAGACTTCACCTGGAGACAATAAACCATCGGCACCAACATCGGTTGCAAGATTTAGAACAATGTCTCCCGTTTCTGTTCCAAAGTCATCTGAGGAATCTCCTGGTGTCCCCGCATCGTCGACGATCACTACCTCTGACAAGCTAAACGGCACATTTCCGGTGTTGGTGACCACATAGGTCCATGTCACGGTATCGCCCGGTGCAATGGACGCCGCTGCGGCCAAAGTGTCAGCATCTAAGCCATTGGTTAGCTTTTCAATGTCGATGCCCGGATTGGCCTGCTGTGGATTGCGGTAGTAGCTCGGGTCATTGTCGGAAGCCCCGGGCACGTTGACTTCTGCAAGGTTTCCATAATATCCAACCGAGGTCTTGTTGAACTTCAACTTTTGGAGCTTAAAGCGATCTTCGGGAGAGGTGTCTCCGGTCCAGGCGGCAACGACCAACACGTTCCCAGCGACATTCCCAGCGTTGATGTTCGCTGTGCGGGCAGAACTCGATTCCGTGGTGTTTATTTCGTTGAACCCAAGACTGGCGAGCACCGCGTCGTTTAATTGTACGTGGTTATTGAACGGTGCACTGAGTGTTCCAATCCAGATCGATAGGTCACTGTCGTCGACCACGTAACCCAAAGTAACACTGTCGATGATCACCGACTCAGAGAATTCGAACAGAACATAGTTATCTCGACCGACGTTGTCGACCGTATGCATCGAGCTGCCACCGGAACCTTCGCTGCTATCCGTCACTCCAAGCCCGCCAGAATAGCTTCCCAGAAAAGCAGGAGCCCATGCGCCCGAGCTTTTGTCGCGACTAAACGCACTTGCATTCACCGATACGGAACCGGCGGAACTGGTACGAATATTTCCATCCGTTCCGTCGGTGTAGCTATTGCCCGAGAAATAAAAGTAATCGGCTGGACCCACGGGACCGGATGAAAGAGTCAGGGCGGTTGAGCTGGCGGTGAAAACCCACACCTCACCCGGTGAAAGAATGCCATCGTTCCCAACATCGCTGCTGGGCACCAAGACGATATCACCCGAGGTCGTGCTGAAGTCGTCCGCGGTATTGGCCGGAGTACCGGCATCATCCACGATTACTACTTCCGCAGCGGTGAAGGCCAGGTTGCCAGTATTCGTGACGTGGTAGGTCCAGGTTACGGTCGCCCCTGGAGCGATCTCAGGAGCTTCAAGGACGGTGTCCGCGTTGACTCCGTTGGTGAATTTCTCGATATCGATACCAGGCTGACGCAAATAGAAGCCCGCATCCAGTGTTGGATTGTGTTCACCGCTCATCAGTACGACGATTGGGGTGAGCAACAGAGCGCCGGCGTCACTGTCCAGCGTGTCATCAGATCCCTGATCAAGCGGGCTGACGGCATCAAAGCCGACGGGCATGTCGAACTGCACTTGATAGGGCACACCCGGCAACAGATTGGTGAATTCATAGAATCCATCGTTGACGCCGTTGTTGAACGTCATCGTCGTGGCAACCACATCATCGATATCGCCATCGTTGTCGGTGTCGGACAGCAGAGTAACGACAACGTCGTTGATACCAACTTCGTTTGCATCTTGGATGCCATCGGTGTCTTCGTCGTGCCAAACATAGTCGCCCAGGCTGGCCAAGCGGATGAGGCCTAAGTCTAAGCTCAAGTCTTGTTCACCTGCAGCGAGCGTCGTGGTTGGAGTCATCCCATTGCTGGCAGCGTTGGCATCGCTGTCCAATTCATCGTCTGTGCCCGAGTCGATCAAAGTGTATTCGTAGCCGGCAGGTTTGACAAAGGCAACCGAATAAGTACCCGGTGGAAGTTCGTCGAAAAGGTAGTATCCATCCTGATCGGTAAACTGGGAATCGATGATATCGCCGTTGGCATCTTTCAAATGAACCAACACACCTTCAATTCCAGGTTCATTTGCGTCTTGCAGCCCATCCGCATTGAGATCTTCCCAAACGTAGTTGCCCACCGCTACCGGTTCTTCGTTCAATTTCTCAATGGGGCTCAGCGAACCTTTAATTCTCCCTGAGAAATTCTGTGTGAACACGCCGTTGAACGTGGAAAACTCGCTAGATAGTTCGATTCCGATGTCCTGTCCAGCGAATACCGAGGCCATAGCTCCGCCGGTGACTTGCACGCGAAAATAGAAGGTATCAATCGCCTGAGGACCAATATTGAGATCGTAGGCACCGTAGTCGAGAACTTCGCCGGTCAGAAGTATGCCGTCATAGTCTGGAAAAGGTCCACCAGGTAAATCTAACGAACCGCGGAGTTCGAGGTCATTGCCAGCGATCCCCGATACAAATCCTCCCGTGCTATCGATTAAAAAGTCAACCGCCAATGACAAGTCATTGGCGGAGCTGAAATCGAAGAATTCGAAGTCGACGCCATCATCATAAACGTCGGGCTCAGCACGCAGCTGGAAGAGGTCCGACGTTGCATTGTATTCCAATCCTTCGGGTCCAAAAAAACCAATGAACGGAACGCTTGGCGCAAATGGTGCGACCGTGAGTAGCCTACGAGCTTCGAGCGATTCAAAGTTAAGGTGTTTTCTTACGCGGTTTTTTTTATTATTGCGAGTCTTCATAGCAGAACTCCGACGGTGTACTCAAGTTGAAAATGGACTCTGTTTCGGCTTAAGGTGCGAAACTGAATTTCTAAGAAGGAATGGGCGCATTTGATGCGTTGTGCTGACACTTTAAGAGCGTCAAGCGTCTCATTTTGCCGCAACACGACGATGCGTGTGGAAGATGAAGGGGGGACCGCGTGTTAACGCCCGGCGGCGAACAGTCGGTCGAGCGTGCGACCACTGCGACGACAAACTCCCCATCCACAGGCTAAGAGCGTTGCCCAAATTGCGGCCGCACTGGGTTCGGGAACGGTGGGGTTGGTATCTGCTGTATTGTTTGAGCTAGAGAAGAAATGATTAAATGAATCAACTCCGATTACGCCAGCGTCCAAGGTTACAAGCCCAGTCGATCCGTACAGATTGGCAAGCAGCGATTGGCTTGCAAGTACCCGAAAATCAAAAAAGAAAAAGGACGACTCAACCGTAGGGTTGCTCGCAAACGCTGACGTTAGCCCAGTTAGTTCCGCTTTAAGGAGTGTCCCAACTTCGGTCATCCCATTAACTTTCCCTCGTATTTCCAACACACCACTTGCAAGATTTCCAGCGTTATCAACAACCGCGTTTAAAGAGAACAAACCACCTCGCCCAGAGTCGCCGTAAATGAACTTGGAATTCCCTTTGGCAGTTGTGAGCTTCCATGCAGCGCCTTCCACAAAAAACCCAGTCGCGTTGTAGTCAACGAACAAACTATTTGAATATATGTCTGGGTATTTCAAAACGCCCGCGGAAGCGACGGCGCTGCAAGTCATAAAGACGAATAGGAAGCTGAGGAAACTTACTAGGTTACGCATGGTGGCAAGACTGGTACAAGTTGTTCTAATTGGGTCTATCATGTCCTGTCATACTAGTCAGATTGGAGATTTAGGCAAGCGGCTGGCAAGTCGAGAGACAGAGCAACTGAGATTTTTTTGTGTTTCGGGGGGGATGCAGACTGATTCTTCGGGTATCATCAAGTCAGCAAGCGGTCCGAACTGCCGAACCACCAATGCGGCTATCGCACACCTTCCAAATGTATGGCAAGCTCGTTCCGGGGCTCTGCCTCGGAACGCGCTGCGCAGAGGCTCCCGCCTCTCTTAACACCGCGTAGCGCCCTTCCCCCTTTCCCGCTCGTTCCGGGGCTCTGCCTCGGAACGCGCTGCGCAGAGGCTCCCGCCTCTCCTCACACCGCGTAGCTCCCTTCCCCCTTTCCCGCTCGTTCCGGGGCTCTGCCTCGGAACGCGCTGCGCAGAGGCTCCCGCCTCTCCTCACACCGCGTAGCGCCCTTCCCCCTTTCCCGCTCGTTCCGGGGCTCTGCCTCGGAACGCGCTGCGCAGAGGCTCCCGCCTCTCTTCACACCGCGTAGCTCCCTTCCCCCTTTCCCGCTCGTTCCGGGGCTCCTTACGCGGTGGGTGGATGGCAAGGGCGGCCAAGAATCGCGGTAGATTCTAAAGCGAGGCAGGAGCCTCGGTGCAGGCATGCCCAGGCGGAGCCGTGGGCACGAGGCAAGAATTCCTGCTACGGTATGCCTCGCACAACTGGCGGGCCAAGGGTATTTGCGATGACAAGCGGTAATCTTTTCCAGAGCTCTATGAGCTTCTCCCGCCGGGGCGAGCTGGCAGACATGTCGTCGACATTCCCTTTGCGCAAATAATACTGCCAAATTGCCGGATGCGGTTCAGCTCCCCATTGGGCTTTGAACTTAAACGTCCCGCTCTCCTTGCTGCTACGCCCAAAATCAAATGTGTGACTACCGCGTTCGATTCCTCGTCGTAGCAAGTTTCGATACATGAACATGTTGGCTGACAGGTGATTGAATTTCCGCAAGGTACTGGCGCTGGGGACTTCGGTGATCCCGCCAGCGTGAATCAACAGCGCCGCGGCCACCGCCTGCTGTTGAAAACGAACCACACACAGTTCCGCATCTTGCGAAAACGCCTTTAAAATTTCCGAAAAGAGCCGCTGTGGGAAAACAGGAGTCCCAAGATCGCGCATGTTAATGGAGAACACGCGATAAAAATCGGCGAGTAGTTCCATCTGTCCAAATTCGACGCTGAGCCCCTGCTGATGCGACTTCTTCACTTGACTACGGAGTTTCGATTTCATCGATGTCTCAAAGGTCGCATCATCACTTGGCAGGGCAAGTCGCATATGCACTTTGTCGGTGCGTTGTGCGTTCAGCTTCGAATGTGAAAACAGACTTTCGTGACGAAGCTCCAGATATCGCACATTCAACTGCTCAGCCAGCAAACAGGCGTGGTCGATTAACGCTGTTCCCACGGCAACATCATCACACCACAGTCCACCTGTATTAATGTACGGAAGGCTGGTCAAAAATTTGCCAAACAAGATGCTTTTGACATGCATCAACGGCAACAACCCGTCAATGATCCCAGCATGATTTTTGTGGGCTAAAAGCAGTGGCTTGTGTCCAAGCCCATGCTCGATGGCGCGCAGCCAACCTTGCTGATGCCCATTCAGCTTGGGCATGCAGCCAAGCGGCTCACGTAAGTCATTCCATTCATCAACTTTAACGAGTTGGGTTGGCAATTAATTTCGACTCTTCTGAAGCGATGGTAATGTATGCAGTGTAGAACAATTGCAGTGTAGAACAATTGTCCCCAATTGTTTTGTTAGACATGGTTGTCTTTAGCTGGGTCTCAAACAATTGAGGACAGTATTGAGGGCAGTTGTTCTGCGCTGCTTAAACTCAAACAATTGGGACAATTGTTCTACTCTGCTCTGCTCAAACAATTGGGGACAATTGTTCTACTCTACTCTGCTCAAACAATTGAGGACAATTGTTCAACTCTGCAATCGACACAATTCTAACAATCGATAGCCGCTGCGCAGTCGATACAAGCCCTGCAATCGAAATCAACTTGTGTTTCTCAGTTGTTTGAGCAATTTCCGCTACCAGCCATTTGACTTTGCTTGACATTAGCTAGCGGCAACCCAAGTTAATTAAGGAACCACGCCGAAACAATTCGCTGACTTAGAATATCGACAAACTCCATTCAAGGCTCAATGCAATGCACGCAGCGATGCGCAACCGATGGTGGCTAATTTGCCTTGTCCCGCTCGGACTTCTCACCGGGTTGGTATGCTACCAGGGAAGTCGAAGACCAGCCTCATCCCCCACGCCACCACTGCAGCGAGTCTCCGTGCAATCAGTACAAGCTTGTACCCCTGAGCGCCTGTTCGAAGCCTATTATGGCGTCTTGCGGCCGCGAAGGTCGGCGGTGATTTCGACCAAAATCGCTGAACGCGTCGAAGAATTGTATTTCGATGTTGGTGACAGCGTGGAGCAGGGGAGCCCACTGGTACAACTGAATGCCGCCGAGTTGCAAAACAGTCTTCGCCTGGCCAGCGGTGAACTTGACGCAGCCACGGCGCGGTTGGATGAAGTCGTGGCAGGTGCCCGCCAACAAGAAATCGAGCGCGCAGTCGCCAGTGTCAGTGAGCGCAAAGCGGCGGTCGAGCTGCGCAAATTGACTTATCAACGCATGGTCTCGGCCTCCAAGACGGATTCGGTTGCTTCGCAGGAGGTGGATCAATCCAGCTTTATGTTACGGGCCGCTGAGGCACAGCTTGCAGTGGCTGAACAAACCTTGGACGAACTGCGGATGGGTGTACGCCCGGAACAAATTGCCGCTCAAAGGGCCGCCGTCGAAGTGGCGCGCGCAAAGCTCAGGCACTTGGAGTTGCAGTTGGAAGAAGCGACGATCTGCGCTCCGTTTCATGGTACGATCCAAGAGGTTTATGTAACCGAAGGTGAATTGCTGAAACCAGGCCAACCCATACTGAGCATTCTCGATATCGAGCAAATTGAAGTTCACGCTGGACTTCCTCCTTCGAAAGTCGCCGCGGTGGCCAATGCGTCCCAGCCCGCAAACATCGCCGTGTCAATCAATGGCAGGGATTACATTGCTTCACTCGACCGCATTTCTCCAGCCATTGATGATGTCACCGGCATGCAGAAAGCAATCTTTACCCTAAAAGAATCCAAGGATGTGGCTCTCGTTCCAGGACTGGCGGTCACAGTTCAAATACAAACGGACGTCGATTCTTCTGCCATTTGGGTACCTCGCTCGTGCCTGGTTTCATCGGCGCATGGGCAGTGGAGTTGTTACGTCGCCCGATCAACCGCCGAGTCCGAAGTTTACCAAATTGAGCAACAGCCGATTGAGATTATTCGAGAGCAAGCCGACCTGATACAAGTTCAGGGTGAACTTCATAAGGAATGCCTGATCGTTGTCAACGGCACGCATCGAATTTCTCCCGGACAAAAGGTGTTGCTGCGAACCCAAGACGCCGCAGATAGCGTCAACTTGGTTTCATCCCACTGATGACCATCAGTCTGCATTTGCCAATACATCTGCGAGTTTAGCTAGGGTACAATCGTGAGTCGCAACGAAAACATGCTTGAGCAATTCCTTTGTGCGATGCCATTAAGGCTGCAAAGTGACCGCCGGTTGCTCATCTTGATCTTATTGGCGATTGGGGGAGTCGGCATTACGTCGATCATTGAACTTCCCCGCATGGAAGACCCACCGCTGTCGCAACGCGCCCTGTCGGTCACAACGTTGCTACCCGGCGCGGATGCGACTCAAGTTGAGGCGAAGGTCACTGAGAAAATTGAATCGTACCTGTTGGAAGTGCCTGAACTGAAATACTTGCGTTCGCAAAGTCGCGCTGGCGCTTCGTGGATATCGTTCGAACTCGAAGACTCTGTGTCGAACACCGAAGATGTATGGTCAAGAGTCCGTCGCAAGGTGGAAGAGGCCAAGTCGGAATTGCCCAAGGAAGCAACTGAGCCGGTGGTCGAGGACACTTCAGTAAGCGCGTATGCATGGATTGGTGCGGTCGTTTGGAATACAGATAGTGAAGCAAATTATGGCGCAATGCGGCGCTACGCGTTGCAATATAAGGACAGCTCCAAAGCGATACCAGGCACCAAGCTGGTTGACATTTTTGGTGAACCCCAAGAAGAAATTTTAGTGCAAGTGGACGCACACCAAGCGGCCCGACTTGGATTGAGCATTGAAGCGATCTCTGCACGCTTGAGCTTGTCGGATGCCAAGGATGCGGCCGGAATGGTATACGGTAGCCAAACGGAGTTAGGCGTTAAGGTCGAAAACGAGTTCCAATCGCTCGACGATATAGCGCGTACGGTATTGCGTCAGGGGGATGATGGCGAAGTTCTGCGACTGTGCGATGTAGCCAATATTCAACGCCAAGTCCTCCGCCCAGCTCGGTCGCTCGTGATCGTCAATGGAAAGCCAGCGATTGTCGTTGGCATCAAACATGACCCGCGACATTCAATCGAAACATGGACGAAACAAGTCGGGGCGATGGTTGCCGACTTCCGAGCAAGTTTGCCACAAGAAATGCAATTTGAAAATTTGCTGGTTCAAAATCACTACGTGAGTGTGCGATTGAAAGAACTTGCGATGAACCTACTGCTCGGCTGCGTGGCGGTAGGATTGGTCACCATGTTGTTCATGGGCACGCGGGCCGCCTTGTTGGTCTCGATCATGCTACCGTTGACCAGCTGTATGGTGTTAGGTGGAATGCGTGTCCTGGGAATTCCCATGCACCAAATGTCAGTCACCGGGCTCGTCCTGTCACTGGGTTTATTGGTTGACAATGCGATCATCATCGTCGACGAAGTTGAGCGACTTCGTCGAAACGCGGTGGGCGCCAAGGAAATCATCCGGACGATCATCAAACGACTGACCATGCCATTGGTCGGTTCAACGCTGACAACCGCGCTGGCCTTTTGTCCTCTCGCATTCATGCAGGGCCCCACGGGGGAGTTTGTGGGATCGATCGGCATGACGGTCATTTTGTCGGTCTGCAGTTCGTTGATTTTAGCATTACTGTTTTTGCCGGCACTAGCGACCAAGGTTTTTGCCGTCGTACCGGAAACCAACCATGCGAATAAGACTTGGTCGGATGTACTTAAGAATGGCGTGAAAGTCCCCCAGCTAACTGCTTCCTACCGAACTTGGTTGAACTATTTGTTCCGACGCCCAGCTCTAGGGATTGCGGTGGGATGCGCATTGCCCGCGATCGGCGGCATCGCTTGCCTAACATTGCCAGAGCAATTTTTCCCTGCGGCCGATAGAAATCAATTTCAAATTGAAGTGGAATTGGATGCATCAGCGTCGCAACAAGCGACTCGGCAGTACGTTGAACGCGTTGAATCCATCGTACGCCAGAGAGCGCTGGAAATCGCGAACACAAGCTGGTACTTGGGTGGTAGCGGTCCTGCATTTTACTACAACCAACTGCCACTTCGATCCAATACGCCCAGCTATGCACAAGGCATCATCGAAGTCAAAGGTAGGCTGGTTGACAAACGGTTGCTCGCCCAACTTCAACAAGATTTAAACGCACAGCTGGTAGAGGGTCGCGCAACGGTGCGGTTGTTTGAACAAGGTCCGCCAGTCAACGCTCCAATCGAAATTCGACTCTACGGACAAGATGACTATGTACTACAGGCCTTGGGTGGCGAGGTGCGACAACGCCTGCGCAATCTACCTGATGTGCTTCACGTTCGATCCGACATGTCAGAGACGAGGCCGCTTGCCAAAATTCAGTTAGACCCTGCCCGCGTACGTTCCGCCGGCTTGAGTGAACGCAGCGTGGCGGGGCAGGTTTATTCGCAACTTGAAGGCCTCTCTGCTGGCTATTTGCAAGAAAAAACTGAAATGCTTCCAGTTCGCATTCGCACGGCTGATAAGCATTCAAGATTAGGGGCGCTGGACGAACTGAGTGTGTTCACAGAACCTCACCAACAACAAAGCAAGAATGCACCGCTCAAAGCGCTTGGTACTATTCGTATTGAACCCGAACGAGCTGCAATTACGCGCATGAACGGAGAGCGTGTCAACGAGATACATGCGTTTGTCGCCGTAGGCGCACTCCCGTCCATTGTGCTCAAGCGACTGCAGGCGGACTTGGCCAATGAGCCCATTGCCATGCCCTACGGTTATCGACTGGAATTTGGTGGCGAAACCTCGGAACGCGCCGCTGCCGTTGGCAATCTACTTAGTCATGTGCCGCTTGTTGCCCTGGCCACTCTGTGCTGCCTGGTGATCGCACTGCAGTCGTTTCGACTGGCAGCGATTATCAGCGCAATTGGCGTTTTCTCGATTGGGCTAGGTACCGGTGCCCTTTGGTTACTCGGCTACCCATTGGGTTTTACCGCTATCGTGGGCACGATTGGACTGATTGGTGTCGCGGTCAATGATTCAATCGTCGTATTGTCGGCCCTGCGCGAAGACCAGAAGGCGCGACATGGGAACGTCGAAGCTGCGGTTGACACGGTGATGGGATGCACGCGGCACGTGTTGTGTACAACCCTGACCACGGTTGCCGGGTTCTTGCCTCTGATTCTCGGCGGAGGCGAATTTTGGCCTCCTCTGGCAGTTGTTATCGGTGTTGGTATTCTTGGAGCAACAGTCACCGCCCTGACCTTTTTGCCATGCAGCTACTTATGGTGGTTTGCGAACTCCAAGGACGCGCGAAAGTCCCAAGATGACATCGATGGCGGATTGTTCATCGATTTGCGACAAAAGGATATTTCAGCCGACCTAGACGCGGATGATGAGGAAATCCATTGGGAAGGTGCAGGTGTATTGACGGACAGTCGTTAAGGGCAGTTGAACTTATCGATAGCATGAGTCGGAGCGTGGACTTCACCGAGCGGATTCCCCAAATCAATGACAATATCAAACTCAAAGCACAGGTGGCTAAAAATTGGACGCTACTGCGTATGGCTATCGCTAGCTTGGGTCGTTTTCGTTGCCTTGCCATCGCTGAAAATAGTCCGCGCTGTGTTGATTCAACCGTTATACGTTCACCACGAAGAAGCGAGCGGTGAGGTGGCCTATGTGATGGCGGACGGTTACGCCTATCTTGAGAGACTCCGAGCTGCGTCGGACCTTTACCACATGGGACGAGTCAAAGAGATTTATCTGCTTAACGAGCGCCGGTCGTCGGGCTATGATTTCGTTTCGCGCAAACTGCTTTCAAACGCAGAGCGAGCCATCGGTTACCTGGAGCACCTTGGCGTCGAGCGACAAGCAGTGCGGTTGATTGACGCCGAAGAATCTTCGCTCATGAGTTCACTCAGCGAAGCGGAAGCGATGGCAGAAGTAGCACCACGGTTTAAGAGCGTTGTAGTTGTAACATCGGCTCCTCATACACGGCGCAGTCTTTTGTGCTTTCAGTGGTCATTCCCAAGCGAAACAAAGATCACTGTTTTCTCTGCAACGCGCGCCATCGAGAGCGCTGAGTTGTATGCCCCGATCTCCCACGAGTACTTTAAGCTGCTCGTCTACTACCTGTTTGCATAAATCGTTCTCGTTCTCCTACTCGTGCTCGTGCTCGTGCTCGTACTCCTACTCCTACTCCTACTCCTACTCCTACTCCTACTCCTACTCCTACTCCTACTCCTACTCCTACTCCTACTCCTACTCCTACTCCTACTCCTACTCCTACTCCTACTCCTACTCCTACTCCTCCTC
>JBGSUV010000120.1:0-129651 GCA_041753315.1 Pirellulaceae bacterium | reverse complement strand
TGCGCGACCGGTCAACAAGCGAAACAGCGTTGCGCCGAGTGAATACAAGTCCGCGCGGTAGTCGACCGCTCCGCCTCGTTCGGCTTGTTCTGGGGCCATGTAGTCGAGTGTCCCCATCAACTGCCCGACGGTGGTGATCTCCGCCGATCCCGATTCCCAAAAGCCAATTTGCGCCAGACCAAAATCGAGGATCCGGATCTGACCGCTGGCGTCGAGCATCAAATTCGAGGGTTTGACGTCGCGATGCACGATCCCTTTTTCATGGGCATGCGCTAAACCCACTGCGGCTTGACGAGCCATTTCGCAGGCGTCCGCAACCGAGAGTTTTTCTTCGACGCGTACCAACCGCCCGAGGTCCATGCCGTCGATTGCATCCATCACTAGATAGTGGATCCCCTGGTGCTCGCCTGCGTCGGTGGTCCGCACGATGGCGGGATGGTCGAGCTTTCCGGCCGCCCGCATCTCGCGCTGAAAACGGGCGACGAACTCGGTGTTCTGGGCGGGGAGTACCGGCAAGAGCTTAATCGCCACCTGCTTATCCAGACTCTTGTGCCGCCCCAGATAGACCGCCCCCATTCCGCCGGTCCCCAGGCGAGTTCGCAGTTCGTATTGTCCGAGCACTTGCGGGAACTGGAGAAGGTCTGAGTTGGCGGCAACCTCTTGCCTGGTGGGTGCTTGGCTTGGTTCCGCCGCTGACGTGTCCTCTTGGAGTAATTCGACCAATGTGTCCGGCTCCTGTTCGAGTTCCACGGCGGTGCGTTCACAGGCCTGACAGTCGAGCAGGTGCTGAGCCAGGACATCCGACGCGGATTCGTCGAGTTTCCCGGACAGATAGTCTTTCAGTTGTTCGGTTGGTGGGCAGGCTACGGTTTGCATCGCAATTTTCCTCGGCTTATCATGTTACCATGGATGACATCCCATTAATCGAATTGGGTGTGACATGCTTTCGTGAGCCGACGGCGCTAGCCGCGGGCCGCTACCCATATAGCGTTCAATTTGCGAGGATTGCACCGGGTGACGAGATCGCGACGCGGTCACGGGAGAGCGACGCTCCTGCGGAGCCTTTAGCGGGCCGCCACCTACCGTTCACAAGCAACTTGCCGTACTCTTTTTTCTTGTGGACATTAGAACGCTGCCCGAGAAAGCTCGGCAGGAGCCTCTCTCTCCCGACAGCATATTTTTATTGGTCAAATTACGATCGAAAATATCTAGAGCGGTGGCCTCGCACTGTCGAATGAAAATCAATTAACTGAACCAAGCGAAGAAAACTAAAACCATCCAAGGTAACAACTTGCTGGAATCCAGTGCAACGCGACTGAGCCTGATTTCTCGAATCCGCCGCGATGACGGCGCTGCCTGGAACGAGTTGGTGCATTTGTACTCGCCGCTGGTGGCCTTTTGGTGTCGCCGCCGGGGGATTGCTGAAGCGGACATTGGCGACTTGGAGCAAGAGGTGTTCTTTGCGGTATCGCGTTCCATCGATCGCTATCGACCGAGCGACACCAGTGGCAGTTTTCGCGCGTGGTTATGGGCACTGGCGCGGCACAAGATCATCGATGCACTCAGGCGACAGCAACGATTCCCGTTAGCGACTGGCGGCAGTACGGCGCTACAGGTCATGCAGGAGGCACCTGATGAGAACATTCCCGAGCATCTGGATCTCAGCGACGTACTCGAGCGAGCCGAGTTCGCCGTGTTGGTTCGTCGAGCGCTGGAGCAAGTTCGTAACGAGTTCGAACCCCGATCGTGGCAAGCCTTCTGGCGCACGACGATCGACGGTCTAACCGTCGCCATGGTCGCTCAGGAGCTGGAGATGAGCGAAGCCACCATCCGACAACATCGCTCGCGGATCCTCCGTCGCCTTCGCCAGCAACTCGGCGAAACCAACTAGTGTCGAACAATTGTCCCAGTGTGGAACGATTGTCCAATCGTTCAGGCTCCTTCACTCCAACCGGCAGATGCATGCAATTGCCGTTTTTGGCTGCTTATGCATGTGAAGTTTTGTAAGATAATGTCTCGTAAGCGATTGGGACAATCGCTCGACACTGGTGCGCCGCATTCCGAAACACGGCTAGCGCGACCGAGTTACCAACGGGTTATATTCTAGGAATGAATCCTCAAGACGAAAATATGACTGTGCGCGAAGAGACGTTCTCTGTTTTTGAAAGGATGTTTCGAGCCGTGGAACTCGTCAAGCAACGTTTGGATCGGTCGTGCAGTGCTTTGCAAAATGCGGGGATTCCGTATGCCGTGATTGGCGGCAATGCGGTGGCCGCCTGGGTAGCCACCATCGATGATGGGGCGGTGCGCAATACCCGGGATGTGGACATTTTGCTGCGTGAGGAGGATTTGGATCGGGCGACGATCGCATTGGAGGCAGCCGGCTTTGTCCGTGATTCGGTGATGGGGGTGACGGTCTTTCTGGATGGTCCACTGGGAAAGCCGAGTCAAGGGCTCCACGTGCTGCTCGCCGGTCGCAAGGTCCGCGCGGACTATACCAGTCCGGCGCCGGGTGTCGAGCAGGCGTCTCAGATCGACGGCAAGTTGGTGGTTGAGTTGCAGGCGTTGGTGGAGATGAAACTCAATAGTTTTCGCGATAAAGATCGCACGCACCTAAGAGATATGATTCAAATTGGCCTTATCGACGCCAGTTGGCCCAGTCGCTTTCCGCGAGAGTTAGGCCATCGCTTGCAAGAGTTGCTGGATGATCCCGAGGGTTAGTGTGTCTTGCCAAAGATCCCCGAGTCCCCCGTAGTGGCTCTTGCTGAAGGTCCAGAGTCTAGTAGTGGATCTTGCTAAAGACCCGGATTCTCATAGTGGATTTTGCTAAAGAAAGGGAGCAGATTCCCTCTCCCCTCTCCCCTCTCCCCAGTACTCCGGGGAGAGGGGTCGGGGGTGAGGGGCTGACCCGAGCAAGGCAAGGCCTACGATGCAGCGCGCGATCGATGGATGCATTCACAGGGTATTGAGGTCTTGAGATTCTCTGGCTAAGGATGCCGAGTTCGAAACGGAGTCCGTTCTGTGCTCGATTGAAGCAGCGTTGCAAAAGCGATTGGATACAGGGCGCAAGCCGCGTTAGCGCAAGACTCGCCCCCTCACCCCCGGCCCCCCTCCCCGGAGTACCGGGGCGAGGGGAGAGAAGACCTCTTGCTAGAGCTCACGCACGAATCAACCCATTTCGTCCTGTGGCAGTGCTGGGTATGCGCTGGTACTGCTTTGAGGCGGACCGCCACGAGATAGAGGATATCCTCGTACTGCAAGCCGTTGCCTGCTAGTCCGCTGGACCCACCCTACGCTGACTGGTGCCTCATGCATCAACCCACCTCGTACTCCAGGTCCGCCTCCTGAACGCATTCGGCGGTGAATTCGATACCATCGTAGCTCTCGCGTAGCGACAACGAGCAACCAAGAAACGGGAGGTCGATTGTGGCCTCGATTCCTTCGAAGCACTCGCGCAGAAAGCCGCCATCGGTGCGGCGCATAACGATGGCGATGGGTTGGTGTTGTTCCAATGCGATGTAGCACTCGAGTGATGGGATGGAGAGATAGGCAGCCATTTTTTCGTCGAGATCATACTGGCGGGTCGAGGGCGAGAGGACTTCGATGATCAACACTGGCCGATCTTGGAACACTGCGGTGGGTGCATTCGATTCGCAGACCACTTGGGCATCTGGATAATAGAACCGCCTTTTGCCGGCGCGATCGATACGAACCTTGGTGTCAGAATCAAAGGGGCAGCAACGGTGGCCTTTTAGTTTCGCTGCAAGCTGGATCAGGCAATTCAATTTAACGCGATTGTGTCGCAGTGATCCCCCAACCATGGCTCGTACCCAACCGTCGATGTATTCGCTCTTGGTGCGAGCTTGTTCCTCGCCGGCCAAGTAGTCTTCGACGCACACACAGTCCGGACGTTCTGCGCTGCTCATCGCAAGGTACTCCTATCAGCCATCAACTCGACCTACATCAGCCACATTTCGTCCTAGATTATATCGCGGTCCGTACAATTCGGCAAAAAATGCGATCAAAATTCGGCCGGTAACAAATCAAGAGCCAATTCGGCCGGTAACAGCTATTCACCTCGCATGGTCCAATGTTCAACGTGTTGAGCATCTAAAAAGCTAGGTGGTATGCTCGGCGCCCATCGGTCGTCAAACCATGAATCCAAATTTATGACGATGTTGGGGTTGTCGTTATATTCTGCAACTAGGAACGTATGTCTCCACATATTTTGCTCATACGCTTTAAACGTGAACTTCTGAAACTCACCAACGTCCTGCATGTTGGTGTTGATGTATTTGAAAAGACTTTCAACGTGGTTGCCGCATGCCATGTTCCGACCGGTAAAGTCCGCGAATGCACCCAGCGTACACAATGATGCCAGCTTATGCTCGTTAAGGTCATACCATTTGTAAAACATTTCGATGATGACTTTTGCTTCATAGACAGCGCGCGCGTCATGCTGCAGGCCCAAAGCGAGATTCCCGTTGTATTGCATTAGGCTCGCAATGTTCACGCGGTTTGATGCACGGTAAAGCAAACTCCAAGTAGAACCTACGAGAGGTGTGAGGATTCCAAAGACCAAAAAGCCACCCAACGCGTTGATTAGCGTTAGCTCGCCTGAGGGGTCGGTATTATTAATTGGATCGCTATCTGCATATTGGTAGCGATGCCGACTGTAAGGTCGGTCGAGTATGCCAACAAAAGGATCCGCGTTAATGAATCGTCCGGTAGTCGAGTCATATTGACGCGCTCTAAAGTGACTTAAACCTGTGGTAGATGATAATGGCTCGCCAGCGAATCCGAGGGAAGTACCACTCACACCGACACTTTCTGAGATGCTACCAAAGGCCTCGTACGCGAAAGTTGCTAGGACCGTTGCTTCTGCATCCGTTACGACGCGTATGGAGCCGATTCGATCGGCCAGGAAGTATG
This sequence comes from Pirellulaceae bacterium, assembly GCA_041753315.1. Classification (GTDB taxonomy): domain Bacteria; phylum Planctomycetota; class Planctomycetia; order Pirellulales; family Pirellulaceae; genus Aureliella. Next base: position 124,719 of record JBGSUV010000120.1, on the reverse strand, counting down.
AAGGAATGCCATTTCTGACTTCCCCAAATTTCTCGATGGAATGTGCTATAGCCGAACCGCTTGACGAGAATTCAGCGGCCACTTCGGAAAACGGTTTACTCAGGTCCAATAGGTGAAGCGTTTCGGTGGAGTCGTCTTTGATTGCGATGCGATTGCCTTCGTGATCATAACGATAATGTTCTTTTTTGGTTTGACCATTGCGCGTGATCTCAGCGTTCTTCAGCCTGTTTTCAGCATCCCATTCATATTTGGTGGTGTCAGCGCCCGAGCTTAAGGTCAATAGATTTCCCGCCTCATCATAAGTGAAAGTCGTTTCCGTACTGCCTCTAATTGTACGTAAGAGTCGGTCGTTTTCGTCATAGTCGTAGTGGGTAACGCCATCTTCGTCGATTTGCGTTAATCGGTTTCCAACTGAATCGTAGCTATACGAAATGCTTCGCCCATCACTATAGGCCTCTTCTATGAGTCGGTAGTTCTTGTCGAACTCGTATCTTGCCTGTTCAGTATCGCTCATAAATGCGATAACACGACCGCTATGATCGAGGGTGTATACATAGTCGGTCAGCACACCGTTGGGTCCCGTAGCCGACTTGCGAGTCAGTCTGCCGTCTTCGTTGTACCATCGATACTCAGTCACGCCGTTCGGGAAATCAGTGCGTGCCAATTGATTTGATACGTCGTAGCTGAATCTCGTTGCGCCATGGATCGCATCGGTCAGTTCAACAAGTGCGCCCACAGCGTTGTATTCATAGGCCAGCACTCCCGCAGGCGTCGTCCGTGAAGTGATTCTTCCTGTGACATCGTAGGTGTAGCTAATCGATTGCCCATCAGCTTGTTTGCGACTGATAATTCTATCTCGTTCGTCATAGGTATATGTAGCTACGCCATCGGGTCCTTCGATAGATTCTACGAGACCGTTGGCGTGATAGCTGAACGAGTATTGGACACCATCAGAGCGGGTTTTGTTTGTAAGCCGACCTAGGCTGTCGTAACTCATGTCGATAGAGTTGTTGTTGGGATCAATCGTTCTTGACACTCTTCCAAGCAGGTCATACTCTGTGCGCCAGACTTGTCCGCCAGGAAGGATCCGTGCAGACTCTCGCCCCATCGGGTCGTATTCAAACTCTGTAACTCTTCCATTCGCATCAGTTTGGAGTATCAACTTGCCTCTGGAGTCGTATTCATACTGTGTTATGTTGCCCAGCGAGTCAGTGATGCGAGTTAACAAGCCGTTGGGTAAGTAGTCGTAGTAGAAACTATTTCCATTTGCATCCGTCTTGGCGATTGGTAAACCCAGTTCATTCAGCATTTGCGTTGTGATGGCAAGCGATGGAGCGATCACACCTACTTGCCTTCCTGCAGGATCGTATAGGTAGCTGGTCGTGCGTCCTAGTGCGTCCTGGATCGTCTCTACGGCGCCACTTGCGTTGTGAGTGATGCGTGTCATGTTGCCCAATGGATCTCGGATCGCAACTCGGCGCCCTGCAATGTCGTATTCGTATTCCGTGCGATTTCCTAGTTCGTCTATTTCGGCAATTACCTGCCCAACAGCGTCGTAGACTGTCTCGGTTCGCGGGTTGTCATTGGGATCATTGGGCGTGTTATCTGGGTAGATGGTTGCCACTTGACGTCCCAGCGGATCATATTCAAAACGAGTGACTCGCCCAGCACGATCGATACGTGATGTCATTTGCCCTGCAGGGTTGTAGGTACTTTCAATCTTCGAACCATCGGGCAGGATTGTCTCGATTAATTGTCCCAGTACATCGTATTTGAATTCTGTGCGGTTTCCCAACGCGTCGACTCGAGCCGCGACTTGCCCCAATGGGGTGTACTCTACAGTTGCTACTGAACCGTCTGGATAGGTTGTGGTTAGGACGCGATCGTTCGCATCCAACGTGTATGAGTGGGTCTCAATCCAAGTTCGTTCACGCGATTTGATTTCTAGTTCATGTTGAGTCGCTTTACCATTGTCATTGAACTCAACAATTGAAGAGACATTTTGCCAATTCCTGACGTGACTTGGCTGGCTGCCGAAATAGTCAATTGAAATAGCTAAGCCGGAAGTCATTTGCGCGGAAGTCGTACGTCCCCTGTTGTCCACCTGGTACTCCGTGACCATTCCCGCGAGGTCAGTACTACGCAGTAGATTGCCCGCACGGTCATAGGTATTTGTAACAGAACGTCCGAGTTCATCAATTTTGGTGGTAACATTGCCAAATCGATCGAACAAGGTGTGCGTTTCATTCCCCGCAGGGTCGATCGTGCTTGTCGTACGCCCAAACGAGTCAAAGGTGAAGCGAGTAACTCTGCCCAGTGCATCTGTTATGCTTGTTGCATTGTTATCGACATCGTAAGTAAAGCGTTTCGTTCCACCCAGTGCATCGACGATTTGGACGACGTTTCCCATTGAGTCGTATGTATGTACTGTTTCATAGCCAAGTTGATCGCGAGTTCGAACCAAACTATTTTCTGGATCATAGTTGAAGGTCGCCGAGCTTCCGAGACCATCAGTGTTCCCAATTAGTCTTCCATCATCTGAGTAAACCGTGCGGAACCCTGTTCGCCCTAGCGGATCAACTACGTTCTCCAGGTAGTGCTCGTGTTCGGAGTGGTATTCATATGATGTTCTGTTCCCTACGCGGTCTACAACTTCCGTCAGATTGCCCGAGCGTGAATAGTGATACTCGAGTGAGTTTCCATTTGAGTCAATAATCGCTGATATTCGATTCTGGCGATCCCTAGAAATCAGAATTGCGGCCTCACCTGATGCGTTTCCAATTCCTGACTCAGTGAATTCAAGTACATTTCCGTTGAGATCGGTTGCTGTGTGCATTAAGCCCGTCGCACCGTTAATGGAGTATTGAGTTCCATCCGCAGTGGTCACCGTAAATCCACCGCCAAAGTCGGGGCTGGCAGGGTTCCAGGGCATACCAGCTGCGGCATACAGTTCGCCATACTCATTGACAGTTAACCAACCATGGCCCGCACTGAGCGTGGCCGTGTTGCCGCGATCGGGTGTGTACCGCGGCGAGGCTAGTACCAAACTACTGCTTTGGCCAAAGCCGGGTAGCACTTTGAACTCAGGTGTAAACGTCCAGCCCACACGCTGGCCGCCCGGAAGTGTCATGTATATCTTTGTTCCAGAGCGATACGGAGTGTAAATGCCAATATCTTCCAGTCCACTCTTCGGTAAACTCACGCGCAAGTCGGTGTTGCGGTATTCCAATCGCCAACCATAGCCAAAGTCTCCATCGCGGTCGGCCCGGAGTGTGTCGTAAGTGCGAACGATGGTGATTGGTATGCCAGCTACTGGGATGGTCAGGTCCTCAAAGCTCAGACGGAAATTGCCGAGCTTCAAATTGCCGGATAATCCAACGGTGGTCTCATGCACGCTCGTGTTGCCCGCTTCGCTGACAACTTCCAATCGCAAAATGTACGAGTCGTTTTCGAGCAAGGTCGTATCCCACACTCCTAACAACCCGTCGGTTACCGACGTGGTGTTGTGAACGAACTCAGTGAACTGCAGTTGATCGAGCCGCGCGTAGGAGAGGCGATACTCTTTAAAACCTGTGGCCGCCGCCGTACCGCCGATGGCCGTACCCAAAATTTCGACCATGCCATAGACGGTGCCATCGTCGCTGGGCGAAGTGATGGCGGCGACGGGCAGCCCATCGCCCGATTCATAGTCAACTTCGGGATCGCGATAAAACGAGACACCGGTGCCACTCGCGGAGTTGCCGGCTGCATCGCGAGCGGTGGCGACCATGTTCAGCACACCAGGTCCCCAATCTTCGAAAGCCAAGCGGGCTGTTCGATTGGCATCGAGCGGCACAAGCACATCGTTCACCCTAAATTCGATGTGCGTTACAGCCACATTGTCCACGGCACTGACCAACACGACGATCGGGCCGTCCCAGGGCCAACCGCCACCACGCGGCAGTACAGTGACCTTAGGCGGAACGTTGTCGGCGCGAACTTCCAGTTCGATCTGCTGAGTCGCCGCACCACCACGCGGATCGCTAGCGCGAACGGTGAGCGAATGGGTACCAATGTCGCCAACCGAGGTTTGCCAACGAATGCGTCCAAGTGGATCCAGTGTCATGCCGCCCGGAACAGGGGAAGTGAATTCGTAGTGGATCGGATCGCGGTCAGCGTCACGGGTGATCACATCGTACTGGAATTCGCCGCCAGCCCAGGCAAAAGCCGGTGGTGTGGAGATGATCTGCGGTGCCGAGTTGACACCCAGGATATCGATTTCAAAAGACTGAACCGCCACGCCCCCATCAGCGTCTGTGGCTACTAGCGTCACTACTTCACGCCCGGCCTGCCCCGTAGTTGGCGTCCATGTCACTTGTCCGCTCTGCGCGTCAATTGTCAGGCCTTCGGGTCCACGACGAAGCGAATAGGCAACGATCGAGCCTTCAGGGTCGGTGGCTTGTAGATCGTAGCGGTAGGCTTCATCCACGGTAGCGAACAGATTCGGGGCACTCGAAATCACCGGAGCTCGGTTGGGGACTCCCGCAGCGACTTGGATCGTAAAGCTCTGCGTCGCTCGATTCCCCGAGGCATCTGCCACCGCGATGAAGACCGCTTGTTGGCCCAGTTGAGCTGCGGTTGATGTCCAAGCGATCTCGCCCGTTCGCGCGTCGATAGTCATCCCGGCGGGAGCTTCGATCAGACTGTAAGTGAGTGGATCGTTTTCGGCATCGACGGCCAGAAGACTGTAAAGGTAGCCACTACCGACGGCCGCGTGGGTGGGAGGGAACGACTCGATCCGTGGTGGCCCGCCCTTCCGCCGCGTTGTCAGTGTGAATGATTGAGTGGCCAAGCCTCCCTGCGGATCAACAACTTGCAGCGTAACCGTGCTTTGCCCGAGTTGATCCAAGGTTGGTAACCAGCGGAGCGTCCCCAGTTGTGGATGGATACTCATCCCTGCGGGTGCAGCTAATAGTTCAAAAGACAATGCATCGTGATCATCGTCCGTTACCCGTGGATCGTAAGCGTAAAGTTGTCCGGCAGTAGCAAATAGGCTACTGGCAAATAGACTGCTGGGGGTGGACTCGATGCGCGGCGCCGAGTTACCGACGGTTTGGCGGACACGGATCAAGAATGAATGGACCTCAGTATCACCGCTGGCGCTGCGAAAGCGAACTTGCAACGTCTGCTCGCCCAGTTGTGAGACCGTGGGTTGCCATTCGAGGAAGCCGCTGGCATCCTGATTCAAGCCGCTCGGGCCCGAAAGCAATTCAGCCGACAAGGGTTGGCCCGTGGAGTCAACGCCGGAGACCCGCGACAAGTAACTGTTGAGCAACGCTGCATCGGCTCGGGGTGCACGAATGGTAAAGGGCCTTGTCGTGGGAGCATCCGCGACCACTTGCAGGTCAAACGCATGCCGTGTGACACCTTCAACCGCATCGTGGACTGAGAGGATAAACGACCGTTCTCCGATGTGGCTGGTATCCGGAGTCCATTGGATCCAACCTGTGTCGGCTGCGATGGTAGCACCGGCTGGTGCAACGTCGAGTTCATACACGGGCTCGGTCTGTTCGGCGTCTTGTGCAACCACTGGGTAACTCCAGGGACGGTTGGCGACAGCCGGACTGATGGGGCGGGAGACCACGATGGGGGCCGTGTTGGCAGCGGCGACTTCGATGGCAAAGGCTTGCAGATCGACACTGCTATTGTCGGTCGCGGCGCGGACGATCACTTGATGGCTTCCCGGTTGTTTTCCCGTTGGAGTCCAGACGATTTGACCGGTGCTGGGATCGATGACCATGCCGGTTGGAGCCAGCGAAAGAGTGTAGGTGATCTCGCGGCCATCAGGGCTCGTGGCGGCGACAGCATAGTGATAGGTTTCGTGCACTTCGGCCATCAGTGGCGGTCGAGTGACGATCATCGGCTTGAGTGCGGAGAGTGCGTCGCGGGGAGCGAGCACAAAGTCGAGATCCGCCAAAAGCTCTTCATGGCTGAGCACCACGTCGTGGGCGGCTGACTCAGGAGTTGTGGTCGACCAACCGGCAGGGACCGAGGTGCGGACGGAGTAGTTACCGGCCGGTAAACCGGTCAATGCATATTGCCCACTTCGATCGGTGGACGTGTGCGGTTCCACTGGATCAAAGATTCCGTTGCCGTTCAAGTCCGCGAAAACATGATGGTGGGCCAAGGGTTGCGAGGACTCGGCCAACGCCAAGCTGCCGCGCAGTTGTCCACCGGGTGCCGGCCGGGCCGGTATCGCAAGTGGGATGCTCTGTTGGCTGGTTACCGAAATCGGCTGAGTTGCAATCGGAGGGAAACCGGCAGGCGTTTCCGTGGCAACGGGGTAACTTCCTTCGAGCAATTGGTTGAACTGGAAAGTCCCTGACGCATCAGACGTGGAAAACGCTTCGTCCGCATCGCGATAGCCGTTGCCGTTGGTATCGATGAACACAGTCCAATTGGCTAGTGGTGGTTCAGTAGTTTGTTTTGCGCCATCGCCATTGTCATCTTGAAACAGGCTGCCCGAAATGGAACCGCTGAGTTGGGGTTTGACAGCCACATCGAGCCTTTGCAGCGCCGACCCGCCTTTGCCGTCTTCCACCGCCACCGTAAACTGGGTCGTTTCTAAGTGTGCCAAGCCGCTGATGCGCCGGGGAACAACGCTTCCCTTGAGCAGGCCGCGGCTTTCGGGCGATGCATGATTCATTAAGGTTAGTGAGTCCCCTTCCTCAAATCGCAAGTCGACAAACAAACTCGGCGTGGTTGGACCGAGCTGTTGGTGCATGGCCAAAATCAGTTCAGTCGATGACTTGGGTTCACTCCACAGCCGCAGACCAAACGCATCTCCGGTGAAAGGATAAACATCGTTGCCGATAAACAGTGGGATGTTGGCTCCTGCTGTGCCGATGCGTTTGTTAGTTTCCTTGGCAGCGATCACATTGCCGTTGACCAGGAGGCGCATCATGCCTGTCGACTCGTCGAATGTAGCGGCCAAGTGAATCCACTGCTCGGGCTGAGTCGGCTGAGCTATGGATAGAGTATCGACGCCAGCGCCAGTGCCGTCGCCAATCAGGAATTGCAAGGCTCCTGAGAAGTAACGCAATGTGTAGAATGCCGGAGTTGCCCAGTTCAAGGCTTTGTTCACCAGCACTTGATTGCCGCCGGTCGAAGAGAAGCGGAACCAACCTTCGATGGTCAAGCTGTCTACGTTGTGGCTATCGTGGTGGTCCAACTGCACGTGTCCCTGGGCTCCCCAAGCCGAGTTGAACTGCAGGGCATGTCCACGTGGATCCCACTCCAGCAAGCCGGTGACCGGATCCAGGGTACTGCCTTCGGGGCCATCAAGCAGACGATACCTTAGTCGATCACCTTCTGGATCGATGGCTGAAACCGTGTGCGCAAACGTCTCACTGGCGGAGATTGAGTGTGACGGCAAGGTGGTGATCACCGGAGCGGTGTTGGTTCGGGCTGGTTCTACGTGGATCGAGAACTCTTGCGTGGTGGTGCCGCCTTGCCCGTCGTCGGCCTGTAGGACCACACGATTGAGGCCTAACTGATCGCTCGAGGGGGCCCAACGAATTGCACCCGATTCCGCGTCCAGGATCATGCCGCCGGGGCCCTCGAGAATCGAATAGGTTACAGGATCATCATCGGGATCGATGGCCAAGGCATCGTAGCGATAAAGCTGATTCGGATCGAAGCGATTGAGGATGACGCTGGCGGTGTTATCCCCGGCGTTGGTGACCAGGATGTCCAGCAAGCGATCGCCGTTGGCATCGGCCAACACAATCGAATCGGGCTGGTTGCCGACCCGAATCCGTTGTGGCTGAGTGAAGCGACTTTGCCCCATACCGAACAGCAAGGCAACTTCGCCAGTTTCCGGGAAGGTGACTGCCACGTCGAGCAAGCCATCACTGTTGAGGTCGGCCGCAGCGAGCTTGCCTGGTTTCGCGGGCAAGTTGACGTAGGTTGGAGCCGCAAATTGCCCCTCTCCCAACGAACGCAGGATCATCAAGCGATTCTTTTCGGTCAGGGAAATGATCACATCGGCAGTGCCATCCTCAGCGCCAGCTCCATCGATATGTCCTAATGCGATCGCCGAAGGTTGGTCGCCCAGCGGAATCAACGCCGACTCGGTGAAGCTACCGGAGCCATCTTGCGTGAGAACGAACAAAGCGTTGAGCTGAGCATCGATGACCAGTAGGTCGTCCTGCGATCCACCGGTTACGTTTCCGAGTGCACCGGCGACCGGCAATTGGCCGACCGGTACATCGGTGCGGGAGTAACCGCCGAGCCCATCGGCTAGCATAACACTGATGCTGCGACCCGAGCGATTGATGGTTAGAAAGTCGGAGTGACCATTGCCGTTCAAGTCGCCGCTGAGCAGATCGACTGGACCGGCACCGACCAACAGATCGTCCAGTCGCGTGAAATCGCCTAGGCCGTTACTGACCAGGCGTTTGACATGACTGTTGTCATGGTTGATGGCCAAGATGTCGGTGTGACCATCGTCATTGGTATCAGTCGTTAGCACGCCGCTGAGACCTTGGCGGTTCCCCAGAAACGTGGCCACCGCTTCTTGGCGACTATTCCCATTGATGCCGACGTCGATACGTCCATCGTTGTCCAAGTCACCGAAACCTAGTTGCCCGGTGCCTTCGGAAGTTCCCCAAAGTTGAGTTTCTCCAAATGTCCCGTCACCAAGTCCCAAGCGGATCTCGAGTGTCCTTTGCGAAACCGTGTCATCCATGGATGCCAAGTCAAGGTGTCCATCGTTGTTCAGGTCGATGAGGTGCAGTCCGCCCTGATCACCAAAGATGGTGCCAGTGCGATAAGCCATCGGAGGTTGAAACGTGCCATCACCGTTGCCGAGCACAACCGCCGAGCGGTGGTAGGACGCATTGATCACGAAATCCAAATTGCTGTCGCTGTTCAAGTCACCGACAGCGATATGTTTGGGAAAGCGGAAATCGGCTGTGTCAGGAGCAAACGGGAACAAAACGGGCTCATGCAGGGTTCCATCGCCCAACCCTTGGTAAAACAACAGATCATGGACGTTGCCAGATCGTTCGCGGACGGCGATGACGTCGGGAACCCCATCGCCATCAAAATCCCCTACGTTTAACGACGGACGGAGAGTCGCAGCCCCAAACGGGGCACTGTAGGAGCGCGTAAACGTACCTGGAACTTCGGGTACGTTCCGCATGATTTCGATCGTGTTCAAGCCAGTTAGGGCCACGAAGTCCAGGTAACCATCGCCGTCGAAGTCGGCTGGCTTGGTTACTAGCGGTGCGTACCCGCTGGGCGTGTTGTTACCAGTTTGTGAGTAGGTGATTCGAAATGTGCCATCGCCATTTCCGAGTGCCGCCAGATAGCGTCCTTGTGGACCACCTTGAATTCCTCCTTGCCCCGACCAGACGACATCCATGTTTCCATCCAAGTCGAGATCGGCGGCGAATCCTTTGCCAAGTCCTTCGTTGCCAATCCAAGGGGTGGCGGTGATCGGCTGTTGGAACGTGCCGTCGCCATTGCCAAACTGGGTGAAACTAGGGTTTTGGTAAGCAGGCCCCCACAGATCGAGAATCCCGTCGTTATTGAAGTCCGCATATTCAATAAAACTCACCGTTCCCCACATAGCGCTCTGAGCCCTTACATCGTAAGCGGCTCGGTAGGTGCCAGGTGTATCGGCCAACATGAGACTGACCGATGAAAACTGATTGGCGGTAAACTGACGTCCCGAGCGAGCGGTCAGCAAATCGAGCATGCCATCGTTGTTGAAGTCGCCAACCAGTACCCCTAGTCCGTTGTTCAGGTTGCTCGGCTGCGGGTGTGTTCCCATATTCGAATCGACCCAGAACGTACTGGTGAATTTTCCATCACCATCGTTGATTGCGACGTTGACTCCCGGTGCAAAGTTACCCCAGTCGCCGGGTCCAGTGAAAACCATATCCAAATGTCCGTCGCCGTTGAGGTCGATCGGCTGGGCATCGCCATGAATGTTCATGGGCGCTAAGCTCATGGCTACATCTACTGCCGTGGACCAGGTGAAGGTAGCCCCGCTACCATCACCTTCATAAAGTGCGATACCGCCGCCATAGCCAGTTCCAAAACCGCTGTTCGAGTAAGTCGTGTAAGCGATATCCGCATGGCCATTGCCAGAAAAGTCACCGATGACCAGTGCCATCGACCAGTCCAAGACGGCCGGGTTGTCGGAAAATGCTCCTCGACTGGCCAGATCGACACCTCGCGTAAAGGTGCCATCGCCATTGCCTAGATAGACGTTCAGCATGCGAGTGGCGTGGTTGCCGGAAACAAAATCAACAAAGCCATCTTCATTGAGATCGCCGATGGCAAAGTTGTGATTCACCGTGTAACCGGTATGCGTCGAGAACTCAGTATATTGCTGGAAACTCCCATCGCCATTTCCCAAAAGAACTCCGAAGGCTAAGGTGTCTGCACGAATCGCAATCAAGTCCAGGATACCATTGCCGTTCAGGTCGGCCACCTTGTAGCCACTGATCTCCGTGCCCGTCGACTGCTCCATCGCGGCGAGGAAGGTGCCATCGCCGAGCCCTTTATAAAACAGCAGTTTCTTGCCTTTGGTTTCGGATACCAGCAAATCGAGTTCGCCATCCAAGTCGAAGTCTTTCGCTTGCAGGGAGATCGCACCAACATTGTCCCATGTGTAGGCAACCGGACCAGGTACCGCAAAATGAATAGGCGCATCGAACGTTCCATCCCCACGCCCCAAGGTGATCGCCACCCGTCGTTCGTACGCATCAGGCCCGGTGAAGGGCCGATACTGAAAGACGATCGAGGTGGCCACATCTTGGATCCCATCGCCGTTAAAATCTCCATGCACCACTCCCATAATGCGATTGCTGTCGTAAGCTGTGTTACCCAGTGGTGGTAGCCCCACGTCGATATCCAGCACACCGCGGAACAATTCATCGCCGCGCGGCGGCTCCCCCACGCTCAGCGACTGTGTCGGTCCATAGATTTCTCGACCCGCGCCATCGCGGCCCAAGCCAGGGATCAAGCTGATCGTCTGCGAACCTTGGTTGATGGCTACGAGCGACAGCTGGTTGATCGAAGTGGAACTGTCGGCTGCACCATTTTTGAGGACTCCGAAGTTACCGACCGCCAAACCCGATGGTAGGCTACCGGTAGGCAAGGTGATCACTTCGAAGGCTCCCGCGGCGACCGCTTCTGTATCCGGGTCAGACACAAAGACGGGTGGGCGGTTGGCCAGGCTTTCGAGCGCTTCGAGCGTAAAGATCTGTTCGACGCTCAGTCCAAACGCATCGACGGCGCGGAGTCGAACGGAATGCAGTCCTACATCCGAAGAGTTGGTCTGCCACCGTATCGATCCAGTCTGGGCGTCGACGAGCATACCCTCGGGGGCAGTTGTCAAGGAGAAGGTCAGCGAGCTTGCGTCGGCGGAGTTGAGCGTCGGTCGGTAGACGTACTCACGCCCTGCTTCAATCTGCAGGTTGGGCGTCGAGGTGAATTCGCCCAGGCTGTACTTCAAGTTGCCCAGGGTTCGTAGCTCAAACGTAAAGCGGGCATCGGTCGGATTACGAAATTGAATTGGGCGCGTGGTGGTAATTGCGTCAGGTGCCAACCAACCATCATTTGTCAGGGAGTTGACGCGGAGGTAAGGGCGGCCATCTGCCAGACGGCCATCGGGGTTGAGTACTTGGATGTCCGGGCTAGACAGGTTTTCGATCACCACCAGCAGTTCACCGCTGATGGCGAAGAGGTTGTTATTGTGCACGCGGACATCGCTTAGCCACAGATCGCTGTTTCCATCGTGTGACGTCCTTCCAAAGTTCGCAATGACGCTGGATGAAACATCTTCCAGCAAGCGCTCATCCGGCGGACGATGGGTGGCTGTGCGCAATCGCTGCTGCGGGAGCGTTGCATTTGGATTGGGACCTGTGGCATCAATGATTGCGATATCGTGGATGACGACTTGGGTGTTGTTGTCCAGGTCGTTGTTGAGCAAGCGTGCAACGACTTGGACCGGTGTTCCGGCGCGTAGTCCGACCAAGTTGACGGTTACGCTCGAAAACTCTCCTGGTCCACCGGTGGTTGTCTGCGCGGAAGGGCTAAAACGCGGTTCCAGTTCTTCGCTCCAGTTGTAGGCGGCGGGACTGTTGGCGCTGTGAGGCAGGACGAGTGAAGTCCCGAGTTCATCGAGAACCAGGATTTCAAAGGCGTCGCGCATCGCCTGGGACGTGGAGTGGTCGAAGTGCGGTGCTTCGAACAGGACGTGGACTGCCGATTGATCGTTCGGCAGCCGCAGTTGGGTGTCGACTTGGACGACGGTTGAATCGCCTTCGATCAATACTGGGCGGCAGCCAGCAGCACCGTAACCGCCTGCTGCGTCAGAGCTGCCCCCCTGCTCATCAAACAGCCATTTGCGGGGCTGAGGTAATCCGTTGAGGTGGTTAATCACCTGGAGTGCGTCCAAGGGTGTAATCAGGCTGTCGCAATTGACATCGACAGGCCAGTATTCTGTACCCTCAGGGACTTCGAGCGGCAGTCGACGGTCGTCGAGTCGTTTGTTGAGTTCGTTGACGACCAACAAAACGTCCAGCGGCGAGACCAGTCCGCCTGGGTCCTTGGACGTGTTGTAGGGCTGGATGGTGTTGGTCCAGATGGCGGCGGCGAGCATGTGTCGAGACTCAAGCTGCTCGAACCGTTGGACTCGTTTCCGGCGGCAGGCGACCGACTTAGAGGTGTTTGCCCACGAAATGAGCTTGTTGTGGGTGGCACGTTGGCGAGTAAAAAGAGACCAAGCCATGGCGATGGTTCCTGGAGGGAGGAGGTCAAGAGGGGGCGGTCAATTCGCAAACAACCCCTCATTGATACCTACCTCCCCAACCGGATAGTCTTGCGCCTTTCTTACAGAAAAGTTTGTGCGTTTCAATCGCTACGACCGGTTGCAGTGCTTACATCCTGCTATTTGCTGCTCGTCCTGGGGGAAGGTGAAGCGGATACCTGTTGATTTGGCGAGTACGATATGGGGTTGCGGAAAGCGCCGCCGCCATCCGGCTGACTCAATGGTCTCGATGTCTACTTGGAAACCCAGTCTTCTCGGAAACCCCGTGAACGACAAGCACCGCACAAACCAATAAAATTATTTTGAAAATTGCGCAAGACTCGATGTGAGACGGGTATTCATCTATGTCCGAGCCAAACGAATCACACACGACTCGACCTAGTTTGTTGTTGCGGGTACGAAACGCCCGCGACGAACTAGCCTGGTCGTTGTTTGTCGAGATTTACGGGCCACTGATTTACGCTTACTGTCGGCGTCAAATGTTGGCTGAAACGGATGCTGCTGACGTCTCGCAGGAGGTGTTGACGCGGTTGGCAAAGGCGATCCACAGCTTTGAATATCAACCAGAAAAAGGTGGCTTTCGTAAGTGGTTGGGGACAATTACGCACAATGAACTTGCAAGGTTCTACAAGAAGCGACAACGGGTCGTACGTTGCCAACCTGCTGCCGACGAGCACTTTGAAGTGGATTCACTGCCAGGGCAAAGCGATTGGAGCGAGCACTTTCAAGCAAGCGTGTTGAATATGGCGTTGGGACGCATTGAACCCGAGTTCGATCGGGTTCAGTGGGATGCGTTTCAGCAAGTTTGGATAGAAGACGTTTCGGCCAAGGCAGTGGCTGAAGCGCTGTCGATTCCCATCGAGAAAATATATGTAGCTAAATCAAGAATCTTAAAACGATTGCGCGAGGAAATTCTCTTGCTAAGCGAAGACCTGCCGATCGTTGACTCGTGGTAGTAGACGGTAGAAAAGCCAACGGTGTGCACATTGAGGATGAGAACATGCAATGCCCTTCCCTCGAGGAACTCCAGTCGTTACTCGCCGATGGCGAAGGGACCGAGGCGTTGCCGGGGATTGCCGACCACGTTGCAAACTGTCAACATTGCCTGCAAGAATTGGACTCGCTGAGCGACGATCCCGAGTTGGTGGCGATTCGACAAAGCATGCAGAAGGCATTGCGCTTATCTGCAGTTGAAGGCGAAGCGGCCTGTCAGCAACTCGTCGCCAAGTTGCGTTCTCTGGAAAGTGCGCTCGACACGGTGGTCGCATCGCGAGATACCGTCGTGACAAGTGAACTCGGCTTGCTACCGAGTGAATTCAGCGAAGATCTCGGAACACTAGGGCCGTATCGCATCCTCCGCGAATTGGGTCGAGGTGGCATGTCGTTGGTATTCGAAGCGCTGGATACGAGGCTTCAACGTTCGGTAGCTATCAAGATACTCAGGCCTGATCGCGTGGACGCAGAAAGTCGCGAACGTTTCATGCGTGAATCGCGAGCGCTCGCCAATGTTCAACATCGCAATGTGATTTCCATTTATGATGTGGCAGCGAGTGAAAGTGGAATTCCCTATTTTGTAACCGAGCTCATGCGTGCGGGAACGTTGCAAGATCGAATTCGTACGGGAATCGTGGATGCGCGTTCCGCAGCCAATTGCATCGCTAGTGTCGCGGACGGCCTGTCTGCGGCACACCAAGCGGGACTTATTCATCGGGATATCAAACCGAGCAATATCCTGTTGTCGAATACGGGAGAGAACTCAAACTCGACCACGGTTGAAGCCGCAGCTCCCGTAGCAAGTCGCTCTACAGAGGAAAAAGAAGCAGAACAGGCTGGCGACGCTATTGAACTCAAACGACTGGTCCCGCGACTTGCCGATTTTGGACTGGCACGATCGCTGAACGCAGACATTCAGTTGACTCAGACGCAGGCTTTGTTTGGTACACCGGCGTACATGAGTCCGGAACAAATTATTGCCCCGAAACAGCTCACTGCAGCCACCGATATCTACTCTCTGGGGGTTACGCTCTATGAACTGCTGACCGGGGAGATTCCTTATCGTGGTTCGACTCAAGCCGTATTGCAGCAGATTGTCGAAGGCGATCCACCTGCCTTGCGACGCCTCAATCGTGCTATTCCCGCTGATATCGAAACGATTTGTTTAAGAGCGATGCACGTCGATCCACAGCGGCGTTATCCGACGGTGGTCGCTTTTGCGGAAGACTTGCGTCGGTTCTTGCGTAGTGAACCGATCACGGCCCGTCCAGCGACTCAACTGGAAAAGGCATGGCGCTGGAGTGTGCGCAGACCCGTGCAAGCGTTGCAGCTTGGTGCCATCATTGGGCTTCTCTTATGTTTGGGGGCCGGTGCAACGGCAAGTTCTCTGTGGCTCAATCGGGCTTATCATCAAGCCAAGCTCGATGCGGAGCGTATCGAAAGCGAGCGGCGACAAGCTGAGCAGGCGGAGGCGACCGCCGATCAACAGCGCGAGTTGGCGCTGGATGTTCTCAGCGATTTGGTTCGCAAAGTTCAGCAAGAACTTGCTTCGCGACCAGCTACTTTTGCACTGCGTCAATCATTGCTGACGACGGCATTTGACGGGTTGCAACGAATAGCCAAAAAGACTGAAAGCGATCGAGCAACTCATATCGCCGTCGATGCATTGTTGCAAATGTCTGCCATACAGAACACTTTAGGCAATCGTATTGAAGCTAGGGAGTGGCTTGAGCGTGGCTTGGAACTTGCTGAAGCGGCGCACCTGCAGGAGCCCAATGACGTCGAAAATGTACGCGACCTGGCAAATGCCCTGACCAGCAAAGGTCACTATTATCGTGAAACGTTTACGTACGAAGAAGCAGAGTTGTTGTTCAATCGCTCTCTACTTCTGCGTGACGAAATTGTCGCAGCCATGCCCGGTGACCCACCGAGCTTGTATGCGCAATTGGCAAATCGCCAAGTCCTGTTGGACCTGGCAATTTATAAAGGAGATTTTGCAACAGCGGAGATCGGGCTTGGCGAATTGACGAAGGATGTCGCCGAGCTGCAGCGACAGTTTCCAGATGAAGATGCCTTTTTACGTGGACAGCTTGTCAGTAACAATCGCTTGGCCATGGTCTTGGCGACAAAACGTGAGTACGCTGAAGCGGAGAACTGTTTGCACATTGCGAAGGACGCCTCAGAACAATTGGTTGAGCGAGATCGAGAAAGCGTCGTATATCAAGGCGATTTGGCTTCGGTCCTCGTGCGACTGGCGCGGATGAAGTTGTTGCAAGGAGAACCGCTCTTGGGGATTCCGCTAGCCGTGCAAGCTCGCGAGATCCATAGCGAACTGGCGACTGCTTCTCCCGAGGACGTCAACGCACGGTCGTTGGTTGGCTCGAACTGGCATCTGCAATACGAGCTCAACCTGGCTGCCGAGCAGTTGGCTTCTGCACTCGCTGCGGTTGAGCAGGGACTGGACATACAAAAAGAGCTAGCGGACAAGTTTCCGGATACCAGTCGCTATGCGCTGCTCGCCGCCGAAGCCGCGTTTGCTGCATCGGATGTGAACTTTCGAATGGGCACGATATCTGCGGCTGAATTCGCAGCAGAGGAAGCTATCGCCTTTTTGGAACGCGCTCAACGAGCAGCTGACTACACACCTTCAACGGGTGCGCCTGCAATTTTGCAAGCTTATGGCTCGTTCCAAAAGTCCTGCAACACTGACGTTGCTCGAAAGGTGATAAATGCTTTATATTCTGTCGAATGGATGGAATAGCAAATTCTACACTGGATGTTCGAAAGCGCGCAATGCGTGCTATCTACGATGAGGGGTTACCGGTTACGGATGTCGCCCGTGCTTATGGTACTAATCGATCGACTATTCATAGATGGATGAAGCGTTTTGAAAGCAACGGAGAAACAGGACTACTTCGTAAGGCTGTTGCCGGTCGCCCAAGAAAGTTGTCGCAAATTGATAGCGCAAAGCTTCGTAGGATTGTTCTATCAAGTGCTATGGAATTTGGATACGAGACTGACTTCTGGACGATTCGCAGACTTATCCAAGTAATAGACGATGAACTGCATATTAGCTTGTCCAAACAGACCGTGATGAGACGCTTGCACGAAGCAGGTCTGACATACCAGAAACCTGAACGAGAATACTTCGAACTGTCCGAGGACGAGCGTTTGGAGTGGGTTCGCAAAGAGATACCTCGCATTCGCCGCGCCGTGCGAAAGTACAACGCCATCATGTATTTCCAGGACGAAGCGAACGTTTCGCTCACAGCGCTCCTTGCAAAAACATGGGCTCCGCGTGGCGAGACGCCAAAGCAGCGAGTTACAGGCAAGCGGGCTGGAGTTGCTGCTCTCTCCGCTATTACAAAACGGGGTAAATTGATTTTCAAGCTGCACGAGAAGCGAATTGCCTCACCGGAGATCATAGCATTCCTTTCGCAGATGCTGCACCATCATCCCAAACGCCACCTTGTTGTAGTAATGGATCAAGCACCACCTCACACTTCGAAAACGACCGAAACTTTCATCGCGTCAGAACCACGATTACATGTGTTCTACCTGCCAAAATATTCACCAGACTGGAACCCAGATGAAAAGGTATGGAACCACTTGAAAAACCAAGAACTGAAGGGCCATCAAGCCAGGACAAAAAATGAACTAGTTGAACTCACGCAAGAAAAACTTGATTTGATGGCAAACAACCACAGCCTGCTTCGAGGCATTTATTTTCGATGCTGCATTGCGGATATGCTAGACTTTTAAATATACATTGGTGTTGCAGGACTTTTGGAACGAGCCATACCAAGCGGTGCTGCAGGCTTATCGCTGGTTGCCACAAGGTCCAGAGTTTATTCTCGAACAAATGACTGCCGAGCCGTATGTGGCGCGAGTTGCATTGGGACTAGTATTGCGCAATGCGGCAAGCGTGGGCAAACTCGGCAATTGCCCCAGCGAATGGATCAAGGCAGTTGAACCATTGGATGAATTGCCTACCGACCAACAAGTATCGCTATGGTTATTGCTTGGCCGTTGTTATGGGTTGGCAGCACAGCGGATTGAGGTAATGGAACTTGAAGTAAAAACGCCCGGGATGCAGTCGCAGTTGGACGATTACATCCGGTTGGCGATTGAGTCCAGCCGACGAGCGTACGCATTATCTCCGACGTTGCGAGACTACTTTTACAAGGAACCCGATTTGGCGCTATTGCGTTCCGTTGATCGCATGGCTCAGATTGTTGGAGAATAGAATTTCACAGTACAAAAGCTCCGTGCATTCGTGGCTCCGCGAGAAACACCCGCACCTGGAGAGCGTTCAGAGCAGTTCTCACAAAGGCATTGTGAATTCAGTCAACTGCCGAATCAATTGATCCACCTGTTGTGGAGTCTCCAGACGCAACTCCTCCAGCAAAAATGTTGGACGCTCCACCTGGCTCGAGTCACTCGCTGGTGCTTGGCCCAAACGTTCCTGCATGGCAAGCACCACGACGTTACATGGAAGTGTACTGTCCGCCATGAGCAGCTGCCACTTCGGTAACAATGCGCGCACCTGAGCTTCCGTCAGTGTGGCCATGAATTCTTCAGAACCCATG
This sequence comes from Pirellulaceae bacterium, assembly GCA_041753315.1. GTDB lineage: Bacteria > Planctomycetota > Planctomycetia > Pirellulales > Pirellulaceae > Aureliella. The sequence goes on along the minus strand of JBGSUV010000120.1, from coordinate 106,311 downwards.
GGGAGCAAGCTCGTTCCGGCAGCTACCGCCACACCCGTGGTTTCCAACCAGTCGCGCCACTCGAGCCACTGGCCTGTGGGCAGTTCGTTTACCTTCGCAATAGTTCGGTCTTTCAAAAGTTGTTCGACCAACGGGACAAACTGACTGGTGACAAAGTCCGCATAGGCTGCGTGCGCCCCACTTGCCAACTGCATCTGCGTCAAGCACAAGCCGCAAGCAAAACGCTCGTAATCGTTTGTTGCCCGGTCCCATTCGCTCTGAAAATAGTCTACACCGTCGCTGGCCGCATTCAAACTCAGAAACACCTCCGAAGCATGCATCGCTTGCATTAACGGTGTGATGAAATCAACCAACCGTTGCAACTCGAGTTGTTGTTCGGGTTGTGTTGCATCAGGCGGAGTTGCAGCCGGGTCGGGGAACAGGGTCCCTGAGCTCTCTATGTCAAACTCCATCGATTTTCGGAAGTCGCTCAGGCGTGCGTCAGCTTCGGCCAATCTACCCAATTTCGACAAGCAGTAGTACTCGAAGAACCAGGGCTCGCGCGCAGTCCATTCACGCGACCAGACGGCGCTCAGCGCCGGCGGCTTGGCGGGTTCACGTCCGACAGCACCTTGCTCATACCACTCCCAGGCCCGCTCGTATTGCTGCTTTAGCAAGTAATAATGTCCTACCTGCGATTTTTCTTGCGGGTTAACCGCCATCCAACTCAACTCTCCCGTTGCTCCATCCAGTATTGCAGCTGGATCACCGGGGCGAAGTGACCAAGGTAGCAATGTCGCCGTCCAACTCCGATGGCTGGGCGAAAATGTGCCCCACAGCGATAACTGGTTTTCAGTGGGAGACCACTTGGGAAACGAGATACGCATCCCTTCATGAACAAGCTTTGCATCTCCACCCTTTTCATCGGCGATATAAACGCGATCGCGCGCAGCCGGCAGCAAAGGGAACAACAATGCCCACGCATGTTGCAACTCCGCGTCGGGGATTGGCGAGACAAACGCAAGTTGATCACCTTGTGCACTCCATCCGGCAAACCGCCGAATCTCCAGTCCTGAATTCGATCCAGAAATCGGCTCAAAAGTAGGCACAGTCACTTCGCCGGCCGCATGAGCGATTCGCAATTGCCCTCCAGACACACCCTCCACAAAGCCCAAAACGTCCTCTGCCGGATGCCAGTGCACATCACGCAATGGTTGGTTTGCAACATACCAATCCTCGACCTGTCGCGTCTCCATGTTAGCCACACACAGTTCTGCCCCCTCGTGCTCCGTCTCAGGCGCCGGCCGAGCAACGAAGGCAAATGCATGTTCATCCGCGCTCCATGACGGCTGCCCGATGCGCAACACTTCCAGTAGATCAAAATTTTGCAATGTCGCAAAATGTTGGGAGCCTGGAACATGCCACCACTCTTCGGCTTGTGGCATCAATTCGCGGCCGGTGAAAACCCATGTTCCGTTATGCTGATTTCCATCGGCAGTCGCTATCAAAGTGCAGGTTAAGTAGTTGCCTTCCGGACTCCAATCAAACAACATGGCTACGGCCGTGCGCTCGAAGATAAGTCGCTTATTACCCGTCGTCAAATCGAACTCGTGGAGCCCCAGAAGTCCGTCTTCGAGCAAGTCGAGATAGAAAACTTTCTGTCCCTCGGGGTGCCAGCGCACGGCATGATTTGCAGCCACATATCCCGAGTGATTGCAACGTGCGGTAAACAGTGGAATTGGCGTGGCTGGACTATCTTCAGTCGTCCGTTCATGACGCAGCCAACAGGTATACTCCATTTGTCCAGGCAAAAACCATCGACCATCAGGATTGGCGTCCCATGTACCTTGTGGCTGAGGTTGCTGAGGCGGCTGGTTTACCTGCGCGCCTGCCTCCGACTTGGGTTGAATCGTGGTGAAAATTAGCCGCTTATCGATGGGAGACCAAAGCGGCGAACTGCTGGCCAAGATGCCGGTGGAGTCAAAGACCTTATCTAGTTTTGATCCATCGGACGAAGCGACAAACAGACCGTCATCACCATGCTGAAATGCAACACTCCCGCCCTCCCCGGAGTAGTTAATCGTGCGATCTTCGCGAACTCCATTCGAACATCCGCCAGACGCCAGAGCCAATGCGACAATCATGCACATCGCAGCAATTCGTTGAAAAAATATCATCCCTCGCCCTTCGTTGAATTGAGTGCTTGACTCTGGCCATTCAACTATAAGAGCCTTGATTAAGACGATTTATTCCAACAACTCACGAAGGCACTGGGGTTTTCTGTCTGTGGATTTCACTCCTGGTGCCGATGTCACTGCTTGATGTTGGCCTTACGGCCGACTTGCTTAACGCAGGGTGTAGTTGAGATTAAAGAAGTTGAGTGCCGAGTTTCCGAGCATCTCCCCCGGTTTGTAGTAGCTCATGACAAAGTCGCCGGGCATGATGCGGATGCGTTCGTTGGGGTCTTTCATGGCGCGTTCGAGGTCGACACGGATTGAAATCTGTTGCCCGTCTGGTAGTTTGCGCAGAACCAGAACGCGGGTGGGGGGAATAACGGCTCCGATACCTGCTCCTGCTCGCAACACGGCGACGGATGACGTTCCGCCTAGACCGCCGATACTGCCTGTGGCCAATGCAACGGCCTCAAGAACGTCAACGTCCTCATCGCGTGGAAGTGGAATTTGGCCTCCCGGTAAGAGTCCACCGGAGTAGAAGTATTCGTCGCGGCGGGGTTCGATGTAGACCACATCACCATCTCGCAGGATGACATCGGCAGACGAGAACGGGATCGGTTCGCCTGAGCAAAGCTTGAGTGGCAGGCAGATCGCTTCGACGTGTGGAGGGATACAGCTCGCGATATCGGTCGATGATGTGGCATCCAGCTTGCTCTGGATTTGCTCGACATCACCCTCCTGGAACGAAGCTCTTCGAAGTACCCAAACCTCATTGTAGGCATCGATACCCGGTAGGCCGCCGGATGTTGCCAGAGCGTGCAGTACATCGCTTTCGTAAGCGGGCAAGTCCACCACGGTAGCGCTACCCCGTTTGTGAAGTACGGTTTGACCTTTAGCAATTAAATTTGCCGACTCAGTCGAGGCATCTTCACGTAGCACCAGCACGCGGTTAACTCGACTACGCAAGAGAACGACACTAACGTGGTCGTTTCCTTCACGCATAATTTCTTCAGCCGTGTACGCTGCTCGTATTTTCTCAGCAGCTTGCTGTAGCGACAGACCGCCGACTTCAAGTGGTGTGAGGAGCGGAAGTTGAATTGTTCCGTCGCTTTGCACATGGACTGGGAGGCCATAGCTGGGTGTATCGACCATACCTTGAGGCGGATAATATTCGCGTGCTAAGGTCGCTTGCCCTGATATGATCGGCGGAGCCTCTTTGGGATCAGCGGGAATGACGCCCATAATGCTCAAAGCGATGACGTCGCCAGCATCCAATTGATGTTCGGCAGGGAATGTACCTTGCAGCAAGGTGAAATTGATTGGATTCAAGTTGCACTTGGACGGTGCCTGGAATCGGTTCGGAAGGCGACTAGCCGGAATCGCATCTTTAGTGAACGTGATACATCCGCTAAAACACGAAACTGAAATAGTCAACAGCAGCCAGCAACTCTTACGGGCAAAATCGGGCTTCAACATCACAAACCTTCCCTAGTTTTCTAAACAGCCCGTTCAAGGACTCCAGTCCTGGTGCGGGACAGACCTCGTATGTATTGGTATCAAAGTGGAGTGTCCGAGCAGCAATCATCTGGGGGGGATGAAGTTATCAGCCTGCCCAGTCGCAAGGTCACTCGGACTACTTGTGGCGGATGCATCTGCGCCCACACCCAACGCCCACTGGTTGTGGGACTGCACCGCTTCGGCTTCCGAAACAGTGTCGGTCGACAAACTGAACTCCGAACTGCCTACATCGAATGGCAACATTGCATCACCACAGGGGCAATTACATCGATCTGGAGCGTAACATTGACCGCATCCGGAGTGATTCAGCGTGGGAGCCGTAGGACTGACCGGCACCTGATTGAACTGCGAGTAACCATGAGAATCTGCAGCGGCCAAGCCGCATTGATAGCCTCGATACCAGTCTTGGATGAATTCTTGGCCTTCGCAGGTCTGATATTTGGCTGACCAATATTTCGGTGGAGGAACCGCTGGTGGTTGGCAGTTGTCTCCAGTGGCGGCAGCTAAAAAGCCGGCCTTAAATCCCGCTTCAAAGTCGTCGCCTTGGCATACGCGTTCTGAACGCGTATACATCGCTTTCCAAGCACTATTCGCCCGCGATTTATTGACGCGTATGTAATTCCAGTCTTGAATCGAAGCTGTACTGATGCAGCCTGCAGCCAGTGGAGTGCATAAGACCAGCGACGCCAAAACGAATCGCTCCAAACGACATCGTCGAGCAAGATTCGATAAGACGGTAGATTGGCCGATGGCCGTAGTCTTCCTTGACATTACTAGGAACCCACTCAAATTTTTGAACATGCCCATTTTGTTTGGTAGGGCTGTTCAAGGGCGTAATTTTGATTCCGGATCCATCCGGTACCACATCGTCAGAGCAAGCATCGTCACAACAGCACTAGGAGAGCGAGCGATTTTCAGTTTGCCCGCTTAACCCTAACTGTGCTGCCATGTGGAATAATCGTTACTACGTGCAAAATTGGTCGCCATTAAAGTGCATTTAGTTTGCCGTCAATGATATCATCGAGAACAACGTCGAGATTTTCGTGGAAGCCTCCTTCGAGATGCAGGTTTTGGCAATATTCCTCCAACTCTGCCAGTGCATACTCGTGGCGATTGTCGAGTCGGTAGCTGCGAATAGCGCTCCTTTTGGGATAGAGGCCCGTCGAATCAAAGTCCAAAACCGCCACATCTCCCAATATGCTGCAAGCCGCTTGGCTGAGCGGGGCGCGACCGGTGTTCAAATAGTTCAAGCGGCTGCGCTGTTCGGTCGTCACAAACACGTGTGGCAATAGTTCGAGACCATCGGCTGACTCTCTGCCCCGCACAAATACGAACTCATAAACTTCTTTGGGCAGGGGAGTGCGAGGTTGCAGATAGTGAGTGCGAAATAGCAGGACTAGTGTTCGGAAGCTCTCTGGCTGGTCAACCGCAGCATCTTTATTTACGAAAAGCCCCAAGCTGTGAAAGTCGCGAATGTGTGCAGTCAATAGCGGCTCAAAGTCTTTGGTCAATTTTGAACCGCGATAGGTTGCTGTCCATGCAATGGGACGGTGGTGAAAGTAGAGCTTACGGTCTAGCAAGTCGCGTCGAATGCGGGATTGAATTCCAACGTAATGATCTTTCAGGTAGCTGGTAATGGTGCCACGACTGATCGCTGGTAAACCCATCCGATCCTGTTCCTGGAACTGAAGTCCCACGCTGAACAGATTGCGACGCGAGGTAAGTATCAGCTGTCGCTTCCGTTCTTCATTGCGATCTCGAACGGTCAGAATATTGGCAAACGATTGAATCTCTAACGCTTCGCCCTTGGGCAAGATCTCACAGGCATCGCTGCGACTGCCAATAAAAGCGGATTCAATTTCGATAGTGGTTTGAGGGAGTTTCGGAAGTCGTTTCAGTTCCTTGAATTCATCGATACCCCACACGGGCCCGCTTGTGAACGCAGCAAAAATTATTGATGCACAGCAGATTCGCCAATAGGTCAGGATACCGATCGCTTTGTTGTGATGTGTCATAATGAGTATCATATCTCGAATCCAGACGGAGTCCATCAATTCGCCGGCTCTACGGATATCAGTCCGTGAGAGCCAATCGTTTGAGGTAGCGGCCATATTCGCTTGTTGCGTAACGCCCTGCTTGCAACGCCACTTGTTCAGTGGAAATCCAGTTCTGGCGAAGGGCAATCTCTTCGGGGCACGAAACTTTAAGCCCTGTACGCTTCTCAATGGTGGCCACAAAACTACTTGCGTCATGGAGATTTTCAGGAGTTCCTGTGTCGAGCCACGCAGTGCCTCGTCCAAATAGTTCGACTTGCAAGTTTCCTTCGTCCAAATATATTCGGTTCAAGTCAGTGATCTCCAGTTCACCACGCGGAGAAGGAGTTAATCGTCGAGCCAGCTCACAAACGCGACGGTCGTAGAAATAGAGACCTGGAATAGCAAAATGAGAGTTAGGTTCCGCTGGTTTTTCATCCAAAGCAACGGCAACGCCAGCGCCGTCAAAGGTGACGACACCGTAGGCGGTGGGGTCGCGAACTTCGTAAGCAAAGATCTTTGCTCCCGCTTGAATGGAAGCAGCTTTTCGTAAGAGTTGAATTAGCCCTTGACCATAGAACAGATTGTCACCGAGTATTAGACAACAAGTCTCCCCGCCAATGAATTCCTCTGCCAAGGGAAAGGCCTGTGCGATTCCTCCGGGCGAGGGCTACACTTGGTAATCAAGCGAGATGCCCCACTGGTCGCCGTTCCCTAAAAATGATTGGAATAGCGAGAGGTGTTGTGGAGTGGTGATGATCAAGATTTGTCGGATGCCTGCGAGCATCAACGTCGACAGTGGGTAGTAGATCAGTGGCTTGTCATAGACTGGAAGTAGTTGTTTGCTGATGGCGCATGTTAAGGGGGCAAGTCGCCCGCCGTTTCCTCCAGCGAGGATGATACCTTTCATATTGGCTCGCTCTGATTCGTCGTACGGGTGCCAAGACGCTCGAGATTGTAGCGACGCACAAGTATGTCGCTCCACCAACTCTGGTTGTCCAAGTACCACTGGACAGTGCTCCGCAAGCTCTCTGTCAGGGAGCGTGTCGGACGCCACGACAGCTCCCAAGTGACCTTGCTGGCGTCGATCGCGTAACGCTGGTCGTGGCCGGGGCGATCAGCGACAAATGTTATTACATCGGCGTATTTACCACGATTTCGCGGGTGCAACCCATCCATGATCTCACAAATCTTCCCTACCAATTCTACGTTGGTCAGTTCGCAATTGCAGCCGATATTGTAGGACCTCGTCGGTTGAGACATGCAAGAAACGAAACGAACTTTGCTGGGCCGGAGCGAGTTTCTGATAATAACGCAGGCTCGATTGCAGCAAATTGAACGTCCCCACGACGTTTGTTTGGATGAAAACGGTTGGGTCATCTATGGAACGGTCGACGTGAGATTCGGCTGCCAGATGGATAATCGCATCTGGTGCGCTGTTGGCAACCACTTCATCAACGCGTTTCGGTTCGGCGATATCGGTATGAACAAACGCATAATTGTCAGATCCGGCATAATCAGCCAAAGACCGCGGGTTGGCGGCATACGTTAGCTGGTCGATATTCGTCACGCTGATTCCGCTTATTGTTGCCAGGAGTGTACGAATCAAGTTGGTGCCGACGAATCCGCATCCCCCCGTTATTAGTATTTTCATGCTGGCACTTCTAGCAGGGAACCGATTTTTGAAGGTCGATCGCGGATTGTGAGATTTTCTTCATGTGGGGGGATTTTGCAATTGAGTTGCATGCGGCACCGACTCCGATTGTTCAGGACGAACCACCAAAAGTAGTTTAGGGAACTTTTCCGCCCTTTTCTGTCTCAAACGTGTGCTGAGAAGGATGAGTTGTTCGGAAAGCGGTCGATTTCGCGTTTTACTCGTAGCCGAAATGGTGACCACGATGCGGTCTTTAGCGATTAGGGGACCCTTTCGTGGCTAGTTCCGGGACATCGGACGTCGCGTTCGTTGAAATCGAATCCTCCCCGATTACAATTCAACTTCGCAGTGCTTTATTTCCTATTACTCCTAAACCCCCTGTCTTTACCGCCTTGCGTGGTTGAGAACAGCCAAACACTGCGACACAGCTTATCTGCATGTGGGGAATAGGGCTGGTAGTTGGCTACCTAGAACCGCTGTCACCCAGCACTCCGTCGAGAGGTTTTCCATGGCCATTGGTGGTTTTTCGAAATCCCGTAACATTTTAGCACACAAGCGCTTACAGAAACGCGATTCCGTTAGGCGCGTTCTGTTAGAGGCGCTTGAGGCCCGGCAATTGCTTGCCGTTGGTCCTCAGTTGATCGGGATTCAGCCCGATTCTGGGGAGCTTCTGCGAGCTGGCGATGTGCTTAATGTGTCTCCGCGCGAGCTCGTTTTTCGCTTTAGCGACAACGGCGGTATTGACGAATCGAGCCTAGGGGCGATCCGTGTCATCCGCAGTGGAGCGGACGGGATTTTTGATCGAGCGTCGATTGCCACTGACTTTGGCACCAATGGTCAGACGTTGGTGGAGTTCTATGCGCAGGAAGCTGGCCAGGCCGGAAATGGCATTGAGTTGAAGTTCACGGCGGTAACTCGCAACGACAGTCGGGCACCGATTGTGCGGGTAACTGGTCGAACGATCAACATTGAGCTCAATTCCAATCCCGCGTTAGAGACGCGGGTTGAGGACATTTTGCAGGCCTTTAATCCTGCAAACGTAACTCCTGCAACGAACCTGGTGTATGCGCTTCGGCTGCGCGGCTCGCAAACCATTGGTGTGGGAAGAACGGTTGACACGACGCGTTCGCTCTTTTTGAGTGGCGCCAACTCTGCGAAAGCATCGACAAATTTTGGATTGGGCAATGCGCTCGAAGTCCGATTTGTCGCCCGTGAGACGGGAAGTGCGGGGATGGGAACCACGCTTAACTTCACAACGAGTGATCCAGGTGGAGCGCGGGCGCCAGTCATTACAGTGACTGGAAAAAACATCAATGTGTTGCTGAATAGCAACCCACGATTTACGACGACTGCCCGCGAGTTGGTGGATGCAATCAACGCCAGTCCCGCGTTTGCATTGATTGAGGCCCAGTTGATTAGTGGGTCGGGAGCGACCCGAGTTGGTTCCGCGCCCACGACCTATTCTCCGATCACGTTGACTGGCGTTTCGGACGTAGAGATTATTCCTGGATATATCGGTTTGGGAGACTCTGATCGCGAGGTCGTTCTTCGTTTCGCTGAACCGTTGCCAGATGATAGTTATCGCATCGAGATTTTGGGAACGGGCGTGCGTACCCTGATGAACGTCGATGGCGAAGTATTCAACGCTGGAGTCTCGCGTTCCATTCCGTTCGAACTCAATCTTGGCGTACAAATTGTTTCGGTGGTTCCGCAGCCGGTGACTCGTGATCCGGTGACCGGAGCATTGAGTTGGACACGGACCGCCGACATTGATGTCTACTTCACGGAAGACAAGCTAATCGACGTATCGAAAGTCGTCTCGGTGAACGGTTTGACGCTCGGAGAGCTGACCGTTCAGCGTCAGGGTGTGTTGTATTTTCAGAACAGCGACACGATTGTGTTTCGGGATGGTAGCACGGCGAGTGTTTTGAATCCGCAGTTCTATCAGTTGATCAGTTCAAACGGTACGTTGACGACGGCCGATGATGCAGCGGCAGTTGTCCCAAGTTTAGTCCAGTATTATCCGAACGCTGATCGCGTTACGCTTCGTTTTCAACGCAATCTTGACCAGTACGTCACTGCAGTGGGTGGTGAATTGCGTCTGCGAGTTGGCACGAACGAATCCCGACCAATGGCTCCGGTAGTTATCGATACAACGGCCACGGACCCAGGCAGTAGTTTTGCCGACCCGCTTGATCTAAGCACGAATTGGACGCCGGCTGCTGGTACATCGCAATCGGTTCTGATCGATTCCAAGATCGAAAACACGACACCGTTTGTCCTTGACTTCCCTGGTGGCAGCGATGAACCAGGCAATCGCCAAATCCGCATGCAGGATAATCTGCGTCTGGGCGCCGATACGGTCGATGGTATTTCGACCTTCTTCTATAACTTCCAGGGGCAATTGGGGACGTACCTTAACGCGATTACGGAACAGCAGAAGATTCGGGTACGGGAAGTATTTAGTCTTTATGAACGATATCTCGGTGTCCGCTTTGTTGAGTCAGCAACTCAAGGTTTGACGATTGCCGTAGGTGACTTGCGGGCCGTGATTCCTTTCCCTGATATTCCTGGCGGGACAACGCCTGGAGCAACCGAGCCGAACCAACCTGGCTTGACCGCCTATGAAGCCGGGACGTTAGCATCGGGTCAGCTTGCGACCGTATTGGATTCACAAGATTTTAGTTCATCCCTTGTCAATGACTTTGGTGGTGCGTTCACTCGCGCTGCGATGCAAGCCATTGGGAAATTGCTTGGACTTGGAGATGCCGACGAGCTCGAGCAACTCACGATTCAATCGTTCAATTCGGTGTTTGCACCGGGTGTGGGAACCGAGATGGTATTCCCAGGTGATGGAGATATCGTGCATGGTCAATACCTGTATCGTCCAGATAGCAAAGATATCGATCTCTACCAGTTCTCTTTGCCAGTAGCTGGGCAGATTTCGATTGAAACATTCGCCGAGCGAATGAGTTCGGCAAGTTTGCTTGATACCCATCTTAAGCTTTACCAAGAGACGCCTGACGGTTGGGTGGAGATCGCCGCCAACGATGACTACTTCAGTTCCGATTCGTTTATTGAATTGAACCTCGCGGCCGGTAACTACATTGTTGGGGTCAGTGCAAGCGGAAATTCGACCTATGACCCAACGATTGCCGATAGCGGTCTGGGCGGATTGTCTCAAGGCAACTATCAACTGCGCATGGATTTTACCCCCCCTGCCCCATCGGTGATGCGCGACGCGGATACCGTGGCAGGGACTGCAATTGACGGAGATGGCGATGGAATTCCTGGCGGAGTATTTGACTTCTGGTTCCGTCCATCGTCGGCGGCGCTGAATGCCAATGGAACAACACAGACCAAGTTTGTCGACAAATCGAGTACAGCGACGGTTGCTAACGGATTGATTTCAAGTCCTTACAAGACGATTGCCGCAGCTATACTTGCGGCCAGTCCTGGCGACGTGATTCGTGTCTTGGGCAACGGCGGAGCGGACAAGAACTTTGCGACCCAGGGTGATAACCTGGCTTATGAAATTGGATTCAACAGTCTTGGTGGAGCCCTACCGGATGGAGCAACTTTGGACGTTCCAAAAGACGTTACATTGATGATCGATGCCGGGGCAATCCTTAAATTGCGCCGCGCTCGGATTGGTGTGGGAAGTACATCAGTCAGCGTCGACCGCAGTGGAGGAGCGTTGTTGGTTTTAGGTACTCCGACCTTGCAAACGGCCAACGGTCGCATACTCACCGATGCGGCAGAAAAGGCGTTAGCGGGAACGGTCATCATGACCAGTCTGAACGACTCAACGGTCGGCAAGACAACGACAACGGCTGGAGCGCTTGGCGCTGGAGACTGGGGCGGAATCGATTTCCGCAATCGCGTTGATACGTCGAACAACCGCAATCGACTCGAGGGGGCGGGCGTATTCCTCAACTGGGTCAGCAACGCCGACATTCGCTATGGTGGTGGTCAAGTCGTGATCGACGGTAGTTCGCAGGTTGTCACGCCCATTCAGATGGTTGATTCTCGTCCTGCCATTGTCCACAACATGGTCTCGCGCAGCGCGGATGCGGCGATGAGCGCGACGCCCGATAGTTTTTTGGAGAGCAATTTCCACTCGCCGACTGAACAAGGCTCCATGGCTCCGTTTACGGTTGATTATGATCGAGTTGGACCGGACATTCACGGCAACCGACTTTCCAACAATACGATCAATGGTTTGCAAGTTCGGGTCACAACACGACCTGGTACCCAGCTCGAGAAATTGACGACGCAGGGTCGATTTGATGACACGAGTATCGTGCACTATTTGCCTGAAAACTTGGAAGTTCAAGGCACGCCGGGTGGAGCCATTCAACAATCGGTTGGTGGCGCCACGACGCTGGTGAGTCGACTGGATGCCCGTTTGGTGATTGATCCAGGTACGATCATCAAGAGTCAGGGCTCGCGCATCGACGTGGCCTTTGGATCGCAGTTAATTGCGGAAGGGACGGATGGCAGTCCCATTGTGTTCACTTCGTTGAAAGATATTCGCTACGGGGCAGGTGGAACGTTTGATACAGCCAATCGCGCGGGTCAAAACGGAACGGAAGCTGTATCCGGTGATTGGGGAGGCATTTACGTTGGGCACACGTCTTCGGCCAGCCTCGACTACGCCGTGGTTGCTTACGGTGGTGGTACGACACGCGTGGGTGGCGGTTTTGCCAATTTCAACGCGTTGGAAGTTCATCAAGCTGACTTGCGGTTGACTCATAGCAAATTGGAATTGAACGCCGAAGGAGCAACCTTGGCAGTAGCGTCCGAGCGCGGTGGTCGCGGGACCAATGAGCCAGCAACCGTCTTTGTTCGAGGCGCTCAACCGATCATTGTTGACAATATCATTCGCGCCAATGAAGGCGTTGCGATGTCGTTTAATGTCAGCGCATTAAACAGCAACTTTGTAGAAGACACTGGTCGCAGTCGGGGCGCTATAGGAACTGCGGTCGAATGGAGTGGCAATCAAGGCCCGTTGGTTCGCGACAATCGAATGGCCGACAACGGCATTAATGGATTGCAAGTTCGTGGCGGCAATCTGACGACCGAAGGTGTTTGGGACGATACGGATATAGTTCACGTCGTCTTGGATGAGATCATTGTGCCTGACTTCCACGCGTTTGGCGGACTAAGACTCAAGAGTAGTGCAACGCAGAGTTTGGTGGTGAAATTCGAATCGGGAACTGATCTCGCAGGCTTAACAGCTACTGGTCAGAAGCTAGACAATGCAAACCGCATTGGTGGTTCGATTCAGTTGTTAGGTCAGCCAGGCGTGCCGGTAATTCTGACAAGTCTGAACGATAACACCGTCGGAGCCGGCTTCTCATTCACTGGCGACGTTCAAAATGAGACGATTCCAGTGGAAATTGGTCTGTTGCCCACTGGACCCGAAGTCGATAACGGTACGCTCATCGACAATGATGTTACACCGGGGATCCCCGGACAATTTTCCTTTGATGTCGGCCCCGCAGGAAGCGCTAACTTTGGTGGCCGCGGAGGAATTACAGCTCAGGGAAATACTCAACTACTGGTGAACGAAGATGTGATCTTTGACTTCTTAAATCTCATCGACGTCGGTGGAAACGGAAATGCTATCGATCTTTCGACAAGTACGATCACGCTCGCACCCACACTGATTTCTCCCGATTTAGTCGTTAGCGAAGGTAATTTCACGGGTCCCAACGGACTCGTCTCTTGGCGCATCGAATCGCGCATGGATGACGGCATCGCCAAAGTCTTCAACACGATCCGATTAAGTAGTGCTACCCCGCTTGGTGACCTGCAGGTTATCAACTACTTGGACGAAGATGTTCGCGGTGTTACCGATGACCTGTTATATGTAACAGGTACACCTGGACAGGAAGATTTTCGAGCATTCACATTGGACGGTCCAGAACGAGTTGGATTTAGTCAAGGTGGTATCTATACAGCGACGAACGGATTGTTGGAAAACGCGACGTATGAAGGCTGGGCGGCAGACAGCTTTAGGAATCTGCTCACCACCATCGAGACAGCGGGCACGACGTACACGATTCCAGGTAATATCAACACGAATAACCTGGTACCGTTTACCGATCCCGAGTTGGGCGACATTTTTGGCCCAGCGGACATTACAACCGCTTTTGCTTGGCGAGTTGACCCCAACGCAACAACCGCAGTCGTTACCAGCTTCTTGGAACTCGTTCCACGCAATCCGTTTAACGCAGCAGTGTCCGGTGATTGGCGAGGTGTCTTGCTCGATACCAATAGCAATGATCGCAATGTACAGTTGCTAGTGGAGAATGAGTCAATTGAATCTCCTAGCAAGAATGACACCCCAAGTAGTCCTCAGTATCTCGGTGGATTGGCACCAACGGAAACAAGTGGAGATGAAAATCGTCGGTTAGGTTACGAAATTCACGGAGCAATTCATTCGCGAACAGACGTCGATGTGTACAGCTTTGAAGCCCAAGCGGGTACCGAAGTGTGGTTTGATATTGATCGAACCAGCTACTCACTGGACACTGTTCTTGAGCTGGTAGATGCCAATGGTCGTGTGTTGGCCAGTTCAGACAACTCGCTGGAGGAAGAAGCCGATCCAAGTCTACTTTTCCATGTTGCCGAAATCCCTGGCGAATCGATCAATCCATTGCGTCTGAGTACACCTGAGTTGTACTTCGAAAGTGCAACCGGCGCGCCAAAAGATTTGTACAGCACCAATCCACGCGATGCTGGCTTCCGAGTCAGTTTGCCTGGCGCTGCAGGAACGAGCAATTTGTATCACCTGCGAGTTCGCAGCGCCGATGCAACGCAAGGTAGTTATCAACTGCAATTGCGACTGACGGAAGTCGATGAAGTACCAGGCTCGAGTATCAACTATGCAGACATTCGTTTTGCACAGAGTGGTATTCAATTGGTTGGCGTCCCCTTGAATTCGCCGTTGTTGGGTGAAAATAGTGAGACATCCGCAGCCAACGATGCCGTCACCAACGCACAGGTTTTGGGGAATTTGCTGCAGACAAATCGTCAAGCGATCAGTGTTGCAGGCAACTTGGATTCGAGTACCGACGTCGATTGGTATAGCTTCACGATCGATTATCAGCGCATTCGCCCGACTTCGATTCGCGAGTACTTCGCCACAATCTTTGATGTGGACTATGCCGACGGATTGGGACGTCCAGATATCTCTTTCTACGTCTTCGATGGCAATCAAAACTTGATCCTGTCGAGCTTAGGCAGCAATGTGGTGGACGATCAAGCCAGCCCAATTGGCGGAGCGGATAACGCCGACTTGACGCGCGGTTCAGCTGGTACACTTGACCCTTATATTGATTCTTACGAATTGCCATCTGGTCAGTACTTCATTGCAGTGACCAATAGCAGTCGCATGCCGCAAGTCATGACGCAGTTTACCGACCCAGCGTCGGGTAGTCCTCTAGTGCGACTACAACCAATCGAAGGATTGCAGTTAATTGCCGAAGAGCATGTGAGCTTTAATGGTGGCTCGACCGCTGCAGGCCCAGTTGTCCCCGACCTATTTACCGCAGACGCGGAGGTTGCTTGGAACTTAGGCGACATTGTGCTGTATGTTTCGCGTGATGCAGGTGTCCAGACGAACCTGTACATGGTTAATCCATTTACGGGTGAAGTGTCGGTTCGATTTGACAATCCGCAAGGGCTGGATGTCGAAGATATTGCGTTCCGACCCAATGGAGAACTTCGCGCTTTTGATCGTGCTGTACTGCCACCGTTAAACGGCGACTTGGACGGTCAAATTGATTATGTCAATATTGATACTGGAACGGGTGCATTCACCACGATTGGAACGACCGGCCTCGAAACGTTCCATCGCGAAGTTAGCAACGCTACTCCTCCCGTTCCTTCAGCAGTTGACAGCAACGACGGTGTCAATCCCGAAGCGATTACCTTCGCGGATATTGCTGGCGCCGAACGAGGCTTCTTTGTCGGAAGCCGTCCGACACCTAACGGCGTAACACCAGATTACTTTGGTCCTCCGGTACCATTGCCGAATGTTGGTACGACACGGCCAGGTCCTGACTACTACTCCAATGTGCTCTACGAGTTTGACGAGGTTACCGGGGCTGCGTTGGGAACGGTCAAGACCGATCTGCTGCTCTATAGTGGAGCTGGCACCAACGTCACCGAACGAGCTTATATTGAAACTCGCAATACGACCGGCGCGCAGCCAACTTTGTTGTTCGCCAGAGAAGTAACAACGACTCAAGCTGGGCAATTGGTGAACGTGATCGATGATGGTGACACGTTTACCCTCTTCAATCCGGCTGGACCACCAAACAATTGGGTGTTCGAATTTGACTTGGGACCCGAAGCTCGTGTGAACTACAATCCCGCAGCTGGTTTTGGCATCCGCGATGGAATGACCTTCACGATTGATGGAGTCAACTATGAATTCGACACGGGATCAGTTGTAGTCATCGACGCGCTGAACGGCGGACAACTTACAGATGGTACTACGGTTACCATTCGAAATGCTGGTGGAGTTGAGCGAGTTTTCGAATTCGATAACAACAATAGCCTGTCGGTCGGGACGAACGTTGGAGTTTCGTTCACGGCGGGAAGTACGCAAGCGAATCTCGTCAACGCTTTGGTCGCCGCCGTCAATTTGACTGGATTTGGAGTTCGCGCCGAGTCGGTGGCTGGTTCGAATCGCATTTCGTTGGTTGGGGCTTCGACAACGGTGCCAGTCACCGTGGCGGGGACCGGAGTTTCGGTTGACGGAACGGTTGGAGCAACTGGAACTCGCATTCCGCTTTCGGAAGCGGCGACCGAATCTCAGTTTGTTGCGGCTTTGGCTGCGGCGATGCCCAACAACGTTCAAGTGTCGTTTGAGTCTGGCCGCTTGAATTTCTCGGGCGCGACGAGTGCCGACTTCGGCGATCTTGAGACAGACGGTATTTTTGTTGATCAGAACAGCGCTGGTGCGTCACCTTTCAATACGGTGATTCGTGTCTTAGCCAACGACACGGCAGAAACTGTTGCCAGACGAATCGTGGCCGCGGTGAACGGCTTGGGATTTGCCGGCTTGTCGGCGACATCAAGCGGCGATCGCGTTCAACTTTTTGGTGCCACCGTGGCTAATCCCGGCAGTCTGCAAACTGGAGGCGTTGCTCCTGGCGGTATCGTGACCGGTATCGCGGTCATCGGCAACACATTGTTCGCTGTGAGCGACGAAGGTGGTTTGTATCGAGTGAACAATCCACAACTCGCTCAAGGCACCGTTAATGGTTATGTGGCAACTGCCAGCGATCTGTTAGGAATTAATTTCACTGGCTTAGTTGCAGGACCAGCCAACACCAGCATTACTGGGACCAACGAACGCATTTTGTTTGGGATCGACACTGCGGGTGTAATCTATGCATTCAACACACGTGGTGAATTGCAGCCCGTATTCGCCAATGGAGCGACGAGTGTTCGCACCAATTTAGGTGGCGCGAATGGTTTAGCTCTTTCGACGCTTCAAACCAACCTATGGACAACCACGAACACAGGCGATAATACCAATCGCGAAAATGATGCAGGACATGGACTACCCGCCACGCCAAACAACTCCCGTGGCACAACCAACGGTGGTTCGAGCTATTACTTTGGCAATGCGACCAATGTCAATTACAACTTCCCAGGTGGGGCTGCTGGAGCGTTGGAGAGCGCGACGTTTAGTTTGGCTGGCTTAAGTGCAGCCGACCAGCCAATGTTGTACTTCAATTACCTGTCGGCGACAGAAAATGTCAATGGTTTCGATCCGCGGGACGCTTTCCGGGTCTATGCGTCGGGTGAAGATGGCAATTGGGTGTTGTTGGCAACGAACAATACGGACCCCGACACTGAGCTCAATGTTCATTCGGATATTCAGCCATTGTTCGATCAAAGTGCGGGTGTGACGACTGGTTGGCGACAAGCACGCGTGCCGTTGGATCGTCTTGCTGGACAAGAGAACGTTAAGTTGCGAATCGAGTTCTCGACGGGAGCTGGTTTTGGATTTGGCCGCCAAGGTGGTCAAGGTCCTGAAATTCGCACGATGGCCGGTAACCGACTGTTCGACGGACAAGACTTGACCATTCAAGGTCAGCGTTTCGAAATCGAGATGGGACCATCGCTCACATTGCCAGGTGGTTTAGCATTGGCAAATGGCGATAGTGTGACCGTCGATGGTGTTCGTTATGTATTCACGGATGGGACAGGACCGGCGGTCACTGCGCCTGACGTGCCAGTGCTTTTCGAATCGACTTTTACCGCCCAGCAGGTGGCAGAAGCTTTAGGCACGGCCATCGAAGGTGCGACCATTGTAATACCTGAACTGTCAGGTTTTACGTTTGCGGAATCGAACGATGTGATTTCAAAAGCAAACCAGACCGGGGCTACCGGCCAGTCGATGCGTCTAGTTGGTCTCGGAGAAATTGGCGATCGTCTGTCCGATCCTGACCAAGATGTCGACATGGTTCGCATCGACGTCCAACAAGGAGCGGATGTTACGATCAACGTCTCGACCACTTCGATCGGCAGTACGTTGGATAGCTTCTTACGCGTATTTGATATTGAAGGAAATCAAGTTGCATCAACCGCTTCGATGGGTGGTGGAAACAGTCTGTTGACGTTGACTGATCTCGACGCGGGTGCCTACTTTGTCGGTGTCAGCGGTGCAGGCAATCAGACCTATGATCCAGTAATTCCTGGCTTGGCCGCATCGGGTTCAACAGGTACCTATGAACTCTCGATTGAAATTCGCAGCAACATTACTCCAGTTGTTTCCGGCAATCGGCTTCAATTGGAAGGAGCAAGCTTGGTAAGTGTCGGTGCTGATTCACCGATTCAAATTCAAGGAGCGACGGGAACTTCCGGCGTGCCCGTTCGCGTAGACGTCGGGATGACAACGGCCCAAGTCACTGCAGCTCTTCAAGCAGCCATCGCCGATTACTTTGCTGGTGGTAGAACATCCGCTTATCCATCGCGGGGTGGTGACACAATCAATTTGACTGGCCTGACGGTCGACGACGGAGGACCATTTGGTGTGACCACCGCCTTCCCAGGCCAGCAGTTCACAACCTTCAATTCTCCGGTTCGCGCTCAAAACAACAATTTCGAAGGAGTCTACGTCGATGACTTCATCATTGGAGTTGCTGGTCGTGGTGAAATGGTCTTGGGGCAACCTGGCGGAAATACCAATTTCGTCGCGGATCCAAATGCCACTACCGAGATTTTGACAGGTCCATACCAATTTGAACTTCGCGGTGGAACGGAATATGGCCGCCCATTGGTTGGTAGTATTGTATTGGAAGACACATTCACCTTGGCCGAGCGCTCCGGTGCAGGTTTGTCGATTCGCTTCAATGATGCGTCGCAATTGGTAGCGGGAGCTACCTTTACGGTGGGCGATGGTCCGCGAGTGGTGACCTTTGAATTGGATGATGTCAACGACGGTGTGGCGGTCGCTGCGAATCACGTGGCGCTGCCATTTAACTCGGCAGTACTCGATCCTTCCACAGGAGGTTTGGTTGCTGAATCAGCAGAAATAATTGCCGCACGATTCCGCGATCTGTTGAACTCCCCTTTGGTTCAGTCGCAGATCAACGTGGCTGCTAATTTGCTCAACAACGATCGTTTTGGTGCAACCAGCGATACGGTGATCTTGATTGGCAATGCGACGGCTATGGTTCCAGCCACGGTCGGCGAACGCATTGTCAGCACTCGAAACGGTGGAGGAAATCGAGTCCGGCCGCAAGGACAAATCGTAATCAACGCGGCTCGTGTCAGCGATTCGGCGGGATTCGGAATCACTGTCGATGCGGCACCACGCGATCCTGTTACAGGAGCGCCATTGACTGGCGTGCCGCGCAATACGATCACGTTGAATGCAGACGCATTAACGGCTGGGGCTGTGATCATGAACAGCCAATTCATCGGGAACACCGCAGGTGGTATTAATATCTCTGGCGATGAACAGCTTCAACAAAACGGCGTGCTTTGGAACAGTACGCGGTCGTTTGTACGATTGGTCAACAACACCATCGTCGGTGGAAGCGTGTTTGGCGACGATGAAGGGTTTACTGCCGGCGGAGTGGGGATTCAAGTTGCGGACAACGCCACGGCAACGCTGCTGAACAATGTGATCGTCAACTCGACAGTTGGCATCAACGTGGATGCGTCGAGCAGTTCCACGGTGATCGGTGGAAGTGTCTACTATCGCAACACAAGTAATGTCGGTGGGTCAGCCACGCTTGGACAGTTTGCAACGGTGGTTCCCCCAACGACCAAGGTCTTCGAGAGTATTGCCGAGCGCAACCTGTATCCCGCGGCTTCGTCCCCGGTAATTGATAGTTCAATTGATTCTCTGGAGGATCGTCCGTCGCTGGTGGCGGTCAAAGGTCCGCTCGGAATTTCACCTTCGCCTATTTTGGCTCCGGTACGCGATATCAACGGACAGTTGCGAGTCGACGATCCAAACGTCGAAACTCCGGCTGGATTGGGAGAACGCGTATTCAAAGATCGCGGCTCACAAGATCGCGCCGATTTCACCGGACCATCCGTACGGCTGATCACTCCAATTGACAACGATGCGATGGGAGTGGATGGAAACGCTGCGGAAACGGTCGTTGAACTGAGTGGCCAAACTCTCAGGTACTTCGACATCAGCATTCTCGATGGTTTGGAGCCAAGTGATCCAAGTCGCGGAGTGGGCGTAGACGACTCGACGGTAAACTCGTCCAGCGTGTTGCTCTACGGTCCAAAGACGGGAAGTGATGGCATACGTCGTCAGAATCAACCGTTGGTCGAAGGCCAAGACTATCGTTTTGGTTATGACACCACCAACGGAATCATTCGCTTGACACCGCTGGCGGGAATTTGGGAGTCTGAAGCGGTCTATACGGTACGCTTCCTGAACGTCGATGCCGGCGCTTTTGTACTGCCAACATCCGGGCAAGATGGAAATCAATTCTCAGTTGTTGATAGTCGTGACATTACGACCACTTTTGAGCTTGACTATGGATACATCATCCAAATTCCAAGTTTGGTAAGTGTGGATCCAGATACGCTCGATGGCAAAACATTTGTGGTTGATGACGGCGCCAAACGCATCACATTTGAACTGGATCGCAACAACATCGTTGCGACAGGTAACGTGGCCATCAACGTTTCTTCAGTCACCACTGCGGAACAACTTGGACGTTTGGTTGAAACTGCGATCAAACAAGCGGCATTCAACCTAACAATTACGGAAATCAGCTCCGGACGATTGCAACTGCAAGGTGCGCGTGGAGTCATGTTTGATCCCGTCGACAGTGGAATGATGGTCACCGGCGAACCCGGTGTGCAAACCGCCTTTGGTCTCCAAATTCCGTTGCGTGCGGGTGCTCCGTTTGGCCTTTCAGATGGGCAAACCTTCACGATCACGCGAGGTACGGGAACACCTGTTGACTTTGAACTCGATACCAATGGCGTGACTCAACCAGACAATGTCCCAGTGCGATACTTGCCGGGAGCGTCGGCTGCCAACATCGGAGCGATTCTGGCGACCGCGATCAACGGTGCTTCGCTTGGATTAACGGCAAGTTACGCCGGCGGCGGTTTGGTGATTTTGGGTGGAGATGCAACAACACAGCTCGGGTTAACCAACACGGTGCTGAGCCAAGCCGGTGAGGCTGGTGAAGGTGCGTCGATTGCTATCCCAATTTCGGCTCTAGGTACCACTGATTTCGCGGCCGTATTGAAGAGCGCCATCGATGCTCGGAATCTGCCTGGAGTTGTCGTGACTCAGTTCGGAAACCGTCTGGTGGTTGAGGGAGCCAACAGCGTCTCTGGTACGGGTGCTGCACAAATCAGTGCCATTCAGGACTTGGCGGGCAATTCACTCAAGGCCAATCAAGTCGATGGAACGACTACACTCACGATCTTCTTCGGTGAAGGTCTAGACTATGGAGATGCTCAGAGTTCATCAAGCGGCGGAGTTTATACGACGTCCAGCGCAGATGGCGGCCCAAGCCACCGTGTGATTGATGGCTTGAGTCTTGGGCCTACGGTTAGCGTCGATGCCGATGCGCGTTTGAACGA
Organism: Pirellulaceae bacterium; assembly: GCA_041753315.1. GTDB lineage: Bacteria > Planctomycetota > Planctomycetia > Pirellulales > Pirellulaceae > Aureliella. The sequence continues at coordinate 84,853 of JBGSUV010000120.1, read as the reverse complement.
CGCCGATCTGGATGATGGGGTCACGTTCACGACTGGCTTTTTCGCGGGCTTCACTGCCAATGCAGAGATTTCCGTAACAAACACGACTGGTCGAACCGCCTATGTTTCCTTGTGGATCGACTTTAACGGCGACGGGGTTTTTGCTCCAACCGAACGATTCATGAATGCTCAGGCAGTAACGAATCCGGTGACCGCGTTTTCGGTTCTGGTGCCATCGACCGCCATGTTGGGCGAAACCTTCATGCGTGTCCGCTTAAGTACTGACCCAGCGTCCATTGCATCGGCGATTACTCCAATCGGTTCCGGTCCAGCTCCAGACGGTGAAGTTGAAGATCATCGCATCACGATTGGTGGGAATCCGTTTACCAATCCACGAGCGGCAACCGATCCTGAGGCGATTTATGACGTGAACAACGATGGATTCGTTTCACCGATCGATATCCTGCAAGTGATCAATTGGTACAACGACCCAAGCAAGCCGCGCGTACTTAGCCTGCCAGCGGCAACGGGCTTGCCACCGTTCATCGATGTGAATGCAGACGGCTTGGTATCTCCGCTGGATATCCTGCGCATCATCAATTTCCTTAACGCCCGCGTGGCTGGAAGTGGTGGTGAAGGAGAAGATACGCAGTTTGCTACAGGCTCTATGGAGGAGTTGGGTAGTATGGAGACGACTGTATTGGCAAGTGACTGGGCAGCTGGATTGGAAACAGCTTTGGTCTCGTCCAGGCGTTCTTCCGCTGATACTCGTTCACAACAGCACCCAAACGACTTGGCGATTTTGTCCAATGAGGGAGCTGGTGAACTATCATTTGTGGCATCTGCCCAGAGCACAGCCGCTCCAATCGACCAATTTTGGGCGGACCTGGCCGACGATGTGAATGATGACGAGGAGAGCGACGCGAGTGACAGCTTGATCGATCCGCTACTTGGGTTCTGGAACTAGTGCTTGGACCATGTGGATGCATCGATTTGCAATAATTTAATGGGGCGTCAACTGCTATCGGGGACAACTATACCCCGCGCCGCCCCTGAAGGCCGACCCTGCCCGCACCGGAATTTAGGCGAAACGCTTGATTCCTCCTGCGGGGAGGGTAGTTGCCGACAGGCCTGAACTTGCCGTCAGACCTGAGCTATAGTCCCTCTGCAGTTGGCGACATGCCTACCCAATGCAGGGCGAACCGTTTAACCGAATCGAGTACTCTGCGGGTCCGATCGATCGCCTTATATCGATTGCGTGATCTGAACGTGCGCGAATCGATCGCTTTTCTGTTTTCGTTCCACTGTTTCATTGAGGGAACCTTGGACGCTATCTAGAGTCAAATAGAGGGTACCGTTCGCGCTGACCGCACGGTAGCTTATTTTCTGACCCGCATGCTCTTTGCGGTGATTGTGACTTTCGGAGGTGAACCGTGTCCAAATTGTGGCCATATTCGCAGAAAAACAAGAGACGGAAGGCGAAATTACGTCGTTCCCTGCGACTGGAGAACCTCGAGGATCGGCGAGTGATGGCGGTGCTTCCCTTTGGCGCGGTCGAAGCCGATTTGGGGGAGTTCATGTTAGGCTCGGTGGCCGTCACCCCTATTCTGCTGGAAAGCAATGGTCAGTTGGATGCCAGCACCGAAGATTGGACCTCGACTCATATCCAAGAGGTGTTGACGAACGTAGAGGTCGGGCTCGACTGGTGGGTCGACACGCTGGCGGCGAAATCTTCGATCCACGAATTGAGCTTCCAGATCGATACAACTTATGCGCTTGATCCCTTTGAAACTCGGTATGAAGGAATCAGTCGTCGGTCGAACGATTACACGCTATACGTTGGCGAATTTCTGAGCTCTGTCGGATTTGGATCAGGCAATTTAGAAAGCGACATACGTGGATTTAACCAGTCGCAGCGTGAGAAACTGGGTACCGACTGGTCGTTTTCGATCTTTGTGGTTCCGTCACAAAACGACGCTGACGGCCAGTTTGCCGCAGGAGGCTCCTTCAGCCGCGCGTTCGCCTTTGCTGGCGGCCTGTTTATGGTCATTCCATCCACTCGACCTGCTTCGACATACACTCACGAAACTGGGCATATGTTTTGGGCTCGAGATGAATATGTTGGAGGCGGAACCTATTTTTCACGGCGTGGCTATTACAACACACAAAACCTGAACGCGGCCGATAACCCAACTTCCGGCTTCGTTCAGCAACCGAGCATCATGGCCGCCGGTACACTTCTAGAGACCGCTTATGTCAATCATGATTCACCGGCAAGCACTTTGGCGATGATCGGCTGGCAGGACTCTGACGGAGATGGAATCTTTGACGTTCTCGATGTTCCCCATCGATTGACAGGTACGGGTTACTTAGACCTTGAAACGAATACCTATCGGTTCATTGGCGAAGCCACCGTGCAAACGATGCCAAATCTCAACTCGTCAGGGATGAAAAATGACATCACCCTCAATAAGATTCGCGAAGTCGAAGTGCGGTTTGACGGGGGCCAATGGACGACAGTGGCCACTCCGGATAGCTACGAAGCAGCGCTTGATCTGAGTATCGCGGTGCCCAGTGGCGTATCGCAAATCGAAATCAGAGCCCGCGACTCCAAGACGACAGTCGTCAGCAATACATTTGTCGGTCGACTCGAGCGGGCTGATGCGACCTTAGTCCCAGGAATCAACGGTTTCGTCTGGATTGACTCGAATAAAAATGGACTTCGAGATGTCGGAGAAGATGGTGTTCCCGGTTGGGCAATTGAAATCAGCGACGCGCAGGGAAATCCGCTCAATTTAAACGGGAAGGTCGAACCGGATGATTACGCCGATGGAGTTCTGGCCAGCGACTTCCGCACCGATTTGACAGTTCGGACCGTCGGTGCAGATAGTGATGGTCGCGCTGCGGTCTTCGCTGATGCGGCTGCCACCACCGGAGATAAGTTGTTTTGGGGGTATTCGGTAAGTGCACAAACGTTTTTCAGCACCTGGACAACCAGTACTCGTCGGCTGCAAGTCGACTTCAGCGCGCCAACGAGTACGGTTAGTATCGATGTCATAGCACCGAATTCAAACACCTTTGGTCGCTTGGAAGCTTATAGCGCAAGTGGGCAACTATTGGGACGCGCCACCACATCGAGGTTGGCCAGTGGGGAATTTGAAACACTTTCCATTTCGCACGGGCAACCAGACATCGCCTACATCATCGTTGGCGGCCATATGAATTCGAGTGTCAAGTTGGACAATTTTGCCTTCGGACCGGCAGTCCAAATTGCATCAGCGGAGAAAGGCAAATTTTCCGTTTCAGGGCTACCAACTGGGTCGTATAGCGTTGAAGTAACTCCCGGCATCGGTTACCGAGCTTTATCGAGTAACATTGCTCAAGTCTCTGTTACTGCCGGACAGGCACTTGAAGACGTTGACTTCGGATTTGAAACGTCGATCAGCCAATGGCAAAATACCCGTGATCCGCTTGATGTAAACGATGACAATTTAATTTCGCCGCTGGACATCCTTCTGATTATTAATGAGATCAATGCGCGGGGCGTCCGCGATCTGCGTGGTTCGGATCTCAGCACTCCGCCTTATATTGACACATCTGGCGATAGCATTGTCTCTGCCCTCGACATTCTGCGCGTGATCAATTTCCTCAATACACGAGCTGGGGGGGAAGCGGAGGCTGGGCAGGACGGACAGGGGGAAGACAACTTGTTCGCGTCATCCGGGAAGGCTGACAATGCAATCCACGGCGCATTTTTTCAGGGGGTTTCATCTCCACCTGTAGCGACTAGTGCATGGGATGTGGACGAGCAAGATGATTGGCTCACCATTTTGGCCTGCGATCAGATCGACCATCGGGCTTGACTGAATAGTCAAAAACAGACGAATTCTCCGATACGCGGTCGGTGCGGCCAGCATTAGCGCTTAAACCGAATTTCACGATTCAAGCCCTTCACGACGGAACTAATATCAAATTCGAAAGTCTAAGGCAGGGAGTTGAGTTCTGCCTGTAGGGCATCTAGCGATCCTGAGACCAATCGGAATCTTAACTCGAAGCTAATTAATCGACCTAGATTGCCTTAATTGCAAAAGCTTTTCATTTTGACTAATCTAATCAATTCAGGATGTCCCTTGGGGCGTTCCAGCTAAAGTCTTATCTCAGGCAGCGAGAGCTCCGCTGCTTATTTACCGTTTACTTCGCAACCTCTCGACGTCTTTAGGCGCAGTAATGAAAAAACGAATCGGAAAAATGCTTGGAAGTCTCAGTCGCGGTGCTCGAACGCGAGCGAATAGGTTGCGTCAGTTGCAGATGGAGTCGCTCGAGGGAAGGCGGCTGCTGGCAGTCGACTTGAGCCTCATGCATCATAATCACATCATCGCCGAAGACGTCAACGGCGACTTCAGGGTGACGCCCTTGGATGCAATGTTGGTCATCAACTCGATCAATCAAGGAGGGATGCGAAGCCTAAATATTGATGGAGAGGGGCCGAGCAACGATCCTAAGGTGGACGTTAGCGGTGACAACTTCCTGTCTGCCTTGGACATCCTAAAAGTCATCAACAAGTTAAACGCTGAGGGCGAAGGTGACGAACTGATTCGTTACACCTATCAGATTACCAATTTGGCTGGAGCGCCCATATCGCCAAATAGCATTACCGTCGGACAAAATTTTCGCGTTAATGTTTTGGTAGAAGACATCCGTGAAGCGGCCGATCGAACGGGGGTTGGTTTTGCAACGATCGATTTAGGTGTCACCAATCTCGATCTAGTCGAATTTCAGCAGGTCGGCACGGCTCGATCACGAGTTACTTTTGGCGCGGATTTCATCTCACTGAGATCGGGTGGTGAAGGCGGCGGTATTCAGATTGGTGGCGAGCCCTCCAGCGCGTTGGTAGCCGACGGAGATACATTTTCGTTGGACTCGGGGGCTGGACCAGTAGTATTTGAATTTGATTCTAATGGCGCCGTCGAAGCGGGCAATCTAGCTGTAACGGTTCCCGCTGGCAACAAGTCCTTTACGGATGTCTCCAATGCGTTAATCGCAGCCATCAACGCTTCGTCATTGGGTGTTACTGCAACCGCGAATGGGCTAGGGGTCGTCGGCTTGCCAGAATCGGTGGTATTTGACGCGTTGACTTCTCAGTTAACAGAAAGCCAAGTGGAACTCGAATATTTCAATGATATCTCGGCAGGTCCCAATCTCATTCCTGGCGAGGATGAAGAGCTGGAAGGTGTGATTGGACCGGCTATTTTCTTCTCCGCAAATTTCTTGGCAACGGAAGCTGGTACCGTCACCTTCACGCCAAATCCGTCTGATCTCCCGGGTAATGACAATCTTCTGTTTGGTTCTCAGGTTGCGATCCCCGATGATATGGTGATTTTGGGAGAGCCGTTCACCGTAACCATTTTGGCCGATCCAACGACCCCAGTGGCGCAGAATGACACTGTGGCAACCGCCGAAGACACCGCATTGACCTTCGTTGCCGCGACGCTGTTGGCCAACGACACCGTGACTGCTGGACGCACGTTGACTTTAGAGTCGGTCACCGCAATTCCCGGTGTAACACTCGGTACGATGAATGGACTGACCTACACACCTCCTGCCAATTACTTTGGCCAAGATCTTGTTACCTACTCAGTTGTCGACAGCACTGGCCTGCGCTCGAGCGCGACGGTTACTATCAACGTAACGGCTGTCAATGATGCTCCTCAAGCTGTTAACGACAACTTTACTGTTGACGAAGACGCGATCAACGAGCCGCTGAGTGGTTTGCTCACCAACGACAACGGTGGACCCGGTGAGACGACAGACGTGCTGCGCATCACGGCGGTCGGTGCGCCCAATAATGGCGGTACCGTAACGATTGCACCAAATCAACTTGGCTTGATTTACACTCCGGCTCGCGAGTTTGTAGGGACAGAAACGTTCACCTACACGATTTCCGATCAAGGCAATTTGACATCAACAGCAACGGTTACCGTCGAGGTGGAACCGTTGGTGGTACCTCGAGCTCGAGTCGATTTGCCAACGTTTGCGGAAGACACGACCAATAATGTCATCAACGTCCTGGCCAACGACCGTGTGAACGATGGCGAAGAGGCCACATTGTTGAGCATTGCAACTCAACCAGCCAATGGTACGGCCACGATCAACACGAACGGTACGCCCGACGATCTCACAGACGATACCATTTTCTATACGCCCAATGCCAATTTTTATGGTACAGACGTCTTCACCTATGTAATGAATGACACGAGTGATCCGAGTGGCGCGGATTCGACTGGAACTGTGACGGTGACGGTAACCGACGTCAACGATCCAGTCATCCTGGCGAATGACACTCGAACTGCAACCGAAGACACTGTGGCCACGTTTCCAATCGCTGGCCTCTTGCAGAACGACTCGCCTGGACTGGGCGAAGTCGGCAAACAGACGTTAACTGTAACCAGTGTATCTGCGGTGGGTGCTGGTGGTTCCGTAGCCATCGTTGGAGCGAATATCGTCTACACTCCTGCTGCGAACTTCAACGGGACATTCCTGTTCACCTACACGGCGGCGGACAATGGAACGCCGGTGAGTTCAGCCTCGGCGACGGTTACGGTTACTGTCGCGGCAGCAAACGATGATCCAGTTGCTGGCGCAGATACCACGTCGACGAACGAAGATACGGTGAAGACGATTACGGCCGCAGAACTTTTAGCAAACGATACCGCCGGACCAGCCGACGAGTCGGGCCAGACGCTTTCAATTACTGCAGTTAGTCCTGCCAGTGCACAAGGTGGCACAGTCAGTCTCAGTGGGACGACCATTACCTACACACCGCGTCTCAATTTTAACGGCGCGGATACTTTTACTTACACATTGTCGGATGGTGTGGGTGGTGCTGCCACCGGGACGGTGACCGTCAATGTGGCCTCCTTAAATGACGCGCCAATTCCGGGCGCCGATTCGGCAATCGCGTTCAAGGACAACGCAGCCACCATTCAAGTTGCGACCTTACTCGCCAACGACTCACCTGGTCCCGCCAACGAATCTTCACAGACGTTGCAAATTACCTCCGTCACTGCAACTGCCAATACTAATGGAACTGTAGTGTTAAACGGGGATGGCACAATCACCTATACGCCAAATCCTGGATTTACGGGAAGTGCCTCATTCCAGTACCGCGTTCAAGATAGTGGGCCAAACGGCAATGGTAATGTGAATTTTGCCACTGGCACAGTTAACGTTACGGTGCAAGAGTTTGTTCCAAGTGCGATATCAGGTACCGCATGGATGGACGAGACTCGCGATGGCATCATTGATGCCGCCGAGCGTCGGTTGGGCGGTATTGTGGTGACGATCTCAGGTACGACACTGGGCCAATCGATCACCCCTTACAGCGTACTAACTTTGTCCGACGGAACCTATTCGTTTGATGGTCTTGGACCAGGGCAATATACGGTCAGCTATGTCACTCCAGACTTCTTAATCGATAACGCCAACGTTCCAGATACTTATACTGTTACGATCGCGGCTCCTGGTGGCACAAATGCCAGTGGCAGGAACTTTGCAGCCCTCGGTGTCAATGTGAATTACGGTCGGATGTTAGACCAACTCGCATCCAGGTACATCATGGAAGACGGGGATTTGGCTTTTAACGGTGCCTATTTTGCCTTGGGAGCTGATAACTCGTTGTTGTGGGGTGCTAACCTCGATGGCTATGAAGGCACTGATTTCTCGGAAGCTGTGCTAGATGGCGAGGAATTGTTGCTGACGGTTGTTGATCATAGCCGCAATGTCTACACAGCTAAATTGAAGCGTGGCGAGTTCCTGACAGTCCAAGACCAGCAGGGACGCAAGTTGATTCGCGTGCTAGGCGACCGCGACGACTTTGCTTGGCAGCAGGTCAATTTGGCCGCGCCACCGATCTCGTCTGCTGCGAAATATCTAGATTCAATCGACGCCATCTTTGATCAGGAAGATTGGGCTTAAGCGACCTGAGGGTCACGACTAGTTAAAATGACAAAAGACACTTGCAATTGCAAGTGTCTTTTTTTTGTAACCGTTCACGGGCTTTGCCATTGTTTGCGCGGTTTTGGCGTGAAGAGCTGATCAGCGGTGTAGATGACTTGCCCGGTTTTCATACATCTCTGAGCCTGGTGTAGGCGGTCATGGCGATCGTCGGCTTGACTAGGGCCGGATGATGATTGCATGTTCGTCTAGCGGAGATAAGAATGAGGAGCTCAAAACCGCAGACGCATCACTGCTGATCGTTTCCCACCGTATCAGAAATCTCACCATATCAGAAAGACAGGCGATGCTAAACTCTTTCCGCCCATCCGTTGTCGCGATGATTGTCCTCAGTATACTTGCCTGGCCGCCGGCTATCGTCTTCGGCGCTGACACGATTGATGTTGGCCAGCGTCTGGAGCTGTTTGTCGACAACTTTCTGATTGAAGACATTCAGGGCGATGCCAAACAGCAACTGATTCTTCCGGAAGCTCAGGACGTGGTGTTTGAAACCGAGGAACCGTGGGAAGGCAACACCAGCGGCTATTATTCGTTCTTTCAGGACGGCGACAAATTCCGCATGGTCTACCGCGGCTGGCAGCATGATGAAGCCAAGAAAGCCGTTCATCCCGAAGTCACTTGTTATGCGGAAAGCAGCGACGGAATTCACTGGGCCAAGCCTAAGTTGCAATCGATGGAATGGCAGGGATCCAAGGCCAATAACATCATCTGGCTGGGGCCGGGAACGCACAACTTTTTTGCATTTCGCGATCACAATCCAGACGCCAAACCTGAGGCTCGCTATAAGGCCTTGGGCGGCATCCACGGCGGACTAGTCCCGTTTTATTCACCAGACTGCATCCTCTGGACTCAGGTGGCTGAAAAGCCAATCATCACCAATGGCGCTTTTGACAGTCAGAATTTGGCGTTCTGGGATGAAGATCGAAAAGAATACCGAGCTTACTGGCGGTATTTTGGCAACGGTGTGCGCGCGATCCGCACGGCTACGTCCAAGGACTTTCTGACGTGGGAGAACGAAGCCGATCTGACATATTCTGACGGTACTCCGACCGAGCATCTGTATACCAACGCAGTTCAGAAGTACTTTCGAGCCCCACACCTGTTTGTCGGCTTCCCCACTCGCTTTGAACCTAAGTCGGAACAAGTCGAACCGGTGTTGATGACCAGTCGCGACGGCGTGCATTTTCATCGCTCTGCCGACCCCGTGATTCCACGCACTGCTCCGAAAGATCGCAATCATAACCGCAGCAACTACATGGCCTGGGGTATGTTTCCTCTACCTGGCCGGCCGCATACGATTGCCGTCTACGGAACAGAAAACTATTACGAGACGACTCCAGGTCGCGTGCGGCTATTCACCTATCGCACAGATGGTTTTGTCGCTTTGCGTGGCGGTAGCCAGGGAGGCGTGGTAATCACAAAACTCCTGAAAACCAACGGAACAAAGTTGCAACTTAACTATGTTGTTCGCGATGGCGGCAGCCTGTTAGTCGAAGCTTTGGATGCCAGCGGGACTCTGCTTGGCGCGTCCGAACTATTGACCGGCGACGAAGTGGACGGCAAGATAACGTGGAAGCAGCAACCCAACTTCAGCAGTGGTCCCGTCACGCTGCGTTTTCATCTGACCAATGCGGATGTTTATGCTATGCAATTCCAATAGCCTTTAGCGGCAGGTACGTGCTGGCAAAACGTCTACGTGGGTCCAAGTTGGATCGCTTCGGCGGACATCCCGTGGGAAGCGCGAGTCATCGTGAGTCGCAGCTGGCTACAACACTTTGCCACAGGCAATACCTATGAACAATGCAATCCAGCGACGCGTCGCGATTCCACTCATCTGTGTCGTCGCAGCTTTTCAAGGAATGTTGCCGGCACAGGAATCCAATCGCGATGAGGGGACTACGGTTCGCAAGCCGTGGACAACGTCACGCGTGAAGGGATCGCCAGAGTTACCGTTGCCATTGAGCATCGTCCCTGCGTTTCCGAAACTGACGTTCATGGATCCAATGCACATCCGCTGGCAACCGGAGCTTGCCCGCTACGTGGTCTGTGAATTGGGTGGGAAAATATGGAGCTTTCCTCACGATGAGAACGTGACTACTGCCGATTTGATGATTGACCTCAAGAGTTCGCTCAAGTCATTTGATCCAGAGAACAGCAACGGTTGCGAGAACATCTACTCGATCGTGTTCGACCCTGATTTCTCGAACAATCGATTCATTTATGTCTGCCTGATTTTATCTAGCAAAACCGGCAGCCCGCTGCCCGATGGCAGCCGTATTTCGCGATTCCGCGTCACGGATACTTCGCCTCCTGCAATCGATGTCGATAGCGAACTGCCGATCATTACGTGGCTTGCAGGCGGCCACAACGGTTGTGATTTGGCATTCGACAATTCAGGGTGTTTACTGATCAGCACGGGTGATGCGACGGAGCCAAGCCCACCGGATCGATTGAAAACAGGACAAGATATCTCGGATCTGTTGGCCAGCATTTTGCGGATCGATGTGCGCGGTGCGACGAAAGAGAAGCCGTACGCTATCCCTGAGGATAATCCATTCCTCAATGTCCCTAATGCTCGAGGCGAGGTATGGGCATTCGGTTTTCGTAACCCGTGGCGGATTGCGTTCGATGCCCCCACAGGCGACTTATATTTAGGTGATGTCGGCTGGGAAAAATGGGAACTGGTTCACAAAGTCGTTCGTGGTGGCAATTACGGATGGAGTATTCGCGAAGGTTCCGAATTGCTGCAACCCAATGCGCCGATGGGACCGGCTCCGATCCTGCCAACGCGAGTAGCACTTCCTCACGCAGACTCCGTTTCCATCACGGGTGGCTTTGTTTATCGGGGCAAGAAGCTCTCGATGATCGATGGACAATATCTGTTTGGTGATTGGGTCAATGGGCGGATCTGGTCCTTGCCACAGGATGATATGAGTCCTCATCGCGAAGTTGCCAGTGGCCAATTGCGTATCATCGCTTTTGCTCCTGATCGAGACGGCGAACCACTGGTGGTCAACCACTTGACCAGTACGACGATGTTTCGACTCGTTGAAAATGCCGAGTATGACGCTGAGCTTGCTGATATGCATACGTTTCCTCAGCGACTCAGTCAAACCGGGTTGTTTCAAGATGTTGCCAAGCAAGAGACCAACGAAGGGGTTCGCCAATTCGAGATCAATCACCAACAATGGCACGACGGAGCCCATGGGGAATATTTCATTGCGCTACCGGAACTGGAAAGTGTGACTGTTTACGATTCGCCCCAGCCCATCGATGCGATTGCGATGTTCAATAGTCGACTGCATTACCCAAGCGGCACGGTTCTTGCCAAAACGCTTTCGTTTTCGCACGGGAACGCTGAGCGAACGTCCGAGACTCAGCGTAACATTGAGACACAGCTATTGCACTTTGATGGACGTCTGTGGCACGGTTACAGCTACATCTGGAATGAGGCGCAGACGGATGCAGAACTTGCTCCCGCCGCTGGAACTGTGCTGAGTCTCCCGGGTGACGATCAACGTAAATGGCGAGTCCATAGCCGAGTTGAGTGCATGCAGTGCCACAATCCTTGGCCAGAAACGACGCTTGCCTTTACCCCTGAACAATTGCATCAACCCGACAAGGGTGATGCTTCTCAGTGGCTGGAACTTGTACGCGAGGGATTTGTCGTAACACAGGACGGACAAAAGAATCCATTGCCTCCTGAAAAATGCGTACGACGATCGCTGAGTTCATCGGCCGATGATCCCGTTGAGCTGCGAGCCAGATCCTATTTGCATGCCAATTGCGCGCACTGTCATCAAAACGGAGCTGGAACTGCCGTCTACATTTCACTCATGATCGCGGATGATGAATCGGCGTTGAAGGCAATCGATGTGACGCCCACCAAAGGTAACTTTGGAATCAGCGACGCGAAGTTGATCGCTGCGGGTTACCCAACACAAAGTGCGTTACTTCTCCGCATGGCCTCCGCCTCGACCGGTCGCATGCCACACATTGGCTCTCGCGAAGTTGATTTTCGTGGTGTCGCGACGGTGAGTGAGTGGATTGAAGACCTGGGCAAGAAACTCGAATCAGGAACAAAACAGAATTCCAGTGAGGTCAACATTCAAGCCGCCGCCCAGGCGATTCTAGACAGCTTTCGGAACCCAGAAAGTGAAACACAAGGAACGGACGATCCCGAAGGACAAGTTCGTGACGGACGTTTGCAATTAGCATTCGCTACAGCCATTGAATTGGCGGGTGTTAGAGCGGGATCGAGTGTGATGGAGTTACCTCTCTCACCGGAAACCATTTCACAATTAGCACAACTGCCTGACCCGGTGATCAGCAGTTTATTTGAAGCATTTGTACCAGCACGAGACCGACAAAGACGCCTAGGACCGGATGCGAATTTCGAAGCGCTGGCTGACGTACAAGGGGATGCGGCCGCCGGAGAAAGGTTGTTTTTTGACCAGAACCGATCGCAATGTTCTAACTGTCATCGCGTTGGAGAACGTGGTGGTCAGGTTGGACCTGACTTGGCTTTGATCGGTAAGAAATTGTCACCACTGCAGTTGTTCGAAGCACTGGTTGATCCCAGTCGTGTGATTGAACCGCAATACCAGACTCACACATTGCTGTTGGACGATGGAAAGGTTGTCACTGGGCTACTGGATTCCGAGACAACCAGCGAGATCACCCTCATCACCGCGCAAGGCGAAAAAGTAAAAATCGCGATTGAGACAATTGAATCGCGAAAGCTCGCCAACACCTCGCTCATGCCGACCGGGTTGGGGGCAGAAATGACAGCACAACAGATTGCGGATCTTTTGGCTTACCTTGCCGCTTTGAAATGAATACTCAAGCTGGTTGCATTAAGCTGAGTACAAAACAATTGGGGACAATTGTTCTACAAACTGAGTACAAAACAATTGGGGACAATTGTTCTACAGTGACGGGGAGATTATGCAAACAACAAGAATACAAGCGGATTTGTGGAATCGAGTACGCTTTGCCGTCATGGTCTTAGCGATGCTTCATGGGTGCGCTTATTTCAGTGCGGTGGCGGTTGCGGATGAACCCGGCATCGCGTCCCATGACCTCGCCCGCGGACTTGTGGGCCACTGGACGTTCGATGAAGGTGAGGGGGCGATTGCCCGCGACGTCTCGGGGCGCGATAACCACGGCACGGTCATGGGCGGCGCGAACTGGAATAAGGGCATTATCGGTGGCGCTTTGGAGTTTGATGGAACGGATGACTTCGTGTCGATTCCGAATGAGAGCCAGTTCGACATCGCGGGTAATATCACTGTGTCGGCTTGGATACGAGTCGAGTCCTTCACGAAACCGTGGCAGGCCATCGTGACCAAGGGGGATCGCGCTTGGAGACTGCACAGGGCAGATACCACGAAAAGCGCAGGATTCGCTTGCTCGGATCTGTCTCGAGAACAGACAGGCGATCTCCTCGGCAACAAAGTCGTTGCCGACGGCCAGTGGCATCACGTCGCCGGAGTACTCGACGGAACCAAAATGTCCATCTACGTGGATGGCGCTCTGGACGCTTGGGCGGCGTCTTCGCCGAACATCAGTGTCAACGATTACTCGGTGCACATCGGTGCGAACGCGCAGGCCGAAGATAGGCTCTTTCGTGGCCTGATCGATGACGTCCGCATCTATGACCGGGCGCTTACCGTCGATGAACTGCATGCGCTCGTCAAGTCGGGTGGAGTTGCGCCGCCACCGCCGAACAATCCTGTGGCCACCGCCCTACCAAGCCTCCAGGGCGAATTTCAGAAGATCTTCGACGGCAAGTCGCTCGAGGGCTGGAACGCACTTGATATGAGCTACTGGTCCGTTCGCGACGGTGCCATTACTGCCGAGTCCACCGACAATCACCCTTGCAAACAGAATCAGTTTCTGGTCTGGCAAGGCGGCGACGTGGCCGACTTCGAGGTCAAACTGAAGTTTCGGGTCAAGGGCAATGGCTGCAATTCCGGGGTGCAGTTTCGCACCAAGATGCGGGAGGATGGTCTGGCGATTGGATACCAGGCAGACATCTACCAGTCCGGAGGCTATCTTGGCGGGGTCTGTGATGAACTTCACCAACGGGACGGACCGGAACTTTTGAGTGCCAACGGTTCCAAGACGGTGATCGACAAGGACGGCAAGCGCACGCGTATCGCGATCGACACGATGGCGACGTTCAAGGAGTGGGACGAGTGGAACGACTATCACATCATCGCCAAGGGGCACCAAATGATCCTGCGGATCAATGATGTGACGGCATCCGAGCTGATCGACAACGAAGAGGGGCACTACGATCTGGAGGGAATCCTTGGACTACAGCTGAAAGCCGGCGAACCGATGACGGTGCAGTTCAAGGACATCTACTTAAAGCAGTCGGAGGAAGGGCAGCTGAAGTAGGTCTTCAGCTTGCCCAAGTCAGTTTTGACGACATACTTAACACTACTCGCTTGACGGCGATGCGGGTGAGTTGGCAGTTGGCTGTTGATCACCCTTGGCCGGTGCGACTCCGCTGGCAGCTTTGACAAGTTTCGATAGGTTCTCAAGTTCCAACATTTCGCGGCTCAGTGGCCCCAGTTCGCCTGCGACCCACGCCAGATCGCGCATAACGAGTTCTCGCTCACGCCGGTATTGCTCGATTTTTCGCAGGCGTTCACTGGAGTCTTGCAAGGTGTTCAAAAAAGCATCCGCCGACTCGAGCTTAGCCTCAAGCGGCTTTTGTTGGACTCGCAATTCGGCCAATTGATTCGCCTTGGCCCCTTCGCGTTCTTTGGTAGACATGTCCAACGCAGCGCGGGCACTTTTCACTTTCAATGCTGCAATTTCAGCGCTCGCTTTGGCCCGCTCGATTTCGATGGAGGTTGCCGCACCGCTTATATGCAGTTTTGCCAACCGCTCAATCTCCTTGGCTTTCAACTCGCTCTCCTTCTGGGCGGCGAGTACGTCGAGCTCATGTTGTGCGATTCGTTCTTCATTGCGTTCGGGCTGCCGCTCCTCCAACCGAGCGATCACCTCTTGATTGACCGCCAAGTCGAGTCGGGTGTCGAGTAGAACTTGTAGGATATGCGTCGCGAGTTGCGAACGCCCATCTTCATTCAAGAACCGCAACTCGCGTGGAAGCTCCGACTCGTGTGCCTCAATCTCTCTTGTGATCTTGTCGAGATCGGCACGGATATTATCCCGAGCCTCCTTGAGCTCATCGTGCACTGACTTGATTTGCGCTATGCGCCATTCGACTGCACTTTCAAACTGGCTTCGTTGGTCTCCTGTCCATTGTGCAGGGGGATTGGCCCGCGCCCACTCAATCAAATCCGTTTCCTGGCTTCGGCAAATCGTGGCCATCACTAACAAAACGGCCACTGAAGCAGCCACAAGCCGCCATTGGAAAAACATGTAACTCATACAAAACTCCTCTAAAAAAATAGGTTGGACTCTATTTCGTAATCAACAATGGCTTTGCTTAACTCCCCACGAATGACCACCGACTCCAGTTCATGCAGCTGGTTTTGCAAGTGCGCATAGGTCGAGCGCCAATGCCTGAGTTCAGCCTGAAGTTCTAAGTCACTGTCGCTGGTGGCACTGCCGCTGGGATCGCTGTCTGTCGCCAGCGTCAAACGATTGGGAGATACCAATTCATCCGTGTCTATCAAATCCGTGGAATTCACATCTCGAGCAATGCCCGCATTCGGCCGCGGGTCATCATTGGCATTGAAGAAGAACATGGCGCACAGCGCAGCCGCACATACAACTGTCGACACTAGAGCAAGACGTCGTCTTCGAGTTCGACGTTTGCAACTTAGGTGAACAATGTCTTGCGCCAAGGATTCCGAGTCGAGAGAATCTGTGGAATTGAGCTGCAGTCGATCGAGCGTTTTTAATCGTTCGATGAGGTCTCTATCGTCGTTCATGAGGGTTCATTTCTAATTCCAGGAGCTGTTGTTTCAGTCGGTTTCGGGCGCGGTGCAGTCGGACATGCAGAGTTTCGAGGCTGATGTTCTCAGTTTGAGAGAGTTGATCCGCTGGGAGTTCTTCCAGGTAATACATCACGATGAGCTTTCGATCGGCGAGCGATATCTGCTGGAGTGCCTGCGCGAGGGCAGGATCAAGCTCAGTTGCGCTTGAGTGTGGCGCCACTGCTGTCGGAACAGACGAATATTTGAACTTTGCAAAGTTTTCGAGATGACGTTTGAGACGATTGGTGGCCCGAAAGTGGTTCTTAACTCGATTGACGGCAATCTGCATCAGCCAGCTGAGTAGCGAACCGCGTTCGTTATATTTGTGAGCGTTGTCCCAGACTTTCAGCAGCGTTTCTTGCAAAAGGTCCTCAACATCGGTGTGCCAACCGGTGAGTCGGCCGATGAACGTCGATAGTCGTTGACCGTGCATGCGTACGAGTCGTTGAAATGCCGCCTCATCCCTCGCCGCAATGCGTGCCATGAGTTGTCCATCTGACTCGGTGGTTTCATGCATTGAGGCTGGTAGTTTGGGCAAGGCAATACACCATTGGCGTTGCACAGATTGGTCGTTGCAGAAATTGCTGATGAAGTTGTTGTGTTGTCTATAAAACACCAGCCGGATTTCATTCCTTACAGTTCTACAATAAATTTCCGTTCGCCCCTGCGAGCCCTGCGAGAGTGGGTTCAGCAAATCTGGTTAACGTAGGGCAAAGCGACCGGTTCCAACGACAGATTCTACTTTGGCGGGCTGCCAGCCAAAGGAGCGAACTTTGCCACGGATTCTCGCGTCCATGCGGCTATGCACTCGCGCACACACGAATTGACACTTGGTCAATCTTCTTACCACCAATTTTCTTACCTCAGGAACAATGCCCTAAGAAAAACGGAGAGTACGGTAGCGGGGAGTTTTTTTATGGAGCGGCTTTATCAACGGGAATCGCGGCAGGCGAAGCAATGTAAACCAACGAGTCGCCACGTCTAAAGACGAGACCTTCTTGGAGAGCAATGGCTGAATAGAGGCCTGGACGTGATGCGATTCGCCCGTTCGCTGCAGTTCTTTCGAAAGAATTGGGCTCTGTGGCATGAGCAAGGTCCTACGCTCTGAAGGCCTGCTTAGTCCAGCGAACCGACTACCAATCCGTCTTGAGCAGCAATCACGCGGTGGTAACTGTCCATGTCAATGTTCTCGGTGAGGGCCCGCACGGAGCCATCGCACAAAGCGAATTGCGCTACCCCGGCGTGGAAGGAGAACATGTTCGTAATTGACCAGTTCGTGCAGTTGATCAAGCAGTTCCCACCATAACTCACCGTTCCTTCGCTGTTGTAGCGCAACGAGAGATGTCGGTTCCAACCACCAAAAAAACCCGAAGGTGAGGCTTGATCCCCGACTCGAGTTCGTCGGTTGTAGCGCGAGGCACCGCCAGCTCTCTCGACAATCATGACGGTATTGGACGTACCATCTGTAAGAGATCGAAGATTGGAGCTTCCATTGGAATACTGCGGCAGAAATCCACGATCGCGCGGACTAGTTGGAAGCATGGGAGGTTGAGATACCGACAAGGGGCATGCGTACTCAACGACGGTCGCATCAAACCGCTGTCCCGCAAGCAGAGGATTGTCGACCGACCACAATGCGCTGGGTGCCGGGAAGCTATCGATCGCCGGGGCTGGCGAAGATGGGCATTTGTACATCGGTAGCGAGGCAGTCAGCAGTGGGCGATTCGTGCCTTCATAAAATCCAAGATTCGGATTCCACAACTGATACACGTTATTCTGCTCCATGTATGGAAGTAGAGCATGTGTCCAGGGACCTTGGATGATCACTTGCCCCGTGCTTCCTGGAAGTCCAGTTAGACGGTTCACATTGGTGTTGTTGTTGGGGAA
Source organism: Pirellulaceae bacterium (assembly GCA_041753315.1). Taxonomy (GTDB): domain Bacteria; phylum Planctomycetota; class Planctomycetia; order Pirellulales; family Pirellulaceae; genus Aureliella. Next base: position 67,016 of record JBGSUV010000120.1, on the reverse strand, counting down.
TCTCTTGAAAGCTGTTTCGTAATTAAGAAACGCCAGCGACATCTGTTTTAAGTTGTTTGAGCATTGCATGCGGCGCGCAGCTTCTCGAGCTGCTTGCACAGCAGGCAACAAAAGTCCAACTAGGATTCCGATAATGGCGATGACAACCAGAAGTTCGACAAGCGTGAAGCCTGAGGTCTTAAAACGTAATCTTTGTTTCATGATGTTGTGATTCGTGTTAAAGGGAACATGAGCGAAATCAGTATTTATGGGAAGCACGTCAATTCGGGCGTTTTAGGTCAAACTTGATTTCGGTCAGATTGTTATTGGGTACCGTCAATTGAAAGCTACTCTTTTTCGCATCTGAGAATTTTCCTTGGAACTTATCTCTGGCCTCCAGATCCTTCCCTTCCAACCAAGCAAAGGTTGCCACGTAGTTCCCTTCAACGAGGCCTAGCGATGTGCTGTTGCCTCCAAACTGGAACTTGCCATTTGCATCGGAGATGCAAGAGGGGTATTGATCGTTTCCGGTCCCGGAATCTTGTCGCATTAATTGAACGAGCATCCCTTCTGCCGGCGTTCCATCGACGCTGACGATTCCTGCGACGACATGCCTCTTTGGACCATCGGCGGGACTACAGCCAAGCATCGCGCCGATCGCTGTGACGGCTATGGCAATTAGAGAATGGGATCGGGTACTAGAGAAAATCAACACGAAAGGAGCTCCGGATCGAATCAACAATTGGGAGGAAACTCTTGTGGCTCTATATGTCTGGACACTTGGGCCGCGGGTTTTCAAATCACAATTTGCATTGTATCGTTGTGCAATAGGTGTGCAAGTGCATATGAAAGGCACTAGCCGTGACGTCAGATTTGGCAATCAAACAAAAGTTGGTGGATTTTTTAGAGGTCCGACCACCAGTCGCCTTCGGCATCTTCTTTTTCGTCATCCTCCTCATCGTCTTCATCTCCGAACTTGGCGAAGAATGCATCGTGGTCACCCTTAGATCGCGACATCGAACCGCTGCCACCAAATGGAGCGCCCGGTTCGGCCAGCGAATCGAGATTTCGATTGAAGTTCATCGAGAACACCGACAGATCGTTGCCGTTGACTCGATTGTCGCCGTTCCAGTTGGCCCGCGTGTCAAACGCAGCTTGTCCCACTTGCGAATTGAATGCGGCCGAGAACTGCGCGAGATCGGAGCCGTTGACTCGACCGTTACCGTCTGAATCACCTGCCAGGATGTCAAAGCGGAAATTGAAGAGCCCGCCGACTTGATTGTCGGAGTCGCCGTCCAATGCCACGCCCACTTGATCGGTCACACTTTCACTAATCGACAATCGAAGTTTGTGGAACGCCAGGCTCGTCCCGATATCGATGGTCGCGATATGTGTTACCGCATCGTAGCTCACCGTAAAAGGCACTGGACCATTGCTGTCGCGCAGGTCAATGGTGGTAGCAGAGACATTCGAGACATCTTCGGAGAATTGAATCTGGAGTTGATTGACATTGTTCCATGGCAGTGGCGAACTACTGTTGGTCAGGTCAAATCCAATTCCGTTTCCGGCTCCCATTCCCTCGCCATCGAGCGTATCGATAAACTCTGGGCTCCAAGCAGTGGAGCGGGCATAAACGATTTCGACGACTGGGGCCAGTTGACCGACCCTGAAGTAATAGGTCACAGGCTCGCTGGAAGTCGTTGCGCCATTAGCCGTGATGCCTGACGCCATAAACGTGATCTCGTAGATTCCTTTTTCGGAGAAGGCGAAATTGGTGTGCTTGTGGCTTTCGGCGCTTAATGTAACTCGATCAGTACCATCAATTCCATCCGAGGTGGCCATAAACAAACTTGGTTGATCGGGCGTAAGTCCCGATTGCCACATCGAGAAGTGTCCTGGTCCTGCGACGGAAAATAGCTGTAGGATCACAGTGTCGTTCTGGAATAATCCAGCGGCAAGTTCCTCGGTGCCCAAGCCCAAGAAGGGCAGTTCAGGATTTTCGGTTTCTGGCAGGATGAAGATCGATTCATCAGGGGCCACGCCCAAGAAGTCATAAGCAGGGAGTTGTGCATCGCCCGTCCGCGTGGTTAAGGCCGCAAGGCCGACATGCAGCAACGCTTCGCTGGGTTCGTATTCCGTTTCATTTTCTTCGTCGTGGACGTGCAGATCCCAGGCATCGTCTGCGAAGGCCACACCAATATCCACATGACCGTCTGAGATGATCGCCGCGAAGTTGGGATGCAGTATCCCGGTGATGGTGGCAGTTGCCGTTGTGAAACCACCCAGCAGATCATTCAGTCGATAGGTGAAGCTATCGGAACCGCTGAACGTAGCGGAAGGCTGGTACATGAACGCGCCGTTTGCCTGAAGTGCGAGCGTACCATGGGCTGTGGTTGTTTCAATGGTTGTAATAAAATCAGAACTGCCATTCAGATCGTCGTTAAGTGTTACCGACCCTTGCAAAAGCTCCTGTCCCGCCATGGTAAAGGCGTCGTCATGGGCGACCAAGGTCGGTGTACTTGCATCGTTGTCAATAATTGTGACGGTGGTAATGGCGAATGTTCCCAGAAGGCCATTGGCATCTTCTTCCAAAACGATGATGTAATCATCTAGATTCGTCGGCGCCGGCGATGACAAAACGATTTCGAAGGACTCATTCCCTTCGACGAGTTCGTCGTCGCTGAGTGGAATCGTGATGGTCTTGACGAGCTCTCCGTCCAAGAACTCGAGTGTGCCCGCTTGAGCGGTGAAGTCGATATCCTCTAAAGCGCTACCCGGGACGGTTTCGTAGTCCACCATGATGCGTCCATCGCTTCCACCGACGCGCACGACATCGATCGATGCAGTACCATCACCCTCGTTCACCGAATAGCTATCCGCATCAAATTGCAACTCACCGACACTCTCCACCGAGAAATAGACGGTAATAGCGTCGCTCTGGTTAAAACCTGAAGTATTAGGCGTGTTTAATCCATCGTCTCCAAAGTAGGCTGAGAGTCTGAGATCGACTTCATAACGTCCCGGTTCGGTGAAGCCAAAATTGTAGTGCACATGTCCACCTGAAATGAGCCAAAGTGCGTCGTCGCTGGAGATTCCATCGGTTACATCCAAGCCATTTGCATTCGGATTTGCAATTCCGTCATCGTAAGACGACATGAAAACGTTGGAGCTGCCAAAGACGCCGGACTGCCACAGTGAAAAAACGCCATTGCCCTCTGCACCGTTGGGTTCAAAATGACGCACCTCGGTCAACACAGCTTTGGCCCACCGCGCGACGCCAGAGACACGTCCCTTTGACTCGTCCACTGCGTTGTAACGGTCGACGCTATTGTCCAGACCGTATGCGGCGAAACCGAGGTAGAGTACATCTGAATTTTGGGATTGTGGTAGTAGATAGAAATCTTCACCCGCGCTGACACCGATAAAATCAAAATCAGCACTGGCTGGCCGTGTTACGACTGCAGGTGAACCGACATACATTATCGCTTCATCGTTGGCATACTGAATCGCTGGACTTGCATCGGAGTTGCGCGGGCCAATGGACCACTCTCCCCCGCTCCTGGCAAGATTGATGTCAACATGTTCTGTCGTAACAAAGTTGATGAGATCAGCCACCATCAGCGTGCGCACCTCCAACTGCTCAGCTCCGAGAAAACTATGTCGACCTTTGCGCGTGTCAGCTCGCTCGGAAATTCTCTTTGCTTTCGCCGAGTGGCCGCGATTTGTCCTGTTAACGAGCTTTTGATTATTTGTGAAGAACTTCATGATTGTGCCTATTATGAATATCAGTGATTGAACTGGGAAAATGGCTTCTGGCGGCGTACCCTCGCAAGCTGCGCACAGCGCATACGGTGGAGACATATCGCCAGAGAAAGTTAGGAACTAAGGAACGGCTGGGCAACGACTAGGTAGCGCAAAGTTGCTGCCTGCATCGGCCCATGCTTTGATCTGGAGCGCAGGGATCAGTTCGACATGCCCATCTGCGAACAAATAGTTCGCTTGTCCCACCGCGCGACGCTCGGCGGGGGCACCGCGGGGTGGTCCACTAAAACGGTCGGGCTGGATATCAGAAACAATGCGACTCCAAGTCGCAGAGGTTGGGTTGCGAAACCAATTGCGAGAATGGGTATGATCTTCGGTGATGGCTGTTCCTCGCGCATCTGATGCGGTGAACACGACGATCGTCCGCGACGTCGATTCCAAGAAATTAATATTCATGGCCGCGTCGGGCCCGGGCTCGCAAACGTACTCGTTGAGAATGTAACTGGTTCCTTGATTCTCAAGCTTCTCAGCTCCGCGCGGATCCTCCGGGCAGATGCGCACGCTATCGACGTTTTCCATAAACGGGGCCAGAGTGTAGATCCATGTTCGTTCAAACTCCATCGTTCCGTGGGTCGAGCGAGGGAATTTGCCATTGTAGGTGTTGCAGTGCATATGAATTGCAAGTCCGATTTGCTTCAAATTATTGGCGCATTGAATTCGCCTGGCTGCTTCGCGTGCCTTCTGCACCGCGGGTAGCAACAAACCAATTAAGATGCCGATAATGGCCAACACAACGAGCAACTCGACGAGCGTGAAGCCTGCCGATGTCACGCGATGTTGACTGAAGCGCTGGCGATTGTAGGGACCGCGAATAGTGCGCGGGTTAACAGCTGTCACGAACGGTCACTTTCATCAGTGGGATAAATCTAACGTGCCATGGCCTGTCAGCTCACATTGCAACCCGCAGGTCGGCCAGGCGGCTTGCCGTATGTGAACATGCAAGATTGAAACGCAATGAGTCGGTCGAGGTTAGACCAGAGTTACACCGCAGTTTCATTGCACTTGGGAAATGCTCACGCCGCTGGCGACGTTGCATTCACGCTTACACATCTCGAATTCATGGGGGTTGGTTCAAGAGAGTGGTGGCCCACGTGGCGCGGCAATTGCAATCGCCGCGCTCGCCAATGCACAGCATGCGCAGAGCGGCAGAAAGTCGAAGTGATGCAATTCAAGATAAGATTCCGGATCCAACCGTTGGACAACGGCGGATGTGAATAGTGAATTGCATATTAGGCATTCTTCAGAATCATGTTCAGGGAGTTGTTCTGTTCGCTCTCCGTCCGCTAAGCCTCTATGGGCGGGCGATTTGGCGGTTGTAGAATCCTCCGACGTGTGTCGATCGCTGCAATGAAAGCAGGTAGGTTGAGCGCTCGGGAACTCATGCAAATTGGCGCCAAGTAAATCGGCGCGGGAAGAGTGACTGTGGCAGGTTGCAACATGCAGCCAAGCAATTAAATTGCCGCTGGAGACTAGCAGGCAGAGCCATGCGACCAAGACTGGTCGGGTATGTCGTACTAGATAGGTCGTCACGTCTATTTGCAATATGTCTTTCAGCACCCCCAAGGGGCGCAAAACCAGCAAACAGTCCGACCAAAGACTAACAGTGGTCCTACGATCGCTCCTTCCTGCAAGTTCGTCAATAGGCAGAGTCAGTTTTTGGCCAAATTGCCCTTGAAGGCACCCGTCCTGGGCCAAAAGTCGCAATTCCCCTGATGTGGTAGAATCTCTCAACAAACCTAAACTTAAACTCGAACTTAAACTTAAACCCCTCCCTCCTCCTCTCCCTCCTTCCCTGCATAAGAGTGTGAGGTGAAGGTGAAGTTCGAGTTGAAGTTGAAGTTTTTGAGTAAGACTAAATTCATGCGTTCCACCAAATTGCTGATCGACGGTTACAACCTGCTATTTCAAAGCCAGCTTGTCGGTCGTGGCCGGGGGCAGCGCTGGCTCGAAAAAGCTCGTGGACGACTTTTGCAGTTGTTGGTGAATAAGCTAACAGAACTCGAAAGGCGAGAAACGACCATTGTCTTCGACGCAGCCGAACGTCCGGACGACCTGTCCAGTACTTTGAACGCTCACGAAATCGAGGTGTTATTCGCTAACGAATACGACGAAGCGGATGATTTGCTGGAGGAGATGATACGGCAAGCGCCACAGCCGAAGTTATTGCGTGTGGTTTCCAGTGACCAACGCGTTCGCAAGTGCGCGCGTGCGCGGCGGGCTCAGTCGATCGATGCGGATTCGTTCCTAAACGAATTGGAAACGCGATTGATTCAAGGTCCCACTATTCAAACACCGTTGTCACCTGCGCAAACACCTTCACATCAAAAGGTTCTCGACGACGATGAAGGTGCTAGTCCTCTGAGTGACCAAGAGGTCGATTATTGGATGCGTGAATTCCGCCAAGATATGCCGAAACCGGAATAGGAGCTTGACGGTGCTTTGTCCCGGCAAGAAACACACAGCTGGTACCACAAAACGCGATCCACGCGAAAAGGCCTGCAATAACAGTTTCCGCGGACCATCCACGAGCGGACCTGCCTCGTTGAAGTACTTTACGCTGACCTTTATTGAGGGTTTTCTGGAAGTGGGTCAAAGTTGCTACTTGATTGCTGATGCTCATCTGTCGGTTAACCTAAAAAACTTGAAAATTGGAACTGCTGGCAGAGCACGGCCCAGCTCTCTCAGAAGAGCCGGGGAGAATATCTCAACCAATCAAAAAGCCCTGTTTACGTCGCGTAATAGACTCGGCAATGTGCGGCGCACGCAGCCGACAAACACGACCGAGCGTTTCGCTTTCTTCAGCGATCAATTAGACTGACATCGTAAGAATGTTGTTTTCAAGTGCTGCTGGAAAGCTCGAAATGTCAAGCGCAACTCCGCGAATTCCATCTGCCAACGGTGAACCCGCATGGGAAGCTGCTTACATGCTCCCGGTCCAGGGAAGTTGGAGCGAAGAGGATTTTCTGAAGTTCCACACCAATAGAATGGCAGAGCTGGTCGGCGGCCGCCTGGAGATATTGCCAATGCCGACGCTTAAACATCAGAAGATTCTACGTTGGCTACTGAGCGTATTTGATGCGGCTGCTCCGGCTGATGCCATCACTTTGTTCGCTCCGCTGCCGACACGATTGTTTCCCGGCACTATCCGCGAGCCGGACCTGCTCTACATCGCTCCTGAGAACGCTCCCGCTCCTGAACTCGATTATCCTTCGCACCTCGACCTAGCTCTTGAAATCGTTAGTCCCGGCAAAGATGCTCGACAGCGAGACTATGAAGACAAGCGAACGGACTATGCCCGAGCCGTAGTCTTGGAATATTGGATTGTCGATCCTGAGGAAAACCGGGTCACCGTTCTGGTCTTGCAGAACGGCGCGTACGTCGAACATGGCGTTTTTGGACTCGACGACACCGCATCGGGACTGTTGTTACCTGCGTTGCATGTCAACGTTGGTAAAATGATGAGTGCCTGAATTGACTTGCACTGCAAACTAAAACGGTTCGGCCGCTCACCAAAACCGACTAGATGGCCTCTGGACCGCGTTCACCGGTTCGGATGCGGACGCAGTCGTCCATAGGGAGCACAAATACTTTGCCATCGCCAATCTGCCCTTTTTCGCCTGTTTTGGCGGCGGTGATCACCGCGTTGATTGTGGGCTCGACAAAGTCGTCGTTGACTGCAATTTGCAGTTGGACCTTTCGCAGTAAGTTGATTGCATTTTCGTTGGTCTTTCGCCCCAAGGCGATTTGACCTTTTTGTCGTCCAAAGCCTTGGCAATCGACGACGGTCAAACGAAACACTTCGACCTCGGTCAGGGCTTGTTTTACCGCTTCAAGGCGATTGGGCTGAATGATGGCGATAATCAGTTTCACGGATGAGCCCCAGGCAAGAAAAAACAGTCGCATCAGGTGGTGTCCTGTCCTCAACGACAAGCAATGGTACTTGGAGTGCCCACGTTTGTCAGGATGGCCTCTACCGACTCCACTGCAGGAAAAGGAATCGCCTTGCAGAAAGAAGAAAAATACCCCGGCTCGGACGAATGAGGCGGACACTCGCCGCGAGCCGTTGGGGTACCCTTCAGGCCCAGGCAGAGCCGAAGACCGAAAAATTCGGGTAGTAAAATTTGCAGCTTGTAAAAAAGTCACCTGAGACGACCGATAGACCAGTTGCCCCAGGCGCTTTTGGGTAGTTTCTTAAAGCGGTTTCCGAAAAGTGTTGCCATCACTTCAGTGACACTCGGCAAACCGCTTTTGTTGGTTACTTAACTTGCACGGCTCATGCCTTCCACAGGGTAAGCATGCATGCCGTGCTCGGATATATCCAAACCAGTCTGCTCTTCTTCGGGACTGACGCGGAGTAGGCCGACAGCTTTGAGGATGCCAAACAGAATCGCCATGGTGATAAACGACCAGCCGCAAATCACCGCAGTGCCGATCAATTGCGTCAAAAAGTTAGTCGCACCGCTGGCGAGATGCGTGTTTGGCAGAATACCGATGGCCATACATCCCCATACGCCACAGATACCGTGAACCGGGAAAGCACCAACTGGGTCGTCGATCTGAAGTTTGTCAAGCAACAAAACTCCACCGATGATTAGCAAACCTGCTACGGCTCCGACAACAATCGCCATCCAAGTGGACATGCAATCGCAGCAAGCGGTGATTCCAACTAGACCACCAAGTATTCCATTTAAACCCATGGATAGATCCGGTTTGCCAAAGATCATCCAACTTACGATGGTTGCAATCAAACCGCCGGCGGCGGCAGCTAGGGTCGTCGTTACGGCGACGCCCATGGTCGCATCAATCGAGCCGGTTCCTTGGAACGCCAAGTTGCTACCGGGATTAAATCCGTACCATCCAAACCACAGAATAAACACACCCAAGGCGGCGATTGGCAGGCTATGTCCCGGCATGGGAATGCTCTTGCCGTTGACAAATCGACCGATACGCGGTCCAAGAATAATCGCACCTGCGAGCGCGGCGAAACCACCGACACCGTGAACGACTGCTGAACCGGCGAAGTCTTTGAATCCCATGTCATCCAAGAATCCGTAGCCCCATTTCCAATAGCCGCTGATAGGATAGATGAAAGCAGTGAGGACTGCTGAATAGACCAAATAGCCGATAACCTTCATGCGTCCGGCGACGGCACCGGAGACAATTGTGGCCGCAGTTGCAGCAAAAACTGCTTGAAACAGCCAATCGACCGCAGGCGCAAATGTTCGTTCTGCAGAAGGTTGGTAGCTATCAAGACCAAATCCACCAAACCCAAAATAGTTTTCTGCAACGTACGTTGGAGAGGCATAGTTGGCGGGATACATCAAGCCGAACCCGATGACAAAGTACAGTATCACGCCGATGCAAATGTCCATCGAGTTCTTGAATAAAATGTTCACTGCGTTTTTCTGCGCATTAAATCCAGCTTCTACCATCGCAAAGCCGGCTTGCATGAAAAACACTAGTACTGCTGCCAAGAACAAAAATGCATTGTCCAAGGCATAGCCGACGCCAAGATCTTCCTCTTCGGCTGCGGCTTCTTCTGCCGGGGCCTCAGCTTCGGTTGAAGTGCCCTCACCTGGGTCAATTGCAACCGCGTCAGGAGCTTGCGCTTCTTGTGCGACTACAACGGACCCAAGTGAAAGACACAACCCCAACAACCCCACAAGGAGAGCGGTAAAGCGCGCGTGGCGCCATGTGTTAAGTGTGCACATCATCATTTAAATATTTCGCCTTTCATCGGAAGGAAATTCCTGAACGCCAACAACTGACGTATCTCAGTGAACCTGTCCTTCGCCTCTGCTCGTGCCCGGGCCATTTACAACTGGAGTCACCACACTCCACTTACTTTAGAAAACGACGTGAACGCAGTTGCGATGTCTAGTTCGATAGCACGCCTAATGCATGCACAGTGCCAAGTGCTGGTTGTTGGGCCGTGTGGAGCCGGGTTGCGTCGCTGTAAGTCGTTGAAGAATAGAGACTTGTGTTTCCAAAAGGAAATTCTAAAGATTCCGGTTTGAACTAAAGTTGGGACCACTTGCTTAGAATGTAGGCGGGGTAAGCCTGCTTTGTTTGCATGTTCCAGAGTGGATTGCATTGAGATATTGCCAGCGGATTCGTTGGTCCCGTACTCGATTTTATAGCACGGATGGCAAAGCCGATGCACGGATGTTCCACATTACAAGCTCCTAGGGCAGGTCCGGTTCATGCAAACTTAAACTCGAACTCGAACCCACCCATTCACCCACGCCGCTCCTGCCTCAGGTTGTGATCCCGAGTTTAAGTTGAAGTTCGAGTTGAAGTTCAAGTTGAAGTTTTGCAGTCGCTTGCCTTCATGGTCTGCACTCGAGTTTTAGCACGGATGGCAAAGCCGGTGCACGGATGTTCCAGCCAACGAGCACCTGCGGCAGGTTCAAGTCAACAACTTTAGGTAGGGCGACGCGTCGCCTCGCCGTCTAACATACTGCACAGCGCAGCGGCCAGTTCACAACAGCTAAGCGTCAACTTCGGCAAAGCTCTGAATGCAGCGAATTTCAACGTCGTTAGGAAGGGATGCATTGCCCGGTCGGAGGCTGCAACGTACCTGGACGCCAGCATTTTGAGCTGCCGCCAATTCAGCCAGAATGTCGCTGATGAACAAAATCTCGCGTGGCTCTAGCCCCCAGTCTCGCGCAATCTTCACATAACTTGCAGACTCTTTCTTATTGCCACTGGTCGTGTCATAGTGCCCAGAAAACAGGTGGAGGCAATTTCCCAGCTGTGCGACATGACCAAAAAACAACTTTTGCGCAGCAATACTACCCGAAGAATAAATCCGCACATCGATCCCAGCTTTCCGCCAGCGTTCGATCGCCGGAACGACATCGGGATAGACATGGGACTGGAGAGTGCCTGAGTCAAAACCGCCTTGCCAAATCAACCCTTGCAGCGTTTTGAGTCCCGTCGCTTTGACGTCGGCGGCCATTAACCGTCGCACTTCGGTCTGGACGAGTTTTTGGGCTGATTGGCCGGGGAACTGCTCCTGCCACTGGGACAACGAGTTGTAGCCGGCGTCCCTGGCGATTTGTTCGCAAGCGCCAGCTACATCTTCGCGATCTGTTTGGTTGAGCAAAAATTCTTCAAGTCGCTCAAGGACAAACGGAAACATGACATCGTGCACAAACGAGATGCTCGACGTTGTTCCTTCAATGTCGAGCAGTATGCCGCGCGGAAGTGCCATCGTTCACTTTTTTTGAGAAATCCAGAGGGTAAGTCTAACGTTTGAGGTTAATGTCAATGTAGAACAATTGTCCCCAATTGTTTGTTCAATGTAGCACAATTGTCCCCAATTGTTTTTTTCAATCTTCAATGCTCAATGTAGAACAATTATCCCCAATATTACGAGACTTCTCGCTGAACACCACCAAAGCTAACAGCAAAATCGTACTCGTACTCAATGAAATGAAATGAAATGGTACTCGTACTCCAACTCGGAGCCCCAAGCGGTTTCGAGTACAAGTACGAGTACCGCAGAGGCTGAGTACGAGTACGATAATGCAGTCATCTCAGGCTTTGGGCAGCACTTGGTGGTAGCGATCAGCGAGAGGTGTGAATATCATCCCCAATTGTTCTGCTCCTTGAACGTTTACAGTTTGAGAGAGGACTCAGCGGGGGCTTTGCTGGGTACGTAGTTGGGCCCAAAGCAGAGTGGTTGGTAGCGACTGTGCACACCCGAGTCCATATACTCAGGTGCCCAGCCGGCGGCGTCTTGGAACAAACGGATGCACCTGATTTGACGATCGTCACACAAGTTGAACCAGTGCTTGGTGCCCACCGGTACGTTGATCAAGTCACCCGATTCGACTTCGACGGCAAACACGGGACCGTGGTCGGGGTGAATGTGAAACAGGCCGCGGCCAGCGACCGTGAAGCGAACTTCATCTTCGGAATGCGTGTGCTCTTTGTCGAATTTGGCGAGCATGGCATCGAGATTGGGCGTGTCGCGATTGACGTTGATCACATCGGCGGTGACAAATTGTCCGCGCTGTTTGAGCGATTCAATTTCAGGTGCAAATTCGGCCAGAATTTCTTCGTTGGTAGCGTCTGCTGAGAGGCGTCCCTCGACCGGCCAGTTTTCATACCAAATTCCATGGGGTTCGAGAAAACTGCGAATCTCGTCAACTGCCGTGAGCGTGCGATTTTCGTCTTGGATGATAACGCGTGCCATGGTGGATTTTCCTTTGTAACGAGGATAGGTCTGGAGGCGTGGGGGTGGGAAATATATGGGTAAATGGTAACCCACTTGAGTGCGAATCGTAAACCCATCCGCTGCGAGCCGTCATCATTCACAGTGAATTGACCAACAAAATAAGCAATCGGGAGAGAGAGGCTCCTGCCGAGCTTTTTCGGGCAGCCTCCTTACGTCCACAAGCAAAAATGTTCAGACGGTAGCCCACGAAATGCTCCGCAGGAGCGTCGGACGCGTTGCACTCCCGTGACAGCGTCGCCATACTTACTTCAACGACGCTTGTCGGCCGAGGCATTCGAGCAGGAATTCGATGATCTCAATTTGTCGCGTGGCTTCATCGAGATCCTTTCCCCAAGTGTAAATGCCGTGACGAAGGATGATATAGCCATGTTTTAGGGCGCTTTCGGGATTGGCCATGGCGTCCTGCACCTTGGCGGCCAAGTCGGGGATATGCTGGGTATTTTCAAAAATGGGCAACCACTCGGCATGCTCGTGTGTCGTGACGCCGCTAAGTCCCTTGAGCATTTCAAAGCCTTCGATCCGAATGCCTGCTTGCGGCCAAAAGCGTTCAGAGAGGATCGTTGACCAGACGCTGTGCGTATGCAGCACCGCGCCCACCGATTCATGCTGAGCAGCCACGCAGTGAAGAAGTGTCTCTGCGGAGGATTTGGGTTGACCATCGACAGTTGGTTTACCTTCTGCGTCGACCAAAACAAAGTCGTCGCGTCGTAATTGTCCTTTGTCTTTGCCACTTGCTGTAACCAACAATTGCAACGGATTGCGGTTCACTACCACGCTGTAATTGCTGCTGGTGCCTAAACTCCAGCCGCGCTTCCAGCACATGCGGCCAACTCGGCGCAGGCCATCGACGGCGGCGGAGTAAGGTAACAACAACTCGGGAAACGGATGGTCGTCAAAATGGGCAGTCATCGGGGTCATAACTCAATTCACGAAATGCAAGTAATGGGGTGGGAAGACGGTCGCAGGGGTCAATAGCGGAAACGCGTTAACTGTGCATGCGCGGGAGGGGATTGCCGCGGGCGATAATCTGCGACTCGGCCTGTGAGAGCTCGTTCAATCGTTGTCGAACATGGGGCTCATCGGCAAACTGCTTGGCCAATCGTACGTACGTAGTATGGTGTCGAGCCTCGGATTCAAACAGGGAGCGATAAAACTGCGAAAGCTCGGCGTCGCGGTCTGCCACGTGGTCTGCCAACAAACTGAAGCGTTCGCAGCTTCGCGCTTCGATCAAGCTTGCGACCAGCAAGCGATCAACGGCCCGTCCCGGCTCATTAGGCCGCACTAACGCATTCAGCTCCTTGCCATAATGGGCTGGGGGCTGGCGGCGAAAGGCAATATTTCTGCGAGATAAAAGGTCGAGGACCAGGTGGAAATGTTCAAGTTCCTCTTCGACAATCTCAGTCATTTCGCGACACAGCTCGCGATTCTCAATGTAGGCCCCCAGCAGGCTCATGGCGGTGGCAGCCGCTTTATGTTCACAATGCGCGTGATCGATCAGTATTTCGTCAAGTGCCTGGTCGACTTGCTCGAGCCATTGGTGACTGGAGGTGGATTGGAGATTCAGCATGGCAACAAGATGACTTGCGGGAGCAACTGCGATTGGAACTGGGAGTATCGGGAGTCTCAAAACATCGTCCCGTCATTAGACCGTCAAACTTGCTAGCTCGTAAGAGCCGCATTAAATCAACGCAATGAAAGCGCCTACAACAATCAAATCACTCTGATTTCGTGCCCAGCGGTCGATCGTGCCCTTCGAAGAGAGGGAGAGGGGGTTTAAAATCAGTCGTTTGGTGGCGACGCTACATTTTTCACTATTGACCGCAAATTTCCATGGTTTTGCTCTCCGCGACCCGTATTTCCAAGACGTTTGGCGACAAGCAAGTACTGCGGGACGCAAACCTCGACTTGCGAAGCGGAGATCATGTGGCGTTGGTTGGTCCCAACGGAGCGGGCAAAACGACTTTGCTGAAGATTCTGACCGATCAAATGCAGTCGGACGGCGGTTCGGTGGAAATGCCCACGGCGGGCACGATTGGCTACTTGCAGCAGCACCCTGAGTTTGGCGCGTCGGAGACGGTGTGGAGCGTCGCCACGGAAGCGATTGGCGACCTAGCCTCCTTGGCAAGTGAATCGGAGAGGGTTGCGGCGGAATTGGCCAACACGCAGGCTGAGCCCCGGCATTCTCAGCTGCTAGAACAATTGGATCGATTGCAAGTCAAGTTGCATCAGCACGATGCCTACAACTGGGAACACCGGGTCGAACGCGTGCTGCAAGGGTTGGGGTTTGCGAAAGACTGGTACCAAAGACCAGCCCGACAACTGAGCGGAGGTCAACAAAATCGCCTGATGCTGGCCTGTCTCCTACTTCAAGAACCCGACTTGATGATCTTGGATGAACCCAACAATCACCTTGACATCGAATCGACGGAGTGGCTGGAAACGACGCTCGCCGCGTGGCCTGGGGCATTCTTATTGGTGAGCCACGATCGATTTTTCCTGGACCAGACAGCCAACGTTGTGCTGGAATTGGTGGACGGACGACTCGATCGATTTAAGGGCAATTACACAGCGTACGTCAAGCAAAAAGCGGAACGGCTCGAGGTGCAGCGTCGGACCTTTGAGAAACAGCAAGAAGAGATCGAGAAACTTGAGGAGTTCGTCCGCAAGCACCATCACGGACAAAAGAGTACCCAAGCCGAGGACCGCAGGAAAAAACTGGATCGAATCGAAGTTGTCGAGCGACCGCGGGAAATCCATACGCCTCATTTTCATTTCCCGAAAGCCTCGCGCACCGGCGACATCGTGTTGAGGGCGGTTGGGCTTAGCAAGGCCTTCGACCGACCATTATTCAAGAAGCTCAGCTTCCAGGTCGAACGCGGTGAACGCTGGGCCATCTTGGGCTCTAATGGATCGGGCAAGTCGACGCTGCTTAAGTGCCTGCTCGGGCAACTGGCTGCTGACGAGGGCGAAGTCAAGCTGGGACAGAACCTACAGATTGGCTATTTTGATCAACTCCTATCTCGCCTTGATCCGGACGTGAGTGCGGCTGAGGCGATTCGCGTTCCTCATCGCGATTTGGACGATCGAGCACGCCGCGACATTTTGGGAGCATTTGGTCTATCGGGTGAGGTGGCGATAAAACCGTTGCGTATGCTCAGCGGAGGTGAACGCAATCGTACGATGCTCGCGTGGCTCTCCGCCATGGAAGCGAATTTCTTAGTGCTCGACGAACCGACAAATCATCTGGACCTGTGGTCACGCCACGCCTTGGAGGAGGCGATTCGTAGTTTTGATGGTACAGTATTGCTGGTCACTCACGATCGGTATCTCGTGAATGCGATCGCCGATCATGTTTTGGTCATCGGGGACGGCCAAACCAGCCAAATTGTTGGAAATTACGACACCTACAAACATTGGATCAAAGAAGGTTTGGCAATCGACGATCGTGGGAGCGTCGGTCGAACTGCGTTTAACAAAGCCGTAAGCGGAAATGCACAGGGAGTTGATAAGTCATCGGGCAACGTCGATCAGGCCGCAGGTCGGTCGACTGTCCATAACGAGCAGCGCGAAGGGAACAAAGGTGTCAAACGCAAACGCAAATACCCCTACCGTAAGGTTGCAGACTTGGAGCAAGAAATCGCCAATGCGGAGTCTTTGATTGAACAATTGCACGATCAGATGCTCAATCCCGATTTTCTGCGAGATGGGCGGAAAATGAAACAATTGCAACAAGATGTTGCCATGCAAGAACAACGTTTATTGCAGCTTTATGAACATTATGAAGAAGCTTGCGAGTTGAATTGACATATGAAGTCCGAAGGTGAAGCGAACTAATGGCATTTTGGAAAAAGAAGAAGAACGAAGATGCAGGTGATGCAGATTCGAAACGTGAAGACCAAGAATCGGGTAAAAAGCCGAGTGGCGGTGGGTTCTTTGAGGGAATCAAATCGGCGCTTGCCAAGACGAGTCGCGCCCTTAATACGGACATTCGCGATTTACTAAAGTCCCAGGGGGAACTCGTTGACGAGGAGTTCCTCAAGCGCTTGTTTGCAGTGCTTGTCAAAAGCGACATGGGCGGCGACATGGCTCGCCAAATTCGCGATCGCATCGGAACCGATTTTCGCGCGCGAAAAGTCCATTTTGAAGAAATTCTAGCGATCATCACCGAGGAAATACGTCAGACCTTGGAGCAAGGTGGGACAGCTATCCACATGGCCGAGTCGGGGCCCACGGTAATTCTGGTAGTTGGTGTTAACGGCTCAGGCAAAACAACTTCGATCGCCAAATTGGCCAACAAGTTCGCCCAGGAAGGTAAACGCGTGTTGCTTGGAGCGGGCGATACGTTTCGAGCTGCCGCAGTCGAGCAGTTGACGATTTGGTCAGAGCGAATCGGCTGTGAAATCGTGACTGCCGCACAAGGTGCCGATCCAGCCAGCGTTGCATTCCAAGCTTCGAAGCGTGCGCTAGACGAAGCCTTTGATGTTTGCATCATCGACACAGCGGGGCGATTGCAAACTCAAAGCAATCTCATGCAAGAATTGCAGAAAATCCGTAAGGTGATCGGCAAACATGTACCGGAAGCGCCACACGAGGTCCTGTTGGTCCTTGACGCCACGGCCGGACAAAATGCTATCAGTCAAGCCAAAGGATTCTCCGAAGCAGCGGGCTGCACCGGAATTGTGCTTGCTAAGATCGACGGCTCCGCCAAGGGAGGGGTCATCGTTCCGATCCGTCAGCAATTTGCATTGCCAGTCAAACTTGTCGGACTTGGGGAGCAAATAGGTGATCTGGCGGTGTTTGAACCCGAGGCATTCGCGAAGGCTCTTTTGTCCCAATAGTTCAGGTCGCCACATTGGTCGGGTCAAAAAACGCAATTTTCGCCGCCGGACAGTCTACGCAAGTGTCAAGGTTTATCATTTTGGCAAATCTTAGCTACACGGACAAAGCGGAGATTAGGAAATCGCGTAAATCCGGATGCACTCGGACTCCGATAGCTATTCTCGGAAACGCGTTCATAGATGGTGCGGGCAAATATCAAGGCTACCGTAAGTGGCTCAACTTTCGGTGTGGCGGCTTTGGTACCAAACTCATCTTCGACCCAGCCAGGATCGGTAGGTCGTTTTAGGATTCCGAAGTTATCAAGGATGAAGAGATGAAAATTACCAAGCTGGCATTGTCAGCAGCACTTGCTGCGTCATGCCTGGGTGGGTCTGTGTTTGCACAAGCACCAGCCTCCTCCACAAGAAATAGTTATTTTTCCGCTTCCGACGTTACAGGCTTCGCGGAGGTCATTCCAGCCTCCTCTGCCTGCGGCGACGCTCCGATCAGCGGATGCGACGCCGACGGCTGTGATTCAGGCGGGTGTGACGGAATGGGCGATGGCTCAGACGAGCCATGGAAGCTGTTCCAAAACCCAGTTCTTGGGTTCGATATCGGCGGTTGGTCACAAGTGGGTTACCACTCGCGGAACAACAACCTGTTCAACCGGCACGCTGACAATGTCAACCTGCATCAAGCTTGGTTGTACGCCGAACGCGTGGCCGATGGCAGCAACGGTTTGGGATTCGGCGGTCGGATCGACTATCTCTACGGTGTCGATGCACAGGATACGCAAGCCTTTGGTATTCCCAATAATCACTGGGATAACAGCTGGGACAACGGCATCTACGGCCATGCCCTGCCGCAAGTCTATGTCGAAGCTGCCTACGGCGATCTGTCAATCAAGGCTGGTCACTTCTTCACGCTGATCGGGTACGAAGTTGTCGGTGCTACCGGTAATTTCTTCTACTCACACGCCTACACGATGTACAACAGCGAGCCGTTCACGCACACCGGTGTGTTGGCTCAGTACAAGGCCAGCGATGACCTAACGGTCTACGGTGGCTATGTCCTGGGCTGGGACAGTGCCTTCGAGGACAATGGGGACTCGTTCCTCGGCGGTTACTCGTACAACCTGTCCGATACCATGAGCTATGTCAACCAGATTGTCATCGGTCGCTTCGGCGAAGGTGCCAACAACGAAGTCGGTTTCATGGCCAGCTCGATTCTAACCACGACACTGAGCGACAGCCTGACCCACGTGTTCTGGGTGGATATCCTCGACAGCGACGGCACCGGCCGAGTTCGTGAACGTGAGACCTTCTCCATCAACAACTACCTGCTGTACACCATTAATGACAAAATGGTGTGGGGTAACCGCATGGAGTGGTACAACATTGACAAAGGTGTCTTCGGCGTAACCGATGGCCGTAGCGACATCTATGCGTTGACCACCGGTTTGAACTATTCAGCCAGTAGCAACCTGCTGTTCCGTCCCGAACTCCGCTGGGACTGGGATAAGGACAACGTAGCTGGAAACGAAATGGGCAGCAGCCAAACCACGTTCGCTACCGACATGATCTTCACGTTCTAAAGACCATCGGCCCCAGAACTTGACGTTCCCACCGTGGCTGGCGAATCAATGATTCGCCAGCCATTTTTCGTTTCCTACGCCGCATGGCAGCTGTTCTAGCGGTTGCGGGTGCGGCTTGCCCGGCGCCCGCTAAGGGAAATCTGTCCTACCATCAGCACTGCTTATTTCTACGCACTTCTATGCAAACAAAGCAGGCTATCCGAGCCTAAATTATAAGCAGGCAACCACCGCACGCCGCAGCGCTGTCGAACGATTCAATTTTATTTATTATTTGTAACATGTTTGCCTGAATCGACTTGCGACAAATCGACAGAGCCAAAGCGAGCTATAACGAAACGCTTGGCACTGTGCATGCATTAGGCTGACCAACGAACTAGACATCGCAACTGCGTTCACGTCGTTTTCGAAGTAGTGGAGTGATGCCCTAAATTAGGCTGTGGCAGCAGACCGACACGGCACTCTCCGAATAAAAATGGCCCGGGCACGAGCAGGAGCGAAGGACAAGTTTGCTGACGTGTGTCAAAGGTTGACGCTCGCAAAAAACCTTCTGTTGAAAAGGCGGATTTATTAGATGATGCAAACACTCAATTTATGGCGCAGCACGCGCTTTACCGCTCTCCTTGTGGGGTTGTTGGGGTTGTGTCTTTCACTTGGGTCGGTTGTCGTCGCACAAGAAGCGCAAGCTCCTGACGCGGTTGCAACTGACCCAGGTGAGGGCACTTCCACCGAAGCCGCAGCCGCAGAGGCCCCTGCAGAGGAAGCTGAAGAAGATCTCGGCGTCGGCTATGCTCTCGACAACGCCTTCCTATTTTTGGCAGCCGTGCTCGTGTTCTTCATGCAGGCTGGCTTCGCGATGGTCGAAGCAGGCTTCAACGCCCAAAAGAACGCAGTGAACATCCTTTTTAAGAACTCGATGGACATCTGCATCGGCGTTTTGCTGTACTTCGTAATCGGCTTCGGCTTGATGTATCCTGCAAACTACGGGGCTCCTACTTATGTTGCTGAGAACTATCTAGGATTCGGCGGTTTTGGCCTCGATAGCTACGAACCGGCGCCTGGACGAACGTTCTCCCCAGCAGTTGATTGGTTGTTCCAAGCGGTTTTTGCTGCAACAGCCGCGACCATCGTGTCAGGTGCCGTGGCCGGACGCATGAAGGTCATCGGCTACTTGGTTTACTCGGCTGTGCTCACTGCTTTCATCTATCCGATCAGCGGATACTGGAAGTGGGGCTACGGATTCTTGGATGACATGGGTTTCAAGGACTTCGCGGGGTCGGCAGTCGTGCACGGTGTGGGTGGTTTCGCGGCCCTTGCAGGAGCCATCATCCTCGGACCGCGGATTGGCCGCTTCGTTAATGGCAAGAGCATTCCGATGCCCGGTCATAGTCTCCCGATTGCTGCATTGGGCGTGTTCATCTTGTGGTTCGGTTGGTACGGATTCAATCCAGGTAGTAATCTGGCCTTTCAAGGAACAGGATCGATCGACGCGACCATGGGTGTGGCGGTCACAACGACTCTGGCTGCTGCAGCCGGTGGTTTGGTTGCGACCCTCGTCAGCTGGATAATTTTCGGCAAGCCCGATCTTTCGATGGGCTTGAACGGGATTCTCGGTGGCTTGGTCGGTATCACCGCTTGCTGCGACTGTATGAGCACCTGGATGTCCATTGTGGTTGGCGCCGTTGCCGGACTACTGATTATCGGTGGGGTGATTCTGCTCGACAAATTGAAGATCGACGATCCCGTCGGTGCCTTCCCGGTACACGGTATCTGCGGCGTTTGGGGCTGCTTGGCTATCGGGATTCTACCGAATACTCACTTGGAGAGTGGCGCGACGGACATAGTAACTCAACTGATCGGAACAGCCACGATCTGCGGTTGGTCGTTCGTAACCATGGCGATCCTGTTTAGCATTCTGAAGGTGGTAGGCCTGCTTCGCGTCAGTCCAGAAGAGGAACAAACTGGTTTGGACATCTCTGAGCATGGCATGCACGCTTACCCTGTCGAAGGGATGAGCCGAGCAAGCTAAGAACGGAAAGATTGAAAAACGGAAGGCGGGATCGGTTCGTTACCGACCGGCTGACCGCTTCTCTAACACTGGAAGAAACTACCCAAAAGCACCTGGGGCAACTGGTTCTATCGGTCGTCTCAGGTAGCTTTTTTGCTGCTCGCGAAAAATGCCCTGTCTCAATTCATCGGTCTTCGGCTCTGCCTGGGCCTGAAGGGTACCCCAACGGCTCGTGGCGAGTGTCCGCCTCATTCGTCCGAGCCGGGGTATTTTTCTTCTTTTTACTGCACGATGCTCCTCCGCAGTGCTAGTGTCCCGAAGGTTCGCCAAGCCGGTCATGACAAACCCAGTGCCTCCAAGTACGATTTCTCTAACAAAAGCGTGCTCCCTCCAGCAGAAAACCGGTTGTACCGTCGTTCCCGATGCGACTCATTGATCCCCAAGTCAGGCCACACTCGTGAAATTGATCATCGCCATCATTCAGCCCAACCGCCTCGAAGCTGTTAAACAAGCGCTGACAGAAGTGGAGGTCTTTCGATTGACCGTGGTCGATTGCCAAGGCTTTGGACGGCAGAAAGGTCAAATCGCCTTGGGACGGAAAACCAACGAGAACGCCATCAATCTATTGCGTAAAGTGCAGTTGCAAATCGCTGTCAACGATGACTTCGTCGAACCGACCATCAACGCGGTCATAACCGCCGCGAAGACTGGCGAAAAAGGGCAGATCGGGGACGGAAAGGTATTTGTCCTCCCCATGGATGACTGCGTCCGCATCCGCACCGGCGAACGCGGACCGGAAGCTATCTAAGCAGGTCAGATACCATCGCCCTGGCCAAATTCTCGCAACCAGTAGTCAACCTCGGATTCACTCAGGCTCGCTGGTTCGTCCTCGTTGCGATCAGTTCCCGGCTCTGAGCCGCTGGGCTCGGTCTGGGACGAGCGAAGCGATTGCGATTGACGGGTTTCCATCTCCTGCAGAAAGGCCTCCGAGTCGAGCGACTCGGCGCGACGCGCCCGCGCACAGCGACGAATCCGCTGATCGCTTGACACGACCCTCAGCAACTTGGGCTGCGGCGCCCGACGAATCAATTCTTCGAGCAGGTCGTCTGCCTCGGCGTGCTCGCTGGCATAGACCACCTCGATCTCGTTCACCGTCGGCGACTCCGCCGACCGATCCCCGCGAGCAGAAGCATCTACGCGCCCCGAAGCATCAAACACCAGCGTTGTTTCCCGCCGCTCGGCTTCCGTCAAGCTCTTCATCAGCTCTACAATCAACCGCTTGCGGGCCTTTTCCAGCCACCCCTGACCACGACCGCGACCGACGAACGGGCTCTGGAACAGCAGGTTGTAGCCGTCGATCAATAACTTCGTGGATCGCATCGAGCCGCATACTCTGGGGTCAAGAAGGTCGGCAATCGCTCCCAGCATTAGCCCCCGGGTTCTGACAAATTATCATTAAAAAACGCTCCCTGAGTAAGGAAGAGTCAACCACCGGTGTTTTATAGCCAAGAACGCCCGAAGTAGCAATCAACTTGCGTCAGCATGGCTCGAGAATGCAACCAATCGATTCAAGGGTGCGCGCTGACGGCGCGCATTGATGGATGCACGTGGAATTAAACAGCTCAAGTTGCACCAACGATGACCGGGAGGCGCGTGACGCTCCGGCATCCGAGGCCCCCCAACAGACCGACTCACCCACAGACGGTCAACTCATGGCCCGCATTGCGGCAGGAGACGGCGACGCATTCCAGGAGCTGGTGAAGATTCATGGACCACAGCTAGCGACCTTCATCGGTCGACTTACAGCTTGGCATGCGGATCGCGACGACTTGTTGCAGGAAACCTTACTCGCGGTGTGGGACAACGCCCGCGGCTACGATGAGCGTGGGAAAACGGCTCAAATCGAAAATGACGAAGCAGCCCTGCCGCGCGAACTGCGGCACCTGAACCTAGAGGGTCGTTCGCAACTCGCCTCGCATCTCGTCCAGTCGCTATTCGATACCAAACTCGATTTGGCAGTCAACGAGGAAACGATTGCTCGCGTGGAGGAGATGAAAACCGAACGCGATGAGGAGAGCATCCAACACAAGCAACTCGAACTGCAAGCCGCAAGTGCTGAATTTGAAAGTGCGATAGAAGGTGCGGCGTTGGCGGCTCGCGATCTGTCAAAAGGCCTAGGTACTTCAGTTGACGTGGGACGATCAAAAACTGCCGCAGAACTTGCCAGACTCAAAGTGCAAATTTGTGAGAACGCTCTCCAAGCCGAATTAATGAAGCAGGATCGGAGCAAAGCGGAACAATTAACCCAATTGCGTCTCCAACAAAAACCTCTGCAGGCCAAATTGGAGACCCTCGATGGTTTCATGAACATCATGCAAATTTCGAGTGAACCATTGCGCACGATTGAACAGAAACGACAAGAACGGGAGCTCATCCTCCGCGATTTGGCTTGGGTCGCCAGCGAAATTGGCCCGCGTAGCCTTGAACTCCTGGAACTCGAGAACCTCTTGAGGCTGGCCAAAGAGAGAGTGAGTGCCTCAGCCCCTACCACAGACCAGCAACCTGCCGTGCCGCAGCCAGCCGACGCCACTAGCGAGCCAAGTGACCATTGATTTCGGGCCAATGGCAACGAACTAATGCAGGCCGAAGCCCCACGTCGTCTTGTGGTTGAGACAAAAAAAGACACTTGCGGCTAGCAAGTGTCTTGTGTTGTTTCTTTGGATTGCGGACCGGCTATGAGTCAAGCAAGCTCCGATTGAATTGGAATCCTAGGGAAAGCTCTGGCGAGTTTCGCGATGGGAGGCAGGATCTTTAGCAAGATCCACTACGTCGACCACTCTTCTTGATCAAAAATTGTGTCGACGGAGTCGAGGTACCGGGCGGCTGAGAAGATCGGTGGAACAGCCAAGTCAACTTGCTGCCAATCAAAATTACTGCGTGCACCCAGCACTCTGACCAACGTACGGCCCTGTTGATCTCGAACCGTCAAGAACTCTCCCCGCGTCAGCTTGGCAGTGTACACATTGCGGGAGCTATCAACCACAGTCAGCAACAACTCTTCGCCATCCAAAACCGCCTCGGAGAAGTCGGTGCCGGCATATCCCTCTAGATTGGCCCCCCACAACATGCTGTTGTCGGCGCCCAGCGCGAAGTAAGCGCCATTGAATGCTAACGATCCATTTTGCATGATGTAGCGGGAGGCTAGCTGATCCAGGATTCGTCCATGATTAGCGCTCACACCAATCACCGCAAAGTTATTCCCGACCGCGTCGACTCCACCTGGTTCGACAATAGAAACCGTAAAGGAGTCTGCCATGCCGGGATGATCGATTAAGAAATCAGGCGCCACATAGCTGACAGTGTAAGTGCCTGGCCCCAAGCCATCGAATGAGTAAGTGCCATCGGAAAGAGTTAGCAGCGTGTGCGGCGTGATCGTTTGTCCAAGCGATGTACCGGTCAATGTTACCTTCACTCCACCCAGTCGACGTTCGGCAGCGTTGATGATGCCATCCCGGGTCTCATCCATCCAAACCGTTCCCGAAACAGCACTCGGCACGAACTCTTGAACCGTCACGTTCACGGTGCCCGTGGCAAAATTGACGTGGCCGTTTCCGTTGGGCCCACTATCTTGAACACGATACTGGAACGACGCACTACCAATGAAACCTGGAGTGGGTGTGTAAGAGATGGTTCCATCGGGATTCAACACGACCGTCCCGTTGGTGTTGGCCAAAGCTGTTACTGAAGTGATTGAAAGGGTTTGATTCGCTTCGTTGGCAGGTCCAGGTGAATCGTTGGCTAACAACGTTGCCACCCGAATGATCGCCGCATTATCCTTGAACGCCACCACCGAATCCACGCCGGGAATCGGCGCATCATTGATCGGCGTCACATCGACGGTAACGGTTCCAGTGGCCGTTCCCCCCACCCCGTCGGACAAAGTGTAGGTGAACGTGTCGGCACCGTTAAAATCCGAGCGCGGCGTGTAGGTGATCGTCGTTCCACTCAAGCTGACCGTTCCACCTTGCGAGCTGGTCGGGCTCACCGCAGTGATTGAGCGAATTTGTTCGGATTCATTGGGCGGCCCAGCCACATCGTTGGCCAACAGTTCGGCTGTTGTGATGGTCCTAACGGTGTCTTCGTTGGTGGAAACAGTGTCTGGCCCCGCAATCGGATCATCGTTCACCGCCGCCACTGCTACCACGACTGTGGCGGTACCCGAACTGACCGGCGTTCCATTATCGACAGCCGTGTAAGTGAACCGGAATGTCCCGTTGAAGTCGGCTGTTGGCGTATAAACAACATTGCTACCAACAATGGCCACGGTACCACCGGTTCCAAGCGGCGAAACGTTGGTCAGTGTGAGCGTTTGCTTGCCGACTTCTCCAAGTCCAGGGGAGTCATTAGCCAACAGTTCGTCAATTGGGAAGGTGGCTACGACATCTTCGGTCGCCGTTCGCTCGTCGTTAACCAGAATAACCGGATCGTTGACATCGGTCACCGTTACGGTGACGGTCCCAACCGAGTCAGCCCCGCGTGGATCCAACGTGTCGTTCATCACGTAAGTGAAGACATCCGTCCCGTAGAAGTTCGCGTTAGGTGTATACAGAATTGTGTCATCGGTCAGATCAGCGGGAGTACCATTGTCGTTAATCGTAGCCGTGCCGTTGGTTGGTTGCGAGGCTATTCTCAACAGGATCGCTTCTTCGCCTAAATTGACACGATCATTAGCCAGTACGTTGATCACGTTGTTCGTGGTGTCTTCTTCGAACGTTGGAAAATCCACTCGTGCGCGTGGTACAACCAGCGGTTCCACTTCAACGGTAACTGTTGCCGTGGAGGTCAAATCTCCCTGGTCGGCGATCGTGTATGTAAACGTTTCCGTACCCACAAATTCGCGGGCCGGTGTATAAATCAAGCCAAGTCCGTTAGGAGCTACTCGGACGTTGCCGCCATTATTCGGCGTTCCAACCGCCGTTATGCGCAGCACGTCTGCGGTCTCGCCAGGCCCTCCATTGTCGTTATTCAGAAGGCCGTTTAGCGGTTCATCGACGTCGTCTTCGTCCACGGTGAAAAAGTCGTTGACTGCTTGAGGAGGATCATTAACGGGAGTTACGTTAATCGTAACCGTAGCGGTCGAACGCAGCCCCTCGCTGTCTTGGATCGTATACGTCACTAAGTCTTGGCCAAAGAAATTCGCCACCGGAGTGTAGTTCAAGCCATTCATCGCACCACGTGTCACCCCTGGAATCTCATCCACCGAGACCAGCGACAACTCGCGGCCTGCGTGCACGGTATCATTGGCAAACAAAGTTGACCCGATGAACGTGTAGGTGGTGTCTTCAGGGGAGCTAACTGAATCGTTCCTCGCTATTGGCGAAGTTGGATCGGGGCGAATCGTCACTGTAAATGGATTACCTCGAACCAACGATTCTTCGGGAATCGATACTTGAGGATCACCAAACAGCAGGTTTTCATTGCCAATAAGGTCTTGCTGATTCGGCGTAAATGTCACCACGCCGGGGGCAGTCGCCAAAAAATTGACGGAGAAAAACAGGACGGGACCCACAGGACCAGTAATGATTCCTCCACTAAGGTCAAACGGCACTCCTGCGGTAATGTCATTAAAGTACTCTGCTTCGACATCGCTCCAGGTCATCGTTGAGTTTAATGGATCAAAGTCTGCCTGAAGATCATCGGGAAGTCCTACTACGCCAAAACCATTCCACTTGGCGGTCACACCCAATGAGGAAGAATTGATGGCCGATACCAACGCATTGCCTACGGTGCCGAAGCTAACCGTACCCGAACTGGGCAGGGTCACCGGCACACTCCCAACTTGCACCGCCGCGTTCGTATCAAACTCAAAGACAACTGAATTGAGCGAAAAACGCTGGCCATCACTCACTGGGGCTGGTTCGGAGTCGCTGGTTGCGTCATCGCCTGGAATCTTGAGACCACCCCCTTCACGCCCGACAGGGAAGAATCTGAACTCCGGACCAAACGAGACCCGCGCAGGGGCTGTCCCCACTTGCTGGAAATTCACTAGATCGAGACCAGTTACCCCTAGATCGGTACTTGCAAAGAAAATGCCCTGCGCATCCTCGGGATCGCGGAGGTCTTGGACCAGCACATCGACGCGGAACGTCTCTCCAACATTCACACTGTTCGAAGTAATAGGCTCGCCAGCCAAGTTGGTAATCTGATACGTATACTGCATCAGATTGTCGCTTTCACCCTCGGCGTTCAGCTTGTTAATCACCCTGAGGATGTCTAAAGCGGACAGAATGTTATCGCCACTAACATCGATTTTTGGTGCGAAGCTTCGCCCATTGCCCGTAGATTCGCCTTCACCGCCGCCACCCAATGACCGCGTGCCACCCTTGTTGAGTGCATTGATGACAAGCAACGCATCCAGCGGCGTGACTCGAAAGTCACCGCTAACGTCTTCCGCAATCAAGTGATTGTGGTGCATCAAACCCAAGTCGGCGGCCAACAAGCGGCGTCCTTCCAGCGATTCCAGCTGCAGTTGACGCAATCTCTTTGCCCGAATTCGAGCACTGCGACCAAAACTTCCAAGCATTTTTCCGATTCGTTTTTTCATTACTGCGCCTAAAGACGTCGAAGGGTTGCGAAGTAAACGGTCAATAGGCAGTGGAGCTGACACTGCCCTAGATAAGTCACTCGATGGAACGCCCCTGAGGACATCCTGATTTGATTAGATTAGTCAAAATGAAAAGCTTTTGCAATTAACGCGGTCTGGGTAGAATAAATAGGATGCAGATTAAATTACCGGAGTCTCAAGACCGGTAGACCCACTACATTCGGAATTCCACTCCCTGCCTTCGACGATCGATGGATTGGAAAGTTCCATCCGGGAGATCGGAACTTGCCAAAAAAGGGGTTCGCCCACCAACTTAACTGAGCTTCACGTCAAGTTGATCCAGCGCCTGCGTCGCAATCCAATTTTCCCGCTCCTCAGCATCCCATGCGGTCAAACTCAGCGGCGGCGAAGCCACCCCCCCAACGACTGAACCCCCAACCGTCATGCCCCAGTGACCCGCAGTTCCAGGTTCAGTTTCCTCCGCTTCTCCAGCCCCGCGATTATTTAAAAAATTGATGATGAGGAGAATATCCAGTGGCGAGATGTTCCCATCTCCCGAAGTATCTACATAAGGAGGAGCGCTCAAACCGGAGCCGCGTAAGTTGCGAATCCCGCGCGCGTTGAGCTCATTAATGATTTGCAGAATGTCGACTGGTGAAACTCTTGTGTCATCGTTGACATCCAGCGGGTCGCGGGGGTTTTGCCACGGGCTGACCGACGTTTCGAAACCAAAATCAACATCCACTGCGGCCTGGCCCGTCGTAACGCTGACCAAAGACGTGTTGCCTGCCAACGCTCTAAAGCCAATCGGTGGCGTGACTTCTACGGTGTAGGTCCCCGTTGGCAAGCCCGCAATGGCATACCCCCCCTTGGTCGAGGTAGCCAGGGAAAGCTGTGGGCCAAAACGGAAGTTATCAAGCTTGACGCTCGAGTTCATATGCCCACCGATGATCACATAGGCTATGTCCGCCTGTCCGCGTTGTAGCGAGAGTGTCTCCACCTCCCCATTCGCTAGGCGACCGGTCGTTACCCTCCCCAAAAGCTGTCCGCTTGCGTTGAAGGCCTCGAGACGTCCGAAGCTGTTGGCATTGGGTCCGATCGCATCAATGCTCACCTCGCTGGTGTGTGAACTGAAGTCAATTTGTAGCCGACGACTACTGGATGTCCAGTTGCTGAGGAACGTCTGGGAGCTCAGCGAGTAACCGCGGAACGTCTTGGTCCCGGTCGAGGCCCCTGTGTCGGCGAACACCGCTACGCGCCCGTCACTATCCGCACCCGCCACACGTACGGTCAAGTCAGTACGGAAGTCGCTCGCCAGAACCCCATCGGGATAGTCATCGGGCTCGATTCTGCCACGGAGGGCAAGTGGATTTCCCTGCGAGTTGCTCACCTCGATCGTCCAACCCGCAACCCCATCTTCCCCAACATCCCGAAGTCCGTTTTTATTTCTATCTATCCAGACAAAACCGTTGATACCAGGCACCCGAGTGGAGTCGGCCCGTGCTAGCCTCCCAACAAACGTATTGCTTACGACGGTCGTCTTCGAATCGCGTGCCCGCAGGGCGATTTGTGCCACGCCACTGGGGACAGGAATGGTCAAGTCCAGCGTTGCCTCGTAAAGGTCTGGCGTCGCAACGGTTATCCAATCTCCGCCGTCAAAACTCGCTTCGATCTCTCGAATCTTGTTGAGCGTAATGTCGTTCCGCGAACCAGAGGAATTGAGGTTCGGCATCGTCTGCACGACCGCCTCTCCAATAAATCGATAAGTACCGGTTTCAGCATCCAAATAGCCCGTGCCAGTTAGCCGGTGGGGCACATCCAGCAGATCAAAGATGCCATCGCCGTCGCTGTCTTGCCAACCGAGCATGGCCAGCGTGCTGGCGGGCGAAATGTTGTTGTTGTACGCCGTTTGAAGCAGCGTGCCTGCAGCCATGATGCTCGGTTGTTGCACAAAACCAGGAGTTGGGTTGTCTGGCGCGTTTATATTCTGCGTGTTATAGTAACCGCGACGCGAGAAAAAAGTCCCTCCCCCGGGATACTCGTCGCGAGCCCAAAACATGTGCCCTGTTTCATGGGTGAAGGTCGAGGCCGGTCGTGTCGAAGGGACTACCATGAATAAACCACCGGCAAACGCGAAGGCACGACTGAACAAACCACCTGCCGCAAACTGCCCGTCGGCGTCGTTTTGGGACGGAACGACGAAAATGGTAAATGACCAGTCGGTGCCCAGCTTCTGGCGTTGAGATTGGTTAAAACTGCGAATATTGCTTTCGATTCCCCCCGAGCCAAAACCCACTCCGCTGAGGAACTCCCCCACGTACAATGTGTAGTCATTGGAGCGACGGCTGATTCCCTCGTAACTTGTTTCAAACGGCGTAAGAGCGTGGGTGGTGTCAATCGTAAAGCTGAGCTCATGGATGGATGACACATTGGCCAACGTCTCGACCCACCAATCTAAGCCTATTTCAATATTGGCGAGCACTTCTTCGATATGGTCCGACGTCCAGTTTTCGGTGTTGTCGTCAACCTGACCATTGCTTTCCAGGAAGACCGGAGTGACGGCAATCGAGCCCAGCATGAACTCACCTAAGTCGGATTCGACTGCCCCGAACGGCAGTACCGTCATCACGCGCCGCTCCTCCAAGCTCTCTAACTTGAGGGTTCGCCGGCGGCGTCGCGGGTGAGTGCTAGAGCCCCCTGATTTTCGCCAAAACTGTGACATGCAGAACTCCAGAGATCATGTGGCCGCGACAAAAGCAAGTGCCTGAATCAGTAGGCTACCAACTTGGGGTCGCGCGTCAGCCCTCTCTTTGACTCTAGATGGAGCCCAAGGTTCCCTCAACTTAAAGTTTACGCGGGAACGAAAAAGAAACGCCAACCACCTGCGAACTACCGCGCAATCGGCACATTAAGATCTAGCGGAGCCCTCCGGCCAAGTTTAACGAGCTAGCACATGCTCCCCAGCCATTCTGGGGAGCACGGTTGTCGCACACTCAGCTCCAATAACCAAGCAAGGGATCTACCAGAGAATCAGCCTCGTCCGCCGGCTCATCGTCATCCAAGCCACCCGCCAAGTCGGCCCAGAAGTGGTCGGCCCGACTCGCATGATTGGCAACCGACTCACCCGCGAAGGAGAACTCGAGCCGCTCATCGCTCGTCAAGATAGCCAAATCGTGTGGATGCTGTTTCCAACCAGAATCGACTGCGGAGTTCTTGTTGGCAACCAAAGCCATTTCTAAGCCGGCCGCCCAATCGCTGGCTAACACCGTGGTCTCCATCGAGCCGAACGCACTCATTAGTCCGGCTTCACCTCCAGCAAATTCTCCCTCCGCTTCACCCTCGCCGCCAGCGGCAGCCCGTGCGTTGAGGAAATTAATGATGTGCAGGATGTCTAACGGGGAAACCAGCGCATCGCCATTCACATCGACAAACGGTGGTAGCCCCGTCGCGGCTGACAATGTCAGGCTCCGCGGCTTGCTCGGGTCGTTGTACCAATTGATGATTTGCAGAATATCAATCGGCGACACGAATCCATCATTGGAAACGTCAAAGGCGGCGTTCGGGTCGGTCGCTACGCGCGGATTGGTGAATGGATTGCCACTAATCGTAATGCGGTGATCTTCAACCTCGCCGTCCAGAGCAGGCCCTGCTCCAGTTGGTGTGATCGGTGAAGCGATCGACGCCGGATCGGTGCTCAGGCGGACCCGCATAAAGGTCTCGCCCAGCATGGCCCCCGAAGGGACCAAGACCGAAAACGCAGTTGTTGGATTGACGATGGCTTGAGCATTCAAGAAACGCTCGGTGGGTGCAAACACCCCATCCCCATTGAAATCGATCCACAAAGATACGTAAGCGGTCCGCCCGGTAGTATTGTTCACCAGGACTTGAGCATTGGCGGTGAAGCCCGAGAAGAACCCCGTCGTAAAGACCACGCCATCGTCGAGATCGGCATCGTCGAGCCGAGCATCTGCATCGACGGTGACGGTAGGTCCTAGGCTTAAGCCATCAATCACTCGGTGACTTGGTCCACCATCTGTACTGGTCGTTTGATAGACACCCCCAATGGACGACCGATGTGCATCACCGTAATCCAATCCTTCTCCTAAGAAGATCGTAAGTGTCGTCGAACCATCGAGTTGGTTGGCCTTCAATGGGTTGCCAGCCAAGTCTTGAATCGCGCTCAAGGCCAGGGCACCAACGCCGGAGACACTATTGGCCCCTTCAACGACCAAACGATTGCCGAACTGGGTGACCATCACGCCCGGAAGATTTTGCGAGTCGATCGCGCTCTTCAGCACCGCTGCAAAGTCAGTCGTACCGGCGGCGGAGATTGGAATGGCTACCGAAGCGGCTTGTCCAGCCACCCCTGCTTGCGTGAGCACCGTGTTGGTTAGTCCCAACACAGTCGTTGCATCGCCACCAAGCACGACCAAGCCCCCCCCGGCGTAGCTGGCTGTTAAGCCAAGTGCTGCACCATTGATCGCTGCGACCAAGGTCGCGCCGATCGTGGCTGCAGTCGCGCTCGGCAAGAATCGAACCGGAATGTTGGTCGGTTGCGTTACGCCGTTCGTATCCAGCTCGAAGACCACCGGAGTACTCGTTCCACGCGTAATCGTAAAGGTCTGTCCATCGGTCAACCCGGTCGGCACCCCACCGCGAAGCGGCATTTGAATTCCAAAAGCTGGCTGGACACCTGGTTCGCCAGTAACGGTCATACCGCTGTCGACAGGATCAAAGGTGACTCCGCGGGCGCCCTGCAACTGCAATTGTCCCGAGCTGACCTCGGTGATAGTCAAGTTTAAGGCTGCATCACGGATCGCTGTTTCAACGGCCCGTCCGAGCGCTTCGGCGGTGGTGACCGCAGCCACATTCACTGCGCGATTGCCACTCGCCACGACACCGTTTCGATCGAGTTCGAATACGATCCGTCTGGCACCGTCATCGACGATGAACGTTTTGCCATCGAGTGTTTCCAAATCGACGTCTACCAAACTAGGAATTTGAATCAAGTAGCCATAGTCGAGCTCGAAGGTCGTGGTGATCTCGCGACTGTCGACAATCGAGAACCTGTCTCCATCTTGCCCGGTCGTCGGCAGCACAAAGGCACCGGCATCGACGTTTAAAAAGCGGACGGTGTAGACCGCCTCCGCTTCCCAAATCCCGGCCAGTGGCGTCAAGCGAATGATGCCATTGGTGGAATCATAGCCGAAGCGATAGTCTTGACCTTCGACCAACGGTTGATTCTGCCGCCGCACACCATCATTGCCAACCTTAGGTCCGTATAGCAACACGGTTGCCGAACTCACCGTCGACGCATCCACTCCCACACCACGACTTGGGTCGCTAGGTTCCAAGCCATCGAGAATGTTGATATCGAAGTGACGCAGCGTACCACCACTCAGCTCGACTACCGTCTCAGCAGCGTTGCCGTCCAAGCCAGCCGCGTCGTTGTCGACAGGATTAATGAGTTTGACCGATGGTCCGGAGAAGTCGGCACGGTCCTGTGAACCGCGATCCTTAAAGACCCGTTCGCCCAAACCGGCAGGAGTCTCTACGTTGGGATCGTCAACTCGCAGTTGTCCGTTGATATCTCGCAGCGGAGCCAGCATTGGCGACGGTGCGATCCCGAGTGGGCCTTTAACGGCCACCAGGGATGGACGATCCTCCAACGAGTCGATCGAACTGTCGATCACCGGCGAAGATGCTGCTGGATAGAGATTGCGATTGGCAAGACTCTCGAACACCTGCGTGGTATTGGGGATAAGCGTTGGGAATTGTCCCACGGTCGCCACTCCACCCACATTATTCGTGTTGCGATAGAAGGCACTGCCACCGATCACCGTGGAACTGCTGGATGCATCCACGCTAATGCCTACGCTCGAATTCACAACGACATTGTTCAGCAACGTGGCCGTTGCATTGCCGGCAACTTGGATACCGATGCCACCTGCCGTAAACGTTGTGTCAGCCCCGGCAATAGTACCTCCCACGATGGTGTTGTTGACCAAACGCACGAAAGCCCGCGTGCCGTTCCACAGCACTCCGTTGGCTTGAAGCTGTTCGTCACCAGAGATACTGATCCCCCCCGCCGCGTTGCCGATGAATTGGCTGTTCATCACAACCGCACCGGCCGTAAGTGCATCCGAGTTCAAGGTGATCGTATTACGGGGAGCCCCCGTCGAAGGAGCGCCTGTAACTGGATCTCGCGGAGCGGCATCGATGGTCATTCCGAAACCTGCCGAGTCGCTGATGCGAGCCGCATTGATGACCACCTGCCCTTGAGGACGCACGCGGTTTCCACCACCATTGCGTGTACTCACAATCCGTTCACCCACTGAAGCTGGTACCAAGGCGGTTGCGTTCCCAATCAGCACCACCGTGTCGCTGGTCGCTCCAAAACGATCATTGTTCAGCAGATTCGCTGCGATGTTAATCCGCAGTTGCACCAATGGCGAATTCAACAAGTCGCGGAAACGCGCCGCGATGACCTCTGCCGGCTCAGCCATGAAGCCACCTGAGAGCGGGTCAAGCATGGCCGCGTTGAAAGGCAACGCCACATGGTTGGGTGCCACACTAACTCCATCATTCACATCATCCAACTCAAAGGTAACTACCCGCGGTCCGTCACCAACGGTGAAGGTCGTACCGGCTACCAATTGAGAAGCAGCGTTGAAGCGGATCGACAAACCGGCCCCAGATCGCTCAGTCAGCGTAAAGGTCTCCTGCAAGAGAATACCACTGATGTTCGGCATACCGTATTCCGCACCACCACGAACTTCAAACTGGTAAGGCCCTGTGAAGATCTGAATCGTGGCGTTCGGGTCGGCTACGAAGTTGGTGTTGCCCCCGGGTTGTCCCAGTACCATCTCACCGCGGCCAGCCACCCCAATGATGATATCGTCAACATAGATACCTTCGAAATTGTTGTTCTGAGCTCGAGCTGGAGAATTGAACGTGGTGAACTGCTGACCTTGGAAGGCCGTTGTTACACCAAACGGACCACCATCATCGACCGTCAAGCCGGTCAGGTTGATCGTGTCACCTCCGCGGGTAGGATATGCCTCCGTACGTCCACCAGCAAAGTAATCAGCGATAGCGGCTTGCAAGGCCGCCGTGACTTGGGCAGTACTCATACCCACATGCACCCGCACCGGTACTCCGTTGGTGCCGCTGGCCCCCTGCATCACAATCGGAGTAGCCTCTCCAACGCTAACCAAGTTCGCCCCTTGAATCTGCAACCGATTTTCAGAGACAAACGGTGTCACCGCACTGCGAATCTCAATCGACAGTTCGTAGGTGCCTGTCGAACCTGCAGCCGTTAAACCTGGGATGACAGCGTCGTAGGCTTGATTGCCCGCGCCGCTCACGCCGACGAAATACGCCCCTGCCTCGAGATCGGTTAAGGTCAATTGGCTATTGCCCCCTCCCATGGAAGCCGTCGCAGCGACTTGCCGTCCCTCGGAATCGAACACCCTCAGGTAACTATCCAGCGTGCTACCAAGAACGGTGGTCGCGACGTTGATTGTAACCTGAGCACCGTGTTGAACGTCGATACGCACTAAATCCACATCCTGATTGGGATTCGAGAGCCGATCCCCAATCTCGCCCAAACCTGTGATGCGAACCGACTGACCAGTAGTTCCAGTTTGATTCGCCCTGGAAATAATGTCGTTCGATTCACCAAACGTGAATCCACTTTGAACCGGCACAACGGCTGCCGTCACCGAGATGGCCCCCCCCAGGGCTTGAGCGATCTGTTCGGGTGAGTGCGACGCATTGAAGGTCACCGGCACATCCGGAGCAATGATTGCTGGTCCGGTCCCATCGGTAAACACATACCGAACTCCATCGACCGTGACGCTATCACCGTTGCTCAAAGCGGAGCCGCCTGGAAGAGTCAGCGTTGGTCCCATTTCAAGCTCGAAGCGTTCCCCTTGAATGGTTAACGCTTGACCGTCGAATAGGCGACTCCCCGCAATCGTGCGAATCTCAGGACCTTGACCACCTTGGCGTCCAAAACCGAAGCCTGCACCTGTCGAGAATTCAATTCGCAACTTGACGTTTTCTTGCCCAGCAAGTCGATCCAGTGGCACCCTCGCTTGACGCCAGCCGGTAGTCACCCCCGCGCTTTGATCGAACAGAGGTTGAATGTCGGGATGCAACCGGAGTTCACCTCGAGGATCAGGGTCGGTGTTGTTGGTCGCCAATAACAACCAGCTGCCATCTTCGCCCGAAGCATAGACGCGGAAGGCATCTCGAGGATCGAAGCCATCGACATTTTCATTCGCCGACAGATAGCTGAAGTAAAGCATCGGCATATCGGCTGCACTCAGCCCGGCCAAGCTGAAAGGCACGCTCTCCATCGCACCGGCCGCACCGCCAGGGAAATTGTAATTCACATCGGTTGCATTGCCGAAGTAGAAGCTCGAGCCACCGTTGACCGCCAACCGCGAACCGTTCGGTGTGGCTGGCAGCCCGTGGCCAGGATCATTTTCACGATTGGTGTTATCGTTCGGATCAAAGGCATTGGTTGTCGTCCACAGGTTGGTTTGCAAGGTCGAGAGCGCCAAGCCATTGGCACCGCCCAGATTGGTGCGAACACTGGTCGCGCCATTGGCAAACACAGGCTGAAGTTCTCCACGGGTATTGAACGCGTAAATCACCCCGTCACTGTCAATGCCGAACAGTAGGCGTTCATTAGTCCCTGTCAAGCTCGTGTTGGCTGGCCCCGCCACTAAGCCCGTGAAGTTGATGCCTAGCAAGTCGCTGGATGTAGCTACATAGCCATTGACGACACCTTGAGCGAATTGCGGATTGTTGACACGGTACAAGCCACCCTCGTCGCTAACGGCAAACAGCGTATTGCCAATCACGGCGATACCCGTGACGATGCCACCGGGAGCAACTCCACCCGTTTGCAAGCTGCCCGGATTCGCCACTGTGGCGCCGAACAGCTGAACGCGATCTCCACTGGATGTGGCCGACAAGCCTGCGAAGCCTAAGCCATTCACGGCGGCCACGATACGACGTGCCACCGT
This sequence comes from Pirellulaceae bacterium, assembly GCA_041753315.1. Classification (GTDB taxonomy): domain Bacteria; phylum Planctomycetota; class Planctomycetia; order Pirellulales; family Pirellulaceae; genus Aureliella. Next base: position 30,911 of record JBGSUV010000120.1, on the reverse strand, counting down.
TTCAGCCGTGTCATTGGCCAACACGCGGATCACCGTGTTAAAGGGGGAAGCCCCCGTGCTGTTCTGGTCAACAAAGATGCCGTCGGTTTCCAAGTCGCCAAAATCGGCACTGGTCGCTCCAGCAAAATTCAATCGTCCCGAATCAAACGATACCGAAATATTGTTCGGCATCGCCGCTGCAATAGCCGCGACAAACTGAGCCTCGGTCGCAGCTTCTGAAAGCGGAATCCGTACCCCGGTCGCCCCGACCACTCCGTCAACGGACAAGCCAGTCCCGGACACAATCACAGGTGCCGTGGCCGATGCCCCAACAAAGGAAATGCGGTTCGATCCTGCCACCGACTCCGCACGCACTCCAAAGCCAGTCAAGTTGACCGCCGAAACGAGCGCGTTAACCAAGTTGGCTTGCGAGCTGGTCGCAGCAAACGCCACGCGAATGTTCGTCCCTGACGTCAACGAGTTGTTGCTATCGAACTCAAAAACACGCTCTACGCCACTCGCATTTTGAATTCGAACCGTCGTACCATCGGACAGCTGATTGCCATTGAAGGCATCCATTACAACCACCGAACCGGTATCAAACTCGTAGTCAACTCCGTCGATCGTGAACGACATGCCATCGCGAATGCCAAATCCAGCTGCCGGATTGTAGTTCACCCGGGCTTCAGCCCCCAAATCGAACTCGAACACCCAATTGAACGGAGGACCCGCCGGATTGAAGAGGGTAAAAGTATCGCCATCTTGAATCAGTTCGACAAGCTGACCAGCTTGAGTCGTCGTCACCTCTCGTGCAAACAGTTGGGTCGGTTGAGCGCCCGTGGTATTGCGAGTCTCTATGTACGCTCGTTCAATGACGCTGGTACCAGCCCCTTCAAATTGCTGCAAATCCGCTCTGATCGTTCCTAGGGCTGCCCCCGTAACTTCGTCAAACTCATACAACACGTTCGAGAAGAAGCTTGGTCCTGGACGTCCCGTCCCCACGTTCGGTAGCGGCAAGGGTGGTCCAAAGTAATCGGGAGTCACGCCGAACGGTGTGGGTCGGCTACCAACAAAAAATCCACGTTCAACCCCGCCGAGCATTGCAAACGTAATCGCCTCGGGGTTGACACCGTCATTGCTGTCCACCGCAGATTGAACCGGTGGAGTTGCATTACTCAACTCACGGTGGAAGGTCTGCAAGCCACTCGCTCCAATCGCTGTGAAACCACCAGTGCCCGTGTCGATATCGATGTAATCAATCTGGGCATCCAAGTCTCCAACTAAAGGAGGCAACACGGCCCGGTCGAACGCACGCAACTGGCCGTTGGGTCGGAACGCGATATCCTCGACGTCAAAGCCTTGTGGATTGTCGAAACTCACCGACACTTGGCCCGTGAATGGGTTCACCATGTGCAAGTTGGTTTGAGCCCCAGCATCGCGGGAAACGTAGAGCACGATATCGCCCAAATTCCAAGTGACTTCAGCATTCGGAGTGAACAAATCGGGAACGACAGGCCCAGCGGCTGTCGAGCCACCGTTAAAGTCCACGTGCTCTTCGGCGATCAACTGCACACCTTCGATCGGTTGCAATCTCACCAATGGGCTACCGGAGGCTGGATCGGTAAACTGCGTCATAACTTGGGGCATACGACTGCTGTTGGTCACAGCGATGAAGTACTGACCGGCTGGGAGTTCGTAGGAATCGATGTAAGGATCGAGTGTCCCAGCCGAACCACGCGTCAAGTCGGCATTGTCGGCGCCGCCAATCGGACTGGCTTGGTCATCCACCACGTTGCTGCTATGGCTCGACAGGATCAAGTTTTGATTGCCATCAAAGACATAGAATGTAATGTCCGGACGTCCCAACCCATCGGCATAATCGACATCAAAAACGGTCGCAAAATACTCGCGAATCGAGGTTGGACGAATCCGCTGATAGTCGATCGTAAAGCTGTACCAATCCACATCGGTAGTCGAATCCAAATTGCCCGCGACGCTGAGCGCTTGACGATTCGTTTGCAACAAATTACCCAAGACCTGCGCGTTGCCGATGGTATCGTTTGCCGTTGCGTTCTCGCTATTCTCACCCAACAGGGGCGAGTTCAGCGGAATGCCGACGAGTTGAATTCCACTTTGAGCGAAACGAATGTCCACGTAGTTAATGCTCGAGCCTGGCACCTCGTCCACTTCGGACAACCGCACCTGCAACTGATAATGCCCCTGAGTTCCTCCAGCGCTGCGAACTCGCAAGTGGTACAGGTTCGTGGTTCCCGCCGCTCCGGGCAAACTCACACGGAAACCGGCATCGCGCGGATTGGTGCTGTACAAATCCTTCGGGGCGCCAGCGGCGCTCTCAAAGTACAACTCGGGGACACTCAACCGCAATGGATTGACCGACTCAACCGGAATCTCTGCTACACGGAACAGTAGACTTGGATCGGCTTCTTCCGCTAACGAGTTGTCCGAGGCGGCCAAAACGCGCCCGTTGGCGTCGATTAATTCAAGCACGCTATCCAGCGAGTGGCTGGTACGATCGATGTCGAACCACACCTCTGTGCCCGCTTGAGCTTCGAAGCTGTAGACGTCGCGATCGGTTGGCGAATGAATGGCACCTTGAATCTGGTAACCTAAACGCCGGTTTTCGTCGCCGCTGGTTTCTGTGGGGGCGAGACCACCTAAGTACTGAGGGTTACTGGGGGTGTCATTTGCATGCGGTGCTCTGACCGATTCGTTCTCCACAACCAATTGCACATTTCGATCGTTGCTGAAAGTGTCCAGCAAAACGCCACGCCAATCTCCGGAAGTCGCAGCGTTGAACGGATTGCGAGGAACGAGTTCGAGGAAGCTCGTGACCCGCGCCGAATTCGCGTTTGGATCGACTCGCCATGCAAACGCAGAAGTAATATCCGCAGGACCAAAAATATTTCCAAACTCTGGGTCGTTAAACGGTGGTAGATTGTTGGTATTGATGTTGCCCGGCAATGTATAGGTGGTGCCTGCATTCTCAATGTTGTTGAGTAGGTTCCGAAAACTATCCGCCGCCCAACCTTCATAAGTAGCGTTCTCCAATAGTCCGGCAGACTCGATGTAAATGCCACCCTGGCTGAATCCGACACGTTCTGGACCATCCAATATAAACGCACGGAAGTCCTCTTGACCAGGCGTTCCTGTCACGTACAGGATGTCATCCGTCACCCCACGAATATCTTCATCGAGGTAGTTAATTACCTGAAGATTGCCCAGCGGTGCGGTACTTTCCAAAATGATTGTATTAAAAAACTGGGCAATCCCATCATCCATCCGCGACTCGATCCGCCAAGAAACCAAACCATTGGGTCCTGGGAAATTTCCTTCACTCACCACGAGGTCAGGTGCAATTAAAGTTGGCGCTAAGGTGATATTGCTGAGAGCAAGATCAATTGCATTGCCATTGCCCCCCACATCAATAAAATTCAGGAAATCAAAAATAACATCTTCATTGACAAGTAACTGCGTATTACCCTGTGCCGAGATCCCACCGCGTCCACCAAACACAGCGCTGCCGGCAGGTCCCACATCGAAGGCAAACTGCCCAGGGATGCCGGGAGCGACATCGTTGTCGATCAGCGTGCCATTGTCGAACTCTGGCCCCGTCGGCAGCAATCTATTCGACTCCGTTTCGACAGTTGAGAGCTGCGCTTCTCCCGAAACCGTGAAGCCCGCTCCAACCGTGCTGTCGTTTAGGCTAGTTAATATTACCGGAGCCCCAGGTTGGCCAAGCAGTTGAATCGAACCACCGATACGATCCGAGTTATCTAGAGCTTGACCGCTTGCGGTCAAGCCAGCCAAGTCCGTTCGTGATTCAAACTTGACCACCAGGCTTTGCGTCGGACTGCTCTTCAACCTGAGCCCGCCAAAAGCATGGAAGTCAGGAACAATGACTTCGTCCAACACCACATGGACAATGTCGGTATCATCCCAGACACCTTCGGTTGTCAAATTCCCACCGCGAACAAGTAGTCCGTTGATACCATTGCTGTCCATGCGATTATCACGCACCAACGGCCCTTGGTTACCAATCCATGCAATACTCTTGCCCAATTCACCTCGGCTCCGCCCCGTATCCTCGACGTAAACACTGTTCAAGGCACTCACATTGAACGATAACGCCGCACCTTCGTTTTGGCGGATAATGTTGTCAACAATAATGGGTTGTGCACCACGCACGAAAACCGTGGCCGGCTCGTTCGTACCGCGACCACCCCGCTCCGAAGCCGCTGCGAGCGTGGCTCCCTCGGCATTCAACTCAAGTCGGCTATGGGTCAAACGCACATCCGCTTGATGAACCTCCAACGCATTGAAGTTGGCAAAGCCCCCGCCCACGCGTGTAGTACCTCCACCATAGGAGATCACTGCAAAATCAAAACTAGCCGACGAAGTATGACCGACATAGACTCCACCCCAATCGCCCGGCTCAGCCTCGGTGCCCGCTTGGCCAACACGATTGGCCGTATCAAACGTACCACCGGCACCATAACGAATATCGTTCAGCGCGGTGAATACGACTGGACTCCCATCGGTGCCTTCGGCGATCAATTGCCCACCAAAAGCAACGTCAATGCGCGAGCCTTGGCTCTTGATGATGGTGCCGGGATCGATCACCAAGCGCGCATCCAAGCGACTGACCATCGTACTGGTGCCGCCCACCGACTGTTGAATGGCTCCGCCAGGAGTCCCCTGGATTTCCAAGTTCTCGGGGAGGTAGTGCACAATGCTGGTGTCATCAAAGCGGCCTTGTGTAGTCAACTTTTCTAGTTGCGTTCCGGGTCGAGTGGTGACACGTACTTGCAGTCCGTTGATCGTGTTGTTCAAGACCCGATTGCCACGAATGTCCGGTCCGACGCGGTCGTAGTCCACGCTAAACGCCGCAGCGGTGCCTTGCTCGAGCGGCGAATGAAAGTTGCTTTCCAAGAAACTATCGGGCGTAGCGCTCATGGCCGCGTCCGCGCTGCTAGTAATCATGTTGTGCACGATCGTTGGACGCGAATCCACCATCTGAATCGGCGTCACGACCTGAGAACTGCCATCGACCACCACTTGGCCACCACCAAAGCGGATGTCGGCGTTGCTTACCCAATTCAGGAATACGCCAGCTCCCTCCAAGCGGTTGCGATTGTTGGAAATATCAATGCGGTTGCGGAAATCAAGTCCACCCCAATCGCCAGCCCCCAGTGCTCCAGCAGGCGTTATCGTTCGGCCAAGTGAAGTATCGTTCAAACTGGTCATCACGACGCTGCCGAGCACGGGATTGCCCGCAGCATCGGTGAGCACTCGACCATCGGCGGTTTGCAGAGTCGGCGTTCCCAACACCAACAGCGCACTACCGCTGCGATCGACGCTAACGGAACTGCTACCCACGCCGATGCGAGCCCGACGCAACTTGAGGATGGCCCCGGCATCGATCATCAAAGTCACATCCTTGGGTACATCCAAAGTAGCTCCGTCAGGCAACGCGTTGCCCAGGCTATTGAAGCCGATTTCATAGGCGAGGTTGTCTGCCTGGGTCGCGAAATTGCGATCCGCACCACCATTTCCCAACACTCGTATCACGTCACCAGCTGCAGCTGCTTGAATGGCCGCGGCAATGGTCTTGTAAGGACTGCTGATCAGACCGTTGGCAAGTGTCGCAGTGCTCGATTTGTCAACAAACTTTGTCTGCGTCGTTCCGTTCGCATTCAAAGCAGTCGTTGATGGACGGAACCAAAAATCAAACACGCCTCCAGGAATGCCATCGCCGTCGCCGTCAATCGCCGTGCCAACCTCAGTGTCTGCATCCCGCATGACCGATGGAGCAGGAGGGGTAAAGTCCATCCGCAACTGATAGTTACCTTGCGATAAACCGCCCAAACCACCGTCAGCGATCGTAGCATCGTAACTCGCATTACCACTCGCGCTTACACCAACGATGTAGTTGCCAGCAGCCAAAGTCAATTCGATAAACGAATCCGAGCTGAAATAGTCATCGTTCGCGGCAATCTCTTCCCAACCATTGGGGGTCTCTTGGAAAAGACGCAGTTGGGTATCGAGCAAACTGGCCGAACTCATCCGTTCCGCGAAAGTCTCGATCGAGATCTGTCCCGCTACCGGCAACGAGAATTGGTAGAGATCGATATCTTTGCTATCCGGGCGATAGAGAAACTGTCCATGCACGATGTCGCCGTCACCTGGGAAAACCATCTCGGTCCCAACACCCGGCGCGAACACCGAGTTGAACGACTGGATGGTCAACTGTTCCAATTCGTCCGCATCGCCCAATCCCAGCAACTTGCCAATCGCTTGCATGGCCGCGCGGGTGAAGGTACCACCAAATTCGTTGACCAGCGAGGAGCTAAAGTCTTGGGAATCCAGCACCGTCGCCAATTGACCGGAAGCCAACGTGCCAGCTTCGTAAGCCGTGAAACCGGGTTGGTTCGGCTCGGTCGCTCCCGGCGTAGTTCCCCCAGGAATATCAGGGAATGGAATGACCGCCCGCAAATCACCCACGGCAATCGTCATACCTTGGTTGGCTGATTCAACGAAACGCACCCCCAGGTAACGCTCATACAAGCTGAAAACTTCGCGGACGCGAATCTTTTGCTGCTCGGTGATCGCGTTAAGGTAGGTCCCCAATTGACCTTGGAAGTTATAGAAGAAAGTAGTGATGCCATCGACCGTGTCGGCACCCAAACGCAAGTTATCTTGCATGCGAATGCGACGATTGCCCGGCTCATCACTTCCACCAGGAAAATCGAGCACAAACGGGGTGGAGTTTTCGATCCTCGAGTTAACCAGGACCGACTGAGATGTACCCGCTGCAGGGGTCCATGTGGTGCTCAGATCGAACGCATCCGCAAAGCTACTTCCAGGCTCGGTCGCCATGGCATCTACGATGACTGGAGCCATCGGCGGGGTCTCGGTGGTCCCCACACGCAGCCGGAGCTCTCTTCCGACTCCCGAAGCATATTGGTCGAGACTGCGTTGGAATCGCAGAGTAACTCGGTCCGCATTGGGATAATACTGAACCAAGCTTGGGAAGACCGCAGGCGCATCGTCGGCGGTGGTTAACGTCCCATTGGAGTTAATCAATTGATAGAACTGTGGATTGAGCACACCTGCCGTGCTGCCATCGCGGAAGACGATCGTGTCGCTGTTCTGGAGGAATAATACTCCCTGGCGCTGCTCAGTCAACTGAGCCAACGTCAAGCCGTTGACGGAGGCAATCTTAGTAACATCGATCAACTTGTCTTCCGAGAAATAAACATCGATGTCAGCCGTCCGAGTCCAACTCAAAGCACCCGTCGTCGGATTGCGAGTCACCGGTTGCGGCACGACGGAAAGTATCTGCACTCCAAGATTCAATTCAAATGGAATCGACCGAGAAACCCCGGCGTTGAAGGGTTCACCTTCAACGTTGAGCAACGTCCTTACGCCGGTCCCTAAGATCTCAATGCGATACTTGTCATCCGGCAAGGGTTCCGCAAAACGCAAAATCACTTCGCGTCCCGAGTCTCCCATCCCGATGTAACCTGGCACGATCTCAATATCCGAGACCCCGCTCAAGATGACGGGAGAAAATGCTGTCGAGGCCGCGCCGATGCGGGTGGCCCCAGAACCACTCACCAGTTGAGCCTCGATCAAGTCGAAGGCTGGGCTCGCATTGATCGCATCCACCAACTGACGAGCGGTCGTCGTAAAACGTGGGTTGCTATTGAGGAGCACGTTGACGGTTTTACCGGTCACCGAAATCACCGGCGCCCGTTCCCCGCCTGGGTCACTGGTGCTGAAGTTGATCCTAATCCCCATGCCAGCGCTGCCCGTTTCGCGGGCGACAAAACGAACTTCAAACGCATTGCTGAGTCCGAAGTTGGTAGATCCCTTGGCCGAGTTCGCTCCGCTGAGGAATAGCGAACGTGTCGTATCAACGGTGCGTCCCACACCAATGGTTTGCGATCCGCGAAGCCGGAGTGCATACACCAAATTGGTTGCCGGTGTTACATTAGCCGGATTGAACGCCTGCAAAATATCCTCAACACGAGTTTCCAAAACTGGATTGGAATTGAGCTCGATGTTGATCGTTCGTCCCGATACACGTACGACTGGCGCTCGGTTGTTGTTCCGCGAAACCGACGTGAATTTCAGCTCAATGCCGTTACCCGCCTGGCCCGCTTCTTGCGCGTAAAACTCCACCAACGTCTGACCGTTGGTCCCAAAATCGGTAGCAATGGAAGCGCGATCAAAGGCTCCGTCCGCACCACTGCGGATTACGCGAATCCCACCCAAGCTCGATTCGTCGATGCCTCCGTTGTCGCTGAAGCGAAAAACGAGCTCTCGAGGCGAGACATTGAGCACGTCCCCGGGGGACAGCAATTCGCCCGAATCGGGCTGAATGCCGATCAACTGCGGACCGACGGCCAGCAATTGCCGAGCCTCAAGCGTCTCCAGCAGTACCCGCCGAACGGAATTGCGTTTCTGTAAGCGCTTACGTGCTAGGATGTTACGGGATTTCGAAAAACCACCAATGGCCATGGAAAACCTCTCGACGGAGTGCTGGGTGACAGCGGTTCTAGGTAGCCAACTACCAGCCCTATTCCCCACATGCAGATAAGCCGTGTCGCAGTGTTTTGCTGAATTCAACCACACAAGATGGAGAACACAGGGGGTTTAGGAGTAATAGGAAATAAAGCACTGCGAAGTTGAATTGTAATCGGGTAGGATTCGATTTCAACGAAGTGCAAGGCGGATGTGACGGAACTAACCTCGAAAGGTTTCCCCAATCGCTAAAGGCGGCAACGTATTTACCGGTTATGCAAGTCGGGGAATCGGGAATTACCCACTGTCCGAGCCATCTCTCTCGCTTCTCAGCAACCGTTTGATTCCAAGATGGCCGGGAAAGTTCCCTAGACTCACAGCGAATCGAGTCGCCCTCCCCTGAACTATGCAACACGCTGGACACTTTTCCCTAAATGGCCCGTTTCCGCCTAAAACCACTAAACCACACTAACAGCCAAAACAAAACCACCCACCGGGTGCATTCGCGGCAGAACAGTGGGAGGCTAAGGCGGCCATAAACACACCACAACAGAGCAAACACAACACCCGAATAAACTACTTCCCGAGCCCTCTCCCGAATGATGAACGATAGCGTTCGAAAGTTGGGACACTATTTAAACAGGTGTTGAGGAAGCTCAGATAGTAGCAAGATCAGTTGGTCTACTTCTTGCGGCGTGCTTAGCCGAACCGTTTTAGACAGGAAAGTTGGCCGCGCGGCGCGCTGCCAATTGCCAGCATCAATCTCCCTCAACCGCTCTTGCATGGCCATCACGGCGACGTCGATGGCAAACGGACTGCGCGATGCCATCTCTTGCCATTTCGGCAACAACGCCAGCACTTGATCTTCCTCGAGGGTCGCCATGAACTCCTGAGAACCCAGTGGCAGTATGCTCAGGCCTGCCGCCAAGCCAATCGCCAACGACTCGACCCCAGTCCGCCAGTCGGCCAATGAGTTGCTTGTCGGCAAAGCAAACGACTCCGGCAACGGACGATCGCCCAATAGCCTCTCGACCACCGGCAAGAAATCCTCCGTGACAAACGCGGCGTACTCGGCATGCGCCCCACTGGCCAACTGCATTTGCGTCAAACCCAAGCCGCAGGCAAACCGCTCCGAGTCGCTCGTCGCCTTGTTCCACTCGCTCTGAAAATATCCAACGCCGTCACTGGCTGCATTCAAACTGAGGAACACTTCGCAGGCATGAATCGCTGGCAGAAGGGGCGTAACCAGGTCAACCAACTTCCCCAACTCCTGCTGCCACTGAGCCACCGTCGCGTCGTCGCCCGCTAAATTCAGACCGATGCTTGAAAAATCCGTAACGGTGGGATCGAACGGGTCATTGGCAAACCGCATCGACATTTTGAGTTCCTGTAGCCGTGCCTCAGCCTCCAGCGTGCGCCCCAGCTTGGACAAGCAGTAGTATTCATAGAACCAGGGCTCGTTCGCCGGCAGCTCCAACTGATCGTGGGACCAAAGAGCGGTCACGGAAAGCGGCTTGGGGGGCTCGCGTCCCATAGCCCCTTGCTCATACCACTCCCACGCCCGCGCGTACTCTTGCTTGAGCAAATAAAAGTGCCCCACTTGCGATTTCTCTTGTGGACTCACCGCCAGCCAATTCAGCTCTCCAGACGCACCATCCCAAACAGCCGCTGGATCTCCGGGGCGCAACGACCAGGGCAATAACACCGCCGACCAACAACGATGACTCGGTGTAAAGGTTCCCCACAAAGACAACTTATTCTCAGTGGGAGACCACTTAGGAAATGAAATCCGCATCCCGTCGTGCACAAGCTTCCCGGCCACAGCCGCCTCAGCCACAGCCGCCTCAGCCACACCGTCCGTAGCCACAGCCGCCTCAGCCACACCGTCCTCAGCCACACCGTCCGCAGCCACAGCCTTCTCCGCCACGATGTAAACCCGATCGCGAGCCTGTGCAATCGAGGGAAACAACAACGCCCAGCGGTGTTGATACTCCGCTTCGGGAATCGGCGACACAATCGATAGGCTGTCGCCGGTCGCGTTCCAGCCGACGAACTGCCGGATCGCTAACTCCTGCAGGGGTTCAGCCACGTCGCTCGCAGCGGCAGCGATGCGCAACTTCCCCTCCACCGCCCCCTCCACAAAGCCCACACGTTTTCCATCGGGATGCCAACGCACGTCGCGAATTGTCGCTTCCGCGCGATACGACTCAGCGACTTGCCGCGATGCCACATCGGCAACGTAGAGTGCCGAGCCTAATTGTGCTCCTTCCTTTGATTCAGTTGCAACCGACGGCAGTTGTGCATTGACCGGCTGCATGGCGATGAAGGCCAACGCCCGCTCATCCGTACTCCACACCGGCCGCGCGGTGCGCAACACTTCGAGCAAGTCAAACGAAACTTGCACCGCAAACCGTTCAGAATGCGGCAGTTGCCACCACGCATCGGCTGCTCCACCCGACTCGCTTTTGGCCACGACCCATGTTCCGTCGGCTTGAGTCCCACTGGAATTGCCGACCACGCTGCAGGTTAAGTAACTTCCCCCGGGACTCCAGTCGAACACCAACCCCGCCCCCGTCCGCGGTGAGATTTGCCGCTTGTTACCCGTTGACAATTCGAACTCGAAGAGCCCCATCTGTCCGTCGTCTAGCAAGTCAAGATAAACAACTTTTTGCCCCGCCGGATGCCAGCGGACCGCCAGATTGGCCCCCACGTAACCAGCATGATTGCAGCGGGCCGTAAACAAGGCGCGCGGCTCAGCGGGCCCCTCCCCTGTGGGCTCTTCCCGCAACCAACAGGTGTACAGAACTTGACCCGGTAGAAATCGGCGACCCTCGGGATTCTCATCCCAGTTGCCAAAAACCACCTCCCCCTTTCGCTCTGCCAGCGATGCCGTCTCGTTCGCCGCCTGAGTCCCCTTCGCGACGTTTGGGTGCAGCGAGGTGAAAACCAAACGCTTATCGATCGGCGACCAAAGTGGCGAACTGACAGCCAAAGCTTGGGCCGAGTCGAAGATTTTGACGAGCATTGCGCCATCGGCCGATGCGACAAACACCCCTTCATCACCATGCTGAAACGCGACATCTGCTCCGTCAGACGAATAGTCGATCGTGCGATCCTCGCGAACGCCGCTCGAACAGCCCGCGAGTCCTATTGCTAAGCTCATCAGAAAAGCGAGCCGTGCACCATTCCTTCCGTACATAGCCATCGCCTCTCCTTGCTGAACGCTGGGGACTGCCTGAAGTTTGGACAGTATTAAAGAGCGAGCAGCTCGCAATATTATTCCCGAGATCGACTGCTATCCCCTAAAATATCGTGCCACTTCTCGACTTGACGCAACAACGCGAAATCTGGCTCTTTAAGAAAGTACTCGCGCAACGTGGGCATCTGTGCCAACGCCCGCTCACAATACTCAAGCCCATGTTCGAGATGAACATCGCGCTGCGTCGATTCGACAGCCATTGCCAGCGGTTGGTCCGCCGGGGTTTCCCTGGTACCCGCAGCTAGGAGGTGGCAGCGGGCCAAAGCAAGCAACAATTGCGTCTGCTGTTCTTGCGGTAGACTCGCCATGTCGCCCACCAACTCCAGCCACTTCTGCGGGCAGGTATCGAGTCTACCTGCCCGCGCTTCGGTGTAGAGCACCAGCGCTAGGGCCACGCGGGCGGCATAGGGCTCCGCTAGGATTTTACCCAAAATTTCGTCGGTCCCCTCGCGCACCCAGTCATATGCGAGTCGCAGCGTTTGATAACTCTCCAACAACTTTGGAACGCCACTGGCCTTCGCATAATCAGCAGCCCGTTGAGCGCTCTCCAAAAACGCGATCGCCTCATCCGCCGCTCCACTTGCTTCGACGAGCATTCCCTGGCGGAATTGCAGATCGGCCGCTGCTATCGACGCTTCCGCCGCCAAAAGTGCGTAGCGACTCGCCGCAGGATGTTTTGCCACAAGCGCACGTTGAATCTGGATGTTCTCCCCCACCGCGTGCAAAGCCGCTGCCAGATCTCCAGCGGACAAATGAAGTTCGTATTGCAAATGCCAAGCCGAACCCACCAACGTTTGTGCTTGAATGTCATCGGGCGATTGGACAGCCAGATCTGTGTAGATGTCTGTTCCCTGCCGAGCGAACGCAAGACCCTTGAGCGGTTCTCCCCGATGCAACTGGGTACGGGCCAAGCGTACCAAGACAGACGCCAAGTCACCGCGATAGACAACATTCTCCCGATCGCGCTCAACCAACTGTTCGCAAGCTTTCAATGCCATTTGCAAACATCCCTCTGCGGCATCCGCACGTTCACCAGCGGCCAATACCATCGCCAGGCGATTGTTGGCAATCACTTGCCCCCGCAAAAAAACAACCGCTTCGGGAAAGCGTTCTCGCAACTGAACCAACTCCTGGGTCAACGCCGCGAAGCCCACTTCCGCAGACCGATAGTCGCCGCGATAGATGGCCAAGTCCAATAACGCTTGCCTGCTAGCCAACCAAGCGTACCAGTTGTTGGGGTCAGCGGTTTGAGCGTCGGCAATCTGCTTCCGCAACTGCACGACCCGTTCAAAACGTGGTTCGGCATCGTCATAGGCAAACACTTCACGATACAAATGCCCTTCATTGCTCACCGCATTTGCCAGATTCCGCACATGTTCGATGTCAGCGGGCTCGCGTTCGACAGACTGCTCGGCAATCTCCAGCGCTCGAGCCACGAGCTCCAAAGCCGACTCGCGATTGCCTAACGAATTCTGAATCGAAGACATTTGCAGCAGAGCATCAACGGTGAGGTGTGTCGACCTCGCTGTATCCACCGATTCGGTCACCCGCTGAAGTCCCTCAAAGGCCGTGGTCAGCAAAGACTGGCGAAGTGACAAAGTGGCGGGACGCGTGGCCAGCTCCTGCTGAACACCCCTCACCAAATCGCTCAGAACATCCAGGGCCAATGTCCGCTGTTCAATCGCCACCTGCTCGGCTTGCTCCGCCGCCTGACGTTCGTCTTCAATGCGAACCGCATCCTTCTTGGCCTGTTGATAGGCCCGATTAAGCCACAGCGCACTTGCAGCAGCCCCCATACCCAGACAAAGCAATAGTGCAGCGATTGCGGCGAGTTGTGTGGCCTGCGCTGGCTTCCGCTGCACCCACCGCCACACCCTTTCAGCCCGCCCCACCGGGCGAGCTGCGATCGGCTGACCAGCCAAGAAGCGACGCAAATCTTCGGCCAACTCAACCGCGGTTGCATAACGTCGTGACGGATCGACATGCATCGCTTTTAAACAGATAGTCTCAAGATCAACTGGAATCTCGCGATGAAGACGTCGCGGTGCTGGAGGATCGCCTTCGACAATCTGCTGCAACACGGCTTGCGTCGAACCACGATAGGGAAGCTCACCGGTCAACAACTCATAGAGCGTAACGCCTAACGAATAAATGTCGGTGGCTGCGGTAAGGCGATCGGGGGCGACGATCTGTTCGGGACTCATGTAAGCAGGCGTTCCAAACAGAGCCTGCGATTGGGTTAATTGAATATCGGCGGTGAGCGACCGGGCAAGGCCAAAATCAGCCAACCGAGGGATCAACTGCGTGAGTTCGTTACTCGAAGCCCTCAGCGACGCCGAGTGTGCCTCGGACAACTCATCCAAGTCCTCTGTTCGCTGCAACAAGATATTGCTTGGCTTGATGTCGCGATGCATGAGCCCCAGGCGATGTGCCGCAGCCAGCCCATCCGCGACAGCAGCCAAACACTTCGCTGCAGAACGCACGTCGATGGCAGCACCGCGAATGTGCTCAGCCAGAGTCCCGCCACTCATGAGCTCCGTAACAAAGTAGGGAAGTCCACTTTCACTGAAGGCCACATCGTATATGGAGATAACATTGCGATGCTGAACTTTTGCCAAGGCCTGTGCCTCGCGGGTGAATCGCCCGCGCCCTTGAACATCCGCTCGATCCGGCCGGAGCAGCTTGATCGCCACTGACCGCTCCAATCGCGAGTCGAGCCCTTCCAGTACAACCGCCATTCCACCGCGCCCCAACTCGCGGAGGATCCGATAGGGCCCCAGCGCACCGAGGTCACCGCTGAACTCGCTGTCCAGCAGCCCCAAGTCGTCGGTGACCAGCGTGTCACCCACAGAAATGAGCGCGTCAAGCGTATTGTCCAGCGACCGCAAACGGGCTACCAGTTCTCGACAAGCGGGCTCACTGGCAAGCAAGCTCAATGTCATCGAGTGGGCCTCGCTCAGCCGGATCGACCGCAGCTCGACGTCGTCGCTCAACTCCTCTAGCAAGCCTTGGCAGCGTTGGCAGCTTGCCAGATGCTCGGCCGTAACTGTCGACCCGTCGGCCATATCGCCTTCGACGAATAAGGCGCGGAGTTCGTGAGGGGCAGGGCACTGGATATTGATGATGTCATTCCCTCACAGTCAAACCAATGTCATACGCATGCGCGAGCTCACCGCGCTTCCCCTGGGGTAGTCGCGGACCTTTAAGACCAGGAGTCGACGACAGGTAGATCCTCGCTCAACACAAGTATCTCTTGCCGCAAACGTTTAAGGATGCGTGATTTGGAGACATATATTTTCTCAATTGCAATCGCGAACTGGTCAGCGACCTCTTTCGCGGGCACATCTTCAATCCACACGCGTTTAAAAGTAGCCCAAGCGATTCCATCGAATTCCGTTTCGATACGCGCGAGAGCCACTTGCAAAAGAGTCGACTGAAAGTGCTCGCTCCAGTCGCTCTGTGCCGGTAGTGAGTCCGCTTCCCAAGGTACTTGCGAGACGACATGCCGCTCGGCCAAGCTTCGCCGCTTGGTGTAAAACCTCGCCAATTCGTTGTGCGTGATCGTCCCCAACCACTTTCTAAATCCACCTTTATCCGCTTGATACTCAAAGCCGTGAATTGCCTTTGCTAAGCGTAACAGCACTTCCTGCGACACATCAGCGGCATCTGTTTCGCTCAACCGTTGACTTCGACAATACCCGTAAATGAGCGGGCCATAAATTTCCACGAACATCCCCCACGCTTGCTCGTCCCGGGCATTCCGCACCCGCAAGAGCAAACTCGGTCGAGTTGTGTGTGATAAATCTCGCTCCGACATAAATGAATACCCATGTCCGCTTCTGTCTTGCGCGATTTTTCCAGGATTATCGCGTGTATGAAAAAAACCGCCCAACTTCTTGCTTGATCCAACCACCGAACCCCCATTTTACTTCCTAATTTAGTCATCGTACTCACCCGATCAGCCACGCCACTCCCAGCCCCCACTTCCTTCAACACCGCAGCAGCTGAGAGGATCCGAAACCACCGATCGTGCCGATTACATCGCAAAAAGTCTGCAAATCGCGCAAGACAGAGCCACCCTTCGGGTAGGTATCTGATAGTGGGCGAGTTTCCAGCTCCTCTGGCCAGCCACCCCGCTCCCCCCACTAGCTTAGGAAATCTGTGATGGTTTGGTCCCTGTTCAATCACCGACGCAGTCACAAACAGCAGCGATCCCGACTGGCGAGATCCCCTGTCGCTCGATCACCAAGGGGTCAGCGAGTCCATAGCCTCGAACAACTCGAAGCCCGACAGATGCTCGCCGCAGCCATCTGGACGAACACCATCCAACCCTACAACACCTCGAAAGACCCAGGCGGATTGGTAACGCCGCTGGACGTTTTGTTAATCATCAATGAACTCAATAAGCGAGTTGACGATCGGCGTCTACCACTGCATGTTCCCGAAGGAACAGAATACTGGCCGATCGATGTCAACTGCGACGGCCGGGTCACCCCCTTGGATATACTCCTGGTGGTCAATCACCTCAACGGATTCCCCCAGCCTCGCAAATGGCTATTCGATGAGCAGGGGGGCAACTCCGATACGGTGGGCAGTTATGGTGCCGCAGGCTGCCGCCCCGTCTTGATCGAGGGTGATTCGACCATCGTGCAAGTCGACACGCAGCTACGGCTGCCCAGCGACCATTCCGCTATTCAGGTCTTCTTTGAAGCACCCCAGTTCGACAATTCGACCTCCCAGGCACTGCGCGATGCCTTTGAAGTCCTCGTCCTCGATCAACACGGGGCGCCACTCGTGCTCCCCCACAGCACAGCCAGCCCTGCGGCTTACAACTGGAGCGAAGAGCTCGAGCCCAGCTTCAGCCCTGCCGCGCAAACAACCACCGCTGGACCAGGAGAACTTTCGAGCGTAACGATCAACCTGGTCGGGCTACCAGCCGGAACGCCAGTACAAGTCGTTGCACGCTTGCTGAACAATGATCGGGACAACAATACCCAAGTCGTCATCCACGATATAACACTCATTGATGCCACCGGTCCCAATCCAGATGCCGCGGTCCCTCAACAGCGCTTGCGAACAACTACCGATCGTCCCCCCGATGAACGCTTGCTGGAAGATGTCTCGTCAAGCGTCATCGCGAACTTTGGAAGAACGTCGCACGACGAAAACGCCGATCTGTGGCTAAGCGACGTCCGCGTGCACAATAACAACCTGTTTGCCATCCGTGGTGAATTGCTGGTGGTGATCGAAAATCTGTCCAGCCCAGACATCCAAGTAATGAACCCCGATGGCCGCTTGGCCGATGGTCGCCCCTACCTCCGCGTTAACTCTCTCACGAACGACGGTTGGCTAGCTCCCGATGCAAGCACCACCACCCGTCCGATTCAATTTCGAAACCCGACCGATAAGCGTTTCACTTTTGAGCTGCGAACCCTGGGCAACTTGAAGTATAGCATTGGCGAATTCACCTCGACGCCAAGCCTGCAGATTGAAGCAGGTCGTGAGTACAGCTACCGACCGTCGCTCAACTCCGCCGACGCGAGCCCTTTGACCTTTTCCTTGGCAAGTGCCCCCACGGGCATGCTCATCGACGCCCAAACGGGAACGTTAACGTGGCAGACCAGTCCGGCGGATATGGGACTGCATTCCGTTCGACTACGCGCCGCCGATGCGTTTGGCTTGCACGTAGAACAGTTCTTCATGATCGAAGCGCTGGAGAGTCTAGCCAATCGCCCGCCGGTCTTTGTGTCCGAGCCAGAGACGGAAGCGGTCGCCGCAGGTGCCTTCGAAGTGATCACGTTGCCCACCGGTAGCCTGCCATCCGGTTTGGCAGTGGGTAACTTCGGAGTACTCAACAACGGATTAGCCGGTAATACCACTTCGATCAACCAACTCTCACTCGTAGCCATCAATCAAGGCTCGCAGACGATCAGCTTGATGCCTGGCCCGGCTCGCAATGGAGCTGGTTTTAATGGAGCTGGCCGCGAAGTCTATGGGCCAACGCAGACGCTGAGTGTCGGTGAGCCACCGATCGCTGGTGACCTGCTGCGGCAAGTACTGGACATTGATGTGGGTTTGCCTGCGTTCAACAACACGGCTTACGATAGCAACCGCGTGATGGGACTGGCCCATGGAGATTTCAACGGCGATGGAATTCTAGATGTGGCCACCTCGATCGTCTACCAATTCCGCCCCTTTACCGGACCTGATGCGTACGAGCGACGGATTGCGATCACCTTAGGTCGTGGGGATGGTACTTTCCAAGCGCCTATCCATTTTGCGGTGCCCGGTCCGGTTGCCTACACATGGGACGAACTTGGTGCCATCGCGCTACATGCCAAAGACTTCGACCTGGACGGCAAACTCGATCTACTGGTATCCGAAACCAAAGGGAAGAAACTTCTGTTCTATAAGGGGCTTGGCGATGGCAACTTTCTAGCCGCGCGAGAGCAGTCGACGGGCACGGATATCAGTGGCTACAAGGTGGCCGACCTGAACGGCAATGGCATCCTGGACTTGATTGCGATGCGTGCAAACACCCTAGCTTTCGGCGTTCTTTTGGGAAA
Organism: Pirellulaceae bacterium; assembly: GCA_041753315.1. GTDB lineage: Bacteria > Planctomycetota > Planctomycetia > Pirellulales > Pirellulaceae > Aureliella. Next base: position 12,560 of record JBGSUV010000120.1, on the reverse strand, counting down.
TGGCGATGGAACATTCCAGCCGTACTCCGAATTCTCGACGCATACCGGCTATACGGTGAATCACAACTTTGCCATTGGCGATCTGAATGGAGATGGCCTCGTTGATTTCGTTTCCGGCAACCATCCGGCGCGATTACTGAACGTCTATCTAGGCAATGGCGATGGAACGTTTACGCGAGGCGTCGATCTGGCCAGTCGAGGAACATTTTCCGATAATCCGGCCGTCCTGGACTGGTCGATGGCGCTGGTCATCGGTGATTTTTCTGGTAATGGCCATGCCGATATCGCCTACACGACGTATTCCAACAGCGGTTTTGGAGTTGGCTATGGAGGTGGTATCGCACTTTACGAAGGCGATGGCAGCGGGGCCACGTTCACTTGGTCCACGGCGGTGAATGTTGCGATGAGTCAAACACCTCAGAATATCCATGGTGACGCTCAACCAGTTGACCTGAACGGGGACGGACATCTGGATTTGGTTTTCACCGGGCCCGGCGAATGGGGTAACTATGCGCCTGGGGTCAACGTCGCGATCAACGATGGAGCAGGAAAATTTACCAGTACGTTCTGGATCGATTCGAATCTGGGTACACACCCGCAGCCCAGCAACCTTAACAACGGACTGGGTGTGCTGGTTGGCGACTTCAACAACGATGGCATGCTGGATTTGCTGACCGCTCGCTCGGGACGTCCGTTTACAGTGAATCAGTTTTCATCGGTCAGTCTGATGCTAGCCGATTCCCCGGGAACCTATCGCGCGGCGTACGATGTGAGGGCTTCAAGCGCTATGTGGGGAACGGTGAGTTTTGTCGAGTATGCGGACTTCAACAACGACGGCATCCTCGATATTTGGGGGCCGGCCTATCAAAATCCCAGCTTCACACAACTAGGCAACGGTGATGGCACGTTCCAGCAGCCGATCACCGCTACCCCCTGGATCGGTAACGAAGGACTTGGCAAAGGATTCGCCGCCGATCTCGACTTGGATGGAAACATGGATGTCGTCTGGTCGGGGCAAGGAGGAATTCAAGGTGGTCCACAAGGGCGCTATCTGACAGCACTCGGAAATGGCGATGGCACGTTCCGAATCACTTATGCTCAAACCGGCAACAACACGCCCAGCGGCTACGCACCGCTAGTGACCAAACCAGCCGACTTTGATGGCGACGGTTACATGGATTTCGTGGCTCTGACTGGGCTGAATACCATCGAGATCATGCGGAACGTTCCCGAAGCTCCAGGCACATTTGCGCGTTCCTACAGCGCCCCGTTTGGTGCTTCGATACTCCGTCCGTCGTTAAACGTAGGGGATTTTAACGGCGATGGGGTTACCGACGTCATCGCTGTCCGCGAACGATCTGGCAACGTCCATGATCTGTTGTTTTACCTAGGAAACGGTGACGGAACTTTGGCGGAGCCTATCTCGTTTCCGTTCGCGCCCGATACAGTTGATTTTCGCTTTCCGAAACATATCGCTGTTGGCGACTTGAACAGCGACGGCAACTTGGATTTTGTGATCAACGCGTCCTACCATCGCTCGGCAGTGGTGCTTGGAAACGGTGACGGCACGTTTCAACCGCCGATGGCTTATCGCACCGGCACCATCTTTGGTGATCGGGGCGGACTGCATCTCATCGACCTGAACGCCGACGGGAACCTGGACTTGGTTTCCATGGATGACACGGTGTCGCAAAGGACAATCGAGGTCCGCTTCGGACAAGGTGACGGGACGTTTGGGACAGCCCAACTTTGGGGAACTTCCGAGGGAACTGGTCAACTCGCCTTCGGTGACTTGGATAACGATGGACGCATAGACATCGGCATCAATGGGGATAGTCGCCAAGAAGCTGTAGCAACATTTCTGGGGAACCGCCAAGGTCTCAGCGGCGTGCTAGCCACCGATATCAACGGCGATGGCCGTACCGATATCTTGGCCATCAACCATGACAATAGCCACGTCAAACGCTTGACTAGCGACGGTCGTGGCAATTTCACGCGACTGCACGATCTGCTGGTCGGCGCCGGACCTGTCGAGCTGCTGAGCGGCGATTTTAGTGGCAATGGTCGCACCGATTTCCTAACCATCAATCGCTCGGGACGCAGCATCAGCGTCATGCTGGCCGATGGGCTCGACAATTATGTGCGAACTGATGTTCCGCTGGGCAGACTGCCAGTCGCCGGTGTTCTAGGTAACGTAACCGGTGGAGAACATGACGATCTGCTAGTGATCGACGCACAGCTCAACGCTTTGTTCGTGCTCACCCAAAATGGTTCTGGAGGCTTTGCTGAATTGGCCATGATTCCGCTGGGCGATAAACCAACGGCGATCGCAGTAGGGCATATCGCTGGAGATCTTGCTGGAGATCGCACTGCGGATGTGGTTGTTTCGCTGGCCGAAACGAATCGCTTGTTGATCCTGCGTTCCCAAGGGTCCGGGCAATTTGCCGATCCAACCTATATCAGTCTCCCGAACAAGCCTGGCAAGATCGCTGCGGCTGATCTCAATGGCGATGGCTTGCTCGATCTGGCAGTTACCTTCCCGGAAACCGGAGAAGTGGCCTTGCTCTTCGGGATGGGGCAAAGTCGCTTCACTCAGCCACAACGGATTCGGGTCGGTAGCCAACCTGATTCGATCGCGATCGTGGATACCAATGGCGATGGCTTGCTGGATATTCTGGTCACCAACGCAGGCGACGACACGGCCAGTGTCATCCTCAACCGTTTCGATCCCAATCAGCTCTACCGCTACGTTGCCCTGGCCATCGATCCCGATGACGACCCGCTGACCTATTCGATCGTCGAAGGCCCCGGTGGCATGATCCTGGATGCTGGATCGGGTGCGATCCGTTGGGCTCCCTCGGCTGATCAGTTGGGAACCAATCGCGTTGTGCTGCAAGCCGACGACGGGCGCGGCGGTACTACCACGCAAGAATTCACGATTCACGTTGAACCCGCCCGAACCAACTCGGCACCGGTGATCACTACGCAACCGACCCATTCGATCTCGTCCAGTGAAACGTTCATTCACACCGTCTCAGCCGTCGATCCGGAAAATGATCGGCTGCGATATCGTCTGATCGATAGCCCCGAGGGGAGTACACTTGATCCGGTCACCGGCTTGCTGGAGTGGGATCCGCGTGGCAATGCCCTGCAGTTCAACTGGGCTCGGGAAGCACAGAGCCAAGTCCAGTTTGCCCACCACGATAGTCACAACGTGGATAGTTTGACCGTCGAAGGTTGGTTCCGTTTTTCTGCGACCGGCGGCAATCAAGTGCTGGTGAACAAAGCCCTCAACTGGGTAACTCCCGCCTTCTTTACCCTGCGCTACTTCTCAGGGGTTTTGCAGTTCTTGATTGGTGATGGCACAGGAGCCGGTGTCGAAACCCTCTCGACCGCTCAGTCCCTTCAGCCCGAGCAATGGGTTCACTTGGCCGCCACGTTCGACGATTCGACAGGCGTAATGACTCTCCTGGTCAATGGCAATCAAGTCGCGTCCAAAGAAACGACCAAGCGCATTGGACCAGCCGGCGCCAACATTCCTCTCTTGATCGGCAGTGATGTTTATCCGTTTAACGGAGATGCTTTCGGTCTGCGGCTGTGGAGTGAACCCAAGTCGCCAGCTGAGCTGATTTCCGGCATGCACCAACAGTTCGCCTCAAGCACTCCAAATTTGTTTGTCGACCTGCGATTTAACGAAGGGAATTCGCTGACCGTGCTGGATCATTCGTCAGTCGGTAACCGTGGTCAGCTCAGAGGCACGGTCGTTGCCCGACGAATTGCAGGCTTGACACCGCTGCAAACGGCCCAGTTCACCGTGGCGGTTGAGGATGGTAAAGGTGGCATGGATCTGCAAACGCTCGAACTAACGGTCAAACCACAGCTGCGCGGTTCGCTTTCAGGCAACCTGTTTCAAGATGACAATGGAGATGATCTAGAACAAGCTACTGAACCGCAGCTTGCCAATTGGACTGTCTTCATCGACACCAACGGCAACAGCTATCGCGATCCGGGCGAAGCGTTTTCCATTACCGACGCCTCCGGGCGGTTTCAGTTCAACGCGCTGCTCGCAGGAAGCTACCCCATCGCCGTCGAAACGCCTGCCGGATTCTCTCCGGTTGCGAATCAGCCGGTTTCGGTCACCAGCCATTTGAGCAGCCCACTGTCGATTCCGGCCCGCCCTACGCCGCGGGGACAATTGCGCGGTAGCTTGACGCTGGCCGATTCATCGCACCCATTGGCTCACCATCAAGTCTTCGCGGATTTAAACGGAAATGGGATTTTTGATCCAGCCGAACCGCACACGTTCACGGATCGAAATGGGCATTATGCTTTGTCGGGATTGGCCGCTGGCAACTACTCCGTACGCACCACCGCGCCCGCTGGCTGGTTGACCACGGCTCCCGCGTCCGCCGCCCACGACGTGGTACTCAGCAGCGCGGAACTGCTGGAGGAACTCGACTTTGTACTCGCTCCCCGCGACTCGCTGTCCGCACTTAAGCCGATGATCGTCTCCCGACCGCCACGGATGGCCGAAGTTCAACAAGCCTATCGCTACGCTGTCGCCGCCACCAGTCCCGATGGCCGTTCGATCGCTTACACTCTTTCTCTGGCACCAACCGGCATGGTCATCGATTCCCGCACGGGTCAAATCGTCTGGACCCCCAGCGGTAAACAGTCGGGAAGCCATCAAGTGATCGTCCGCGCTGCGACCGACAATAGCAGCGTCGATCTGCAGTCCTTTGTCATCGAAGTCGCCGCTGCCAACACCGCACCACTGGTCGTCTCGCGTCCCGCCAGTCCGGCTGTGGTCAATCGTCCCTGGACTTATGCAGTCGTTGCGCAAGACGCCGAGCAGACCGAGTTGATTTACGAGCTCGATTCGGCCCCTACCGGTGCCAGCATCGAAGCCAACACCGGTGTGCTTCAATGGACTCCCAACACCAGCCACAGCGGACTGCAGTCGTTTAGCGTCTCGATCCATGATGCGGTTGGAGCTGTCACACTGCACGCGTTCGAACTGCAAGTGGTGGCGGATGCTCCGACGACTTTGCCTTTTGCCATTCGTGCGCCTCGCGCCGATGCGTCGTTGCTCAGCGGCTACTTGTCGCGCGTCTCCGGAGTTGACTCCGCCGGCCAACCGTTGTCGGCTGAGTTAATTTCGGGCCCCAGTGGCTTGAACCTGGATGCGAGCGGCTTCATCGCATGGCAGCCCACCGTCGCACAGTTGGGCATGCAGACCCTGCAAGTTCGCTTCCGCAGCGTCAGCGGTGATGCAGAGGACCATCCATTCGCAATCCATGTCCGCCAAACCGTCAGCAACTCAGCACCGCGCATCGAGTCCACCCCCAGCAGCCTCTTTGCCAGTAGCCTCTTCGCTACCGCCGGACAACTCTACGCGTACGATCTTCTGGTCACGGACAATGATCATGACGCATTGTCTTTTGAACTTCTGACTGCACCTGATGGAATGAGTATTCATCCGCAACTGGGGACGCTCCGCTGGTTGCCGACCCTTGATCAACTTGGTCAAAGCACGGTCGCGCTGCAGGTGTCGGATCCGCAAGCAGGCGTGGCGACTCAAACGTTCACACTGACGACACGGCGTGTGGGCGGACCACCACGGATCGAATCGATCCCTGCCACTCACGCAGCCGTTGGAAGTGGCTACCTCTACAGTCTGCTGGCCGTCGATGCTGAGAACGATCCACTCACGTACACTTTGATCGAAGCCCCTGGCGGCATGACCATCGACACTCGAACGGGCGAGATCGCTTGGACGCCGACCGCAGGACAACTGGGGCAACAAGCGGTCTTCATTGCAGTGGCAGACGCCGCAGGGAATCGAGCGACGCAGAGCTTTGCGATCCAAGTTGCTGCAGGAGTGCCGAATCGAGCTCCGGTCATCTCGAGCGTCCCGAATTTGTTTGCCGCCGTGGGTGAATCGTATCGCTACGTTCTAAATGCCGCCGATCCCGAAGGGGCGAGCGTCACCTATTCGCTGCGTCGTGGACCGGCAGGCATGGCGATTGACGCGCAGAGCGGACAAGTGACATGGACGCCAACCGCAGGGCAAGCGGGGCGTGAAGTGGTAGCCTTGGTAGCCACGGACGCGCAAGGTGGGGCGGCAGTGCAAGCCTTTGAAGTCGACATCCTGGGTGTCAACTCGGCGCCGCAGATCGTTTCCACCCCACCCGCATTTGCCTGGGCTGGCGGCCAGTTTCAATACGACATGATCGCCCGCGATGCTGACCGCGATCCGATCCGCTTCGAGTTCACTTCCAGTGTTCCAACCGGCATGACCGTTGATCCGCTCGGACGCATTCGCTGGCAAACTTCCGCCGACGATATGGGTAGTCACTCGATAGCAGTGCGCGTTAGCGATCCACGTGGTGGCGCTGCGGTGCAGCAGATCGAACTGGAAGTTCGCGCCGACAACGTTCCGCCTAAGGTCAGCATCTTGCCTCGCGGCGGCGGTTGGCCCTGGGATGGCCCGATCGTGGTGTTGGTCAGTGCGGTGGACAATGTGGCTGTGACGGATATCGAGTTGTTTGTGAACGACCTGCGTGTTCCGCTCGATGCCAATCGCACAGCCCGCTTGGCGTTTGAAGATTGGGGCCCCGGTGTGCTCAACATGGTCGCCCGGACACACGATGCGGCGGGCAACGAAGCGACGGCTAGTGCCGTCTCGTTTTATCGCGATCCCGAAGTCGACTATGAATCGGGCGAAGGCCTCCCCGTCGCGGCGATCAGTTCCCCCAGCGATGCTGGCACCGTCTACGGCATGGTCGAGATCTTCGGCACCGCCATCGGCGGGACCGCAGCAGCCACCGGTTTTAAAGAGTACCGTCTCTCGTATGCGCGGCTCGACCAGTTGCAGTTCACTGAATTTGCACACAACACCACACCGGTGACCGACGGCTTGCTAGGTGTGTGGGACACGACGCTACTGGAAAACGATGCTTACATTCTACGTTTGGAAGTTGTCAGTGAAGCTGGCAACACCAGCGTGCATGAGACCACCGTGGGACTGTCTGGCAATCTAAAACTCGGCAATTTTCGTTTGAGTTTCGAAGACCTGACCATTCCAGTGGCTGGTATACCCATTACCATCGTCCGCACGTACGACACGCTCCGGTCCGACCGCGATGGTGACTTTGGATACGGTTGGCGGTTGGAATACCGCAACACTGACTTGCGCGTGAGCTTACCGAAGAGTGGACTGGAAGATATTGGGATATTCACTCCGTTCAAAGAAGGAACACGTATTTTCCTAACGCTGCCTGGTGGCTCTCGCGAAGGTTTCACCTTCACCCCGGACTATCGTGTACTCCCAGGATTCGGACAGCAGAGCAACTTGGTATTGGCATTTCCAAGATTCACTTCAGACCGTGGCGTGAGTAGCCGCCTATCTGCAGGCTCTGGAGCACTGGTGGTGAATGAGTTCGGTGAGTTGTTTGCGTCGGGGGGAATTCCCTGGAATCCCGCATCCCCAGACTTTGGAGGCTACACATTGACCACGGCGGATGGTCTTCAATATCGAATCGATGGCGATGCCGGAGTCATGACCAGCGTTAAAGACCCAAATGGCAATGTCGTTACCTTCAGCGACTCCGGTATTTCGTTCGCTGGCGAATCGATCATTTCGATTGCGCGAAATCAGGCAGGACGAATCAGTAGCGTCCAAGACCGGTCCGGAACTCGCCTCGAGTATCGGTACCAGCTGGGGCGGTTGAACAGCTTTATCGATGGCGAGAACTACAGCACGAGCTACCGCTATGATACCAACGGACGCTTGTCTGAGGTGATCGATCCATTGAATCGACCTCACGCGAAGACGACCTATGATGCCGCAGGTCGCTTGGCTTCGGTGACCAACCGAGACGGAAAGGTGATCAAGTTTACGCACTCTCCTGCCAACCAACAGCAGATCTTGGAAGATGCAAATGGTGCAATAACCGTTCTCGAGTTTGATTCTCAGGGCAATGTTCTTCGCAAAACCAATCCCCTTGGTGAAGTTACCGAAAGTGAGTTTGATGCCTCTGGGAATGAGATCCTGACGAGGGACCCCTTGGGACGTGAGATTCGTCGCTCGTTCGATGACGCAGGGCGTATCCTCTTCGGTGTGGACGCTTCAGGCGCAACTTCCCGATTCTCCTACGATGCTCGAGGCAACCTTCTGTCCTACACGGCGCCGACAGGACTCACGACTCAGTACGAATATGACCCGCGTGGGAACCTGCTAAAGAAGATCGAGCCCGACGGGACGCTCAGTATTCGCAGGACAGTCGACGAGCGCGGCCGCGTTATCGAAGAGATCGATGCACTGGGTCACCGAACAACCCAAGAGTTTGATTCACAGGGGCGCCCCATAGCGACGACAGACCCACTCGGAAGCCGAATTGAATTGCAGCGCCGAGTCGATGGCATCCCCACGGAACGGATCGATGCGCTGGGCAATCGCGCTCAGTTCAGCGTTGACCGCCGAGGTTTGATCACATCCATCACGGGGGCTGATGGAAAAACCGTTGAGCGAGAGTTTAATCCGATCGGTGAGAATATCAGCGCAGCGAACGGTCATGGATCGCCAATCCAACATCATGTGAATGCGGACGGTCAAGAGACCTTGTTCTCTGACGCACTCGGAAACACAAGGGAGCGGATCTACGATCTCGTTGGGAACCTGATTACCGAGGTCGATGCCCGTGGCCAACTGACTCGACATGAGCATGACGCTTTGGGACGCCGTACGAAAACGATCAATCCCGACGGCAGCTTCATAGAGATGGCTTACGATGCCGTTGGCAATCTCGTTGAAAGAAGCGATGAACTAGGGTTCAAGACTCGGTTCGCTTACGATGCGAACAATCGACTATGGAAGACAGTAGATGCATTGGGACGGGAGACGGTTCAAAAGTATGATCTTGATGGGCGGTTAGTCGCCGTGGTTGACTCTGCGGGGCGCACGACGGCTTACAGCTACAATTCGAGAAACGACCTTATTGAAACTCGATTTCCCGACGGAACTCGCAAAACCTCGAGTTATGACGTTGCTCAGCGACTGATCGAAGAGATAGCGGCAGACGGTACGAGGACTCGCATGGAATATGATCCCGCAGGACGCTTAACGGCCATGATATCCTCAGACGGAAGCCGGATGTCTTATGTGTATGACAGAAACAATCGATTGATCGCACAAGTGGATGCACTCGGGCGTGAAACCAATTTCACCTACAATGTTTATGGTCAACTCACGCGCCGTAGTTACCCGGACGGCTCGGCCGAAACGACGGTGTACGATGAGCATGGATTTATCGATCGAATCGTTCGCACAGATGGACAGATCGTAGAGCAAGATTACGATCCGAATGGGAAGCTCATCCGACAGCGACTGCCCGACGGAACCGAGGAGAGTTTCTTGTACTCACCAACGGGTAAACTGCTCAGTGCCGTCGGCGCATCAGGCACTACAAGTTTTCAGTACGATGCAAGAGATCGACTCATCGGCGTCACCCAGCCTTCCGGGGTCAGGGTCATGTATGGCTACGATGCTGTCGGGAATCGCAGCTCGTTAACGGTCGATCGACAGGGAGATCTCACGACGACCACCTACACCTACGATGCAATCGGACGCCTCACGTCAACGACCGCATCGACGGGTGAAGCCAACCGTTACTTGTACGATCCAGCTGGAAATGTTTCGCAAATCCAATACGCCAATGGCATCACGGAAAGTCGAGTCTACGACGCGCTCAATCGTCCGATCGAGATTGTCAGTTCGCAGTCTGGAGCAAGCGTGGAACGACTTGAGTATACGTACTCACTGGCGGGCCTTCGAGAATCAGTCGCCCGCGCCGATGGATCGCGAGTCGATTATGGCTACGATTCGCGGCATCGCCTGACTTCCGAGATTCACAGGAATCATGCGGACGAGATCACTTGGCAAGAAACTTATGAGTACGACGCGGTTGGCAATCGCGTTGCCTTAATCCGTAACGGTCAGCGATTGGTGCAAACATTCAATAGCTTGGATCAACTGCTCACCTCAGGCCAGGACTCGTATTCGTATGACAATCGGGGACGATTGGTCCAGAGGTCCGGGCTCGGCGGCACCAAGCAATTCGTCTATGACAGCGAAGATCAATTGCTGACAGTCTTAAGTCAAGGCAACGAAACAACGTACACATACGATGCGATGGGAAATCGTATTGGCACTGCGGTAAATGGTGCTCAGACCGAGCATGTCCTAGACTTGAAATCTCCGACTGGGGTATCGCAAGTGCTGGAAGACAGAACGATAGCGGACAGTGAAAGTGTGCATTATGTGTTTGGAATGGGGCGTGAAATGAAACGTTCCCAAGAACGCACGTATACGTATCATTACGATGCAAATGGTCACGTGCGTCAACTCGCAAACTCGCTCGGTGATTCCGTAATCCAGTATGTAACTTCTGCGTTTGGAACTTTAGTTTCCACGACCGGCGATTCGACAAACTCCTTCCGGTTTACGGGCGAACGCACGGATGAAGCCGTGGGACTGGTTCACCTTCGGGCTCGTGACTATCTCATCGATGCCGGTCAGTTCTTGACTCGCGATCCCTACAGCGGGACTACCGATGATCCAACCTCCTTGCACCGTTATCTGTACGCACATCAAAATCCGGTTACCAACCGCGACCCCACGGGAGAGTCGACCCTTGCAGAGCAAGCAATGGTCGGAGGCTTGGTCAATGGGCTCGTTTCGGTGGGGACCTCCTATCTCGGCGGCAACCGAAGTGGAAGCCGGTTGTTCTTCGATTTCATCGTCGGTGCGGGTTTTGGGGCTCTCGGCGGAGGACTCGGCGGGACGGTCGCCAAAGCGCTAACCAATGACTTCATGCGGACAGCCGTCTTCGCCAACGCCGCCTCCTCGTCGCTGGTCGTCAAGTATTCCCCGCGGCTTGTTTACGCAATTCCGAATACCTTTCTCGGAGTTGTCGAGGATGTCACCAAGGGTTTTGGTACTGGGGACATACACAAGCCCGGGTGGACACTAAACGTCGTCAGCACCGCCACGATCAACTTCGTTTTTAACGTGGTTGTAGGCCCAGCCAACATCGACGCTTATACGATTAAACGCACCGTCCAAGCAGGTGCCGGTGAGTGGATTGATGACATCGGTGGGAATCTCTACAAAATCTTGACCAAGACCGAGCGAGAAAAACTGGGAGTGCTTCGGGAAATCGTCGTCCAGTTCGGGGAGGGAACATTCAGCAAGGCCGAAGAGTACTTCTTCCAGTTCATGAGTGAATCCGCCAAGTTCATCGCCGGTGCAGCCATTGCTCATTCGAACAAGAACCATTAACGATGATTGGCTTGTTCAGTGAGCGGCCGATCAATGGTACCGGCCGAATTGTAGTCGCATGGCCAAATTAGCCGTGAGATCAACGACTCGAACTACGACAACAATCCGGTCACAAAGCGGCGAGGTATCCGACCAAAGCACGGGCGGTAACATCTACCTACGACAGCTGAGGCAAGAAAATCTGTGCAAAAGGAGGCAAACCACAGTGACGCGGTGCGTGGGAAAAACCTTTTCAAGCGAAATCTACTGCGGTCCTCGATGTATAATCTGGGAACGGGCATAGGCAGAGTAGGTCGAGTAACTGGCAAATAGGAGAGGCGTGCGATGAGTAGCGCAGAACGTCCAAAGTATGTGAACAGCGAAGATTATTTGGCAATGGAGGAACAAGCTCGCACCAAAAGCGAATACATCGACGGCTGGATGCGCGCGATGAGTGGAGCAACTCTAAGGCACAATATAGTTGTGGGAAACTGTTTTGTGGCGCTCAGCATCCGCCTGAAAGGCAAATCGTGTAGGCCGTTCAACTCGGACACCAAAGTCCGGATCGACCGAGCGGACATGAAGCGATTTTACTACCCAGATGTACAGGTCGTCTGTCAGTCGAACGATCAGCGATCTGTCTTTCAAGATCGGCCAGTCTTAATCATCGAAGTCCTCTCCCCCTCAACCCGCCAATACGATCTCGATGAAAAAATGGCCGCCTATCTCTCCATCCCTTCACTCGAGTGCTACATCGCACTGGAACAACACCAACCCATCGCCATCGTCATGCGGCGCACAAGTGGCGGCTTTCTGCGCGAGCATATCGAAGGGGTCGAGGCCACGATCGACCTGTCATTTCTCGGTTGTTCATTGCCCATGCGCGAGATCTACGATGGTATCCAATTTACCGTTGAATGCGTTCAGGAACCTGAACTGGAGTACGAAGTAGGTTGATACGGGTGAGGCACAGGATCTTAAAGCAGGTCGCCATATTTCTTTGGAGATAAAGCGTCATCGCTGAGATCTGTCGCGCAACTTACCCTCCCTGCGGGAATTCAGACATTTTGCTTGAATTCCCGCAGGGAGGGTCGGCCTATCAGGGCCGGGGTGGGGCAGGATCTTTGGCAAGATCCACTACGGGACGGAGGATCTTTAGCAAGATCCACTACAATCAGTGACTTTGAAAAAGCGGAGGAGCTAGCGATGAGTAGCGCGGAACGTCCGGACTATGTGAGCG
>JBGSUV010000119.1:0-112621 GCA_041753315.1 Pirellulaceae bacterium | reverse complement strand
TCGTTCATTTCCGGCGATAATAGTTTATACTTGCGACGAATCCTTGCGACAACTTTTGCATCCATGATGCAACTGTTCTCGCACGAATCACCTAAAACTCCAATATCAAGTTGTAAAAGTTATTTTTGCGCGGGCCCTTAGGGCGTTGTTTGGCTCGGGCTCGATCGATCAAAATCCTCCGCATGGCTTCCGCCGCTGCCGCAAAAAAATGCCCCGCGAATCCCACCCCTGTGCCGTGGTCTGATCAACCAACGACAAGGAAATCGGAGCTAGCGAATGCAAACCGTTCTGAACAACCTGCAGCCCCAAAATTCTCAATTGCTTTAAATTTGTTCTTCAATGTCCGGTTTGCAGTGGCCGTCAATTGCAACGGCTTTCATTCCCTTGCCCCTCATTCCTTTGCCATTTTAAAGCTCTTTTGCAGGCTTCACGGTCACCCAAAAGAACTCTCCCTCAATTACAGAAACGTAGATCCTGCATAACAAGTACAGGACCTACTTGGACAGCGCCACTTGGTAGCCTGGGCAATTTGGCGTCCTTAAGTTTTCGTAGCCACCCGCTGCCAAGCGGTGGAAAACGTCAACTATCGCGTCCACCGTCTGGCGACGGTGGCTACCCAGCTTGCCAAGTGGCGCTGTCCAACTACGTTGTCGTAGAAAATTGGCGCGAAGCCAAACAATCAAAATGTGACTACTCTACTGCGTCTACTGTAGCTTCTTTTGCTTTTGGCTTTTCTTTATCTTCTTCTACTTCAGCCACGGGCTCTTCCAGAGTTATGTCGAACTTCTTCTCCAACTGAGACTTGACGAAGTCACTCAACCCCTTGCCGCGCAGTTGCCTTGCCGTTGCGAGAATCTCGCCACTATCGCCATCGACCAGCAGTACAAATGGAATGCCACTTACATCATGCATGTTTCCTAAATCGGTATCCCACATCTTGCCCTCGTAAATCTGAGGCCATGTGAGTTCGTTTTCGGCAAGAAACTCTTCGATCTTTTCTTCCATGTCGGCTTTGTCAAAACTGATACCCAAGATTTCGAAGCCCTTGTCATGCCAGTTGTTATAAGCAACCTTCATGTTCGGAATTTCGCCAATGCAGGGACCACACCACGTTGCCCAGAAGTCGAGCATGACAATTTTACCTGCATAGGCATTGGGAAACTCAATCTCTTTGCCGTCCATGGTCGTGGCGGTAAACTTAAGCGCGGGCTTGCCGATCTCTAAATTGGGCGGCAACGGCATCTGCTCCAATTCTTCGTCTGCGCGGTCCAGAGTTAAGTTCCCGGCGTCCAAGTTGAATACATAGGTGGTGCCGGTAAAGTTGAATGGTTTACCAACCGTGGCGGTTTCAAATCGTGAGCTCGTCTTGCCATTTCCGTCGCGGTCAATGGGCAAGCGAGACGCTGCGGCTGGTGTGCCTGCGACGAAAGTCGAAAACTCTTGTTCGTCGAGTGTAAAGTTGTATTCGAATCCGTAATCCGAGTAGAACATCATCGTGTCTTTCAAAGCGGCACGACGTTCATCCTTGGGATCGAATCGATAAAGGTTAATTGCGCCCAGTCGTTCGTCTCCCAAGTCAACCAACCCATCACCACTGTACATTGTAAATTCGCCCTGCTTTGCACCTTTCCAGTTGGCTGGCGGATCATTGGTGAAGTCTCCATCACCGTTGCTGTCTATAAACAACCGCGGATCGCCTTCCTCTGGTTCATCCAGAATGAATCCCCAGCTCTTGTCGCCAATCTTGATCATTCCATATTTGGGAGCTTCGAGTTCTTCGGGAGGTACTTTCGCAATGCTCTCGTCTTGATCCATGACCGCGCGTTCGGGTCGATATCCGCCAACTTTCTGAGTGACACCGCTGGCGATAAAATCTTGTTTAATGTCGTCTGCTTGAACGTCGACCCCATTCACTGCGAATGCAACCATAAAAATTGCGAGCGTTCTTCGATAATGATGTTTCATTGCAATGTTCCTAAAGATGGTGCGTAGATACTACCGCCTATGCCGTCGATTTTACACGAAAAGCATTCACTAGGAGTAGAACTTCCAGTTCTTTTCGACGATTAATCGAGCTCCTCGACGAAACGAAATGAACGACCATGTCCAACTAATGATCACCAGAAGTCGATTACGGAATCCTGTTAGAAAATAGATGTGGACGACAAGCCAGGCGAGCCAGGCAAAAAATCCGGTCAAGCGATAGCGACCGACTTCCGCGATTGCACAACTCCGACCAATCGTTGCCATTTGCCCTTTGTCGACATAGCGAAACGCCGGCCGCGGCTTGTTGTCGAGTTCTGCGCGAACGACCTGCGCAAAGTGTCGACCTTGTTGCATCGCGACGGGGGCGATTCCCGGTAGCGGTTGATTGTTAGTATCGACAAAACTGCACAAGTCGCCGGCGACAAAAACACTGGGGTGCGATTCTACTGCGAGATCTTTTCCAACGACGACGCGACCTTGCCGATCGCAGGCGAACTGACTCTTGCGACCAATGTCCGAGGCCTGCACGCCTGCGGCCCACAAGACCGTGGCAGCGTGGATGCGGTCTCCAGAAACTTCCACACCACTGTCGTCAATGCGCGTCACCATGCTACTTGTCCACGTTTGCACTCCCAGCGATTCCAAGTCGCGAGTTGCACGACTCGCCAATCGTTCGGAAAACATCGGCAAGATCCTTGGCCCAGCTTCGATCAAGATGACGCGCGCAAGTTTGGAGTCGATGTTCCGAAAATCGCGAGCCAACGTAAATCGGCTCATTTCGCCGATGGCTCCAGCCAACTCGACTCCGGTCGGACCACCTCCAACAATTACGAAGGTCAATTGCTTGCGCCGCTCATTGAGATCGCTGGTCAGTTCGGCAGTTTCGAATGCTTTAAGTACCCGGCGTCGAATTTCAGTCGCTTGTTCGATCGTCTTCAAGCCCGGGGCGAACTGCTCCCAATCGTTGTGGCCGAAGTAGCTGTGTTGGGCGCCACATGCGAGCAGCAAATAGTCGTAGGGCAATGAACCAAAATTGGTCTGCACGACCTTGTTGTCCAACTCCAGCGACTCAACTTGCCCGCATACAACTCGCACATTCTTGACGTTCGACAGGATGCTCCTCAATGGAGCCGCGATGTCCGCCGGGCTCAAACCGGCCATCGCCACTTGATACAACAGCGGTTGAAAAAGATGATGATTGCGGCGATCGACCAGGGTCACCGTAACTCGACGATCTTTCCCTAAGGCTTTGGCAGCATTCAATCCCGCAAAACCGCCGCCAACAATGACAATTCTAGTAAGCGATTCGACCATTTTGGATGCAATCGTCCAGAAGTGTTAGAAGAATGTGCGATTCAATCGAATCGCGAAGTTCGCCTAACTTTAAATGTCATCGACAAATCTGTCCATTCTCCCTCCTCTGACCGACTTCATTACTTGTCTCAGGCAGGAGCTGATTTTGTTGAAGTCGACCCAACAGAGAAGTCGATTTACTTTAGCCATTGCCGATTGACGGGTTGTTGAAAAGCTGGTGGGGCGAGACTGCCACTTACCACATTCAATGGGCGTCGACGAAAAATTCTTCTAAAAATCCCAATCGGATTCAAGCGATACCAATTTGTCCATCCCAGTCGGTTCCAGGTTCGAACGAAACGCTCCGCAGACCAAAACTTTCTATCAGAAATGGAGCGTGGCAATTGTCATTACAACACTCGCCATGGTTCCGCTTTCGTTTTATTCAGCTGGACGCGCGGTTCAATCGAATGTAAACCGAGTCGAGGATTGGTTGCCGCAGTCCTTTACCGAAACAAAGAACCTTACCTGGTTTCGTACGAATTTCGCGTCAGACTCGTTTATTGTCATCAGTTGGGACGGGTGCCGCATTGGCTCTTCCGTCACAGGTAATGAAGATGACCCCCGACTGGCGCGACTGGCGAACATGTTGGTTCAGGACTCGGCGTCGAGTGATGCAGACAGCCAGGGTCGTGGTGTACAGCATAATATTGGCTCAACCGACTCCAGCATCCCGACGATCGATGAACTCACAGCGGAAGATCGAGCCGCCTGCGAAAAGTACTTCAAGTCCGTGGTGACGGGCCGACAACTGCTTGACCGCATGACAGCGCCGCCCCTCAGCCTATCGGAAGAGGAAGCGTCACGCCGACTAGAAGGCACCATGCTCGGTCCCGATGGCAGGCAGACCTGCGCCATTGTTACATTGAAGACCGAAGCGCTCCGCGAACTCAAGCTGGTCCTCGGGAACGGACAACGTCGAATCTTCAGGGAGAACATGCCGCCAGGGGTGCTGCGTCGAGTTATCGCGCAAGCGGGAATTCCCGCGGATCAAGTGCACATGGGAGGTCCACCAGTTGACAATAGCGCCATCGATGAAGAAGGCGAACGGACGCTCGTTCGACTCGCCGGACTATCTGGTCTCCTAGGTCTGGGGCTGGCCTGGTGGTCGCTGCGAAGCATTTTGCTTACCGCAATCGTCTTCTCATGTGGCGTTTTTAGCGCTGGAACGTCGCTAGCCATCATCTGGCTGACAGGGCAGCACTTGGATGCGATCTTGATGTCCATGCCATCACTGGTCTACGTACTTGCCATCTCAGGTGCAGTCCATTTGGTTAACTACTATCGTGAAGCAGTTGAGTCCCATGGGCTGCATGGCGCCGTCGAGCGGGCCGTAAAACATGCTTGGAAGCCTGCGGTACTCTGCTCAATTACGACTGCTGTAGGGCTTGTCTCTTTGACCGCAAGCGAATTGGTGCCGATCCGAAAATTCGGCATCTACTCGGCCGCCGGCGTCATGAGTTTAGTGGCAATTGTCTACTTCTTTTTGCCCGCCGCACTGCAACTGTCCGGTGTAGGAAAGCGCTGGTTGCCGAAAGCGAATTTGAGAACGATATCGCCAGCCAAGTCCAGCGGCTTGGGGCCGACCATTCCTTCAATTTGGGAGCGTATTGCAGCGACCATTGTCAATCATTACCGCTTGGTGGGCGCCTTGTGTGTCGCCATGACTCTCGCGATAGGGTTGGGATTGCAACATACGACGTCTAGCATCGACTTATTGAAACTATTTGACTCGCGTGCCCGTATCCTCCAAGACTATCGTTGGTTAGAAGCGAACCTCGGCAAACTTGTACCTCTCGAAATCGTAGTCCGCTTTCCAGCTGTAACGCAGCAAGAAAAGCAGATCGAGAAAGGCAAGTCCGATGCGTGGCATAGCTTAAGTTTCGTTCAGCGTCTTGAGACCGTAACTCGCATGCAATCGCTCATCGATCGCAAGTTCGGACCGGAAGGGGAAGATTTGGTGGGACGTAGTATGTCAGCGGCGTCCTTTGCACCGCGTTTGCCAGCTGCGCAGTCGGGCAACTACGGATTCATTCAACGCAAAGCAATCGATTCGATTCTCCGTAAAAGTCGTGGCGAACTTTCCGACGCTGGATTTCTAAGAATTGACGAACATGATGCAAGCGAACTATGGCGAGTTAGCTTGCGAGTGGCTGCGTTCCGCGATGTGGACTACGGTCAATTTGTCAAAGAACTTGAGGAGATCACGCAACCTCTGCTCGATGCGTATCACACACGCGCTCAAGTGTTGAACGAGCTTTCGCGGACTCTTCCCGCCGATGCACTCGATAAGCGAAAAGTGCTACTGTGGAGTTATTGTGAGCCGAAGCTTGACTCCGACGACGCTGCAGAAACGTTTCAGTGGATACTGCAGAGCCTGTTAGAAGAATCCCGATGTGAGGTTGAACTCGTCACAACCGATCCGCGATCAACGCCGCTATCAACCATGGAAACAATGGGCGGCATTGATATGGCCGTGTTGGTCGGCGATTTTTCGGAGTCCGATATTCAAGTTGTGAGGGCCGCAATTCCCAGCACATTTGATGCAAGATTTGAGAACAGGGGTAAGCAAACTAGCGTGCAAGTCGATCAACGCGTGAGGGCGATTTACACCGGGGTCGTGCCCATCGTGTATCAGGCTCAGCGAGCCCTGTTAAACAGCTTGATTGAGAGTACATGGTGGTCATTCTTGACGATCACGCCCATCATGATGTTAGTCTCGCGCGGCTTTGTTGCTGGCTGCGTTGCGATGCTACCCAATGCCGTGCCAGTGGTACTGATTTTTGGTGGCATGGGTTGGCTCGGTATTCCGCTTGACATCGGTTCGATGATGACCGCCAGTATTGCGTTAGGCGTCGCCGTTGATGACACCATTCACTTCCTGGCTCGCTACCGAGAATCACTGATGCAACTGGGTGATCGACGCCTGGCAATTGTAGCCACTTATGGAGCCTGCGCAGTCCCTACGATCCAATCGGCGTTGATCAGCGGACTGGGTTTGTCCGTGTTCGCCTTCAGTACATTCACTCCCACGCAGCGATTCGGTTGGCTGATGCTGTGCATTCTTTTGGCAGGCGTCGTGTCCGAACTCATCTTGCTTCCCGCCCTGCTGGCAAGCGCATTGGGCAAAGTATTCACGGTTAAAAAAAAGCCACAGCAACCCGAAGGCGAATTGGAAAGCGACAATAAATTAAGCGATCGCTTCGAGGCAGAGCAAAACCGAGCCGTCGCCTAGAAAGTTGTCTTCGAACAGTGCGATGCAACCGTGCGTGTCACTATTACAACTCTTCGCTCGTCCCTTACGCAATTACATCTTTCACGACGTTGCCAAACACATCGGTCAAGCGGAAGTCACGCCCGGCATAGCGATAGGTGAAGCGCTCGTGATCGATACCCATCAAGTGCAAAATCGTAGCATGCAAGTCGTGCGCGGAGACCGGATTCTCCACCGCCCGAAAGCCAAATTCATCGGTGGCACCATAAATCGTACCACCCTTGATTCCACCTCCAGCCATCCACAGCGAAAATCCCCAGTGATTGTGGTCCCGCCCTTGAGCCGCTCCTGAACCGTTCTGCCCAAGCTCTACCGAGGGTGTCCGACCAAATTCACCGGAACAGACGATGAGTGTCTTGTTGAACAAACCACGCTGCTTAAGATCGGTAATCAGCGCGGCAATTCCTTGATCACATTCGTTTGCGACTTTGCGATGCTCGGATTTGATGTCACTGTGGCTGTCCCAGGGCTGAAGATTGCCGTGCCATGTTTGTACGAAGCGGACACCGCGTTCGACAAGCCGCCGAGCCATCAATAGTTGACGATTCTGCGGACCTGGGCCATACATGTCGATGATATGCGCAGGCTCTTGGTTCACATCAAACGCATCGGTCGCTTCCATCTGCATCCGATAGGCAAGCTCGAAGGAACGAATGCGAGCTTCCAACGCAGCCTCCCCAGGTCGTTCGAGCAAATGCCTGTCGTTCAACTGCTTGAGCAACTTGAATTGGTCCTGTTGCTCAACCTCGCTCAGTCGAGTGTTGCGCAAGTGGGCGATCAATTTGGTGGGATCCGCATTGGATGTGTCGATCAGCGTACCCTGATAGGCTCCAGGCAAAAACGCCGATCGCCAGTTGCCGGCTCCACCCACTGGCAAACCACCAGGACATAGGGCAACAAATCCGGGGAGATTCTCATTCTCGGATCCCATGCCCCAAGTCAACCACGAACCAAGACTTGGACGGACCAAACGCATGTCTCCCGTGTTCATCAACATCAGTGACATCTCGTGGCTGGGAAGTTCGACATGCATCGAGCGAATGACTGCCAAGTCGTCGGCACACTTGGCCAGATGGGGAAACAAGTCGCTGATCGGAATTCCACTCTCACCATGCTGTTTGAACTCAAACGGTGAGGGTAACGCAACACCCGTTTTGCGTTCGGTCTTAAGATTGTCAAACGGAAGCATCTGCCCGCCGCGCTTAGTCAGTTCCGGTTTTGGGTCAAACGTATCGACCTGCGAGACACCTCCATTAAGGAAGATATGAATGACATGTTCCGCTTTGGCTGGGAAATGCACGCCGGTGTCGGAGTCGGCACCGACAGCTGCACTGGTCTCGGAACGCAATACCGTCGCTAAGCCCAAAGCTCCCATCCCCATGCCGCTGCGGCGTAAGAAATGTCTACGGTTGGTCATTGAATCATACATCGTGATCTATTGTCTCCGGGTTCCATGTTGTGCATTTTCTGCGGCCTGAGCAGCTCGTCAGTCGACAAACGAGAACTCGTTCGACGCCAACATCGCGTGTGCCAGGCTCTCCCAGCGGCGCTGCGTTGCTTGGTCAGTTGCTTCAATAGCACTGTCGCCAGTCACTGCCCGTGCTTCGACAAATCGGCAGGCGAGTTCCACTTCGTCATCGTTTGCCTCACGACTATGGATCCTTCGATAGAGCCATTGCACACGAGCGGGATTGTCAGCCAAGTCCGTTTCCATTACCAGAGTTGCAAGGCGTGCAGCGCGCTCTTGGATAAAATCGGAGTTTAAGGCGAAAAGGGTCTGCTGTGGTACTAACGTGTCGGGCCGTTTGAGAGTGCAGGCGTTGGGGTTGGCTGAGTCGAACGTACTCGACAGATTTGAAACGATGTCGCGATTGACAAAGCCATACACAGTTCGGCGTCGACTCGAGGGACTCGTTGAAAAGTCAATAGGACGGCCTCCGATCGAAAGATCGAGTTCGCCTGAGACTTTTAACATGGAATCCCGCATCGATTCGAAATCGAGTCGCCTCCGTGGCATGCGCCACAGCTGTTCATTTTCTGGATCGATCTCGCGCGAATCGTTGACTTCAACCGAGGCAAGTCGATAAGCGTCGGAAAGCATGATGTGCATATGCATTTTCTTGACCGACCACCCCTCCGCCAGGAATTTTGTCGCCAAAAAGTCCAACAATTCCGGATTGCTGGGTGGCGTCCCGCGCGTGCCGAAATCATCGGTTGTGCGCACGAGCCCTTGTCCAAAATGTTGCTGCCAAATCCAGTTGACGATCACTCTGCGAGTCAACGGATTGTCGGGAGAGACGATGGCCTGCGCCAATGCCAGTCGCCGCATCCCTGGTTGATACTTGAATTCGGACGAGCCTTCGCTGATCGCGCTCAGAAACCCAGGTTTCACCGATTCTCCTAAGGCCATATGATTGCCGCGAAGAAAAACAAAAGCTTCCTGTTCTGTGTTGGGTTCCTCCAACATCATCGCCCGTGGCACCGAGCCAGGCGATGTCAGGTGATGCCCGTGGATGGCGCCCTGCTTACCAGCGAGTGAATCTGCGATGGTGCGATTAAGCAAATGTGCGGCAACTTCGTCTGGCAAATCGGTTGGACTATTCTTGCCATAAAGATGACGACGTAGTTGACGATAGATCGGACTGTTGACCACCAGGTGCTGCGCATCTTCATCAGGAACGACCGTCTGCGATGAGATCGCTTCCAGCGCGGTCGCTTGCACAGCTTTTAACCACTCTTGATGGACGCGCGTGAAGAGTTCCGCGTAAGCATCGGCGACGTCGAGCATCGAGTCCAGTGGCTTGGACTTCAGCGTTTCCAGAACCAAGGGATTCCATTTGGGTGCAATCGCCCCCAGCGCATGATGTTCGGGGATTTTTGCAGCATCCGGATTTTCGGCTGCAAGTGCTGCCAAAAGCTGAGCGGCCGCAGCGGAAAAGCCTTCAACAGGCAATGCGGTCAACTGATGCCACATACCAAAAACTGCATCATCGCTACCCAGGCCGGCGACATAGGACTTCCAGCGATTGTAGACAACTGGGCGAATATCATCAGTGCGGTAAGATAAAAATGCGGTGGCGACATCCTGTTCTGGCAGACCCTTGGCCAACTCACGCAAATAGATGCCGGTCTGCATTCGCAAGCGTTGCTTCATGACCTCAATTTGATCGCGGGCCATCTCATCGTATTGTGTTTTGAGCGTTTCCAACTGCGCGAAATAGGCATCGCGTTGCTCCTGCGTAACTCCCGCCACATGATAACCTTCGACAATCGGCAACTCCCCCGGAACAGAACTGGGAGCCAATGCGGCGTAAATCGCGTAATAATCGCGAGTCGGAATCGCGTCGAACTTATGATCGTGGCACCGAGCGCAGGTGACGGTTAAGCCCATCAGCCCCCGCGTGACGACGTCGATCTGGTCATCCAAGGTGTCGTGCATATTTCGAAACTGCATTCCCACGGTTAGAAAGCCTAGTGCGGCCAATCTGGGATCGTTTGCTTCCAGCCCAAGTTGATCGGCCGCAATTTGCTCGAGGATAAATTGGTCGTAGGGACGATCGTCGTTGAAAGCTTGAATCACGTAGTCGCGATAGGTATAGGAGAATGGAAACGAAGTAAAACCGATGGCCGCCCCGCCATGAGTGTCTGCGTATCTAGCAAGGTCTAACCAGTATTTGCCCCACCGCTGCCCATAGGCCGAAGAATCCAACAATCGTTCAATCACTACTTGCTCGGCAATCGACGATGGATCGCTTTCGTACGCTTGAACTTCTTCCCAAGTGGGAGGGATGCCGATCAAATCGATATAGGCGCGGCGCAACCACTGACGTTTCGTAATCTTCGGAGCAGTCGTCAGTCCCCTGGCGTCTTGTGCTTTCTGAATTAACGAGTCAATGGTCGGTGCGGAACTGTCTGCTCCAACAACCGACGAAATTGGCTGAAATGCCCAATGTCCCTCAAATCGAGCACCGGACTCGATCCAGGTTTGAAGCTGCTTTCGTTCAGACGCGTCCAATGATTTGCCAAAATCGGGTGGTGGCATGCGGAGATCGGGATCATCCGTATTGATGCGTGCCAGCAGGCTATTTTTCAATGTGGCACGTTGCACCTCATCATCGGTCGCCCTGTCAAGACGCAGGTCGGCTTGTCGATTCGCTTCATCTGGACCGTGGCATTGAAGGCACTTTTCGGCCAGGATCGGCGCCACGTTGCGAGCATAATCAGAACGGGTCGTTGACGCGTTCAAATCGTCCCCGCGCAGAGGCTGGGCGAGCGGCAAAACGCATGTCATGCAGACCAAAAGCAGTAAGCGAAACTCAGTCATTGTTTTTGCAGCGAAATGCGAGGGAGGGAAGCAACATTTCACGGTGGGAAATTCTGGCGGGACCTCCATTGTAATCGATCAAAGCACACGAATGGGGCTAAAAGCCGTTTTCTGAATCGCCCACTACCGTGAAAATTTCAACTGTGGCACTCGTAGGCTCGTCCACTACCCTGAAATCTCAACTGGACAAAGCACTAGGATCGTGCAGTTGATCTGATATTATGGTGCGAGTCGCCACAAAGCACCCGAACAACCGTTCCCGTCGCGCCCAAACTTTTTAAGTGCCGAATAACATGACTTTCAAGAACTTCATTTTAGGGATTCTCACAATTTCTACTTTGCTTTCCTCAACCAGTCGCGGACAGACACCACTTCTCGACCGCGAACTATTTTTTGGAAACCCACAGATTTCTGGTGGTCAGTTGAGCCCCGATGGACGGTACATCTCGTTCATGAAAGCTCACAATGGCATTTTAAACGTGTGGGTTAAGCGATTTTCGGAACCCTTTGAAAACGCGCGACCACTGACCGACAGCACCCGTCCACTTTACGGCTATACCTGGACGGAAGACGGTAAGTACATCCTCTATGTGAAAGACTTGGACGGCGATGAGAACATCAATCTTTTCGCCGTCGACCCGCGGGCGAATACGGAACCTGGCAAAGAAGTTCCCGAGTCGCGCAATCTGACTCCGATGAAAGAGGTCACCGCGCAACTTGTGCATGGTAGCCAAAAGAATCCCGATCTCCTGTGGGTCGGCTTAAACGACCGCGACAAAGCTTGGCACGACCTTTATCAGCTAAAAATTTCCACAGGTGAACTGACACTGTTGTACACCAACAACGATCGCATCACCGGCTACGAGTTCGATTGGGACGACAACTTGCGTCTGTTAAGTACCACAGATGAAGTTGGAAACACCGTTCTGTTTCGCAAGGATGGCGAAACTTTGGAGCCGATCTATGAAACGTCGGTGACCGAGAGTGCTGGAGTGATTGGCTGGGATCCCAAGAACGAAAAACTGTATCTCGAAACGAACAAAGGAGAGTTGGATCTTTCGACAGTTTTTGTGATGGACCCCAAAACTAAAGAGATGCAACTGCTGGAAAGTGACCCTGAGAAACGCGTCGACTTTGGTTCGTTGCGACTTGATCAAAACACACGCGAAATCATTTCCACATCGTACACCGACGACCGCACTCGAATTTACTGGCGCAATAAAACCTGGGAAGGCAACTACGACTTCTTGAAGGAGAAATTCCCAGGTCGCGAAATTGCCTTCCAAAGCTCAACCAAAGATTACAGCAAATTCCTGATTGCCATCCATGGCGACAAATATGCTGCGGAAGCTTGGTACTTCGACGCAACGACACGCGAATTGATCCATCAATACACGCCGCGTCCCGAATTGAAAGCGGTCGAACAGCATCTGGCTCCGATGACCGCCGTGCGATATCCAAGCAGCGACGGATTGGAGATACCGGCCTACTTGACGTTGCCCGTTGGAGTTGAACCCAAAAACCTGCCGGTGGTAGTCTTGGTTCACGGCGGCCCTAAAGGACCGCGCGATGAGTGGGGTTACAGTGCGGAAGTGCAGTTTTTGGCGAACCGCGGTTATGCGGTACTACAACCCAATTTTCGGGCGAGTGGTGGTTACGGCAAAACGTTTCTCAACGCAGGCGACCTGCAATGGGGCAAGTTGATGCAGGACGATATTACTTGGGGCGCTCAATATTTGATCGAAAAGGGAATCGCCGACAAAAAACGCATCGCCATCATGGGCGGCAGCTACGGAGGCTACGCAACACTCGCAGGACTCGCCTTCACCCCTGAACTTTATGCTTGTGGTGTCGATATCGTCGGCCCCAGCAACATCCAAACGTTGCTGAATTCCATTCCAGCCTACTGGGAAGCTGGTCGCGCTTTTCTGTACGGCATGGTCGGCGATCCAGCAACCGAAGAAGGCAAGAAACTGATCGAAGAAGCCAGTCCACTGTTCAGTGCAGATAAAATAGCCAGACCGCTGCTGATCATCCAGGGAGCTAACGATCCTCGAGTTAAACAGGCAGAAGCGGATCAAATCGCCATAGCGCTGCGAGACCGTGGGCACGATGTTAGCTACCTGCTGGCGGACGATGAAGGTCATGGTTTTGCCAAACCTGTCAATCAAATGGCTATGTACGCCGAAGTTGAACGATTCCTGGCTGAAAAACTTGGCGGTCGCTACGATGCAGGGATGCCACAAGATGTCGCCAAGCGGCTAGAAGAGCTGCGAGTCGATATTAGTACGGTGACATACACCGATCCATCGAGTGTCAAGCTCGCGCCGTCCCTACCCGCTCTCGACGTTCAGCTCAGCGAACACGTCGAAAATTGGAAAGTGACGCTTGCCGTTCAAGGACAAACCGTGCCAATGGAAGCCAAACGAAGCTATAGCCAAGAAGACGGTATGTGGATCATCAACGAGACGATCAGCGGACCGCTGGGTGAAATGGAGAATAAGGCAACCTATTCTCCTGAGCTCAAAACATTGTCACGCTCCTTTACACAAGGCCCTGTGTCGGTCAATGCAACGTACACGGGTAATCAAATCCAACTTCAAATGGATGAACAAACCACCACCTTGGATGCCGAAGGTGCCTTGTTGTGCGACGGACCAGGACTCGAGACCATCGTACGAGGTTTGCCGCTAGAACAAGGCTATGAACTGATCGCAGATACGGTCGATTTGGCTTCGATGAAGTTGGACCGAGTTCGATTGAAAGTCGAAGAAAACGAAACGGTCGACTCGGTCGAATATCTGAAAGTGGTGGTAAGTAGCCTAGACAATCCAGCTCAGAAGACCACGTTATGGCTCGATCCAACGACGAAACAAACCAAGCGAAGTGAACAGGTTGTACCGGCCATGGGCAACGCCGTTTTCAGCAAGTCGCTGATTACCGACAAATGAAACCGGTAATGTAGAACAATTGTCCCCAATTGTTTTGAACCCAGCTTCATCATGATTTGACCAATGAATTAAACAGCTGGGAGAGCGAGGCTCCTGCCGAGCTTTTTCGGGCAGCGTCCTAACGTCCACAAGCCAATCAAATACAGGGCCATTGCTTGTGAACGACAGGTGGCGGCCGGAGAAAGGCTCCGCAGGAACGTCGCCCTCCCATGACCGCGTGACAATGATATTTGGAGCGGTACGGTAGCCCGCAAGTTGCTCCGCGTCGCACTCGCGTGAGAACGTCGTCTTGCGCTGTTCAGTGAGGCCAAATCGCCTGTCCTTCGACGAGCGTGTACGCTTTGCCAGGGACAACCCCTTCATATTTGTCGACCACACCACTTGGCCATGCAACCTCGACGGTCACGTTATCTTCACTGATCGGAATGGCAAAATGCAAACTGCGTTCATTGCTAACTTGATAGCCGCTGCCAGCCGTTAATTGTTGCTTGCGCGTGAATTGGTCGCCACGAATGGTGACCTCCGTGAAAAAAGCATTCCGGTCCGATTTCACACCAACCAGATGCAACGTGAGATAGTTTCCTTGACGTTGTGAACGATTTTCAAGGAGCGTGGCCGGCCCTTCGAGATCGCCACACACCAAATCGGTCATTCCATCGTTGTTGGAGTCGATCAACGCCAAGGCACGTCCGAGCGCGGGTGTTTCAAAAAATAGCCCGGCTTCCTGCGGAGCAACTTCTTCGAATTGTGCTGGTCCCATGGCACGAAAGATCTGTGGGCGCATCTTCTCGGCGACCCCAACGTGACTAAGGTCATCGATGTGCCCGTTGAGTACCACCAGGTCCAGTTGGCCCGTCAGTTGCGAATCTAAAAACTGAGTTCCAAATCCGAGCATCGTTTTGCTGGGGGCAACCAAGCCAGTCCTGAGCGTCCCATCGCGAAACGCCCCATCCTGTTGCAGGTAGAGCGTGTTGCTTTCATCCTGGAAATTGGTAACAAAAATATCGAGCTCGCCATTCTGATCGACATCACCGGAGGCGACGCCCATGCAGGCCTGCGCTTGGCCCGCGTAATCGAAGGCAATACCCACAAACAGAGCCATTTCTTCTATGTTCAGCTTTTGTGGCAGACCAGGATCCACCTGAATATCAAGCAACGCATTTGCCTGTTGATCGACGGCAACAAATACTCGTGGTTGCCCTGAGGACGGCGTTCGATATGCCAAGACCCCCAATCCGTAACAGGCGATCGGCTCTTCTCCATTCCACTGAAATGCTTCAAAGCGTCCATCGGTCGTGGGCAACCACAATTGCTGTGGCGCAGGAACAAATACTAAGGGTGGGCATGCGCGAGGTTTATCGGCAATGTTGCAGCGAAGGCTATAAACGTTGTCGCCCGTTGCGTAGTTGACATCAAGAATCTCGGGAAGCGAATCACCGTTGATGTCTGCAACAAGTGCGCTGACCGTCCATAGATCGGAGTTGGTTGATCCCCGAGGAAAGCAACCGTTTGCATCGACAAATGTCCCATCGCCTTGGTTGAACCAGAGTTGATTTTCACCGACATTCGCCACATAAATATCGTCGAATCCGTCTCCATTGACGTCAGCAACCGAGACACCTTGTCCAAACTGACGTTCTACAATCCGTGCCTGTTCCCGGACATTCACGAACTGCTGCAATTCATTGGAGACACGCCCCAAATTGCGATAGATCGAATCGCAAGGTACGATTCCTGGCTCAGGAACGGGCCACGCGGTTCCCTGAGCAAAAAAGAGGTCCGAATTGCCGTCCATATCATAGTCGATGACACCGATCCCACCGCCTGTGACCTCCATCATACGGCGTCCTGCATTGCGATCGACAGTGGCGTTATGGAATACAAAATCAAGTCCAGCGTTATTACTTGGTGATTCAAATCGCAATCCCGTAGTATGTCGACTGCGGTCCGTGGCCTCGCCAGCCAGTTCATTGACCGGTGGATTTACAGATCGGAATGTGGGTAAAGGAAAACGGTCGAGCCAACTCGTTGAGGTCGCTAGATTAAAAGCTTCGAGCGTCTGTGGCATCTGCTTGCTAAGCGGATATTCGTTACGAATTCTCTTCAAGAGTTCGTCGGGCCATGTGGCTTCTCTTGTCAGTTGCTTGCCATATTGGCACCATCCGATCGACTCCCACATTCTGCCTAACTCATGAGTCAGTGTAGCCGCTTGTTCAATAGTAGGCGGGTAATTACGAGTCCGCCAAATCCGATCGATGGCTTGAGTCAGTTCTTGGAGTCGGCGGGCTTTCAGCGCGAACTTCTCGGCCAATTCACTCTCACCTACTTGTGCCAGCAATTTTGCGAGCGCTGTGTGTGACACCAGCGCATTGGGGTCCAAGCGAACCGCTTCACCGAAACAACGAATGGCGCCAGGTGTATCTCCCACTTGAGCCAACCAAGCGCCGCGCACGGCCCAAACATCTGCATCCGCAGTTGCTGACTCTGGCAGGACCGCGTTCCATTTCTTCAACTTTTCCGGCGATTTGACAAGCCAAACCGAGCCCAATACAGCATGCGCCGCCGTCAAACCTGGCTGTTGTTGAATCAGCGCCAGCAGCAGGGTCTCCGCAGATTCGAGTTCACCGACGCTGATCTGTTTTCTTGCCTGGATCAAATCGGGCAAAAGATCCCCAGGGGCGGCTGCGCGGAATCGCTTAAGTTCCTCCCAATTGTAATACTCATGTGATGGATTGCCTAAGCTTAGCAGCATCTCCAAGCTTGATTGCCCGTCTCGCATCATGGCCATCAAGTGGAAAATCATCTCGCGCCGCCGGCCAGTTGTTTCCATGAGCCATGCAAGTCGCTCATGCGACGCAAAGTGTTGTGGATCCAGTGCAAGGCTGGCCAGAAATGCACTGATGGAATCGCTGGAACGACCTAAGTGCAACTGAATCTCGCCTTCCGCCCAGCGCGCAGTGGCACCATTTGCCGCATCGTGATCTGGGACATGCCGGTAATGCGCAATCGCTTCGTCGAATTTGCCAAGTTTAGTAGCCGATTCTCCAGCAGTCATCAGCGCGGGCACGTAGTCCGGCTTTTCCAGGAGCAGTGCGTTGCAAACTTCAAGCGATTCCTTAAAGTTCCCTTGCTCAAAGGCTCGCTGCGCCAGCATGTGGCGATACCGTGCACTGGCTTGTGGCGAAGGAGAACGTTTGGTTTCCTCGCAGCCAAGCAGACAACAGGTTCCACCTAGGCAGACAAGTGCAGCGATGACACGGACTGAAGAAAGGTACATGTTTCGTGTGACCTACGGTGATCTTTGGGCGGGGAGCAGAGACTCGGCTGGCTCTCGTATTAACAACAGCTGATTTGCATGCACGTTTTGCAACTCTTGTCGAATACCACTTGGCCAATATACCACAACCAAGTCAGCGATTTCAGCATCACCCAATCCGAATGAGAGCAACGGTTGGTTTGAAGAAGCGTAGCTCGTGCCTCCACATAGCTCCTGCGTTAGTTTGGACTCCTTGATGTTAACTTCGACGCGGCAACCGATCCCCTGACGATTGCTGTGTATGCCGACAAATGCAAAATTCAGCCACTTGCGAGGCTCGGAATCGTTTTGCAATAACACCGAGCGATCGTTCTGATTCAGTATGGCTACATCCAAGTCACCATCCGCGTCGTAGTCACCGACAGCCAAGCCGCGTCCCATCCAATTGCGCTGAAAGTAGTTGCCCGCGGTCGATCCGACATCCACCCATCGTCGATCGTTATTGTAGGAGAAAATCTGGCTCGGCATGTGCGGCTTTGGCTTATGTGGGGTCGTAACCACGTGTCCGTTAGTGACAATCAAGTCCATATGGCCGTCGTGATCAAAGTCCTGCATGGCCGTGCCAAACCCCAGCCATCGCAGGGTTACATCATGCAAGCCCATCAATGCCGTTGCATCTTGAAAGCCATGTACGCCGCGGTTTACATACAAAGTGTTTGACTCATCGGTGTAATGAGTCGAGTAGATGTCGGGGTATCCGTTTTGATCAAAATCATTAACTCCCAATCCCATGCTGGCTTGCGCGATTCCTTCGCGACTAACGGCACAACCCAGTAAAGTTGCTTGATCTTCAAACGCACCTTTGCCGAGATTGATGAACAGAAAATTCGGGTTGGTGTCGTTGGCCACATAGATATCAGGTAATCGATCATTGTTAAAGTCAGCGATGGCGACCGACAGCGCTCGGCTTCCCTCCCCTTTCAAACCCCTCGCCGCTGCTTCATCGACAAAAGTACCATCGCCTAGGTTGATGTAGCAGGCGTCTGGCCACGGTTCCAATGCGGCAGGATTGCACAGCATGGGACGCCCTTGATCATCGAAGCAATGGGTGGGATTGCGAGGGTCGTATTTTAAGTAATTGCATACATAGAGATCGAGTTGTCCATCCAAGTTGAGGTCGCCCCAGGCGGCGGTACTGCTCCAGCGGTGATCGTCCACGCCGGCCCACGCCGCTATTTCAACAAATGTCCCGTCGCCGCAGTTGTGCCATAGAGTGTTAGCAAACACATTAGAAACATAGACATCGTCGAATCCGTCGTTATCAAAATCTGCCACCGCGACCGCTTGACCATAGCCTTTGTCAACGAGCCTCGCGGAGGCAGCCACATTCACAAAGCCCGCATGAAGGTTGCGAAATAGTGCATCGACAGGCTCCGCTGCGTCACTTTGCGCCGTTGGATCTCCACCCTGATTGAGAAACAAATCGAGCAAACCATCTTTATCGAAGTCCAGCCAGGCGCAACCGCCCCCCATCGTTTCCACAGCTAACAATTCTCCGTTTGCGCCGTTTGCGTAGACGTGATCGATTCCCAAAAGATCGTGCACTTCTGTAAACCGCAAGCCACTTACTGATGGTTCCATTTTTGGCTTGGCTTTATAGCGGCTAACATCGATATCGAATTGCGTGGCTGCTGCCGATTTGTCTTGCACAGGATTTGACAGTTGATCGTCTGTGTGGGGCGAGGTTGGTTTCTTGCAACCAAGGCAACCGGACGACAGCCACAGGCAGCCAAACAGCAAAAGTGCGTTGATCGGACGTTGAAAGTCGTTTGCCACCATGACTATCGTTGTGACCTCGCTGGCAACGGATCGGCGGCAAGGTGTCTACGCAATGATTGCGCTGTTTGTTGTTCGCCACATTGTTCAAAGTAATCTGCCATCTGTCCGTACGTTTCGTTCGAGATGGCGGCGAAACTAGGTGCTTTTAAGATCGACAAGGCCACGTTTTTTCCGACATCAGCTCGTTGTTGAGTCTCCCTGGCGGCATCTAATCCCCTGGTAAGCCGCAGCAGCTCCGCGAGCTCTGTTTGCGAAAGCCAATCGACGGCGCTTAACGACAAGGCGTGGCGATAGGCAGTTTCTGCCTGTTCCGATTCTTGGTTAGCGGCATGCAGCCAGCCTTTGCTTCGCCAAAATCGACTATCTTGCAGTGCGGCTGGCGGAGCACTGGACAACAACTGGGCGACACCTGCCGTATCACCAATCTGGCAAAGGCTAGAGAGCGTAACCGCGAGCAGTTCCAAGTTGTCTGGATACTTCTCTCGTAGAGTGGCAACTTGCTCTTCAAAGTAGGCTTGAGGCAAAGGAGCCGCATCGACCGTATCGGAGGCTTGCTCGGCCAATTCCGGGAGTTGCCGGCTGGCGAACAGGTGAACGACACTGGCAACTTCGAACAACTCGTTGTCTGGTTCCATTTCTGCCCACCTGTCATTTACCGAGTGGCCATTCGCAAAGGTCAACCAGAAGGCGCTCAGTAGATAGGCGTACGTGGGCAACGTATCACTTTCTACTGCAATCGAACGTTGCGCTTCTGCCAGCACCGCTTGGCGATTGCAAAGCATGGCTTCAATGTACAATAGTCTTAGACTCGATTCCGAATCCTGCGGATGAAGTCGCAGTGTGCGTTGGCAGGTGTTACGGGCCGCAAGCGGGTCGTTCAGTATTTCCATCTGCAACAAACCAAGCTCGTGGAACGCAGCCAACTCGGCAGAGTCAGGGAGTTGCGATAAGTACTCGGCGCAGTGCGCCAATTCCCCCATTGCCCTCGCCGCAGCGGCCGCCATCGACCAAGGCTGAGCGTCGTCAGGTTGAAGAACGGCCCACTGGCGAGCGTATTGTTCAAGTGTTGGCCAATCTCGTTCTTCCGCCGCCTCCTCACACAACTGTTTTAATTGAGCAATTTGGTTCGACTGGTACCAACGGTAGCCATATAGTCCAATCGCAATGAAAGCTGCCGCAACAAGGATGCTCCCCAGTAGTCGAAGCCTCGATCTCCGGCTTTTATTTGACGGCGGGATTGATCTGGGTTGATGAGTTGTTCGAGCAGATTTGTCAGACTTCGGTATTGCCCGTTTCTTGTTGCGCGAAGCCATACGCAAAACATTCTAGAAAGAGATTGGTTGAAGTAAACAATTATACGCACGGCAACGCAGTCTCGGGAGGGCGACCGCTCTCCCATTGGATACTCCATACGTTGATCTCAACGAACGGAACACGCCGCAGGTGCCTGCCCGCTGGAACATCCGTGCACTGTGAATGATGCCGTAAGCGCCGGCTTGGGGCACCACTGTCATTCCCGATAATACGGACACTATTTGGCTACTTGCCTAACGCCGGACGACTCTCCAAAACAAAACATACACTGTCTCCTTCGCGTATCAAAATCGATTGATTTGCGAAAATCTTTTCGAAGCTTTGCGTTTCACCGCTTGGCCACTGGACTTCAATTGCGTCAACCATGGCTTGGTCCGCCAGCCCAAAGTGCAAGCGGCTACCGTAATGACTCTGATAGCCTCTGCCACTGACCACGATTTGCGTCTGCTTCGTTCCGGCAACCTGTACGGTAACCAGTGCTCCAACGGCATCGCGACTGGAATTGATTCCAACCAAACCGACGTGCAAGTAGTGGCCATTTTTGTTAGATGCATTTCGCAACAATTGTGGGCGGTCATTGAGATTGAGGAGCACCGCGTCCACTGCGCCATTGTTGTCGAAATCCTCCAGTGCGATACCGCGCGTGACCTGGCGTGTCTCCTTGATCGCTGGAGAATCGGAAGAGAGATCCTTGAACCGCTGGCCCTGCTCGTTTCTGAGCAGATAGTTGGCAACGGCAAATTCATTGGTGCTGTTCATCTCGCGGACGCTATCGATCAAATGACCGGCAGCAATCATCACGTCGAGCCAACCGTCGTTGTCGAAATCGGCGAAGCCTACGCCCCAGGTCACATGGCGGTTGGCCACTCCAAGCCCTAGACTTGGGCCACGGTCGTCGAAATAGCCCGCTCCCGAGTTCTCGTAAAGTGTCGGCGTTTCGTCTGCAAAATTGGTTGTTATCAGATCGAGCAAGCCGTCATGGTTAAAATCTCCCACGTCAACTCCCATGCTTGCTTGCGCGCTTCCCGTCAGGTCGTAAGCCAACCCCGACAACAATCCAACTTCCTCAAATTTGAAATCGCCAAGGTTTTCAAACAGGAAGTTAGGGTCTGAATCGTTGCAGACAAACATATCTGGCCGCCCATCCCCGTTATAGTCGAACGAAACGATGCCCATGCCTGGCCCGGCAACCGCAGCAATTCCTGAGGATTGGCTGACATCCACAAAACTCCCATCGCCCATGTTCCTGTAGAGCGAATCGGGATCGGGTAGATAGTCCTTAGGCCCGGGTGCGGCCGGCACACCAAAAATCTCTCGGCTAACTCCCTTGCTAAAATCGAACTTGACATAGTTTGCGACATACAAATCCAAGTTCCCGTCGCCATCCACGTCAAACAGGGAAACTCCAGCGCCAATTCTCGGCGCATCCAAGCTACTTGCCAATTCACGACGCGCGAACGTGCCATCTCCGTTATTGGCCTTTAATACGACTGACCCAAAGTTACTGATAAACAGATCTTGATCGCCATCGTTGTCATAGTCCGCCACCGCAACTCCTAGTGCAAATCCAAGTTCACCGGCTTGCGAGGCTTCCGTCACATCGGTGAAACGCATGCCACCTTCGTTGCGAAAAAGTCGATTGGTTGGCGCCGGTTCAATGGCCGTTCCCAAGAGAGGCGCGCCACTTGGCAAGTAGATATCAATCAGCCCGTCATTGTTGTAGTCGAAGGTGGCTAGTCCACAGGTCACGGTTTCGATAATGTAATTCTGATCGGTCCGACCGCCAAAATGTTCAAAAAGCAGTCCACCTTGTTGTTCGACTTCAACAAAGTGAATGGGTGGCTGTGCACTGGCAGGTCGTTGCGTCAACAATATTGCGCACGACAGACCGGCAACTGCGCAAGCATAAGTGACGGCGAAAGTTCTCAATGCGATAAGTGGGCGCATACGATCTTTTAATTCTTGCGTTGTGCTTGCCGAAGTTGTTCCAAAGCCTGCAGATAGTCAGGATGATTGGGCGATAGTTCAAGAGCTCGATTGAGCGATGCGATCGAGTTCTCGAGTTCACCGCGTATAGCATAAACCTGCGCTAATAGTTCGTGGGCCTCAGCAGTTGCCTTGATGGCCAGATTCTTGCGGGCCAACTCGAGTGCTTTGTCCGGTGACCTACCAAGTTGCACTAAAATTTTCGCCAGCGACTCGTAGCCCGTGTGGTCTTCTGGCGCCAAACGAATGACTTCATCAAACGCAGCCAAGGTCGATTCGACATCGCCAGCCTTCAATTTCAATACGCCCAGCGTATAGTAACAACTCGCGTTATCCTTGTTGGAACTACACATCTGTTCTGCGATTTGAGCGGCGAAATCAGGCGAGGCGTGTTGTTGAACAAGAGTGATTAGCGAGCGCCAGGCGTCCAGATTCGTCTCGTCAAGTACAATTGCACGCGCTAATATCGCTTCAGCTTGTTCGAGTTTTGCATCTGCCAAGTAGAGTTTCGCGACCAGCACAAACAGCGTCGAACTCGCCTCACATTCATCAATGAGAATCTCGCTATCCGTGCGATTTCGTTCCACAGTACTTCGCACCTCTTTTTGAGCTTCTAAAAGCAACTTTGCCTCATCGCGTCGCCCAAGGCGAACAAGGACGGAGCCCAATCCCTGCTGCGCGCGTGGTTGTCCTGGGGAGAGTTCCAAAGTCTGCTCAAACGCTTTTTTGGCCTCGTCGTATTGACGTTCTGCCAAGTAGGCCTGTCCCAGTAGTAGCAGTAGTTCCGCTGTGGGTGGCTGCTCCTTTGTAAATTGTCGGATCACTTCAATTACTTTTGTTATCTCTCCCGTTTTCATGTAGGTATGCGCAAGGTCCAACGCGACATCAGCTTGGGTGGGAAGCGATGCCTGGGCGCTTTGGAACAGTTCAAGCGCCTTGGAATACTCCCCGTTCAATACGGCGACCTTGCCCAGGCCGTGCAGAGCATAGCCGTAGGTTGGATTGAGGCCGATCGCTTGTTGCCACACGTCACTTGCACTGTCCACTTCGCCAACCAGGAACAGCCAGCGTGCCTTTAATTCGAGCGCATCGGGCAAGTCTCCATACGACTCTGCCAAGCCTGCCATTAGTGTTCGCCCTTCGGCCCGCAGTTCTTTCCCACTACTCGGCGGCTCACCTGCGAGCAATTTATTCAACTTATCTTGCCGTTCAGTAGTAACCGCAATTTGTTCAGTCGTCTCCCGTTCAGAATTGGACGCCGGTGCGGATGGCGTGAGAGGAGTTCCCTGCTTGTTTGATGGCGGTTGATCGCGAGCAATATGGCTGGCAGGCGTCGACGACTCTGTGGGTGCGGTCGGTCTAGGGGTGCAACCGACCGCTCCAAGAAAACTCGTCGTACTAAAGAGAATGATGAGTTTTGAATAGTTGATATTATTCCGCCTTCCCCGGTTTGTAGCGGCGAATGCTGGGAGTGGAAGCAATGGCAACAAGTTAACCACTCTCTGCAAGATGCTCATTGTGCGCACTATCACCTAAAAAAACTTGATGTGCAAACGCTACGTCGCGGTCGTGTTGATATTATTATGCAAATCGGCAACGACATCCATCTACCGCTGGAGTGTTTGTCAGCGGAAAGCAGGAACCGGAGAGGAGTCAATGTGTATAAGTTGATCTGTAGATTAACGGCTACTGTATTTGCAGTCACCATGATGCCAAATTTGCTGTTTGCTCTTCAATCCGCGGACAGCAATTCACCGCTTGTTTTTCGCGGTGTGTCGCCCGACGCGATTGGTCGCGCGATCCCTGGAGGCGTAATGGTGCTGAATGCGGCAGTTGGCAACGCCGGCACCGAAGAAGCCTCTGGAACAATTGTCGCCAAGATATCGGGCGTCGAAAGCTGGGAAAATGCAACTTTTGCAACAGTGCGTCCCGGCGAGTTGGAACAGTTCGAGCTACTTATCCAATTGCCTGAGGACCTACTTCCTGGAGACTACATCGATATATTGGTCAGCTTGATGATCGATGTCGATGGTCGCGAGGTTCGGCTGGTAAACGATGGAATACCTGTATCGCACAGCTTTCGCGTTTTGATCGAAGAGCCGGTGAACGCAGTGCTGTTTGTAAGCGATGAAGAACCTTCCGCGCAACCGGAATGGATGTGGCCACCGCGCAGGCCGCATGCTTCCTCAGAGTTGATCGCTGCGGGACTGGTCGACGCAGGACAAGCTCCCGATTTCGCCGTAGCCGATGGCAGACTGCCTCTTAGGTTGGCGGAGTGGAACTCATATAGTTCGTTGGTTGTTGCAGACCCACAGATTTTTCGCAACGCGGCCGCTATCGACGCGATGCGCCAGTTTTTGGCAACGGGCGGCAAAATCTGGGTAATGCTCGATCGAGTACCCAGCGATCTTATCGTGGGGTTGCTTGCGCCCGATCAGGCAATCGAAACCGTCGACACCGTCGAGCTCAACCAATTCCAACTGAAAGTATCGCGCAGCAATGTGCGGCTCTCCGAGGCGGAACTCACTGAAGATTTTTGGCAGCCGCTTGAATTCACGCGAGTTGTGCAAGTTGGCGGAGTGGTCTCGCTGGCCATCGATGATTGGCCGGTTGCGTTGCGGATGCCGGTCGGTCGTGGGCAACTATTCCTGACGACATTGCCAGCGGAGGCCTGGTTGCAACCGAGAACGGAACAACCAAGAACTGACCGGCGATTTCATACGCGATTTACGGCGAAACGCTGGGGAAGTCAGTTTGTGATGGAGTTCAATGCGCACCCGTTTCCTGAAAAACCAGTGGCCGCTGAACGCGATTTTTCGATGAAGTTGATCGGTAGCCCCGTGATTGAGCGCCAGTGGGTGGCCATGGCTCTAGCTCTCTTCTGTTCCTCGTTGATGATCGTGGTAGGCTGGAAGGCTTGGGTCGGCAAACTGATCCACGTTGGGTTACTGGCCCCTATGTTCGCCCTCGTTGCCAGTGGTGCTCTCTGGCTGGCAACCTTAGGCGTTCGACGCGATCTGGTAGATCAAGTCGGCAAATTCCAGTTGGTCCAAGTCGCACCGTCTGGCGCAACGGCCATCGTGCGCGAACAAGCGACCGTTTATCAAAGCAACGTATCGTCGATGCAGCTCAATAGTACCATCGACGCACGTATCAACGTCGATCGGAGTGTCAGTTCAAGTGTAAGCCGAGTTGTCGCCACCGACTTTCATCAATCAACTTTGAAGAACGCCAATTGGCCTGCCGGTGTCTGGCGATATGGCTCCACTTATAGCGTTCAATCGCAAGACTTAGTGGTACATGCGGCCATCGATCAG
Source organism: Pirellulaceae bacterium (assembly GCA_041753315.1). Classification (GTDB taxonomy): domain Bacteria; phylum Planctomycetota; class Planctomycetia; order Pirellulales; family Pirellulaceae; genus Aureliella. The sequence continues at coordinate 87,021 of JBGSUV010000119.1, read as the reverse complement.
ACCGGCCTCAAACTGACTCTTCCCACCGGTTTACCGACTCCAATGGAAGATGCGATTCTCGCCTATGCGCCTGGATTTCCAGTAATTTGCAGCCCTGCCGCAAATGGATTTCAAACCGATGGAAGGCTCGCTGCGGAAGGCGATCGCTGGTTTACAGACTCGGTCGTATCAGACGAACAGCGGCGAAGAACAGAGGTTTACTCAAGTCTATTCAGCCCCACGCGACAGGGCGGCGTCTTGACCGGTAGCCTCTACGGTTGGACTGGTCTATGGCAAGAAGGGCCAGAGTGGAACCGGGAGTTGCCAACTTCGGGCTCTGCCCTCGTGGCCTTGCCAGTAGTCCTGCGCCGTCCTGAGCCTGGACGCGAAGTTCTAGTGCCACCTTGTTTGGTTGAGCTCCAACAAGTTGACAATGCTGCAGGCATGACTACCGCCTTTCGTGAAAACGAAGGACGTTGGATCGACGAATCCATGATGGCTGCAACGATGGCTCTACAATTTGTTCTGCCGCGAGAGCTAACACCCTTTGAAGCTCGCGAACTAGAAATAGAGTTGGCCATTCGCGCTCCACAACGTCAAGTGCGGCTGGCAGCCATGGTCGACGGCGAGCCACAGGAGATCGTGCAGCTCGATAGCCCATCGGTTCCGTGGCGTGGGCGAATAACAAAGCCTGAAATCTTACGGCAGATGCAAACAGGTAGTCTTGAAGTGCGACTCGAAGTGAGTGAACTGGCTGGCGGTGAAGCACAAATAGACTCCGCAACTAACGTTGTGCCTTGGAATGTGCGTCGATTGCAGTTGGGCGCCCGCGGCTCTGTCTTAACATCTTCGAACCTCGCAACACTGGACGACGCGAGCCCTTGAACCGGCAGATACTTGGTGTGTGTTGAATAACAAATAGGACGCTCGATATGCAATTGGAGAATCTGTGGAATAATCCCGTTTTTCGCCGCGAGTTATTTGGTCGACTCAAATCGCCCAAACTCTCGTTTGCGATCTTAGCTGTCGCGACCTTGTCTGCGGGATTAGTACTACTGCGTTGGCCGACCGACGGTAACATCGATATTGTGAGCCAAGTAGCGGTTAAGCTCTTTCGCCCGCTGACGTTTGCATTGATGATTGCCATCATGATGTTGGTCCCTCCATTCCCGGCGACGTCGATTGTCGCTGAACGACGTACTGGAACGCTTACGCTGCTCCTCAATTCGCCAATGCCCAATTGGGCGATTTACTTTGGAAAATTCGCAAGCAATTTGGCTATAGCCTTTTTGCTGATCTTAATTAGCTTGCCCGCGTTGACGGCCTGTGTGGCAATGGGTGGAATAACGTTTGGCGATCATGTTGTGCCGTTTCTGCTTGTTTTGGCAGCCATGGCGATGCAGTATACGGCGGTTGGATTATGGATTAGTGCCCGCAGTCAAGCGTCGGATGCGAGCCTGCGAGCTACCTATGCATGCGTCTTAGGTTTGTCGATCGGCTCGTTAGGTCCACGTGTACTCAGTGGCAATGTGTCAGGCCCAGTGGCGGACCTCGGACGCTGGTTATCATCACTTTCGCCGATGGCAGCTTGGCAGCAAATTACAGCTTCCCAAGGCATCGTGGCTGACCAAGTAGACGCCTCGGGCTACATGGAGTTCCTGGTAGCCAGTGCCTTGATCACCGCAGTTTTCATCTTCCTCACATTGCGCAAGTTGAATCCGATTGCATTCGAACGACCTCGCCCACCGCAGAAAATGCTCGATGCCACCAGCCCTTCTATGGGATGGCGCCGCCTTGCCTATCTCGTCGATCCCCAGCGTCGAAAAGCGGGAATACCAGCCTGGTTGAATCCGATCCTGGTCAAAGAGTTTCGCACTCGCAAGTTCGGCCGCTTGCACTGGTTGCTGCGTCTCGTCGCCGGCTGCGGCATTATTTCTCTGTTCCTAACCGCCCTGGCTGCCACCGGTACGGTCTCGTGGGGCGTTGAACGAATCGCCGGACCACTTGTCATGCTGCAACTGGCCCTCTTACTGCTAGTGGGCCCAAGTCTAGGAGCCAACTTGATTGCTGCTGAAATTGAAAGTGGTGGTTGGCAAATCCTGCGCGTCACGCCTGTGAGTCCAGCACGGATCTTGACTGGCAAGTTGATGAGCACCGTCTGGACGATGCTTTTGGTCTTGTTCGCAACACTTCCTGGCTATCTTGTGATGAGCTACATCCAGCCCGCGATGAGCGGCCAAGTAAATAGCGTGTTGATATCACTAATGGTCGCTGCGCTGATGATCGTCTCGATCAGCGCATGTGTCAGCGGCTTCTGCAAAACAACCGCCGTGGCAACGCTCACCAGCTATGCGCTTGTTTTGACCCTGTTTGGAGGCACACTGCTCGTTTGGCTTGGACGCGGACAGCCCTTTGGACCATTGCTTGTCGAACGTGTTCTTGCCTTAAATCCTGTTGCCGCTGCCTTAAGTGAAATGCAAACTCCTGGTTTTGAGCTTTACAATCTTATACCTTTGGCCTGGTGGATCGGGAGCGGGCTGAGCTTGCTGGCCGTTTCGATCTTGGCAGTCCGCATCTGGTTTTTAACTCGCCCAACTTGAGTGTTTGAGCTGATTTATGAAGAAGTTACGAAGTGTAGAACTTTGCTTGTTTGGCATGGTGCGGTTTATCGTTGATTTTCGCTCGGGAAGAAAAGGATGTGACGCTTCGTTCGCGGAGCGAACGACGACATGTAGCGATTCGTTCGCGGAGCGAACGACGACGGTGGCTTGCATGATGTTTGGCTGCTTGCTGTTTGTAGTGCCAGTTCCACGGGGCTACGCCCAGGATGTTCAATTCACTTCACACTTGCCGCATCGCTGGGAAATAGATCCAGAACTTGGGGGAACATGGCTGCCACCGTCGCAGTCGCCGCTCTCGAATCTCGCTCCCAACCGACTGCGCGATGAGCAGCGGCGGCGGCGAGTCGATGCAGCTCAGCAGGTACTTCGTGCTGCACAAGCAGATGCACTCGACATGCGCGAAAGTGCTGCCATCGCAGCTCTCGAACAATTGGAGAAGGGAGAAGAGAATCGCTCCCTACGACTAGCACTCGTTTCCGTGGTCATTGCCTCATCCAATGGACAGCATGCAGCGCGATTATGGAAATCGGTCGAGCCATACCCGGACGCCATCCCGGCGGTATTGCACGCCTTGGTCAATTGGAAAAGCCCTGTCGGAATAGAGTTTTGCAGAGAACGACTCCAGCGATTTGAGCCGCCGTGGAGCGAGGTTCAGTTGGCAATCGACAACGTCGCGATTGGAGGTGGAGCAGAGGACGTCAAACGATTGGAAGGCATCTTGCGTGCCGACGATGCGGTCCTACCCGTTCGTTTGGCTGCCGCCCGTGCGCTGGGCCAAGTTGTCGGCGTGGGTTTAGAATCTTTGGCGCAAGAGCTGTTAGATTCCAATCTCCCGTTACGCGATTTGTTGGCGGCCCACTTGTTGGCGAAACACAACTCCGCCGCGACCAACGCGATTCTGAACGACATCATCCGACGCGGACGCGGTGAGGCGATACAGGTCGCCTTCACAACTCTCAGCCATACGAAGCCCGACGCCGCGCGGGGCTGGGCGGAACAGCTTGCCGTCCATCCCGATAGCGCCGTGCGTCTCATGGTCATCAATGTCTTGGATGGTCCACCTAACGAGACTGCCTTGCGGCTACTCGTCGCCAGCCTGGCGGATCCAAATATCGAAATTCGATCGATCGCACGACAGAAGTTGCTCGAGATGGCCACCGACCGCGAGTGGCGGGCTTCGATCGCGGACAACGTTCGACAGCTTCTGAGCAGCGATCGTCCGGCAAGCATCGAACAAGCAATTCTTTTGACGGTCGAATTGAATCACGTTGAGAATTGCGGAAGACTGGTCGAGCTGTTGGAACATCCGTTTCCAAGCGTGTCGATAGCGGCGGCCTGGGCACTCCAAGAACTCGACGTCCAACCCGATTTACTGGCTACCTTATTGGAATACGCGTCCATGTGGTCCGATCGCATGCATGGTCGCCGGAGCGATCAAATAACAGAAGCGGTCGACTTTGTTCGCTTGGCATATATCTTTGAACGCTTTGGCCGCGCTCGATACGCGCCTGCGACAGCGGTGATGAACGAATTTGTACAGAAGCGCTCACCACAAATGGAACCGACCGTACGCGCCTCAGCGATTTGGGCGATCGCGAAAATTGAAGCTGAAACGGGGAACGATGAGCTTGCTGGGCGATTTCTGGAACGGCTCCTCGACAATGAAATTGGCAATACGGAAAACGAATTGGTCAAATTCGCGTCGGCCCTTGCGCTCGGCGAATTAGCCCCAGCTCAATTGCGGGAAGCGATTCTCGCGGCTCCTGAGAATCAAGATCGCAAGGTGTGGCAGGCTTGCGTTTGGGCGTCGATCCAAATCGACCGCAGAAGCAAACCACTGCCGGCAGTCGAAACTGCTGACGAACAGTAGTCAACACAGGCGACGATCCTGCGGGAACTGCTCCGGCCGACAACTGCGTTCACATGCAGTTTGTCCGACAAATCAGGAAGACCCATTAACGCGCAATTCAACGCCCTTATCGACACACACCCCAGAGAGTTTCGGCAAACCACAACAACTACCCTCCACATCAAAGAAACTTCGAGTCACACTAAAGGTCTTAAAAGCTATTTTAATGCACTTTATTTACTTGACGGTTTCTTAATGAATTGCTTACAATTTGTTTAGATTTTCATTTCGGTTCTAGTCTTTGGAGGTTCTCTCATGAAATTGCGTAGTAGAAGGGATGGTTTCACGCTGGTGGAGCTACTGGTTGTCATCGCCATTATTGGCATTTTGGTTGGGCTACTGTTGCCCGCAGTGCAAGCCGCGCGCGAGGCAGCGCGGCGCATGCAGTGTTCGAATAATTTGAAGCAGATCACTTTAGCTGCGCACAATTATGAGAGCACTTTTAGAAAGTTCCCCTATCGTCAAGGAGGAACTGATTGGGATGGTTCGGTCAGCAATTCTGGAAACCGATTCCGCAAGAGTGGCTTCATGCAGATTCTCCCATTCATTGAAGGTGGCAATGCGTTTGCAATGATCGAAGCGGGAGATCCTGCGAACGGCATCAATCCTGGTGGACCAGAAGGTTGGGGCACATGGCCTGCGGCAAGCCGTGGAGCGATTGCCTGGAACACATCGCCTGGATTTATGCGCTGCCCTTCGGACCCAGGCGCGGACCAACAACAACAGCCACGAGCCAACACCTACTCGATGTGCTTGGGTGGCGACGGAACTGCGATGGGTTGGACGCAGTGGGGCGACACGAGCATTACACAAGGTCGGGCCATCAGCGGCATCTTTGCTTTTCAAGCCCACAATACGTTTGGCACGATCTCAGATGGTTCTAGCAACACGCTGATGTATAGCGAACGCCTTGTTGCACGCGAGCGTTATCCTTCAGCCGACGGCAATCCAGCTACTGTCGCGGGACAGCAAGTTCCTTACAAGGGTACGGTCGCGCTGGTGCCTGATGTACATAACAACCCGCTATCTTGCAAACAGGCCGCAGTTGGTCAATTCCTGGCCGTTGGTGTGCGGCACCAAGGAAGTGGCGGCAAGTTCTGGCACGATGGTCACCCGACTTATGTTGGGTTCAACACGATTCTTCCACCCAACGCTCCATCTTGCTCTTCTGCAATTGCTTGGGGTGACGGTGCTCCGGCAATTTTGCCGCCGACCAGCGAACACACGGGGGGCGTCAACGCATCTCGCGCTGATGGTTCCGTGACATTCATTAGCGATGCCATCGACACCGGCAACTTGACCGTGCCTGCTCAACTTGCTGCCGGTTCAAGCCCGTATGGTGTCTTCGGTGCCTTGGGTACTCGCAATGGTCGAGAAGTCGCCGCGAGCCTCGAATAGCCACATAAGCTACGGTCAATCAAACATTCTTCAAGCGAGACTCTCCGAGTCTCGCTTCTTATTTTCGATTCGTTCCATTCACTTACATTCATATGAGTTTAGCAATGAATAAGATGGCTGTGCGAACATTACTTTGCACCCAACTCGGTTTGCTTTTGCTATGCGGTTGCGGTTCCGATGGCAGGCCACCGACTTTTCCCGTTTCGGGTGCCGTGACCCTCGACGGAAAAGCGGTAGAAGGCGCTTCGATCACTTTCATCTCTGCTGAAAACCCCTCACTTTCTGCGTCAGGGCGTTCTGACGCGTCGGGAAACTATCAGTTGACGACGTTTGACGCGGGCGACGGTGCGGTCGAAGGCACTTTTAAAATCAGAGTGACTAAGTATGCAAGTGAAGCGGAAGTTAGTCCCTATGACACCGCTTCAACAACCGCGGTTGATACCGAAGAACTTTCCGGTGAAGATGCGGCTGCTGCCATTTCCGCCGGCTACGGGCAAAACTACGAAGGGCCACCGCAACGCGGTTGGAAGCCGCCCAAGCAATCCAATGGCGTACCCGATAAATATGCCGATCCTGATAAGTCAGGATTGACTTATAAAGTTGTCAACGGACCCAACACTCACAACATAGAGTTAAGCTCTAAGAAGTAAGCGGGAAGAACCATGAATGGAAAAACGTGCGAGCCGACGAGTGCTCGCACGTCGTCGGTGGATGGAGCAGAAGCTGCCAGCGCATGTCCCACTGTGCCGTTGTTGCGGCCTATGGGTACATCAAGTCTTGGAGGGTTACTTCTTCGATTGAGAGTCCAATCGAATGACGATTGGGTTCAAAGCCTAATGGTGTGACTAAGGTGAGAAAGATAGGCTTGGCGACTTTGGTTTTTTGCACGAAACACTCGTAGCTTAGTTTCCAACTCGGATGCAAAGGCTTTGGTGATTACATAGGGTTTCGTGCTAAACTTGGCCTCGACCAAATTGAAGCAGCGGTCGGCTCGTTCGATGAGTAGATCGATCTGCGCGCCCGGCTCAGAATCACGCGATTGAAAACTCCATGTTCCAGCGGTGGATTGAATTCCCGATATTCCCAACGATCGCTTGAGTTGGTCCAGATGCTTGAGACATAGGTTTTCAAAAGCGTAGCCACACCAGTTCTCAAAACGTTTACCGGTCGCGATGTGCATCCAATGTAGGTCGAGGCCGCTTTATGCATCCATGTCCAATAGAAGATCGAGAACTCATCAACTAACCGATAGATTGCCGTCGTGAAGCCCTACTGCTTCAAAAATCACATGGTCACGGTAGTGTTGCCGAATCAAAAACGTCTTCCCGACACGTCTTCGTCCATAGATGGCAATCAACTCGGCATTCGACGACTTGAAAGCCAGTTCAAGTTCCTTACGTTCTTCTTTTCGGCCAACAATTGGCTGTGTGTCAGGCATGGCACGCAAATTTCTCTAATCGGCCAAATCGATCTCCAACAATGCGATTTGGCCAATTCTAATTATTCATTGCGGCCAAATCAGTAGACGACTGGTCACTCCTGGCAGGAGTGACCTACTGGTACCCGACACTAGCCGCCATCTCAATGGTGGCTTGGGAAATGGCCTCTTGCCAATTCAATCCTTGATATTCATCGCGCTCGTAGGCAAATATAATGCCGCGAGAACTATTGACGATCGCCCCTAGTCCCACTCCACCACCTGCCTGCCGATCAAAACCGTGTTGAACGTCGTTTGCGGTTCCTCCTTGTGCGCCATAGCCTGGAATCAAAATCCAGACGTTGGGCATGGCAGCTCGCAGGTCGGCCAATTGCTGAGGGTAAGTCGCACCTACCACAGCGCCGATATTGCCATAACCAGAACTGCCCACCTGCGAGCTCGCAGCAGCTTGAACCACGTTGGCTATCTGTTGATAGATCGTTTTACCGTCGATGATTTGATCTTGGATGAAGCCGCTGCCAGGATTCGATGTCTTGACCAACACGAAAACACCAGCGTTACGCGCTTCTGCGGTTTCGAAGAATGGCACCAGCGTATCGTCTCCCAAAAAGGGATTGACCGTTAAAGCATCACATTGCCAAGCGCTCTCCGCTCCCAAATAGGCATCGGCATAACCTGCGGCCGTCGTCCCAATGTCGCCGCGTTTGCCGTCGAGTAGCACGAGCAAACCAGACTTCCGCGCGTAGGCTACTATTTCTCCCAGGGCGTACATGCCATGTGGCCCCAGCTGCTCGAAAAAGGCAGCTTGAGGTTTAACTACCGGCGCGTGACTTGCCACGGCGTCAATGACCTCTCGGCAGTAACAACTGGTTGCCTGCGCGATACGTTGCCGATCGTTTCGATCAATTCCGTCCGTGATCGCTTTTGGTAGATTCTGCCAACGAGGATCCAAACCCACGCAGACCGCCGACTTTTTTGCAAGGACGTTGGCGGCGAGTCGATCGCCAAAAGTTTGCGTGAATTCCATGGATGTCAACTTGATCGCTTTGAGGACCGTGACGCAGAGCGCGAATCGGAATCTGGCTCTACGGAAGAATCGATACGACAGAAGGCCGGACTCGAGATCCACTGGTTCTTCTGACAGCCACAGATTTTCGGATGGAAATCGAGTTTCGTCTAGTCAGGCAGACGACGCACCATTCCAGGCACTACCGGCACGCCTGAGTCGGCACTCGCCAATGCCGCAAAACATAACGCAAGACTTTTCAGATTGTCTTCGCCCGAAATAGAGCAAGGACGTTTTTCTTCTATTGCGCAGAGCAGTTCTCCCATCGTCCCGTGAAAGCCATCGGGAAACCACTTTCCTTTGAGATCGGGTGTCCAGCGACCTTGTTCGATAGTGACCGTTAGAACCTGCTGCTGATTACCAGCCCCGGTGCTCAACAAACTGCCGCGAGTTCCCGCAATATAGGTCTCCTCGAGGGAGCCAAACGGAACGCTGGCGTCGAAGGACAGTGTCGACTGCGCATTGTCAAATTCGATCAGCGTTTGCGCGAGCAAGGAGGGCATCAGCGTTTGTCCCGGGACGCGGGCCGTCGACGCAAAAACGCGGCGGACCTGTTGGTCCTTCAAGAAACAACGGACAATGTCAAACCAGTGAATGGCATAATCATAGAGGATCAAGTGCTTTACTTTTTCAAACTCAGTTCCCGCCACCCAGGTATGATCCCAGTGACATGCCAAGTGCGCCGAGAAAACATCGCCGATGATCCCACTGTTCGCTACCTGTCGTGCATAACTGAAATGCGGAGCCCAACGCCCATTCTGGTTCACCGCCAAATAGCGATTCTGCTTGTTCGCCAGTTCCACCAACGATTCGCCTTCGTCCAGATCGAGTACAAACGGCTTCTGACTCAACACGTGCTTGCCAGCCGTTAATACATCGCGCACGATTTGTGGACGAATCGGCGGGTGGGTCGTGATGTCGACCACTTCGATGGAATCATCGCGGAGCATATCGTGGTAGTCTCTGTAAACCGCTGCCTGAGGAAAATACTCCATCCTCCGTTGTTCTGCAGCGTTCACGTTGAGATCGCACAACGCGGTGACGCGAAAACCTGCTGCGCGATAAGCATTCAAGTGGTGGGAACTGATCCCCCCGCAACCGATTAGTGCGATTTCTGGGGAATACTCTTTGGGGGAGCTTGGACGGTAAGGTATCGTGGCGAGATCAACGATTCTTTGAGGCATGTAGCTACCAATCTTCTCCTAGTGTCTCATACTGCGGAACGACTTCGATCGAGTCTTCGTAGTACGGTTCGGAATCATGTTGTTGCCCACCATAGCTATCAAATTCCGTGCCATCGATGATTTCATCTTGGTAAATCGCTTCGCCGTCGACAAACTGTGAGGGCACTTGGTCGGCGCCGAAGTTTGTCACGCCGTCGCTAAACGGGGAGCCAACGCGTCCGTCGGTTGGATTGGTTCGTTGCCATTTACCACCGATCGTCGCGTAATCATCAATGTAGCCTGGAGGACACATCGTGCAGCCTGTAGCTGCGACCAGAGTCAACGCTCCGACAGCACCCAAGAATTTCCTCACGGCGAACTGCGTGTGACGCATTGAAGCAAGCATTTGCCGAGTTTCCTTAGACCAAGAACTGTGACATCCATCAATTCACCATGATGTGATCGGAATGCAAGAGCTCGGAAGTTTAGGTAAACATTGACGGTTGCAACGAGTTTTCCGATTAATCGACTCCGTTTTCCGTGGAAGGGGGGGAGCTTCGCGGACGTTTTTACCCCATTTCGCCTGTAATTCCACAAGTAAGCGTGAGGTTGATTGACAACGCCGCATTGATGCGCGAAAACGTGACAAGGCGCTCATCATCTCTCTAGGAAACCATGTGTCAAACGCACCAGCCACAATGGACTGGGTACGCTCCACGCGTGCCATTCTTCGCGATTCGGAGGTCGATTTTCATCGTATTCGGCCTTGGGTTTATTGGCGCGACATGCTGCTCGGTACATTGATTGCCTACAGTTCTGCTGGCTTGTTCTTGTCCGCCCCCATGTTTTCGATTTGGCAGTTAGTTAGTTTTCCTGTGGCCGTGTTTTGGCTTTACCGTGTTGGCTCGTTGGTTCACGAAGTTGCCCATTTGGGCGGAAATGAGCTCAGGAGCTTTAAGATCGCTTGGAATCTATTGGTTGGCGTTCCGACGTTGACTCCCTCCACTTTTTTACTGGTCATCACCGCGACCATCATACTCAGCGCGTCTATGGGACTCCGCAAGATCCTGAATACGTGGTGAACGTTTGTCCCCGAGGAAGTCTGCTCAACTTGGCCGTTTATTTCTTGATTGTCATTCTTTTTCCTCTGATCGTTTTTTTGCGTTTCTTGCTAGCCCCTCTCTCGTTCATTACGCCGCAGATTCGAACTTATGTTTTGCGTCATCTATCCGCATTTACTTTCAATTGGAAATACAAGCGGTCGGTCGCTCACATCAATCGAACAACGTTTGTTTCGCTGGAGTTGTTGTGCTTCTTGCGGGCAGCGGCAATTCCTGGAGCCGTGTTGTTGGAGCTAACGCCCTGGACCCGCATGTTCCAACTTTATTTGTTGGGAGCCACCGTCGTGACGCTCAATCAGCTTCGACAACTGGCAGACCATCATTTTGAAGGGAACGGTGAGCGATTGAGTGTCGCGGAGCATGTTGCCGACTCGTGCAATTACACCGGCAAAGACCCGCTGACCTGGTTGCTGTTTCCGTTTGCGATTCAATACCACGCATTGCATCACCTGTTTCCATCGCTTCCGTATCATAATTTGGCGACGGCCCACAATTACTTGATGCAGGAATTGCCTAGCGATTCTCCTTACCGTGATTTGTCACAACCAGGATGGTGGTCCGTCGCCAAAAAGATGTTGTGCAAGTAATTTATTGCGGTCGGCGCAGTTCTCTGTTTGTCTGTTGGCCAATGGAGTAACTTGTTGACCGGCGAGCGATTTAGTCGAACATGCCGTGCAATTGCCATTGACCATTGTTCAAGTCGCGATAGATCCACCACCAACATCCTTTGTCGGTGACGATGCGATAATAGTCGCGGCGTACGCTTGGGCCTTTCCACCAGCCACTCTCCAGTCGTTCTGGACCTGCCGCTTCGACGACCTGATGCCATACATTTTGGTAGTGAATGCGTGCGGGAGCAGCGGCGAAACTGCGTGGCGGAGAAGGTTGAGCGATGGCAGAGTTGTCAGGCGGTTCAGGACAATTTCCCGTAGGCTGAGGCGGCTGAGGCTCCCAAGCACCAGCGACTTCGATCGCCAGCGGTGGCGTCAGTAACTGCAGCGGACGGCGAAGCGGTTCGTCGCGGGCCGGTGCAGCTTCTCCTTTGGACAATCGAGAACTCAGCTTACGCACGGTTTCTTGTTCTGTTCCATCGTGGCGACGGCCAGTCATCGGTTGAAAGGCGTTGGCCAGCTCCGGTTGCGATTCGCGACGCGTCTTGGCGTTTAACACATTCCTGCGCCCAATCCGGCAGCTCAGCGTATCGACGAGTCGCGCGATTTCATGGCGACTGACCACTTCACCTCCATTGAACAAATCAATTTGTCGCCACACCATGGGGGCGGTCAGCGTAGCTTGTAAACTCACGCGCCACAGGGGTGCCGAACGTACGGCGCGCAATTGTTGTTCCAGTTGCCCGGTCAGCAACATTTGCAAGTGATTTGCATCGTTGGTAGGTCGGAAGAGTCCGAGTTGCATGACGATCGATGGCCGTTTCGTCAAATCTAAACGGCAGACAAGTCGCAGAGCGCCCTCGCCGCGGCGTGCCAGTCGTTGCGACAACTCGTGGCTCAACCGACGCACCAGCTCCAGCATGGTCTCTCTGTGCTCCGTAGGGATCTCGAGCGTCTGCTCCAAACTCCAGTCGGCGGACGGGGCGAGTGTGATGATCGGCTCTGCCTTGCGCCCCAATGCCTGATCCCAGCGATCGAGCAACTCTTCGCCCAGTCGAGTTGCCAGGCCCGCGCGAGGTAGTTGTTCCAATTCCTCGATCGCGCGAAGTCCCAAGCGTTGGAGGGAAGTTAAGATGTCAGGAGCTATCCGCAGAGCAACCAACGGCAGCTTACCCACCACCTCCGCATCCAGCCCTGCAGCCACGCTGGCCATCCGACACTCAGGTACAATTCGTTGTTCATCAACAACCGAAGCTGGGAGTAAGCCGGGCGGTGAAGGGGCGGGGTGGGGACGAGTACCGTAGTGGGCCATAGCCCACGCCGCTCCGACGGTTCCAGCGATGGCCATGCATCCAAAGTAGTTGTACTGATCAAGCCATTGTGTGATCTCCTGCAGCAGCGTCTCTTCGCCGCCAAACAAGCTCGCGAGTCCAGTGACATCGAGCAGCAGCGACTCGGGTTGCAGGAGCGTCCGTCCACCCCATATTTTCTTATCCAATTGCTCCAGCCCCACAACCGGACTGAACCGCTGCGCTTGTTCGGCCAGTCCACAAAGGGCTTCGATGTCTTCTTGCGGATCGTGTTCGCGAACTTCGCTATCGACCAGCGCAGTGGCTTCGCTCAGTCGCATGGCGGGACGGATTCCGGCGGTTCGGGCAGCCAGATTGACAGCGGCGACCAATAAGCCACGTCGTGCATCTCGGGCCGAGAGCAGCAGCGGAGCGTTAGCCAGTTTTGGCTCGAGGGCTTGAATGCGTTGTACGGGCCAGTTCGGCAGCCAGACGCACAGGATTCGCTGGTGTGTAAGTTTGGGAGCCACTTTGCCCATGCCACTTCCTCTCAAGACTTTCAATCGGAATCTCCTGAATGGCACCAGTGGTGGCTTGGATTTCAAGTCGCATGGTCACTCCCGCTTGCCCACCTCGGAGGCGTGCCAACTGCACTTGCAACCGACGACTCCCTCGAGCTTGCCAACCTCCATTGCTCGCGTGAACCGGATGCTGCGGCACCAACGACTTAACAATCCACTGCACCTCCGCCCAGCTTGGTGAACGGCGAGCGGCTAAGCTGCGGAGAAGAAGCCCTAGGCCTTGTCCACGTTCGGCAGCCAGTTGCAGACGCCGAGCCAATCGATCATCGATTAACTCCAGTTCCGCGACCACTGCCGCAACCGCTGGGGTTCGCAGCGCCTGATCGGTAGCCCACAGGGCATCCGCCTGCGATTCCGGCTGGACAAAGATCACCTGATTCAAATCAATGCCGTGGCTGAGTAGAGCAGGCGGGTAGATGGTCCGTTGCATATCGACCACTACCAAAAAACCACCGCGCGATCGCATGGCACAGGCGGCTGCGGCAAACGCCAAATAGCTGGCACCACAAGCCGACGTCGTCCGCAAATACTCGATCACACTTCCCGGCAGATATCCGCCTGCGGGCAAGCAGGCATCGAGTGCAGGACAACCACTGCTCAGCGCCAAATCCGACACCTCTGTGGCGCGGCCCGCCGATTCCAGTTGTCGGACCTCGCGAGCCAACTTTTGCAATGCATCCCGCTGCCGTTGCAGGGAACCATCCGCGCCAGTCTCCGCGCCCGCACAGTCGCTCGACGGCCCACCTCGGGAAGTCCCGTGCGCCAAGTTGTTTGCTTGCAACATTTCTCCAACTTCTCCTTGAAGCGGGCTAGCCTTAGCCGAGCGCAACCCGAGAGGGAGCACCACCACAGCCTATGCTAGCAAATCGACGTCAATCCATCGATCGTTTTTCGCTTATCCTGCAGACACCTTCGGTCACGCAGGCTCGGAAAAATCGGAAATCTCGACAGTTACCCCAACGCACCCCACCGTCTGGTGCACAATGTTCGCATTTTTGGTGGTTCCTATCGCAACGCTAACCAGCTCCCAGCTCCTCACCAACCCGAATATACCCGCGGGATAGCAACGGCGGACGAACGCCCTGAGTCCGAAATGGGAGTGAGACTGGCCAGCAAGGATGTGGTGGACTCGAACCAGATCAGCGGCTAGCCTGAGACAACCGCTCGTCCACGGCGCCGGTTCGCTCGGCCCTGGTAGCTGCCAGTCAAGCTTCCGCCGGGATGAACCCGAAAACGGTGAGCGATTAGTGGTGGAGGTAGATGCAGCGGGGAGCTATGAAGGCTTGCATGCATACCGCCTATCGCCAGCCCCTCAACTACCTTCGTCGGCGAATTGATGCGTCTTCCAGCATATCTTCCCAGTCAATCATGAACTCCTCAGCATTCATGACTTCCGCAGAGCCTTCAACAATAGCTTCGGAGAAAGACACTCTCGATTCAGACACTTGTCGACCCACTGACTCGGTCTCACCAGCTCCAGCCAAAGCTTGATTGAGAAAGTTGATGATTAAAATAATGTCGAGTGGAGAGATGCGACCGTCAACGCTTACATCCAATTCAGGGCGAAAGGCGGGAGGATTCTCCGATGTGACAACACTATTAAGATAATTGACTAAAATCACGATGTCGAGCGGCGATACAAGGCCATCGTCATTCACATCTTCGGGTCGAATCACGGATGAAATATTGACTTGAAAATTTCCGAGCGTGGCCGGGGCAACCGCGTTGTCGCCTGTGTCTCGAACTTGATTTGCAAGCAGTTGGACGGAATAAGTTCCGTTGTCAACACTGGACCAAGTCGAGTTGGGGGCACTTACGCGGTAAACTGCATTCCACTGCGCGCCGACTTGTGTTTTGGAAACCAACTCGGCAACCTGCTGATAACCTGCTGGTCCATTGACGATAATGTTGCCAGTTGCGATGGTTGAACCGTCGATCGCTACATTGTCTTGATAAGTGACGGTAAAAGCATGAGTCGGCTGATGTCGAATTCGCAGATTGGTTGCAGCCAGACTGGCGGTTGGCAGAGTCCGGTCACTCGATACGATCCAATTGGAAAAATCGGTTCGGGACATGCGAAAATCGGTTCTAAATTCCACATGGCGGTTTTCACCCGACACAGCCACATTGGCAGCGAGCGGCCCACCACTTGCGCCAACAACGATCTGATACGACTCGTTAGTTGACACCTGCAGAGACCAACCCCCGGCAGCGTTGGTTAACACGTTCGACACTCCGTTGCTGACGTTGATTCCCGCGATCCCCTCTTTAAGATCGTAACGTCCGTTGTCGTTGAGATCGTCGTAAACGACGCCCGTCAAGAATACCTGTGATGGTTCGGTGCGAGCAAGTTGGGCCGTCCAGTAGTTGTTATAAGTTGAATCAGCTGCAAAAGCGTAACCGACTCCACCTTCAGTATTTTGTGCGTTAAAGTCACTGATGCCTAGCAGGTGATCGCGATGGGATGGAGATAACATCAATTGTCGTAACGCAGCTTTGGGCGTCGCAGTTATAGTTCCCGCCGCGATCGACTCGATGAAGTTGTTGTCACTTTCCCACCAGCTTGGCAAGTTGTAGCCGTGCGCTCGAGCGTTGGCGTTGGGCCACTGCCCGGTGACTGCGCTTTGGTGAGCAAAATAGTCGTTTTCCGCCATTTCGACTGAATGGAATTGTGCCGCTTGCTGGAGGTTTGCGTTAACGGCTAGCGGCTGTCGCGGTTCGACGTCCAAGAAGTTGATTGGCAGCGTCTCGCTGGCAGCATAGGCGGCCGGATCGTGGCGAGCTTCATTGAGCAGATACAAGAAAAGCTGTCCCTCATTCACTCCTGTCAGCAGGCGTCGCTGTTCCAATTGCTCAACAAAAGGCTTGCGTCGTTTTGAAACCATTTTGATAATTCCAGTCCAATTGCACTGCGTTCCGGCAACAACGTGACTGCCATCGCGCACGGTTTTAGAGTAGTCGGAAGGGTGGAGATTTACGAGCAGTTTGGGTGGCACTAGACCTGAAAAGTTGTGGAATCAGACGAAAAGCAGGCCCACAAGTCCTCAGGACCATCGTTTGGCTGGCCTGCGTAGTTGGTCAACAGCTCTGTCTATTTTGGCTCTTGGTAACGGCACGCACCTGTTCGCACCTTGACCGATGGCTGCTCAGCCTTAAAACAGTGGTCTGCCGGAATTTTAGTGGCTTTTACCCTATCCTCTTGAGCGAGTACCCCGTGCGGTGTCCGAAAATCAACGAATTCGAAGAGCTCTTATTAGTTGCAGCGACAAACTGGGGTTGGTCGATTTTGCTGCGGGCTTAGTCGCCAGCGGTGTTCAAATTTACTCGACCGGTGGCACTCGCAAACATCTTGCCGACCATGGCATCGACACGATCGATGTGGCTGAATACACCGGCTTTCCCGAGATGATGGATGGACGGGTGAAGACGCTTCATCCGAAGATCTTTGGCGGAATTCTGGCGCGTCGCAATCATGTCGGTGACTTGGCGTCCATGCAAGACGAAGATATTCGAGGAATCGAACTGGTCGTCGTGAATCTTTATCCGTTCGAGGCCACGGTGACTCGTCCAGGAGTCTCGCGAGAAGAAGCGATTGAACAAATTGACATTGGTGGTCCGAGTTTAATACGCGCCGCAGCGAAGAATCACCAGTGGGTCACGGTCGTTACTCGACCAGAGCAGTACAGCGCCGTGCTGTTGGATATTGAAGAACAGGGCGCGACCACGCTCAGTCTGCGCCGGCGATTGGCCGCCGAAGCATTTACCATGACTTGCCACTACGACCAGGCAATTTCCGATTATTTTCGGCGCGAGTCGGCGGGAACGGAATTACCCGCGACCCTTACCGTGCGTTTGGAGCGGAAGAGCCAGTTGCGTTATGGCGAGAACCCGCATCAGAAGGCAGCCGTTTATCGCATCCCTCGCGATTCGTCGGCTAGCGTCGTTAGTGCTCGGCATATCCATGGCAAAGAACTTTCCTACAACAACATTCTTGACCTGGACAGTGCTCTTGCTATCGCTCGAGGATTTGGGCAACCAGCCGTTGCGGTAATTAAGCACAACAATCCATGTGGTACCGCCACCTGTTCAAAGCTCTCATTAGCCACTCGTAAGGCTTTGGACGGTGATCCGATCAGCGCTTTTGGAAGTGTGATAGGATTCAACCGTACCATCGACATTGAAACGGCGGAGGTGCTGTGTGAGCCTGGCAGGTTCATCGAAGCCATCATCGCACCAGATTTTGAAGCAGGGGCCGTCGGCATTTTGACGACCAAGCCCAAATGGCGCGATAACGTTCGACTAATGCAAGTTGGACGTTTGACGGAAGCTCAAGCTGAAATCGCGATTCGTTTTGTTGCCGGAGGAGCTTTGGCCCAAGAGGCAGACAACTTGCCTGCATTCCACAGTCAATGGCGTACGGTGACCGAAGCAACGGTTTGTGAATCACTGTGGGACGATCTTTACTTCGCATGGGAAATGGTACGCCACGTAAAAAGCAACGCCATCGTGCTCGGCCGCGACACTGCGTTGGTCGGTGTCGGAGCTGGGCAAATGAGTCGCGTGGATAGCGTTGAGATCGCGATTCGCAAAGCGGGCGATCGCGCCGCCGGTAGCGTGTTGGCATCCGACGCTTTTTTCCCCTTCCCTGATTCCATCGAAGCGGCTGCCGACGCAGGGGTGGTGGCGATTATTCAGCCGGGAGGTTCGATCCGGGATGATGAAGTCATTGCCGCTTGCAACGAATACAATATTCCAATGGTTTTCACAGGAGTTCGCCACTTTCGACATTAATGACCAACCCTACCGGAATTCGCAGGATCGGTTGGTTGTGATGTCATCATCCCTTACTAATGTGTCGGCCTCGCAGCGCTTCCCTCCTTGATTTCCCCTCTTGATAACTCCCAGGAATTTTATGGTCGATATTCTCGACAATATCGTGGCGACGAAACGGCGCGAAGTTGAAGCTGCCATACGTCTACGTCCTCTCCGCGATTTGATGAAGCTGGCGGATCAAGCCCCGCCCGCGCGAGATTTCGTCGCTCCACTACGCGACGCGCCTCCCATTCGATTGATTGCGGAAGTCAAACGAGCCAGTCCATCCAAGGGAGTCATTCGAAATGATTTTGATCCGGTAGCGATTGCAACGGCCTATGTCGAAGCCGGTGCCAGTTGTCTGAGCGTGCTCACTGACAAAGACTATTTCCAAGGTTCACTTGACTATTTGATCGCTATTCGCGCCAAAGTCGATTTGCCAATTCTGCGCAAAGATTTCATCATTCATCCCTATCAGATCTTTGAGGCACGAGTTGCGGGTGCCGATGCCGTCTTGTTAATCGCCGAATGCTTGTCGCGCCAAGAGCTCCGCAGCCTCTACCAGTTGATTCGAGAACTTGGGATGCGGGCGCTGGTGGAATTCTACGAGCGCAGCAACTTGGACAATGTGTTGAACACGGGAGCTGAGTTAATTGGTGTCAACAACCGAAATCTCAAGACATTTGTGGTAGACCTGCAACACACGATTCGACTGCGGCGCGAGATTCCAACCGACAAAATTGTGGTGGGGGAAAGCGGCATTTATACTGCCGCGGATGCAAAGTTGCTGCAAGACAATGGCGTTCAAGCCATGTTGGTCGGAGAGTCATTGATGCGACAGCCGGATATTGGCCAGGCGGTACATGCCCTCATCGGTTAGCTCACGTTTCCGCACGATACGATAAAAAAAGGTTAGAATAGCTGTTTTGCTCGTCGACTATTCCTCCAGTTTTCCTCCAGAGCTGGCAGGCACGCACTCTATCGTAGACTCCAGAGCCCTTAAATACTTTGCCAGTTCGATCCCCCAGCACTCCAAATCCCCAGTCGGCTCGGTCGCTGAACCAGACCCAGCCACTCGTGCGCAGGCTGCCATCGCATTGGACTCCGGAATATTGTTTTCGGAGATTATCGTCGCAACCAGGCTGTATTTGGCTCGATAGCAGCCTGAAATCTGACGAACTTGGACGCTTCAGTTACTTAACGGCCGATCCATTTGCGACTTTGAGAATCGACCAGACTTCCCCCCTTGCTTTGCAGCGGATTGCCGAGCAACTCGATCGCTATCCGCAAGCCAAATTGCCGGGCCTGCCACCCATGCAAGGTGGTTGGATGGGCTGGTTCGGCTATGAACTCGGTGGCTGTTTTGAAGAGCTACCGAAGGCACCATTCAACGAATTCCGTTTGCCGTTGGCCATGTTGGGACTGTACGACGTCGTACTCTCTTGGGACCATGTTCGCGAAGAGGCGTGGATTGTATCGCAGGGCTTTCCGGTTCTCGCCGCCGGAGTTCGACAGCGACGAGCGTACAGACGACTGCAATACTTTTTGAAATTGTTGGAAGGGGGGGAGACGACCACTTCGGCTCAACAAATTGTTCGTCGCCAGACGCGGTTGTCCGAACGTCAACTATCCACTCAGTTTCCGACACGCTGGTCGAAGAATTGGACGAGTAATTTTTCGTCGGACCAATTTCGACAGGCGATTGCTCGCGCCGTGGAGTACATCCATGCTGGTGATATATTTCAAGTCAATTTGGCTCAACGACTTTTGCACCGCGCCATTTGTCCACCAGAGAACTTGATGCTGCACCTGCGGCAACAGAGTCCGGCACCGTTTGCTGGCTACGCTGATTTTGGACGCGTGCAAGTGATTAGTACGTCACCCGAGCGATTCCTTAAGATCGAAGATGGAAGTATCGAAGCCCGCCCCATCAAAGGGACTCGCCCGCGACTGAGCGATCCTACGGCTGATGCTGGCATGGCGCATTTGCTGCAAGTGAGCGAGAAAGATCGAAGCGAAAATGTGATGATCGTCGATTTGCTTCGCAATGACCTCTCGCGCGTCGCGGATGCAGATTCGGTTCAAGTAACGCAGTTGTGCGGCGTGGAGAAGTATCGTTACGTGTGGCACCTTGTCAGTATTCTTCAAGCCAAATTGCGAAATGAATGCTCATTGGCAGATGCTATCGCCGCAACCTTCCCAGGTGGCTCCATTACGGGCGCACCCAAAATCCGCGCCATGCAAATCATTGCCGAATTGGAGCCCAGTGCGCGCGGCCCGTATTGCGGAAGTCTTGGTTACTTGAGTTTCGCCGGTGATATGGACCTGAGCATTCTCATTCGAACGCTTACTGCGTGCGATGGCTGGTGGCAGTTGCCCGTCGGCGGTGGAATTGTGGCGGAAAGCGATCCGAAAATGGAAGAGCAAGAATCTTGGCATAAAGCTGAAGGTGTGCTTCGCGCCATCGACACACTGCCCAGCAAAGGGACGGTGGTATGATCCTGTTGATCGACAACTACGATAGCTTCACTTACAACCTTGTCCGCTACTTCAAGCGTTTGAATCAAGATGTAGTGGTTGCGCGAAATGATAGCCCAGAACTTGCCGAGCGCCTTTTAAGGTGTCAAGCGATCGTCATCTCGCCCGGTCCGAAAGCCCCAGTAGATGCTGGTGGATGTCTTGCTGTTGTTCGCGAACATGCACATCGCCTGCCAATTCTTGGAATATGCTTGGGACATCAGATCATTTACGAAGCTTTCGGTGGAACGGTCGTGCGCGCGACCAAGCCCATACATGGTCGGGCCACACCGATGCAGCTTGGTCAATCGGCACTTTTTCATGATATTCCCGACCAACCCCGTTTTGCACGTTATCATTCCTTGATCGCCTGTCCTGACTCGCTACCCCACTGCCTGGAAGTGATTGCCTGGTCCGAGCACCGCGAGATCATGGCAATTGTTCACCGCGAATTCCCAGTTTATGGCGTCCAGTTTCATCCGGAATCAGTGCTTTCGACGGAGGGATACCAACTGTTGGCGAACTTTCTGAAGATAGCTCAACTTGACTGCCCAAGTCTGCTACCTGCGAATGACTTTGTTCCCAATGTCGCATCCAACCTTGTGGTCGAAGAAGAGCCTGTTGAGCTTCCCGTCGTGTTACCCGCACAATATTCCCTGCTAAAATAGTTTTTTGTTCCGCAGGCCCGCCCGACACGGATAAAACTAAGATGGCGTCGTTTTTTGTTATTCGTGGAAAAGACAATGGACAGCACTTTGCGGTGCGAGGTGCCTCGGCCTCGATCGGTCGAGAATCGTCCAACCAAATTAAGCTGAACGACACCGAAGTTTCGCGACAACATGCGACGGTTGCGAGGACCGAAGATGCCCAATTTGAAATCAATGACTTGGGCAGTAGCAATGGTACGTTTGTGAACAGCAAACGCGTCACCCGTAAAATCCTACATAGCGGTGATCGGGTGCAAGTCGGTCGTACGTTGATGATCTTTACTGGTGGCCCCGATCCGCATTCCACGCGCTCGGCAGCCGGCGTCGAAATCGTCGCCCAATCGAATGGCCCGGAACAACCACAAATACGTCGATCGGTAGAAAGCCAACGTGGTACGCTGTCGATTCTGCCAAACAGTGGTGCGCCAACCATAAGTGCCGATTCGGTCGACGAACTTAGCGACTCGGCGCGACCCGTCAGTGACTGGGAAATCGTGTACCAAGTTAGCCAAGCCATCAATCGCACCGTTGATCTCGGCGACCTACTCACACAAGTACTCGACCTGATCTTCCAATGGAT
Source organism: Pirellulaceae bacterium (assembly GCA_041753315.1). Classification (GTDB taxonomy): domain Bacteria; phylum Planctomycetota; class Planctomycetia; order Pirellulales; family Pirellulaceae; genus Aureliella. The sequence goes on along the minus strand of JBGSUV010000119.1, from coordinate 65,229 downwards.
CGAATGCGATCGTGGCTGCATTATGATGCTGGACGATATTACTGGCCAACTCACTCCCACTTATTCGCGCGATCGAAAACAGACGAACAACAACCCTTCGCGCCCAGCCCCGCGTAAACTTCAAATCAGTCGTACGATCCTGGACTACGTCACTTCCAACAAAGAAGGAGTCCTGACGAGCAATGCCCAAGATGACTCACGTTGGCAAGGCGTAGAGAGCATCAACGATCTAGGCGTTAACGAGGCCATTTGCGTTCCAATGCTCGGACGTTACGGACTGGTTGGCGCGATTTATATTGATACACAACTATCTCACGGAGCTTACGCCGAACGTGATGGAAAGGCATGTTTCGAAGAATCCCACTTGAAGCTCATGATTGCGATCGGTGGACAAGCCGCCTTGGCAATTGAAGACACCCAGTTCTATCGCGCCATGGTGCAATCAGAAAGGCTGGCGGCCATGGGGCAAACAATCGCCAATTTGTCCCATCATGTCAAGAATATTCTGCAAGGAGTTAGTGGCGGTACCTATTTAGTGGAAGATGGGTTGAAAAAAGAAGACATCGACGTCATTCGACGCGGTTGGAATATCGTTGAAAAGAACCAAGAGCGGATCTCCAACTTAGTGATGGATATGCTCTCGTTCAGCAAAGAGCGAGAACCCGAACTCACTACCGGCGATGTCGAAGCCTTGCTCAAAGATGTCGTCGAGCTTATGAAAATTCGAGCTGAGGAGATGGGAGTCGAATTGACACTTTGCAAGTCGGCGTCATTGGTTGAGGCGCCGTTTGACAACGAAGCCATGCACCGAGCGCTCTTAAACGTCGTTACCAACGCCATCGACGCAGCGTCCATGTCGAGCCGCAACGACAGCGTTCCACCCAGCGTGCGAGTCTCCGTCGAACACGTTCGCGAGAAAGGGCTGATCTGCATCAGTGTCAAAGACAACGGAGACGGAATCTCTGAAGAAGACCAATTGCGGATTTTTGCTCCATTTGAATCGACCAAAGGGAACCGCGGCACGGGACTAGGGCTGCCCGTCAGTCAGAAGGTGCTGCGCGAGCATGGAGGCGATATCACCATTCGTAGCGAAGTAGGCAAGGGAAGCACATTTGTACTCCGATGGCCCGATCGATTTTCACAGACGGCCCTATCACCACAAGTCGATCAATAAATTGCCCGACCGCCACCGAAGTACACAAATGAGTGGCAGTGGAAAACAAGTGTCCTCAATGTCACTCAGGTGTTTTGTAGCCCGCTGAGGCAAACATCGCAAGACGGAACAATTGGGGCAATCGTTCTACAATTTGACTTACGCCGGCAAATTTCTTAACATGAGGGGATGAGAACGCTTCAAGTCACCTCTGTCACTTTCGCGTGCATCGTTGTTGCATTGCATCTGCAAATGTTCAGCTCTTGCTGTACGGCTGTAGGCGCTGCTGCTTGCTGCAGTACGCCCTGTTGCTCTGCGGATCGCGCTGACGGCAATTCCACTAATGCCCATGTGCCACCGAGTCGTACAACGCCCAGTTGTGCGAACTGCTGCAAGTCACCGGTCAACTATGTAGACGTTAATCATGTAGACATTAACCAAGTAGACGCACTGCCTGTGGATTCAGTGGCTGACTCGCAACGGCCCACAGATGCGCAAAAGTCGTTGAAACAGTGTTGTTCGAGGTGCTGTTGTTCAGTACAATCGTCTAGCCCTGCCATCGTGGTGCAAAAAGTAAAGTTGCACGTTGATTCGGTTTTGGACGTTTTTTCTCCTACCTTTTTCAGCGATACTCCTGTTCGAGTTGCTTTGGAGCAAAGCAATGTCGAACTTCTTCCCCTCGCCCATAATCGGCGACAAGCGACATTGTGTGTCTGGCACAATTGATCTTCGCACTGAATGTTTGATTTCTATTCATTAAAAACTTCAGTTTGGAGATGTCTAAATGCTTACCAAGATCTTTTTGAGCCTCGCGTTGCTGGGAGGCGTGACGGCTGCCCCGCTTCTATTTTCGTCTTCCGAGCCACAACCGCCCGCAGTCAACTGCGCGTGTTGTGGAAGCGGTTGTCTATGCGAAAACTGTGTGTGTGATGCAGAGAATTGCCAGTGCGATGTGGGTGGTGAATGCGTCTGCGCTGCACCATGTTGCATGACCTGTTGCGACCACTAGTAGACCAGCGCAGATGAGTGGCCAGCTAACCAGACAGGCAATTCGCCTCACAGGTAACTGGCCTCACAGGCAATTGAACTCCGAGTCGCCCAAGCCCAGGTTTGGGCGACTTCTCCTACATTGTAGAACGATTGTCTCAATCGTTTCTGAAGCTCAATGCAGAACATTGTCTCAATCGTTTCTGAAACTCATCGTAGAACGATTGTCTCAATCGTTAAAGCGATTGGGGACAATCGCTCGACTCTACGCTGACGTTGCGTCTGTCAAATGCGTCGCGATGTACGCGGGTTCGCCCATCCGGTCGAGCAAGTCGAGTTGCAGTTCGAGCCAGCTCATGTGCCCTTCTTCATCCATCGCTATCTGTTCGAAAAGTTGGCGACTGCCAATGTCGCGTTCCTCCGTCGCTGCTATGGAGGCAGCAGTGTAGAAGTCGATTGCCGCCTTTTCGTCCGCCAAATCAGTTTCAAACATTTCTTTTAATGAACCTGCGCGCTTAGGTGTTTTCTCCAATTCGACTTTGGGTTCTCCTTTCAAGAACAACATGCGAACTAGAAACTGCTCGGAATGACCTAGCTCTTCTTGCATTTCTTGCCGCATCTGGCTGGCCAGTCGTCCCATTCCCCAATCATCGAGAACACAAGCATGCAATTGGTATTGATGCGTTGCAGAAAGTTCCATCGATAACGCAATTTGCAGGTTTCTGAGTGTGTTTGCTTTTGACATAAGGCTTCCATTTCAAACTAATCGTGGTACGTATTTCACACGGGACGTGAATTCTGAGCTCACCTGCACCGATTTGGATACAACTCTGAGCTTCAAGGGTAAATGCGTTACAATACTGGTACCACAGTATTGACGAATTGGACAGCCCGCCACTCACATCGTGGCACCATTGCGATGCACTAGGTCAAATGGGCGAAATAGTCAGCGTGAATGGCGACCGCCATATAACCCGCAGGAGTGGAGGAATTGAAATGACAGTTGGAAGAACTTCACCAACAATTTACGTTTATCTGGTTTTCCTTTTTGTGAGCGTTGCTATTGTGGGGCAAAACCCACCGGCTCGGTCAGCTGGCTTTGAACCAATTCAGGAAAAACGAATGTCGCTCTCCCGCTCTTCCACCGCTCAGTCCTTTTACCCTGAATTGCAAAAGTATTTACAAGACGCTGAAATCGGCTTTAACAACATCCCGACCGAGCGTCAGGATGATCTGGAAAGGATAGCCAGTTATATGTGCGAGCGGCTATCGAAGTCGGAGCCAGCCCAACTGATTTTTATTTGTACGCACAATTCTAGACGAAGTCATTTGACGCAAGTCTGGGCACAGATCGCCGCAGACTTCTACGGTATCGACGGCGTGGAAACGTACTCTGGCGGAACCGAAGCGACCGCATTCAATCCTCGTACCGTGGCTGCTTTACAACGCTCTGGACTGAACATCAAAACTCAGGACAAGACTGCGAGCAACCCCAAATATGAGGTGCTGGTTTCGGACTCGGCGGCGCCGCAACTCTGTTTCTCTAAAGTGTATGACGCACCTCCCAACCCCACCAAAGAATTTTGCGCGGTCATGACCTGCTCCGACGCAGACGATGCCTGCCCGATCGTGGCGGGTTGCGACCTTCGAATGCCGCTGCGTTACGACGACCCTAAAATTGCCGATGATACTGAATTCGAAACACAGCGGTACGATGAGCGTTCAAAGCAGATTTGCGTTGAGATGCTCTATATGATGTCTCAGCTGAAAGCCAAACTCGACTCGACTAGCAAATAGCTAGCATGAATTTTGGCTGATCGTCCAATGCAAGCAAATTATAAAATTCCGGTGTGGGAACAGACCCAGAGCTTTGGTACAAGCAAACTTTGCAGTGTCCCGTAAGCGTTCACCGTTTACTTTGTAACTTTGTTTCGAGTTCGTTCCATGACTGTCGGTGGGCTTAGTCCACAAGTCGAGTTTCCAGAATCGGCATCAATTCGATCAGACAATCCAAATCGACGAGTCGACCGTTGTTGGTCGTGGAGTTGGTTGTGGTATTGCGCTTCGTTGATTGTCAGTTGTGTAAGTCCGCTTGGACTTTTTGCGTCAGAGGATGGTGCGACGGCCTCAACGTCAAATTCGCTCGATTGCGAGTTCCGAATCGTATGGGGTGGCACTCTGCCGCGGCCCTATGACGGAACGATCACAATTGATCGTGGAACCGTCAAGCTTGTTCGCAATCTAAATCTGCAGGCGGATGCGATTGGGACGGTAAACTCGATCGATCCAAAATCGCTTCAAGTTCTCCCGGCGAGTCCAACGCAATTTGGTGGAGTAGACGTGCGAATTAAATCGGACGTCGACTGTACGCTGCAACTGAGTTTCAAAGATCCTTTGACCGCAGAATCGATGGTGCGAACGCTTTCCCTGAAACAGGTGTTGCAAGGGAACTGGATCGAATCGCTGGATGAGCGAGGTTCTCGAGTTGCGATCGAACGATTGGTGCAAGACCGTCTTCGCGTCAAATTGGATCGAGCGCATACTGTGTTCGAGACCGACGAGACATGGCGAGCTCAGGTTAGCGGCTATCGAACCGGCCTGTCCGCAGGCGAATATGAACTGCGAACGCATTTTCAGGGAGCTCGTGGGCCGGTCGGCGATGAACAATTGCGACTAGTTACCGTCGATAAGCTTGGCACCTTTCCAGCTATTGACGTGGAGCTGATAACCCCGAGCGATGAAGGAGCGTACCTTGTCGAATTCACGTTGGTTCGCCGTCGGTTCATCAACAGTTTCGTAAGCACCGCCGCGGCACTCACTCGGCGACTCGACGTGGTCGCAATCAGTTCCAAGCGGCGTGCCGATCAAATCATCGATTGGCAACCACTAGTCGAACTCGATGCCCTAGCGGCAAGCAAACCGGGGGGCTTGGCCTGGTTGGCTCCGCTACACGACCTGTCCGATACGTTGGGAATGCGCAACGTGTGGCAACAAGTCAACTTACAGGCATATGGAAGCAAGCCACCAGTCAGCCACGGTCGGCTCGAATCGCGTACCATCGCGACGATAGAAAGCGAGAAACCAGTCCAAGTGCTAACGCTCGGGCCAAACAGTTGGCTGGCGCTCCCTATCAGTGGATTGGCGAGCAATAAGCCGCACCGTTTGCGCGTGAAGTTACCCACCGATCAGCCTATGGAATTGGCGGTCAGTGTGCGCGCGCCCGATGAGATGGGCAATTTACCATCGCTCAGTCGCGATACAGGCATTCAAATTGCGCCGCGAGAATGTTCGACGGACGGACGATTCTCCACCCACGACATCATATTTTGGCCGCAGAATGGGAACAACTACCTTCTGTTGGCCAACACCAGTGAAACAATGATGGCATCGGTGGGGACGATTGACGTTGAGGTTGCGATGCTGGCCGCATCTGCGGTAGAGATCGTTCCGCAGGCAAGCCGAAGAGTCGGTTTGTATCTCGATAAGCCGCTGATGGCAGAGAGCTTTTCGGCGCCAAGGGTATTCGATCCGATCACCAATCGACCGCTGGACAGTTGGCAGACGTGGTTCACCGCTGCAGAACGACTTGATCAGTCCATGACCTGGATCGAGGCGGACACTCTGTTGCTGAAAGTGTTTTGCGAAGGTGGAGCTATCTTTCCAAACGAGAAGCTCGAACCAACTGGACGGTTTGACAGCGGCTTGTTCTACAGTGATGGGCGAAGTGAGGAGCTGAAAGACTATGTCGAGCTCTTACTGCGTCGGTTCGACCGCGATGGAAGACAGCTGATCCTGGCGATTGATCTCGACACACCACTTCCCGCGTTGGCCAGTTTTGAAGAGAGCCAAAAATCTACGTTGCAGCGAGACCTTTCGGGACAAACATGGCCAAGGCGACGCAATGCGGCTCGCCATCGTATACGCCGCTACAATCCGCTCGACTCACGTGTTCAAGCGGAGTTGATAGCGGTGGTCCGCGAAATCGTCAGTCGCTACGGACATCATCCAGCATTTGGAGGAATCTCGCTACAGTTGGATCAAGAATCGCAGTTCATTTTTGCTGGTGACCGCTGGGGACTGGATGCCGCCACGCTGGCCAAGTTCGCCCAAGCGCAGGGAGTTGTACTTCCACCCACCGAACAGCTCGAAACGAGTTGGGATGGACCGGTGCGATTGGCGTTCTTGAATTGGAGATCGCAGGAACTAACCAAGTTGTTTGTGCGAATGTCCGAGGTGATCAATGCAAAACAATCGACGGCTAAGCTCTATCTCAATGCAATTCGATTGTGGGAGAAAAGTCCATCAGAAGACGATTTCCTGCAGCCGCAACTGATCGTTCGCAACCCGGCCGAATATCTTCTGGCATTCGGAATCGATGCGGAGGCGCTGGAAGTACTTCCACACGTAACACTTCTCCAGGGACGATTGGAGCGAGAGCGGGAGTCGGTCAGCTCAAGTGAATGGATATTAGAACTGGCAAGTGAGCGAGCACTCCAAATACCAGCCACCAGCGGCACGGCAGCTCTGGTGATTCAGCAGCCAACGGGATTTCAACTGGAAGCCATCGAACAACTGGGCAACATCGCTCAAAGCCCAAGCGGAGACTGGGTCTTTCCGTATTCGACGTCGCACGACCATTATGCCCGAAAGTCGTTGATCCAGCAGATCTTTGATGCTGATCACCACTTGCTGGCAAGTGGCGGTTGGTTACCCGCCGGCGGACAAAATAGTTCACTGCAACAGCTTTATCGCACGTTCAAGGAGTTGCCGCCCATCAAATTCGATGACTTCCCAGCGAGTTCAACCCAGACCAATTTGCGAGTTCGAACAGCACAACACGGCGGACGGACCTTCATACAACTTGTAAACAAGGCTCCCTGGACGGAAAATGTCACATTGCAAGTTGCTGGCACACGGCCGCGTTCGCAGTTAGCTCCGAGATTATTGGGAAGCCCCATTGATACGCTGAATAACCTCAATTTCCCACCTGAAATAGCCAACACAGATGCTGGCATTTGGGATTTGCAGATCGATCCGTATGGCCTCGTTGCCCTGGAAGTGAATGATCCGCAGTTAGTCCTTCAGTCCGTCAAGCATCGTGGGACGCACGAAGTAGTTCCGCGCATAGCAGCCGAACTGGCTCAAATCGAGAAAATTGTGGCAGACGCTGGGGATGCAACTCAGCAACACCGCTTGGCTGAACTACTGGGCGACTTCGAGTATTGGACGAACGCAAGTAAACCGAGGGGCTGGAATGTATCGTCGCTGCCGGACGTGCATATCACCGCGACTGCTGATCTACCGCACTCGGGAAAACAATCGCTGCTCATCGACAATCGAAGCAAAGGCGATACGGCTGCTTGGATTCAGAGTGAGCCAATTACTACCCCGCGAACAGGACGCCTTGCAGTTCAAGCTTGGTTGCGAGTTCCACCGGCCGGCGAAAGTTGCCGAGTTCGCCTGAGCGTGGTTGGGAGAATGAAAAACGGTGATCGCTTTGAACGTTACGAAGATTATGGTGGACAAAGCGAATCGCGCGCGATCGCCAATGACTGGGGACGTCGCCCTGCGACGTTGTATGTGGCTGACGTGCCGACCGATGAATTGGTGGAACTGCGGGTTGCCATTGATGTGATCGGTCGCGGGCGGGTATGGGTGGACGATGTCGAAGTCTTTGAGGCACTGTTGCACCCGGACGAACGGATCTACCTGCGGGGACAAGTGCTGGTGGCCAAGCAGAATTTAGAGAGCCGGAACCCATTTCCTGCGGAACAACTGTTGGACAGTCATTGGGGACACTACCTATCGACCTATCGACCGGCTGACCATGCAACTACTCAGCTGGCTGCCAAAGAGCCACTTCAGTCAAAAGAGGTCGATTTGAAGAATAAGTCGAATTGGAATTCCACCAAACCCGTTTTTCAGCAATGGCGCGAATCCATGCGCGACCGTTGGAAACGGTAAAGCGCAACTCGTACTCTTACTTCAACCTGACCGCCGATGCTACGCACCTCCGCTGTTCGCAAAAGTAGGGGTGGAGAAGATCGCCGTTCGCTTAAAATAGCCCCCGTTTGTGCCATTTCATATTCCGTCTCGAACTTGCAGTAAGGAAGTGCCCCTCCGCGAACCGATTCTTTACGTTGCTGATGTTCGTGGAACTCAGCCTTAGGGTCGAGGGGATCTAGGTGGAATACGCGGGCTTGGGCTTCTTCATGCGGACTGCTCTTCTGCTTCTCCTCGTTATCGCGCTGCAAGGCTTAGCCTGCATTGCTCCGAGCAATTGCTGGGCGGATGAACCAGTTCCCGAAGGAGCTTCCTCGCGTGACGCAAAGGCCAGTGCGAAGCGAAGCATTCCTTTTCAGCGGCTCAATCCCAACGCGTCGGAATTGATTCGCGACGTGGTGGACAATCCGAGCTTCTTTCGTCGGATGCCGTCACAAGAGATCGAATGCCATCCTGAAATGTTCACCTTTTTGGTCCGCCGACCCGAAGTCTTGGTGAATATCTGGGAATTGATGGGAATTACTCAAGTATCGACAAAGAGAACGAGCCCTTACTCGTTTCTGGCAAACGACGGCGTGGGCACCTCCGCGAAGTGCGATTTGATCTACGGGGACGAAAGCATTCACGTCTACTATGGCACCGGCATGTACGACGGAACCATGACGCCACGGAAAATGACGGGACGGTGCGTATGCATCTTGCAGTCTCGCAGCGCGCAACATCAAAATGGTGAAAACCGAGTGGCCGGCACGATGGACGTGTTTCTAAAGTTGGATAACTTTGGCGCCGACCTGCTTACGAGAACACTGGGACCACTTGTCAGCAAAACCGCCGACTATAACTTCGTTGAAACTGCGCGGTTCATGTCACAGATCTCCCAAATCTGTTCCAACAACCCAGCAGCCGCGCAAGGACTAGCCGAACAGCTCGAAAATGTGGATGGTTCCGTTCGTCAAGAATTCGCCTCCATTGCCGCCAAAATTGCTGCGCAGAGTAGTCCGTTCCCTCCGACCATCTCGTTTGACGCGACCACTCTGGCTCCTGGTGGCGATGCCATAGTTGCTCGCAAAGCTCTTCCGCCAGAGATTGACGACACCGACTCCTTTCCGCTTCAGCTCACCGGCTCCGCCCCCATTCAAGAAACTCTAAGCGACCGACCGGTGACCAGCCGAAGGCCAGCCTCCGACGCACCCAGTCGACAACTGACGGCAGACCGAGCGCCACAGGCCAATGCAATGCAACCAGCCCCTGCCGTCCGAGACGCGGAGCCCAGCCTTCCACCCACAGCAATATGGCCAAGAAAACCTAACATTTTCATGCGCCGCTAGAGTGTAGAGCGATTGTCCTCAATCGCTTTTGAAAAAAAACGATTGAGGACAATCGTTCTACATTGAGCTGAGGATGAGGACAATCGTTCTACATTGCGCGAGGAAACGATTGAGGACAATCGTTCGACATTGAGCTAAGGAAAGGATTGAGACAATCGTTCGACATTGTGGGACACACTTAAGACAATCGTTCGACACTCTTCCAAAGGGACTCGTAACCTCGTCCACTACGAAGAAAATGTTTGCGCAGCATCTGTACGATTATTCCGTTTTGATCCGAATGCGTCGGTACTCCATCTGACCTCGATCGCCTTCGAGTCCAATTGGGCCAGTTGTTGGTAACTTGAATTCAGCTTCGATCACTTCACCGTTACAAGTGCAGCGCGCCACATTGTCGCGAACGACAACCACAAGTTCATTCCAGTCCTGCGGGAGATAGCCTTTCAAATCTTTGTAGGGTCCCGCCAATCGATAGTCGCGACATTGCAATTGCGGCTTGCGCAGAAAAACTCCGCTGTCGGCATTTGGGGTCGCGCGAAACTCTAACTTCAAAGTAAAGTTTTCGGGAAACTCGCGGACTGTCCACAGTTGCTGAATGCGCCGCCCTTCTTCTGGAGTTGCAACAACCAGGCGGCCGTTAACGGCGCGATAACGTCGATCGGGTGTTTCCATTTGTCCATCGAGATTGAGTTGTATATCCACAATTGGCCATGGTGGGGCATTCTTGTCGTTGCGTCTCCAATTGGCAGCGGCGGCTTTTTCTTCCTCCGTCGTTGGAAGCAAACACCAGTCACTTAAATCATGACCATTAAACAAGCTCTCAAAGCCTTCTTCCAGTTGAAAGGCGTCCTTTTCCGTTTCCAAAAAGCCCTCAGTTGCTAAAATTGGACGGACTGCCGATGCCCACTTTTGATAACCAAGGTCGTTCAGGTGCAATAAGTCGGGAAACTCTTCGGGGCTTGCGTCGCCATCCGCGTTGGCAAACAAAGTCCAAGTATCAAGCACGGTAATCTGCAAGTCCCCTGCCACAGCCGCTGCCGTCAGTTGGTTGATCTGTTTGATCTTATCCGCCGATCGACTTTTCGATGACGAGCTCGGCAGGACTTGGCAAATGACAATGGGCATCTTTGCGTTGTGTTCCTTCAACCGATCGACGATTAGGCGTACGTTGTCAGCGATTGTCTGCGGTTCAGCGCCTTCCTCCAAATCGTTGGTCCCCATCAACATCACCACCGCGGCTGGGTTGAGACTCAACACGTCCCGATCCAATCGAAGTAGCATGCCACGCGTCGTATCGCCACTGATTCCGCGATTCGCAACTTTGAGTTTTCCAAAACTCTGTTTGAAGTCATCGCCCCAGCCTTCCGTTATGGAGTCTCCGAGGAAAACGACGGCTCCTTGGTCTTCTTCAACGCGTTTGATCCACTGACTACGTCTGCCGAGCCAATGACTCTTGAACCAGTCGAAGCGACGGATTGGGCCAGCGCCGGGCAAGCCTTCGTCCGTAGCAGGTATCTCCAACGTTGCCGGATCGGTCGGTTTCTCTTGGGCAGAACCGATGGTGGGCTGCCAATTGCCCAAGGTGATGAACAACAATAGAGCGATAAAAGTGCAATTGCGGGTCATGGGGAATCTCTGAGTGGGTGAGTAGGTGGGGTGCAAAATATGCTGCGAGCGGATATTGAGGAAACGACAGGTGCTGGGGCTATCGTAAATGGGCTTGTCACGGGCATTCTAACTTGGCAAGCCAGTCATCCGTACTGATTACTTGGCTGATGAACATTTGCTGCGCCACAAGTATCGAGTTTTGCAGTTCCTGCGCCGTGGCTTTTCCCGCCTCGTTGTCAACATCCAGAGTTCCGGTCGCATCCTTCAGAAACTCGACGCGATATCCACGGTGAAAAGCTTGCCGCGCGGTCGTGTCGCAGCACATGTGCGTCATGTATCCGGCAATAGTTAATGTGTCTGCATTAAACGACTGCAGCCAAGTGTTGAGCCCCGTACCGGTAAATGAACCGGGGAGTTGTTTATCAATTAATATGTCGCGCGGGCGATCATCAACCTCCGGATGCAACTCCCACATCTCCGAATTCAATCGAAAGATGGGCGATTCTGGATCGGGTTGATGATGGCGAATGACCCCAACCGGGATTTTCGCCTTGTTCGCTTCATCCATTACTTGCAAAATTCGCTCGAGATGTCCGACTGGATATGAAATCGGTAACGCACCATCAAAGTATTCGAGTTGAATATCGATGACCAACAGCGCGCGCTGAGGGGTAGACATGGCAGCAATCCTTGTGTGAAATTTGGCGAGTCTCGTCTCGTCCAGGACGGTGTGCTCAATGCAATAGACTACCACATTTTGGGGAGCTAGGGCATCGCAGGCCAACTCTGCTCGACGGTCAAGTCATCCCGTTTAATTTGATAGATGGTTCCGGCTTGATCACCGACATAGAAGAAGGGATGGTCGGTACGAGCTGTCAAACTTGCGCTCCATTGTTCCGCAATTTTCGATTCTCTCAGCAAGCTTGCATCGGCGGCGGAATGAATGCGAAGGACAGAATCGGAGCTGATCGAAGCCAATAGCGCATTCTCCAGTGCCACCACGGCCACAATATCGCTGTTAAAGCCGCCGATTTCCCGGCTTTGTTTGCCATCCGAGAGGTTCCAAAATCGCAGTTTGCGATCGCCACCAACGCTCACAACCTGTTCGTTGCCGACAAAAAGCGACTGCGTGACATCCCTACCATGATCACTAAAAGTCAACTTCAATTGCCCCGATTCAGAATCAAAGATTTTGGCGGTTTTGTCGCGCGACGCAGTGCACAACCAACGACCATCGGGTGACCAGGCGACGCTGTTGACCCAGTCTGCATGATCCTGAATAACGTACTGCGGTGAATCGGCATTGTTCAAATCGAATAGATACACACTGCCATCCGCCCCAACAGTCGCCAGACGTCCGCCATCGGGTGAAAACAACGCATTGAACTGAACGTCTTCCGACACTAACAAGTCTGCCAGCAACTCGCCCGACTGTGCATCAAATAGCTTGACCTCTCCAAGTTGCCCTGGGGTACCACTGGCAACCGCAATGCGTTTCCCGTCGGGATGAATGTCGATCCCGTAGACTCGCTCAGCCACATTGCTGATGCGTTGGATGAGTTTACCGTCTGGTAGCGACCAGATGAGCAGTTCATGATATCCAGAAGAGGCCAACCAACTTCCCGACGCGTCGATCGCCAATGCGGTCACGGGTAAAGCGCTGCGATAGGCATCCGGCGGCAAGGGTTGCGGCCTGCGCGGCATGATTCGGATCAGAGGAGCGTTTGTATCGACCGCGGATTCGACGCGCGCCCCAGCCTCGATCCAAAGATGAATCAAATTGATTTGTTCCGACGTCAATGGCTCCGCTTCAAATGGCATCGATCCATTGGCGACGTGTTGATAAAGCGAAGAAGCTTCCGCATCGCGCGGAAGTATAGCAAGCCCCGATTCACCCTCTGCCAGGATAGCATCGTAACTCGCCATGTTGTATTGCCCTTTTGCATTCCGCGCATTGTGACAGGAGACACAATGTTGATGGAAGATCGGTGCGATCTGTTCGCTGAACGAAATCCAGTTGCCAGCCTCGCGCATCAGTCGTTCGATCTCCTGCTGGTGCATCTGACGCTCGGTTGCAAGTTCCCCCGCGCGTGTTTCGATCCGTTCGATTTCGTTGTGAAGCTCGAGACTGGCTGCTTCAGCCCGCGCAGCCGAATCGCGAACTTGTGGAACGTTCGCTTCCAACGCGACAATTTGCGACTTCATCGCCTCGATTGGCTCGGCGGCTTTTTTCGCCGCCTCAGTCGCTTTGGCCACGTTGGCTTGGGCTTCCTCCAAGCGTTTTTTCGCCGCCTCAAACTCTTCCTGGGCTTTATCCAAAGCGACCTGTGCCTCGTTTCGCGCTGTGTTGGCCGTCTCTAGCTTTTTCTCCTGGCGAGAGAGTTCTTCCTTGTGGGTCTGAACGCTATCGATTTGGCCAACCAAGCTCTTCCACTCACGGTCTTGATCGGCCGCATGCATGCGCGCCTCTCGAGCCTCCTCTAAGACGCGTTGTTGTTGCTGTGTCAACGTCGCAATGAGTTGATCGAGTTCGTTGATCTTATGTTCAACAGCGTCCGACGTCTCGGCCACGTCGTGGGCTACTTCGATGTTGGTCGTTTGGCGCGCAGCAAGAGCCGTGGCAAGCGCAACAATTATCCACGCTGATGTAACCGCGATCGGCACATACGTTGCTCGCGTCATGCGTTCCTCCATTGGTGTGAAATAGGGCCCGAAATCAACGTGTTACAGTTCACTGAGCACATTGAAATCGGGCCACAAACTAGCTCGCTACGGTTCGTCGTATTTGGCGGAATATTTGCGATACAACTGACTGTGCCTATTGTCCAAGTCGACCTTTCGTCCTTGAATGAATGCGGCTTCGACTTGAGTCGGTGTCTCGAGGATGTCTCCATCGGCAATAAACAATGTTGCATCTAACCCTACCTGCAATGAACCGACTCGATCGGCTACACCTAGAATCTCTGCCGGATTGATCGTTATCGCGCGCAGCGCTTGTTCCTCGCTCAATCCGTAGGCTGCGGCAGTCGCGGCGTTGTACGGCAAATTGCGTAAGCCACTCGCACCAAATCGTCCGCCAGCGGAGATACAATATTTGATCCCTGCAGCCTCCAGCTGCATTGGCAGTGTATATCCTTCATCGTACGCAGAATGCCGACGGCTGGGAACCCGATAGACCGCTGAGACAATCACTGGGATGTTTTCGCGTTTGAGTAGTTCAGCGCACGCCACTGCATCGTAGCCGCCATTGATGATGATCCGAACGTTTTGCTGGCGGCCAAACGCCACGGCTGCTTCAATTTGGTTCAGCGTAGTGGCGGCTACGATCAGAGGAATCGACTGATCGATCACGGGCAATAGTGCTTCGAGACGCAGATCTTTTGCTTGATCACTGTTGCTTGCCGCGCGTGCAGCTTGGTAACGACGCGTCTGTTCCAGGACTTCGACAAGTTCCGTTAAGCTGCCATCGCCACGCGGCCAGTTGACATGCATCCCCGTATCGGCGGCCAATGTCATGTCTTCCCAATTCCAACCATCCAACATCATGAGCGAGCTGCGTCCAGCAATCATTCCACCATCGGGCGCGGTGACGGCGAGCAACACACCATTCGCACGATTGACCGGTATCAGCTCGCTGTCGGCGTTGAACGCTACCGCAGCCCGCACGTTTGAATTGATCGAACCTGTTTCGGTGGCATCCATGGTGGCGCGCACGGAGTTGATCTCAACAAGTCCAATGTCCGAGTAGGCTTCGATCAAGCTCGGATAAACGTGTTTACCCGTTCCGTCAATGACTTCGGTTCCATCAGGCAACGTTGCGTCCTGGCCAACTTGAACAATTCGGCCATTGTCAAAAACGATAGCCCCACGTGCCAGCGTAGGGCCGCTGACGGTATGAATGGTTGCACCAACAATCGCAATCGGTTTTGACTGCGGCTTGCCGGGTATTTGGTCGGAAGCAGTGGCCAGCGTGGTGTGCAAAAACACGAACAACGGAGCAACAAACGGTATTAAACGCATAATGATTTGGCTTTGAATATAAAAAGTGCCGTAATGGTTCTTGTAAAAACGTCGTGGATTTTGCTAAAAATCCGGTCCGCTTTTAAATCGCTTTTTTCGGAGCTTTTAAGCTCCCCGATCAAGAGGAGCTTTGGCAAGCTCTACTACTCGTGCGAGTGGTGGTGATCTTCGTCTTCGTGGTCGTGTGCATGTCCACAAAACTCGTCGTAACGTGCCCACCACAACGATGGATCATCATCGGGCTTGGCATCTCGCGTTTTGACACCGCTGCTAATGATGCTCTGAATCAAATTGCGGTGCAGTTGAGCGTCAGCGGCTCGACGGGCGATATCCTGTTCGCGATCAAAGTATTTTCGGCCTTCAATCCACGATTGGGTGCAGACCGAAAGCGTGGATAGAGGCGAACGATTCCAGATTACAAAGTCGGCATGTTTACCTGGCTCGAGCGATCCAACGTATTGATCGATGCGCAGTTGTTTTGCAGGATTCAACGTCACGAACTTGAGCGCTTCAACCGGATCCACTCCGCCATATTTGACGGCTTTGGAGGCTTCGTGATTCAAGTGCCGAGCCAGTTCGGCGTCATCTGAGTTGAACGACACGACGACACCTGCCTTATGCATCAGTGCACCGTTGAAGGGAATCGCGTCGTAGACTTCAAACTTGTAAGCCCACCAGTCCGAGAAGCTCGAGCCGGTAGCTCCATGCGCCGCCATCGCGTCAGCAACTTTGTAGCCCTCCAAGATATGTTGCAGGGAGCCGATGGTGATTCCATAGTCATCCAGCGTGCGCAACATGCCCAGGATTTCATCGGCGCGATAGCTATGGCAATGCACCCAGCGTGTCTTCTCGACGATTTCAGCGATCGTCTCGAGTTCGTAATCGCGACGCGGAGGGACGCCTCGAGGGTTCGTAGACCAGCTTTGCCACTGGGCTCGATACTTGATCGCCGCTTCAAAACGATCTCGCATGATCTGTTCAACGCCCATTCGCGATTGTGGGTACCGCGTACTTTCCGTGCGTGAACTTTGCTTTACATTTTCTCCCAGCGCGAATTTGATTCCTGCTGGCGCCTCCCGCATTTTGAGTTCTTCATCCGAACTTCCCCAGCGTAGTTTGATAACCTGGTTTTGGCCGCCGATCGGATTGGCAGAACCATGCAGAATATTGGCGGCAGTAACGCCACCGGCCAAATGGCGATAGATCGTAATGTCATTGGGATCGATAAAGTCCCCAATGCGGACTTCAGCGGTGATCGCTTGCCCTGATTCATTCACTCCACCATCGGTTGCCATATGGGAGTGACAGTCGATAATTCCAGGGCTGACATGCATGCCTGTCGCGTCAACGATCGTCGCGCCCTCAGGAGCTTCCAAGCCAACTCCTACTTCGGATATGACACCCTTGTGGACAAGCAGATCTGCATTTTCCAAGACACCTTGTTCACCGCAGGTCCAGACCGTTGCTCCTCGCACCAGTAGCCATTCAACTTGTTGTGGAGGTTCGACCACACCGTACGCGCCCAATGGAAAATTGACGGGACAATCGACCACTATTTTGGCTTCGTCTTTAGTTTCATCTTCTTTCTTGTTTTCGTTCGAAGGTTCTTCGGCGGCAGCTTTACCTTCTTTTTGCTCATTGCTCGACGCTTCATCTTGTACGTCGCGCGTCGCGACCAAGTCGAGGTCGGAACCATCGGGCAGTTGCAAATGTCCAACCAGTTCGAATTCGTCGTTCAGTGGTAGGACGGCCACGCCTAAAATGGCTGCACCCGGCTTCTCCTTAATGATTTCTCCCAGCTCGAATGTTCCGGAGAGTTGGTAACCGTTAAATGCCAGCCCTTTTACTTCCACGCTCTTTGGCTTTGAGCTCTTGTCCTTCTTGTCAGTGCTTTCCTGTGCCTCGCTTTTGGGCTCGTCCGGAGCTGGTGGCGTCGAGTCGTCATCATCGACCTTTTCCTCGTTCTCTTCTTCTTTAGCGTTTGGCTCTACCGCCTTGGCCTCCTTTTCAAAGGCCGCTGGTGGACCAATGGTCGCCTTCAGTTTTTCCGGAGTATCGGTCAGTTCCAATGTCAGTTGGATATCCGGCGCGGTCGTCATGGTTAGTTGCCATTTCCCCCGCAGATCAGTCTCTTCCTTTGACTCCCACTGATTGCGGGAGCCGGCGATCCAGGTTTCTTCAATCTTGGTCGATTTGTCGAAGAGCGGACCACTGGCAACGATGATATTCGCCAGCTTGCCAACTTCGAGCGTACCGGTGATGCTGTCGATTTCAAGCAACTGTGCTGGACCGATGGTAAGCGCCTGTAAGGCTTTGGATTCACTCAGCCCACGTTCAATAGCCGTTCGTACGTTTGGAAGGAGATCGGATGCCTTGGAGAGTCGGTCGGCCGTCAATACAAAACTCACACCCGCTTTTTCCAGCAAGGCCGGGTTGTCGGGAGCAAGTCGCCAGTGCATGAGCTCTTGCAGCGTAGTTCCGAGGGCGTCAGCACGCGAAGCGACTTTGGGGGCTTCGGGAAAATTCACCGGAACAATAAACGTCCTCTGCGTTTCTTTGATGGCATCCAATTGCCGGTACTCGCGTCCTGAACCACGAACAATGAGTTTGACAGAAAACTCGCGAGCGAGACGATCGGCGCGCAGGGCATAGAGTTCATTCGAGCCATCAATGATCACAGTTTGTTGACCGCGCACCACCGATAGCAGCTCTGCAAGTGCGACGTTGGTGTCGGGAGCAGGGAGCGATGGTGTTGCCGCCGACGCTTGCTGTGCGCGATCGTACCAATCGGCGTCGGAAAGCGTCTGTCGAATCAGTGCAACTGCACCCATCGGGCTGTTGGGATAACCGCGCGCTCGTCGCGAAGGGAACAACTGCATGTGCTGAAATGCTACCGACCGCAGGATCGACCGTTCGACTGAATCGGCACCGGTGAGGACGACAGTGCTCTGTCCTTTGACAAGTCCATCGGTTGGAGCTGCGAGCACAACTGCGATACCTGCCTTCCGAAACGCCTCCAACTTGGCGGGGTCCATCGTGGCCACGGCATCCATGCGGCGTTGCGGAAGGACATTTTCGTTCCAGTGCCCTGCCTTATACTCGGTAGTGGTTGCCTCAAATTCCGCGTGCGGATCGACAAAGGCTGGATAAAGATGTTTACCCGACAGCTCCACTTTCTCAGCACCGGCAGGAGCTTCGATGTCGCCTATGCCTGTGATCTTTCCCTCTTCGATTAGCAAATTGCCAACATCGAGTACTCTACCTGGCGCAATCGTTATCTTGGCGCCGGTTATCCAGACGCTTTTGGGTGGGGAAAAACGGACGCCTTCGTCAGGTGCTGTGCCTGTCTGAGCATAAGTGCCTGTTTGAGCCAAAGTGGTGGAGTACTGAAACAAAAAGCACAATCCGACCGCTAGGATGCGAAATCGACTACGGTACTGACTACATGATGGAGCTTCAAGCATGTGAGTTCCTTCGAGCGAAGAATGTTGCAAAGCCTCTAGATTAGTCGCTTTGCAGATCGAAATGGAGTCTAAGAACTGAATTTGGTACTGGCGGAGCAAAGGATATCCAGGGGCGCCTGCAACGCGGATTGATGCGCATTTAATGTAGGCTATTCTGCTTGCCATTGGTCGCCTAACATGGGTGAATCTGAGTACCATTAAAAGCGGGGTAACTTGGACCGTCGACTTATGTGTATTATCGCAACCATGAGGATTTTTCCGGGAGTTCCTGTGTGCCTCCATTCCATTTAGCGATCGAAGTTAAAGACTTGTTCTCTTCGCGGGAGTTCTACGGTGGTCTTTTTGGATGCCCAGAAGGACGCAGCGCGGCGACCTGGGTCGACTATGACTTCTACGGTCACCAACTGGTGTGCCACGTCTCGGAGACCTATCCAGCGGCGCGGCAAAAGAGCGCCAACGCTGTAGATGGCCACCAGGTTCCCGTGCCGCACTTTGGCGTCGTTCTGGAAATGGACCAATGGCAAAGCTTGGCCGACAAGCTCAAGCAAGCGGAGGTTGAGTTTATAATCGAGCCACATATCCGCTTTGCAGGACAAACGGGCGAGCAAGCAACCATGTTCTTGTTAGATCCAAGTGGCAATGCGGTTGAGTTCAAGGCATTTCGCGACATCGCTAATCAACTTTTTGCCAAATAGGCATTTTTGCCAAGTAGATTTTTATGAATCAATCGATTTGGCCTGACGGTCCACAGACGGAAGAGCTTCTGGCGGATGCGAAAGCAGGAAATCCTGATGCTGTGGAGCAATTGCTCGACCGCCATCGCGAATCGTTGCGACGCATGGTGGGCATGCGTTTGGACAAACAGATTACTCGACGCGTGGACGTGAGCGATGTGGTGCAAGATGTATTGATGGAGGCCAATCGTCGCTTGCATGACTATCTTGAAAATCCTGTAATGGCCTTCCATTTGTGGATTCGACAGATTGCCAAGGACCGAATCATCGACGCCCATCGTCGACATCGCGTCTCGGCAAAACGTTCGGTTGACCGCGAACAACCGATCGTCGCACAAGGTAATGTCGATCATTCAACGATGGAATTGGCGGGACAACTTTGCGACCCCGAGTTGACTCCTGCTGCAGCGGCCACGGCGCAGGAATTGGCCGTGCATGTGCAAGGCGCGATCGAGTTATTGGAGGATCGCGACCGCGAGATCATTCTCATGCGGCACTACGAGCAACTGAGCAATCAGGACATTGCCCAAGTGCTGGGACTGACCGAACCAGCGGCCAGCATGCGTTACCTGCGGGCTCTCAAGCGGCTTCGCAAGCTGCTCGACGGTGACTCACTGGTCGGCGGAGGCGAATAAGGTGGCCGCTGCGGATCGCGTCGAGGAAGACGATGCCCCTACCTCGGAGCACGAAGCCAAATTGGCAGAATTTGTAAGCCGTTTGGCCGATCGAATTCAAGCCGGCGAGCAACTGAGCTTCACCGAGGAGTGTCGCAAACACCCGGAATTCGCTGCGGATCTCAAGGAGGTGTGGGGGGCAATTGTGGTCACGCAAGCTGTTGCCAAGACCGCACGCAGTTCCCAAGCACCCGCAAACGACTCACACGCCCCATCTCTCGCGCATCGGATTGCTATTTCCTCGCTACCCTATGAAATTGGCGACTATCGATTGCTCGAGGTCATCGGCCGAGGTGGCATGGGAGTCGTCTTTCGCGCGCAACAGATTAGTCTCAACCGCGATGTGGCGGTCAAGATGATCCAGGAGAATCGACCGTTAAGCCCAGAGAATCGCCAACGCTTTTTCTCAGAGGCGGAAGCGAACGCGCGACTCGATCATCCAGGTATCGTGCCGCTCTACGAGGTCAACGAATATCAAGGACATCCCTATTTTAGTATGCAGTTGATTCGTGGGGAAACGCTCGCCGACCGACTTCGTCAGGGACCGTTGCCGCAACGCGAAGCGGCCCGCATGATGGTTGAAGTCTGCCGAGCCATTGGCTTCGCGCATTCGCAAGGTGTGTTGCATCGCGATATCAAGCCTTCGAATATTATGATCGACGCTCAACAGCAGTTGCGCGTTACCGACTTTGGACTGGCCAAGTTTGCAGGCTCCGCCGATAGTCTCACGCGCACTGGCGCCGTGGTGGGGACGCCTAGCTACATGTCCCCCGAACAAGCCGCTGGGCGGACTTCGGCGATGAATCTCCGTTCGGATATTTATTCGCTGGGCGCAGTGCTCTACCACTTGCTCACCGGTCGTCCGCCGTTCATTGCTGACTCCCCCATGCAGCTGGCGTTGCAGATTTTGGAGCACGATCCACCACCAGTCCGATTGCTGGAACCGCGCATCGACCGAGACTTGGAGATGATAGTCTCACACAGTATTCAAAAGCCCCCCGATCTCCGCTACAACACGGCCGACGAGATGGCCGACGATTTGGAAGCATTCCTACGCGACGAGCCGGTTCGAGCGCGAAGCGGAAAGTTGTCGGAAGTTGCTGCGCGGTGGTTTCGTGAGACGCACCACGCCGCGGTTTTAGAGAATTGGGGTTTGTTATGGATGTGGCATAGCCTGGTACTACTGGTCGTCTGCTTGTGTACAGAAGCGCTGCAGTGGAATGGCGTTCGCAGTCGTTTTGTCTACTCCGGCATGTGGGTCTTTGGACTTGGCACGTGGGCGATCGTATTTTGGGCCTTGCGAAGGCGAATGGGGCCGGTGACATTTGTGGAACGACAAATCGCACATGTGTGGGGGGCAAGCCTCATTGGCATCATCTTGCTGACCCCCTTGGAGTGGATGCTCGACTTGGAGCCGCTTACCCTCTCGCCTATCTTGGCATTGGTCGGAGCGATGGTGTTTTTCATTAAGGCTGGAATGTTGGCAGGCTGGTTCTACATCCAAGCCAGCTGTCTGTTCGCGACCAGTTTTTTGATGGCGATGTTCCCGGAGGTGGCACACATTATTTTTGGATTTGTTTCTGCAGCTTGTTTCTTTGTACCTGGATTGAAGTACTACAACCAACTTCGATCGTCCAAATAGTCGATTGCGCATTTTCCTTCCCATCGGTTCGGTCGCGGGCGATGCGCGCGGTTCGATCCACAGCAGAACGACTCTGGCCCCACCGGCTCGCATCACTCGCCAACTCCCCGCTGGCAGGCACGTTTCGCGGGTAAAGTATCGCGCCCAACGGCTTGCGTCACTCGCCGCGGTCCCACAGCGAGCTGAGCGAAATCGCCCCGCAACTAGCGTCAGTGGTCGGTTGTAGGCCACAAAAAGGAATTTTGGATTAATAAATCCAAGTTAGTTGCGATAAACAATTGAGAGTTTGCTCGTAAGCTGATAGTCTAAGAGTTCGTTTGCTCAAGCCGGTAACCTTTCTCGTCTAGGTGTATTCACACTTTCCGTTTTGGCTCACGTGAGGAATGCTTTTTGCTTCGTGTGTAAGTGGACGTTTTTGAGTTCGTCGCTTTCGTCGGACCAACAGGCGTTCAAAAAAGTTATTCGATTACCTGCGCCTCTTTACCCTTTGCTTGGATGCTTTGCCCGTTTGGTTTTCTGTTGGAAACTCGTTAAAGGATAGGGTATGCGCAGCTGTTTGCTTGCTTGCGCGATATTATTCGCGGCAGCATTTCAAATAATTTTCATGTCGGATATTGCCTGGGCACAACATCGTGGCAAGCCCAAACCTTCTCAACAATTCCGCGGCTATGGCCTTCCCGAGCCTGTCAAGCACCTGCCACAAAAGTTGCCCGACGTTGCGCCTGTGGAAGCCACTCGCAAAGGAGAGTGTCGCGAAGCCGCCCGAGCGATCGACAACTTAGTCGAAGCCAATCTCAAGCATCTATCGATTCCAATCAATCCTGTGGCGGATGACCACGTATTCGTAAGGCGGTTGTTTCTCGATACAGTTGGGACCATTCCAACGCTGATGGAAACCAATGCATTTGCTTCGAGCATGGAGATTGCCAAGCAGGAGACTTTGATTGATACGTTGCTTGGATCGCACGGCTATCCCGGGCATATGCTCAACTACTGGTCTAACATCCTTCGCATTCTCGATCGGCCTGAGGAAAACATCTTAGCCTACGGATACCGCGACTGGGTGCGAGAACAAATGCGCATTAATCGGCCCTACGACGAGTGGGTCTACGAGATGATGACGGCATCGGGCAAGGTGTGGGACAACCCGGCAGTCGGTTTTACGCTACGCGACAACGGGATGCCACTGGTACACGTCGACAACACCATCCGCGTCTTCTTGGGGACCCAGATTGGATGTGCGCAGTGTCACGACCACCCCTTCGACAAATGGACGCAAAAGGACTTTTATCAGATTGCTGCCTACACGTATGGTACGCAAACAAAAGATGATCGCGCAGCGGCAATCGACGCCATCAACCGCGTTCAAACAGAAATGAAACGCGATGATCCCGATGCGCGATTGAAAGCGACAGTTGAGCAAGTTCTGGAAGCCAACTTGTTTCGCGTTGCTTATGACGCTTCAAGTAGTATGACTCTGCCACACGATTATCAATACAGTGACGCCGCTCCGTTAGACCACGTTGACGCCAAGGTCCTTTGGGGTAGCGTGCCAAGCGATGCTGTCGATCAATCACCGCGAGAGCAATACGCCCGGTGGCTCACCAGTTCTACCAATGAATTGTTTGCCAAGACGCTGGCCAATCGCCTGTGGAAGAAAGTCATGGGTGTTGGTCTAATCGAACCGTCTGACGACATCCGCACCGACTCGCCTTGCGAAAACGAAGAACTGCTCCAATTTTTAACGGAAGAACTCGTCCGTTTGGAATTCAATCAAAAGGAGTTCCTGAGAACACTCTTCTACACCCAAACCTATCGTCGAGAAAGTAGCAACTTTGATCCGTCGACGGCAGAATTCTACCACTATCCAGGTCCACGCCTGCGACGGATGTCTGCAGAGCAAGTGTGGGATTCGGTTTTAACGATTGCCACTTACAATCCGTATCCTTATTCACTCCCAGGCAACGAACGATTGCGTAAAGTGATCGATGTCGATTTGGCGACGGTCAATGCCAAACAAGCTGAAGCCATTGGCAGTGAGTTTGATGACTCTGTCAGTCCCGCGGCGCGTTTCAAGTCGATGTGTTCGGCTGCCTATTGTGGCGAAATATTGGCTCGTTCCTCGGAGCTACCGTCGCCGTTGCCCGCAGACCACTTCATTCGACAGTTCGGTCAGTGCGACCGCGAAACCATCGAGGGTGACTCAACGGAACCCAATGTTCCACAGATCCTGACCATGTTTAACGGACCGTTTACCCACATGATGTTGGAAGAAGGCTCGGTCATCAACGACTTTTTGAAGCGTTCAAGTAGCTCGCGAGATGCGCTGGATGTCATGTTTCTTTCCATACTCAACCGTCCTCCGACGTCGCGAGATCGCGAAATCGCCATGGCAGAGCTCAATCGTGGTGATGCCGCCATGGGCTATGGAAACGTAGTATGGGCATTGATCAATACACGCGAGTTCCTCTTCATCCAATAATTCTCAGATAGCGATTTCTATGGATCGGTCGAACGCGGTCAACACACGGCTCTTCAACGAAGACACCTCTCGGCGATCTTGGATGGCTGCCGCCGCGCGATCGTTGCTTGGCGTGAGCCTTGTGGGTGGTATTGGGCCGCGACACTGGCAAGCATTGGCGCAAGCCGCAGAAATGACGCCACCTACCGGCAAAGCTAAGAGCGTTATTTTCCTGTCGATGACTGGTGCGATGAGTCATTTGGAGACGTTGGATCCCAAGCCGGGAACGTCCAGCGCAGGTGCAACGACGGCGATTCAGAGTCGAGTTCCTGGGGTTCTCGTTTCGGAATTGATGCCCAAGTTGTCCTATATGTTGAACGGTATTTCTTTGATTCGCTCGCTGACGACGGAGACCGCAGATCACGAGCAGGGGAAGTACTTGATGCGCACAAGTTACAAACCTCTCAACTCGATTCGACATCCCGGACTAGGGGCGTGGGCAAATCATATTCATGAGCGAGCGAACAAACATCTGCCGGGCAACGTGTTGTTGGGGTCAAGTGCGGGACATCCTGGCGCAGGGTTTCTTCCCGCGTCCATTGCACCAGTTCCCGTTCCGAACTCGGCCAATGGACTGCAAAATACGAAATCTCCTCCGTACTTGGCCGACGACCAGTTTAAGCGGCGGATGTCGTTGGCCAGCCAATTTGACGCGTCGTTTCGAAGCAAGAACGACAGTCAACTCATTGACGCCTATGACCAAACAGTGCGTGAAGCTGTCCGTTTGATGGGTTCAGCGGAATTAAAAGTGTTCGACATCAATGCAGAAAAGGAACAGATCCGCAACGTCTATGGCCAAACTCAAATCGGTCAAAGCTGCTTGCTGGCTCGCAGGTTAGTTGAGAAAGGTGTGCGCTTTATCGAAGTTGAATACGGCAACTGGGATCATCATGCCGACATCAACAAGAGTTGCCCCAAAATGGTGACTGAGCTCGACAATGCACTTAGCGCGTTGCTCCGCGATTTGTCCTCAAAGGGGTTGCTTGATGAAGTACTGGTCGTGCTGAGCACTGAGTTTGGACGTTCACCATCAATCAATGTCAACGCGGGGCGTGACCATCACCCAGGTGTTTTCTCGGGATTGATGTGCGGAGCAGGCGTGAAGGCAGGTGTGTTTGGCAAGTCGGATGCTTTAGGTGGAAGTGTCGACGAAGATGGCGTATCGCATCAAGATGTCAATGCGACGATTGCCACAGCCCTGGGGCTGCCCCTCGACCAAGAATTTGAAGCACCCAACGGCCGCCCCTTCCGCATCTGCGATAACGGTCAGCCGATCCAAGCGATTTTAGCGTAACGGCTGAGTGACCGTAAACTCGACGTCGTTTTCCTTGATTGCACCGCAACGTCTGTTCAGCGCAGATGCGCAATTTCGGTCAGCTCAACTCAGTGACTGATCGTCGTGCTCGTGTCCTTCTACATTTTTAACCCCGATTTATAACCCTTGACGCGGTCAGTGGAGCACGACGCTCCGGCCGCAACCTGCCGTTCACAAGCAAGTGGCCGTACTCTTTTGGCTTGTGAACGTTAGGACGCTGCCCGAAAAAGCTCGGCAGGAGCCTCGCTCTCCCAACTCTATATTTTATTGGTCAAATCACAATGTAAAGATGTTTAGAGCGGTGGCCTCGCTCGCCTCGTTCTCCCAGCGGCTAGTGGCCGACCCTCCCCGGCGGAATATTCGGGCGGGGAGCGCAAGGTGCGTGATTGCTTCAATTGGCTGCTCAACTCTGTTATGATAGATTAACTGTCGAACGCATTCGCCCACGAGCTCCCTCCCCCGCACGTTTTATAGACCCACCTCCTATTCCTCCGTAGTTTTAGCCTCAGTCGAGTTGGCGCCTGTCGATTTGGCTGCTGCTAACTCTCTGCGGAAACTCACCTACCGGGAAGTCTAAAATGTATTCCATCGGTTTAGCCGAAAGAACCGACGTTTGCTTGGTTCTCAATGTGACCCCGCGTCGCGCACCTGAGCATATCGGTCAAATGAATATCGGGGCACAGTGTCTGCAGTCGCAAGCGGTCGGCGTACGTCGAGTGACTGGACGCCATGGAAGCTGCAATGTCCTATTGTGCGGCAGCGCGTTATTAGGTCTTATGCTCAGCATGCTGCTCGAGGCAGGACAAGTAGTTAATGCAGCTGAACTGGATCGCCAAGCAATTACCTTTGAACGCGACGTGATGGCGGTGCTCTCGAAAGCGGGCTGCAACGCAGGGACTTGCCACGGCAACGTGAATGGCAAAGGCGGCTTCTACTTGTCGCTTCGCGGTCAAGACGCCGACTTTGATTTCCATCAACTCGTTCGGGCGGCGGATGGAAGACGTATCAACCGCATTGAGCCTCAACGGAGTCTGACGTTGCTCAAAGCAACAGCCACGGTTGCGCATCAGGGTGGCAAGCGTTTTGGCGAGGAGTCGCCAGAATTCAAAATTCTCAATCAATGGATCGAATCTGGCTTGCCAGCTCCGAACGCTCAGGCAGCGTCAGTTACTAAACTGTCGGTGACGCCCGACGACCATGTACTGTGGGGAGATGAATCGACTGTCGCACTCTCCGTGAAGGCCCATTTTTCCGATGGAACGACAAGTGATGTGACTCGTCTGGCAGTTTTTGAGCCGAGTGATCCGTTAGTGCAAGTAACATCAGAGGGTGTCGTACAGTTTGAACAACCTGGTTCTACCACCGTCCTGGTGCGATATCTCGATGGTCAATTTCCAGTCCGCATTACACAGCGAACCGATACGACAGATTTCGCCTGGAACGATCCGCAGCCATACAACTTCATTGATGAATTTGTATTTGAGCGACTGAAGCAATTGAAAATCCAGCCTGCCGAGTTGACGACCGACAACGTGTTTCTGCGACGAGTATCGTTGGATTTATTAGGGGTCTTGCCATCAGCCGAGGAGGCTCGTGCGTTTGTGGCGGATACCGCCAGCGACAAGCGCGAACGATTGGTCGATAAGCTGTTGGAGCGCCCCGAGTTCGCATCGATGTGGGCACTGAAGTGGTCCGATATCGTGCGCAACGAAGAAAAGACGCTTGACGCAACCGGTGTCGAGAAGTTGCACAACTGGATGCGTGAGTGCTTTGCGAATGACATGCCGTTAGACCAGTTTGCTAGTGCGCTGATCGCTTCGCGCGGGAGTACTTATGAAAACCCTCCGGCGAACTATTGGCGGGCGCATCGCGAACCATTTGTGCGAGCTGAAACGACGGCGCAGGTTTTTTTGGGCGTTCGACTGCAATGTGCAAAATGCCACAATCATCCGTTTGATCACTGGTCCCAGGACGAATACTACGCCTGGTCCAGCGTCTTTGCTGGGATTGACTACGAAATTGTGGAGAACAAACGCCGAGATGACTTGGACAAACATGAGTTCATTGGTGATCAAATTGTCAAAGTGAACGCTGGTGGAGAAGTCGACAACGCACGGACTGGAAAGCCCGCGCCTGCGAAATTTCTAGGAAGTGAGCTGTCCGTCGAATCCGACAGACTCGAGCACTTGGCGCGTTGGCTGACGAGTCCCGAAAACAAATTGTTCGCCACCGCACAAGCGAATCGGATTTGGTATCACCTCATGGGAGTTGGGCTGGTCGAGCCCGTCGATGACTTGCGTCTTACCAACCCAGCTTCACACCCTGAACTGTTGACTCGTCTAACGCAGGAATTGGTCAACCACAACTTTAGTCTCAAGCACGTGGTGCGAACGATTGCACTATCACGAACCTATCAACTCAGCTCGCAATTACCCGACGCAGAACTCGAAAGGCGCGAGTACGACGAACGGTTGTTTGCACGAGCCGTTGTGCGACGTTTGACCGCCGAACAAATACTCGACGCACAATCGCATTTGCTGGGACTGCCCGCCAAATTTGCCGGTTATGAAGCTGGAACACGTGCAGGTGAAATTGCTGGAGTCGAACGTGTGCGTCGCGAATCAGATGCCGGAGATCAATTCTTAAGGCAGTTCGGAAAGCCCGAGCGATTGCTCGCCTGCGAATGTGAACGGAGCGACCAGCCGACGCTTGGCCAGGCTTTGAGTTTGGTAGGCGGTGAGAGCTTGCATCGTCGCTTGAAGGATAGGAAGAACCGTTTGGGACAATTGTTGAAAACGACTGACGATCCAGCCGTTGTTATTGACACTCTATTTTGGACTGCCTTAACGCGTCCGCCGACGGACGCAGAATTGTCGTCGGCGCTCGAGTTGGTAAAACAATCCAGTGCACCTAGAGTCGTATATGAAGACTTAGCGTGGGCTTTGTTGAACGCCAAAGAACTGATCTT
This sequence comes from Pirellulaceae bacterium, assembly GCA_041753315.1. GTDB lineage: Bacteria > Planctomycetota > Planctomycetia > Pirellulales > Pirellulaceae > Aureliella. The sequence continues at coordinate 36,812 of JBGSUV010000119.1, read as the reverse complement.
CCGCAACTAGGACGAGTCATGCCAGCCAAATCAACCGCTTGTCGCAATTTCCACTCCGTAGACCTGTCGCGCCGAAGTTTACTGCGCATCGGCGGGCTCGGCATGTTGGGCTTGAACATGCCAACTTTACTGCGGGCCGCCGAAAATCGCACTGATGGGACGAACGAACTGCCGGTGCGCGCAAAGCAAGTCATCTTCTTGTTTCAATGGGGCGGACCAAGCCATATCGATACGTTCGACATGAAGCCCGATGCTCCTTCGGAAATTCGCGGTCCCTTGCGCCCCATATCGAGCGTGGTACCAGGCTTGCCGGTCTGCGAGCATTTTCCGGAAATGGCCAAACGGATGGATCGGGTGACGTTGATTCGCAGTATGACGCACACCATGAACAATCACAATTCGGCTGGATATTATGCACTGACCGGCCAGGCACCGCCAAGCGATGATCAGCGACTGCGCGATTCCCTCGATCTGTGGCCTGGATATGGTTCGGTGGTCGATCGCTTGGCCCCAAACAGTGGCGAAATGCCAACCTTCGTTTCTTACCCTTATGAAATCTCTGATGGTTCAGTCACTCCAGGTCAACATGCCAGCTTCCTGGGAAAACGCCATGACCCTTTCTACTTTAAGGACGATCCAAATGGGAAGAATTTTAAACTTCCTGAACTTACCTTACCCAGCGATTTGGATTTAGGACGCATGCAGCGGCGACGCGAATTACAACGATTGATCGATCAACAAGCCAGATTGTTGGACCGATCGCTTGAAGCCCAAGGTTTCGATGACTACTACGAAAAAGCAATTGCGATGCTCACATCGGAAAAGGTGCGGGCGGCATTTGACCTGGAAAGTGAACCGGATGCTCTCCGCGATCGGTATGGTCGCACGACCTATGGCCAAGGTTGTCTACTAGCGCGGCGATTGGTCGAATCGGGCGTCAAATTTGTGACCGTCTATTTTTCTCGTTCAATTGGTGGTCGCAGGGTCAACGAGGGAGGTTGGGATACACACGGCTTCGACGATACTCGCATGTTCCAGATCGTGGACAAGTATCAACATCCTATCACGGACCAAACTTTGCCGACGCTGCTGGATGATCTTCAAGACCGAGGGCTGCTCGACGAGACCTTGGTCGTCTGGATGGGAGAGTTTGGTAGAACCCCAAAGATTAACCAAAACATCAGCCGCGATCACTGGCCGCGTTGCTATACATCGCTATTGGCCGGTGGCGGCGTTAAACAGGGATATGTATATGGTGCGTCAGATGCAAATGGAATGTATCCAGACAAACATCCCGTGCGACCGGAAGACCTCGCCGCAACCATGTATGCCTTGATGGGTATCAATCCCGAAAGCGAGGTCCGCGACCGCGGCAATCGTCCACTCGTAATCGCTGGCAAGCCAATCACTGACGTCTTCGCTTGATCGGAAAGCACGCACATGTTTAGGTTTATCAACCCACACCGACAAACGCAGGGCTACCCACGACGAGATTTTTTGCGCGTCGGTGGCTGTGGACTTGGTGGCATGGCACTGGGCAATTTGATGTCCCAAGTAACCAGTGGGGGACAGCCGAGTTCGCCGCTGCGCGACAAATCGGTGATTTTCCTCTTCATGCACGGTGGGCCGTCCCAGTTCGAAACTTTTGATCCCAAAATGGATGCACCGTCGAGCATCCGCAGCGCTACTGGGGAGATTTCAACGAGCATTCCAGGTGTCACATTTGGAAGCACATTCAGAAAACTCGCACAACGCGCGGATCGATTTAACGTCGTTCGCTCCTTTGTAACCGGCGATGGCAACCACGATATCAAACCGATCATGAGCAAGGATACGCTGCAGGCCAACTTGGGATCACTCTACTCGCGAGTCGCTGGTCCACAACGCGTCGATTCCGCCATGCCAACCAACGTGGCTTTGTTTCCGCGAGCCGTCGAGTCGGAGGCGGGACCGGCGATTAAAGACTTTGGTAACTTTGAATCGTCCGGTGAGTTTGGCGGCCCATTTGCTCCTTTTGTACCGGGTGCTGGGGCCGGGCTTCAACAAGACATGCAACTCAACTTGCCTCATGACCGACTGGAAGATCGCCGCAAGTTGCTGGCGGAACTCGATGTTTGGAAGCGAAACGTCGCATCGGATGCGGCAATTAACAGCGCCACGGCATTACAACAACTCGGCTTTGACGCATTGGTCAACGGAATTTCGGACGCATTTGACCTCAAGCAGGAGTCGGCCAGCGTGTTGAACAGCTACGACACGCGACAACACTTTAGCCCTGACCGAATCGACAAGAAGTGGAACAACCACCTTCATTATGCGGATCATGGTACGTCGATTGGCAAACTGCTATTGTTAGCACGCCGATTGTGCGAACGCGGCTGTGGATTCGTGACGATTACGACCAGCTTTGTGTGGGATATGCATGCCGACGTCAATAACGCCACGATGACGGAAGGCATGGACTACGTTGGCGCGCCTTTTGACCACGCTGTCGCCGCGTTTATCGACGATATCGAAGCGCGTGGTCTGCGCGACAAAATCTTGCTGGTTTGTTGTGGAGAAATGGGACGTACACCTGTCATCAATAAAGATGGCGGGCGCGATCACTGGGGTAATCTGGCCCCACTGATGCTCTATGGCGGCGGTTGGAAATCGGGACAAGTCATCGGTCAGTCTTCGCGCGATGGCGGTCAGCCTGCTTCGAACGCCGTTACCATTCACGACCTGCTAGCAACGATCATGCACACTCTGTTCGATGTCGACCAAGTAAGAGTGACCGACGGCCTACCTCGCAACTTGCTCAACGTCGTCGCTCGAGGTACTCCCATCCCAGGGCTGTGAATCGAGTGGTATCCGGCGATGTCCATCACCATCGTTGACTCGACAAGATCAATAGCTGAAGCAATAGAGGGCCAGCGGTAATGAAAATGTCCGACCCCACAAGCACGTTTCTGTCAGTAGCATTTAGGGTATCAATCTTAGTTGCGCTCGGTGCGGTCGCCGCGCTGCCCCAGACCACTGCTGTGGCTCGACAATCGTCCGAGTTTTTTGTCGCCACCGATGGTAACGATACAAACCCGGGAAGCCCCGAACAGCCGTTTGCAACCATGCATCGCGCGCAACAAGCAGCGCGAGCCGCCCGAGTAGCGATGCCCAGCGACGGAGTTACAATCACGGTCCGCGGTGGAAAGTACCAACTTAATCGCCCGCTCGAATTTTCCTCAGTCGACTCGGGAGCTTCATCCGACGCTCCCGTAAAGTATCGCGCGGCAGAAGGCGAGGAAGTTGTGCTGAGTGGTGGTCGGGAGATTGCCAATTGGCAGGCTGATCCGAACCGCCCCAGCGTGTGGAGGACACGCGTGGCTAACCCCGAGCAGGATCAAGACTGGCGATTTGAACAACTATGGGTCAACAATCAACGCGCGGTGCGCGCTCGAACTCCCGACTATTGGCAATTTCATTCACTTGTCAAAGATGTCACCGAGGAACAAACTGCAGAACCCAACCGATTCAAACACACCTTTACCACGCAAGCTGACCATTTGGAACCGCTGGTAAAACTTGCGGAAAGCGAATTGCGTGATGTGCAGGTGCTTGTGTTTCATAAGTGGTCTACGATGTTCGCGATGGCGGATTTCACCAGCACTACGGAAAAGAGAATATCGTCCGCAACAACATCTTTGCGTTCAGCGAAGAAGGTCAAATTGCGGTGACGCGTGCCGAACCCCACCTTTCGTTTACCTTCGAACGAAACATTGTCTTATTGGAACGCGGGGCGTTTGCTGGGTTATGGCGGCTGGAAAGCTGGTTCGAAAGTGGTCATGCGCGACAACTTGTATTGGCGCGCTGGCGGTGAACCGATCGATTTTGTCGGCAAGACGTTTGAGCAATGGCAGGCGGAAGGCAACGACGATGGATCGATGATTGCTGACCCCATGTTCCTCAATCCCGACCAACGCGATTTTCGACTGCATCCTGACTCGGCAGCTTCTAAGATTGGTTTCATCCCTTTTGATTTCGCGCAAGCCGGTGTCTATGGCGATCCGCATTGGATCGAACTGGCGACTTCGACGCTTTTCCCCGATCCGTACGTGGTGCCGGAGCCAGGGAAATGACGTTCTACGAAGTGGCTGCACAATTTGCTGTGGCAAATTAAAATATGCTGGTGGCTCATTTTCATCGCTTTGCTAATAACCCGGAGCATGCTGTGCAATCGCTCTTCAAATACCTTTTGCCTCTCCTGTTGCTCACGCTCTTGTGCGAGTTAACATTCGGTCAAAAGGCTAAGAAATCTCCGCGTAAGTTCAAGATCGGAGACGAAATCGAATACTTGTGGGTGAACAAATGGTTGCCTGGAACGGTGCTGGGAGCAGAAGGCAACTTCGTTGCGATCGAATACGAATGGGGAGGTTCGATGCGACAGGAGACGGTCGATGCAAACAAAGTGCGGTTTGCATGGGAGGCCAAAGCCATCACTCCCATGCGCACCTGGAACGACGAAAAAAAACAGTTCAGTATTCGCGCTGCGGCGCTTGGTTTCAAACAGGACAGCGTTCGGCTCTATAAAGAAGATGGAACGGAGATTACAGTACCTATCGCAAAGTTGAGTGAGTCCGATCGCAAGTTCCTGGATCGAGTCCGCGCCCAAGCAGGACCGCCCATCGCGGAACTTCCTGAACTCGATGACTTTGCGAAGAATCCCAATTCGATCAGCACGGCTTGGAACGAGGCCGAGAACTTGTCAGCTGTCGCGCCTGACGCGCCACCCGCCTTTGCCCAGGTTCCGATGAGTGGAGTTGGCTTTGCGAAAGCTCACTTCTTCGAAACGTTAACACATGTGCATCCCATCGGCGGCGGCGACGGTTGGATCGTAGCGGGGACCATTGACGGGCAATCACAACTGCCGAGTCGCGTCATTTGGGCGTCTCTTAAAACGTCGACTGTCAAACGAATGCAGTTGCTACCCGCAGGCGAACGACTCTCCGCCGTAGATCCGCGTAGTCGACAAGTGCTTACCGTCAACAAAGAAGGCCCGCGTTTGACTCTTTGGAGCGCCGATCCGAACACCGAGCAACCTATTGCCAAACGCTCATGGATAAGCGTCTCGGATGACAAATGGGGATCTTGGAACAATTGGACAGCTATAGTCGCGCCAAACCGTGTGCTTCATGAATGGGGAAAGCAACAGTTTGTGGTTTGGGATACCGAAGCCAATCGCGAAGTTTACCGCATCGATCAAGAGTCCTTTTTTAGCGCCCGTCCGACACTCAGCCCCGCGAACCGCTACATCGCATTGCCTGAAGATAAACGCGTGCGCATCATTGAAGCTGCCAATGGCAAGACGCTCGCCAGTTTGCCTGTCGAAGGAGGAAGTGCTGCCGGAGTTGGCTTTAATGCGCAAGGTACCCAACTGGCCGTGTTGACCCGCTCGCAACTGGCCATTTGGACATTGGGTTCGGCGGATGGACCGGAGAGGTTCCGTGCCGATAGTGTTGGCACCCCATTTTCCGCTGATGTCGAATGGGTTGACGATCATTCGTTGCTCATCGATCGCGAAACGCTCTACGACACACAGCTCGAACTGCCCGTATGGAATTACAAGGCGAAGGTCTTTGAAGTGCAATCAGACTCCTGGGGAGAGAAAACTCAGTCGGTCCTGGGTGACAAACTCTGTTATGCCGTTACCGTTGGTAGTAGCAACGAAAAAGCTTTTGTGGTCGGAGCGGTCGAATTACCTGGACCAAGGGTACGCGAAGCGGTGGCGAGCTTGGATCCCGAAAGCCTGTACATCATTAAACCCGGGCATGCGGTACGGACTGAAGTACAATGTGGAGAATATAATCAGGAGGTTCAAGCAGCGCTCGAACAGCAGATCCGCGAAAACGGCTGGGTGCTCGATAACTCGGCAAGCACCGTGATGAAAGCGGAAATGGGGCGCAGCGAAACGCAGACCGTGAAGTACAAATCGACTTCGGGCGCCGGTGAGATGTCGGTGACCATCACCCCATACTTCAGTCGACTTCAGATTACCGTCAACAACGAAGTAGCATGGCAAACTGGCAGCGGCTCGGGCGCACCTCACGTGATGTTCTTGCAAAGTGGCGAATCAGCTCAAGCAAAAGCCAATGAAATGCAGAAGCCCTATCCAGGGCTGTTTGCGCAAGCCAACATACCAGAAAAGATCTTCGACCCAAAGAAAAAGAATGGCATTGGCTCGAGCCTCATCAGTTCCCAGGGCTTAACGCCGCAGTAAACGTCACTTTTCGCCAGTGGACTACCGCTTGCCGCGAATCCAAAAGATACACCAGCCAAGAAAAGCCAATGATAAAGCGCAGGCATAAACAAGACGCTTGGGTGTCGGTGAAGCTATCCACCAATCACCTTTCGTCCATGTTGCCATCCATAAGAAGATGGATAGCAAAAGTGCCAGCGATAGGCTGTTGACGATCGAACTAAACTGTTTTCCCGATCGCATTGTCAAGTCTCTGAGAGATCGTCATTGCCTATTCAGGTAAAACCTCTAGAGTTACGGTGTAACTCAAGCGACGAGTACCGGCTTGAGGAACGCTGGTAACGGAGTCTTCCGTGGAAGTCGTCAACCAGTACATGCCTGGTTCTGGCCAAGCGACCGTGAACTCCCCTTCCGAGTTTGTGGTCACTTTCATGCTATCCATGCTGTTACGGTACCGCGTTTCACCACGAATGACTTCGATTTCCAGTCCTGCGGCAGGCTTACCTTCAACGAGCAGCCGAAAGGTCCCTTTCTCACCACTTACCAGGTCGTTTGGATGGGAGACCGGTAGCAATTCGATCCCCTTGCCAACTGGCTCCATTGCCGTTGTCGTGGGGGCGTTCTTGGTAACAAAAGTTTCAATGCGACCGATACTCTCCGTCACGCGCAAGTCGCTTGCATCCTTGGGAACTTGCGTGGCAAAGCTCTCTGCGTTTCCACGCCAACGTTGGGGTTGGCCATTTTCCTGCCAGGTCGCGAATAAACCTTGGTTGATCACGGCGATGCGATACGTTCCATCTTGCTGCAATTGCAAATCAAATACACTTCGATAGCGACCGACCGACTGGTTCGTCGCTTCGACGGAACCACCGTCTGGGGCCGTGATTTTTAATCCGTCCAGCCGCAGTGGAAAATGATTGAAGTAGAACAAGTCATTGGACACAGCTGCATCCACGGTGACCCACGGCTCAGGGCCCGACAGGTTGGTTTGCGACGGTCGCACCCACGTTTTATGGGCGTGTGCCGAGGCGCTAAGTAGCCCCACAAGAAACAGTGACGCTGCAACTACTTTTTTCATATCCGGTTTCCTTTAAAGGTGAATGAGCGTTCGTACTTAAAAAGAATGATTATTTGGTCTTGGCATCGGTGTGGATGACAGCTTTGACAAGTCCCAACTCCGATTTCCCAGATGCAGTCAGTTGTTTATCTTCGGCGACGGGCCAATCAAAAGGGATTTTTACAAGTTCACGGCCACCCACTTCGCGCACCCCTTCAACAATCAGAACGTATTTACCCGCCGCGAGCTTTCCGAGCTTTTCTTTTCGATCAAACGCGACCGAATGCACTCCAACCGGCTTAGTTGGAGCGGAAACGCCATCGACCGGCATATCCAGCTCACGACCAGTGCGACGCCACCACTGACGCAGATCAGGCAACCACTTGGTTCCGGCGCCCTCTTCGTTCTTATCCAACTGATACCAGACCGTTAGATTGGCAGCGACTTGGTTGTTTTCGTCTTCAACCCATATGGCAACATAAGGGCGGTGGTATTCGGAAACATTGAGTTGTGGAATTTCGACTTGCAGCGAAATACCAGGCGAAAAGTTGGCATTTTTGGCAGCATCCCGCGCCACGGCGCTGGTAGCAGGCGTTCCTAATTTTGCATGGCTCTCAGCCGTTTCGTCCGCCACTAGCGAGGCACTGGGCATAGCGATCATTAACATGAAAGTCACGAACATGGTGATCGAGATCATGGAGTTTGACCTGCCAGTGACGACACCATGCATCTGGATCGAGCGACGCGCGAACGACAAATTCATCATTGGTTCCTCATATTTGACAATTTCCAATGCACTACTCAGTGAACAAACAGCAGCGCGATCAACATCGGGGCAACCAGGCCTAGGCCGACGAGTGGCCAAGTCAATTGCCGGTTTTTTGAGTGGACGTACAACAGAAACAAGCCGCTGAAACAAAAGACCAGGGTGGCTCCGGCAAGGATGTCCAAGAACCACGACCAAGCAGCTCCGGTGTGGCGACCTTTGTGTAGATCGTTGAAGTAGGCGATCCAACCACGCCACGTCCGCTCGAACTCGAACTGGCCAGTCGTTCGATCGATGCTGATCCAGGCATCGGCACCTGGTCCTGCGAGCGATACATAGACTTCGTCATCGCTCCATTCGGCAGCGCGATTGCCAATCGATAGACCAAGTTCGTTTGACAGCCATTTTGCGACTTCAGCCGAAATGGGCGCCGTGAGCTCGTCCTGACTTAGCTCATCTCCCGAGTTCGCGAGTTCAGCTTGTCGTTCATCTGACTGCCGTTGGTCAGTCTGTCGCTCGTTTAGCCGCAGAAGTAGATCGGCGGGGAGTTGCTTGGAAGACTGCTCCACCGTTGGTTTCGATTCGATCTGTCCTGCGTGATTGAGCGTGATCCCGGTGATTGCAAACAGTAACATGCCGATCAAACAAATCGCTGAACTAACCCAATGCCACTGAATCATCGTTCGCACCCAGAAGCTTCGCGAATTGAACCGCGGTGGTGATTTCGCTTGGGTTGGACTTTTTTCAACAAGCATTTCGGATCGGTGGTTTGATGTTCTTGAAGCGATTGTGGGCTGCGAGTTCGGGACTTAGAGCCGACAGAAACAGCCGTAGTTCAAGTGCGGCTGTTTCGTCATCTTCCTTCATGGTGTTCGACTAGAATTCGTTGAGCACCTGGCCATCATCGCGGAGCATTAGATTCAAGAAAGTTGCCAAGTCGACTGAGTCGGAGAGGAGTCGTGCAGAGCCGTCGCAGAGGCTGATCATGACACCTCCTGGATGAAAACTGTAGGGTTGCGCGGCGTTGGTATGATTGATGAACTTGTAGGTGCCATTGTCGATGGCCGCTTCCCATGCGGCGGGGCGAGTTGGATCGGTAGGGTCTGTTGGTGGAGTGGGTGATCCATTGGCACCTCTTCCGCTGTTGGTCGGCGAAGTCGTGGCGGTCAAGTTGTCTGAGCGGTAGGCCCGCATCTTCACACCATCGCCGGCCCCAGCCCAAGCCAAATTGACGTTGCCGCTGGATAGTCGTTGACCGCGCACATACAACCCAGGCGAACCTGCGCATTCGTAATACATGAGCGTGTTGCTAAAGCCATCGGTGATGGCCGCCGCCTTCGCACCGCGACGCGTGGGATCCGTGCTCCGCGAATCAGGTGGACTCATCGCCGTATTAAAGTTCATTTGCGGCTCACCGCTTTGATACCACAATGCATGGTTGGCTGGACGCAGTGCTGGAATTCGCGGCGTGACATAATCGGTGCCTTGCACCGGAAAACTGCCAATGGAATCGGTCAATGCAATCTCGCGGTCCGATGGCGCGCTTGGACACTGAAATATCGGGATGCGAGCATTAAAGGCCGCTTTGAGCTCAGCATTCCAGCCAGCCGTTAGTTGTCCGTTGAAACCATAGGGCTGTGTTGGGTGTTTGGCCGCTTGAAAGGTACCCCACAATGTCGTCTGTTCGATAAAGGGGAGCGTGCGCCACAGTGAACCGGTGCGCGCGTAAGGAAAGTGCTTGTTGATATGCTCAAACTGCACCATACCTAGAGTGATCTGCTTCATGTTGTTCAGGCATTGCGTGCGTCGCGCTGCCTCGCGGGCAGCCTGAACGGCGGGTAGAAGAAGCCCTACCAAAATGCCAATGATCGCAATCACAACCAACAACTCAACGAGGGTGAAGGCCGAGCGAGCCTGCGAGCGAACCGGACGAATCATAGCCGATATCTCCAGCGAGTTTCATAAAACGCCCGTCCCAGCAAAAGTGGGGGGCAGGGGAAACCTGGCTGGCGATGTTGCTCAGCACCGAAAGAGGTCAGTGAGCACCAATGGCTTGCTTGGTAGCGATGACAGATACAAGAACCCAGCTTAACCGGGGCTCTTGATACTGATTCTCAATACCATGTCAGAAAGTCGCGTTTACCGCAAGGGGTAGCAAGCTCTTGATTAAAACTTTTTCCCCCAAGTCACCAACAAATCGACCAGGCGACTACAGGCGACATACCATCACGCGGATGCCATCGCCTTCGCATACCAAGTCCACGCGCTCGACAATCTCTTCACTCTCGGAGAGCTCATTGCCCAAGCTGACGGTTGGAAGGGAAAGACTCGATGGACCTGGCACAATACTCTTGATGTTTCCACCGATCATGTTGGTCAACTCAGCCAACGTGTCGACTCGATCTTCGCTGCCAACTTCGTCTAAATTCATCATCAACAAGCGACCGGCTGCACTCGTGGCCAACGCTTCAGACATCTGAAACAGCACAGAGCCGTTCCACTGACCATTGATCAAGATTCGGCCAGTCAAGCAACCTTCCGTTTCGAACGCCGCCACAGGCTCACTGGGCAACGCTTCGTAATGTAGCATCGTTCCCAAAACGTTCTGCGTCACCGCAATGATGTCTTCAGTTGGAATCATAACAGGCCTCGTCTAGTGAAATAAAAGATTTGCGGTTCATTTGCATTCAAGGAACGCTCCCGATGGGAGAGTCGCGCGTAGGGTCCGGCAAGCCAGTGTGGGCGCACTATCAAATTGGGCGGTAGCAAACAGCGCTGCCAATCAACTGTTTTTCGAATTTGACGTTTAGATTCATCGTCGTTTCAGCACCGCCCAAAAACAGATATCCATCCTTGGCAAGCGACGAATGCACTTTGTTCAAAATGCTCGTTTTTGTCTCGGGGCTAAAGTAGATCAGAACATTGCGCAAGAAGACGACATCCATCTTTTGCAACGTACTCGGGAAAGGCTCGATCAAATTGAGTTCCCGGAATTCCACAAGCTTGCGGATCTCTTCTGAGATGCGCCAATGAATGCCCTCTTTCGAGAAGTATTTCATGAGCAACTGCATCGGTAAGCCGCGATTGACTTCCGTCTGGCTGAAGATTCCCCCTTTCGCCTTTTCCAATATTTTGTTGGACAGGTCGCTACCCATCAGCCGCAGTTTCCAACTCAACAATTCGGGAAAATGCTCTTTGATCGACATGGCAATCGTGTAGATCTCTTGACCGCTGGAACAGGCGTTGGACCAGATGTTCAAGGTCCGTTCGCGTGAACGTCTTGCAAGCAGATCAGGAAAAATGGTGGACTTCAACGCCTGAAACGGATGCAAATCACGGAAAAAGCTAGTTTCGTTGGTGGTCATCGCATCAACAACCTTCTGCACGAGAGGTTGTGAATTGGGCTTGCGCAGCTCAGCTACAAGTACTTCCAACGTCGCAAAGCCGAATTCCCTCGCTACCGGGGCAAGTCGCGATTCGACGAGATAGCCCTTGCTCTTCTCGAGAACGATAGCTGACTTCTTTCGCACAAGCTCGGAAATGTAGTCGAAAGTATTGATGTCGATGGATACTGTCGTCATGATAGTGCTTTCTCCCTAGCGCGAAATGTACGGCCACGTTGACACGCCACGCAAAGTTCTGCAGCGATAGCGTCCAGTGGTAAAACTTGGTCGGCGAGACCGGCAACGACGATAGCTCGTGGCATTCCCCAGACAACCGACGACGCTTCATCTTGCGCTATCACCATGCCTCCGGCCGCTCGCACGAGTTCGGTTCCATGAAGTCCATCTTGCCCCATCCCGGTTAACACCAGTGACAGCGCATGAGCTCCGTAAACTTCCGCTACGCTGCGGAATAACACGTCGACGGCTGGTCGACAAGAGTTTTCCCGAGGTTCTTGGTTCATTTCAAGTTCAGGCGCGGCCGCACTCTGACACACTTGCATGTGCCAGTCTCCGGGGGCAATGTACGCGGTCCCCGCTTGCAGTCGTTCCCCGGCTGTTCCTTCGACAACCTGAATCGCACATTTTTGGTTCAATCGGTCGGCCAAATGTTTGGTAAACAGAGGTGGCATATGTTGCACGATGACAATTGGGACCGGAAAGTCGGCAGCAAGCTTCGGAAGGACTTGTAACAGAGCGTTTGGGCCGCCAGTCGAAACGCCAATGGCGACCACATCAACGCGTTGCAGTCGCTTAGACGGAGTTGCATTTCGAATCGTGGGAACCGAAGCTCTGCGAATCGGCGCGATGTCGAGTGCCCGAGTTTTGTCGTTGTACCATTTGCAGAGATGCTTGATCTTCGGTACAAGGTCAATTCGCACGCTCTGCATGGCGTCGGTCACACTTCCCACGTTGGCTGGCTTCGTCACATAGTCGCTTGCACCTTTGGACAGCGCGTCGAGTGTTGATTCAGCACCGCGTGCCGTCAAGGTACTAAACATAATGACGGGCAGATCGGGATAGACCTTCCGCAATTCCTGTAACGTTTCGATTCCATCCATTTCGGGCATCTCGATGTCAAGCGTAACAACATCGGGTTTGATTTGCGGCAGCTTGGCCAACGCAATCTTGCCGTTGGCTGCCGTAGCGACGACTTCGATTTCGCAATCTTCGCTCAGGACATTGCTGAGTAACCGCCGAATGACCGTTGAATCGTCGACGATGAGGACACGGATTCTTCTCATGGTTCATACGCCCACGCCGAGAATCATCAACTTCTCTTCGATCATCGAGCGGTCGAATGGTTTCATAATGTATTCATTGACACCGGCCATGAAGGCCAGTGCCATGCGTTCCATTTCAGTTTCTGTGGTGACCATGATCAACGGAATGTCACGATTGGCTTTGTCGCTACGAACTGCCTTAATGAACTCCAAACCGTTCATTTCGGGCATGTTCCAGTCGATCATGATGACATCTGGAATTCCCAGCTGACTCAGCCGTTCAAGGCCTTCGAGACCGTTTCCTGCTTCGGTAACTTCGTAGTCGAGCTCGCGCATGATTTCACCAATCACTCGGCGTGTTGCTCGTGAATCGTCGACAATGAGAGCGCGCATGGTATACCACAAAAAATATTATGAACTATGAATTGAACCCGTTAAACAAATCACATTGGCGTCAAATTTTGAAGCGGGAAACGAGATTTTGTAGTTCCGCAGCCATCCGCGACAATTCGCCCGCAGCTTGCTGAGTATTGCCAGCACCTTGTGTGGTACTTTCCGCCGCGGAGGCCACTGCGGTAATATTCTGCGCGATCTCGCCAGACCCCTTCGAGGCTTCAGCCACGTTGCGTCCCATCTCATTGGCCGTTGCGGTTTGCTCTTCGACGGCGCTGGCGATGGTGTTCGAGATGTCATTGATTTGGTTGATGACGTCGCTGATTTGTCGTATAGCTTCGACCGCTCCACAGGTATCGGACTGAATGGTCTCGATTTTGTGACTGATATCCTCAGTTGCTTTGGCCGTTTCTTTGGCAAGCTCTTTGACTTCGTTGGCAACGACCGCAAAGCCTTTACCGGCTTCACCTGCCCGAGCGGCTTCAATGGTTGCGTTGAGTGCAAGTAGGTTGGTTTGTTCAGCAATCGACGTGATTACTTTGACGACTTTGCCAATCTCTGCACTGCTTTCACCCAGTTTGGCAATTGTTTGATTCGTCGTGTTTGCCACGGTTACCGCTTGTTGCGAAACTTTGGCCGCATCGGTTGCATTCTTGGCGATTTCGCGAATGGCCGCGTTGAGTTCATCGACACCCGTGGCAACAGTTTGCACATTTTGACTCACTTGCTCCGAAGCGGCTGACACGACGATGGCTTGGGCAGACGTTTCTTCCGCATTGGCGCTCATCTGATTGCTAACGGACGAAAGTTCTTCGGACGCACCGGCTAAAGCGGACGCGTTATCGGCGATCGAAGCCATGCTCTTGCGAAGATCGGCAAAAAACCCAGCCAATCCGCTACCCATTTGGCCAATGGGATCTTGACCGTCAATGGTGATTATTTGCGTGAGATCTCCTCGAGCGGCAGCGCTAACGACCTCTAAGATGGTAGACACCTTTGATTTTAGCTCTTCCCGCGCGTTGACTTGCTCCGTTGTGACCGTTGCGTATTTTACAACCTTGAATGGTCGCCCGTTGAGGTCAAAGATCGGGTTGTACGAAGCCTGCAACCAGATGTGCGTACCTGACCGATCGACACGCTGATATTCGCCGACGATATGTTCGCCACGAGCTAGCTTGTCCCAGAATTCTTTGTAGCTGCTGGACCGACGATCTTCGTCGAGCACAAACATGCTGTGATGTTTACCAACGATTTCATCCAAGTTGTAACCTGTGCTACTGCAGAAGTTTCCGTTGGCAGTGAGCACAATTCCATTTAAGTCAACTTCGATTACGGCTTGAGCGCGACTGATCGCGGCCAACTGGCCTTCGTAGTTTGAATTCTTGACAGTCTGTTCCGTGATATCGGCTGCGTATTCCAACACCTTAAACGGCTTGCCATTCAGGTCCAGGAGTGGTGCATACAATGACTGCAGCCAAATGTCTTTGCCGTTGCGATCAACGCGATGATACTGACCAGCATCGCTTTCGCCGCGTTTGAGCTTTGCCCATAAATCGCGATATTCAGTGCTATTGCGATGTTTCTCGCTTACCAGCACGTTATGGTTACTTCCCTTGAGTTCTTCCAACGAAGAATAGCCAAAAATACTCAGGAACTTTTCGTTTGCCTTGAGGATTGACCCGTCGATACCGTATTCCACCATGGCTTGGGATTGATTTACAGCTTCAATTTGACTTTCAAAATGCTTCTGGGCTGTCACGTCGTTGGCAATGGCGATGAACTTAAAGACTCGTCCCATTTCATCTTTGACAGGCGAGTAAACAGCTTGCATCCAGACCGGACCACCGTCCTTGCGAACGTGGCGGTAGACGTCGGATTTGCTAAGGCCCGAACCTAGATCGCTCCAGAACTGAGCGTAATCCGCAGAATTCGCAGAGTTCGTGTCGACGAATTGGCGATGGTGTTTACCTACAATTTCTTCCAGTGAATACCCCATCGACTCGAGGAAGTTCGAATTGGCGTTCAACAAATTACCGTTCAGGTCAAACTCACTGTAGACCAGGCAGGCATTGATTGCATTGATGATGCCCTGGGCATTTTGACGTTCGATTTCAGGGCCGGTGATATCGTAACGAACCCCAATGTACTTCCGTGGCTTACCATTAGGTCCCATTACAGGCGCGATAACGGCATCGACATAGTAGGGCGTACCATCTTTGGCGCGGTTCTTGATGATGCCTCGGAACGGCTTTCCGCGACCGATCGTGGACCACATTTCCTTGAAGACTTCCTTGGGCATATCGGGATGCCGAGTTGTATTGTGTGGCGCCCCGATCAACTCTTCGCGAGAATACTTTGAGATCTCAACAAACTTATCATTGATCGACAGGATATCGCCTTTGAGGTCCGACTCGGAGACGATGCTGGTCAGATTCATGATATCGACACGGACCCGAAGTTCTTCGAGCTCAGTGAGCATCTTCTTTTGCTCAGAAATGTCCGTGGCAAGCAACATGACTTTTTGTGGCGACTGATTTTGGTCAAACATTGGGATAAACGAGACATGCAACCAGATCTCCGCTCCTTCGTTTCCAACACATTTAAACTCGCCCGACTTCGAGGTTCCATGCGAGAGAGTTTGAAAGAGCTCTGCCAGTTCCTTGCTCTCGCGCGACTTTGGGTCGAGCAGGGAGGCAAATGTTGCTCCCGTCAGCGTGTCTGAGCTGTAACCGAGCACAGTGAGCAGGTTTGGATTGATACTGGTAATCGTTCCATCCAATTCGCATTCGGCTATGCACTGCACATTGTGGATCGCTTCCGCCTGACCGGCGAGCGCAAGCAATGCAGCTCGGTTTGAAGACTGACCTGTAGTGGCTCGCTTCGTCGATGACGATTTGGATGCGGAAGACGCTGTCGACGAGCCTTTACGATTTCCAACTTTTGTTGGGGTCGCAGCGTTCTGTTTTTTGCTTGTGCGTGTAGCGGTTGTCATGTTATTTCTGCTCAGTGATTGGGGTTGGTGGATCGTGAATAGGATGTAACATGCAAAACGAAGGCTTTGCACGGGGCTGTGGGCTTAGATTCGTTTTTCAATCGACGATGGCTGATACATTCATGGCGCGCTCTGTGTCAAGGATGAGTAAAAGTCTTTCTTTCATTTTGTAGGCACCTTGAATCAGCTCTCCCGCTTCACCTTGCAGTGTCTCGGGTGGCGATTCGAAGTTCTCCTCGTCAATTTCTTGCACATCACCGATATGGTCGACCAGCAGACTGACGGCCCCATCATCGTTGCGAATGACGATGTTCATCGGCAATTGATCCGGAGCGCGTGCGGGTAGCCCCAGGCGTCGGCGGAGGTCGATGGCAGTTACGATCTGCCCACGCAAGTTGATCAATCCCACGACAGACTCCGGAGCCAGCGGAACGTCAGTCATATCCTGATACCGGATTACTTCCTGAACCGATTTAACGTCCACGCCGAACATCTGTTTGTCGACGTAAAAAGTACAAACCTGAGTTGCTAACAGCATCATATTGATCCTCTAAATTGAATTCTGAGCAACGAGTTCGGACGAAAATTCTAACTGACGAACAATCGCAGGCAGGTCGACGATATCAGTGACATGCTCTTGGATCACCGAAGAACCCAGCAAGCCTGGACGATGGCCGTGGCGGGTAAGCTCAAGCGCTGTTTCCACAATGTCAACGATCCGATTGACCACCAAGCCAAAGCTTTGATCCTTTTCGCAATAGACGACGATGTTCATCAGACCATCAACTGGTTCGAAGTCGTCTTCGATGCCTAGCGCGTTTGCCAGACGTATGAGAGGCAGGATCTCCCCACGATACTGAACGACCTCGCGGTCATCGGTGTATTCAATAGACTCGACATCGATCTTCTCGAGTCGAGCGACTTGTGAGATCGGGAGAGCGATACGTCGATTGGAACCAGTAGCAAGAATTAACAGCGTTTGCGAATTCTGACCAAGTTCCTTCGAGCGTGCAACATTGTCTAGCGAAGCGCGTTCCCGCTTCTTGGAAAGAACTTTCGAGCAGTGCGCAAGCCCAAGTACATCCAGGATGAGTGCGACTTTTCCGTCCCCCATGATCGTGGCACCGGAATAGACTGGAACTCCTTTGAGCTGTTTACTCAGCGGTTTGACTACGATTTCTTCAGTGTCGTTGATGCGATCGACTACCAACCCGAACTGGCGTTCATCGGCTCGCAGTACAACAATATTGACGATCTCGGACGGTGTCGTGTTTGGCTTCGCGGTCTTTAATACTTGATCAAGGTAGACCAATGGCAACAATCTGCCGCGCAAGCGATACACCGGCTTTCCTTGAATCCATTCGATGCACGCGGTAGCTTGCTCTCCTTCCAATCGAACGAGTTCCAACAAGCTGATTTGCGGTATGGCAAAGCGGTTGTTCTGGCAGGTGACTATCAACGCAGGAATAATGGCCAGAGTCAGCGGAATCTTGATCTTGACCGTTGTCCCGCGACCGAGTTCAGTCTGTAGATCAACCGTTCCACCGATCTTTTCAATGTTCGTTTTGACGACGTCCATGCCAACGCCACGTCCCGACACGTTGGAGACCGTTTCTGCGGTTGAGAAGCCTGGAAGAAAGATCAATTGCGCGGTCTCGCGTTCCCCCAAGCGGGCTGCGTTTTCTGCGGTAATGAGTTGTCGTTCAATCGCTTTGTCTTTGATGCGGTTCAGATTGAGTCCGGCTCCATCATCGGAGATTTCGATATTGACTTGACCGCCTTCATGGTAGGCTCTGAGATATAGGCAGCCTTCCATCGGTTTGCCGGCTTCGACGCGTTTTGCGGGCTTTTCGATACCATGGTCCACCGTATTGCGGACCAGATGTGTCAAGGGATCCTTGATGGCTTCAATAATGGTCTTGTCGAGTTCCGTCTCTTTTCCTTCCATTTCGATGCGTACCTCCTTGCCGCAGATCGCGGCCAGATCGCGCACCATGCGAGGAAACTTGGCCCATACGTTGCCAATCGGTTGCATGCGCGTCTTCATGACGCCCTCTTGCAACTCCGTCGTAATCAAGTTTAGCCGTTGGGATGCATTGAGCAGGTCGTTGTCCCCACTCGCATTGGTAAATTGCACGATTTGATTTCGCGCCAAGACCAGTTCGCCCACACGCGTCATCAACTTATCGAGCAATGCCACGTCCACTCGAATTGTACTTTCAGCGGCGGAGTGACCAGTGGGTTCTAAATTGAGGGAGCTCTTAGGCTCGGCCGCACTGGGCACCAGTTTGCTCGCGTTTGCTTCTGGCGTTATTGTTTTGTCCGTCAGCGGTGAATCCGTGTTTGGAACTGGCACGGCAACGACGTTTCCGGTCAATTCGCTTACGGGTGGGACGGGCTTTGTAGCTCCAGCCGACGTGGGCCGGGGTTGCGGCAACGAAGTAGAACACGTAGTGGAAGATCTAGCACCGGGAAACGAAGTGGATGCCCCGCCTGTCCGCGTTGAAGCCAAGTCTTTTAACTGCTGAACAAATGCCGTGCAGTCTTCGGTTCCCTCCGCCCCAGTGGTTTCGATGGCTGTCAAATAGCGTCGGGCAATGTCAATCATCACAAAAAGTTGGGCTGCCATTTCGTTGTCCAATTCGATTTGGCCATTCCGAACGCTGCCTAACAGATCCTCCCCAGCATGTGTCAAGCTTTCGATGCTATGGAACGCAAGAAAGCCCGCAGTTCCCTTAATCGTATGAATGTTTCTAAAGATGCCGTTGAGCAACTCCTGGTTGGTTGGATCGCGTTCCAACGCTACCAAGTCGCGTTCAAGCTGCTCCAAGTTGTCGTAACCTTCGATCAGAAACTCGCGCAACGTTTCTGGATGGATACTTGAGGCAGGCGAACCAACCTGAGGTGGAGCTATCTGGCAAACGTCTGGCGGTTCTTCGTTTTCAGTGGATGAGCCTGAGTTAGCAACAGACATCAATTCCACAAGTGCATCTACATGTTCCGAGACATCCTGCTCATTTGAGGTATCAATGGTTTCTAGAAGGTTTTTCAGTCGGTCCATCGCTTTGAGCAATGTATTGATGACATCACACGTCGGCTTCATCTCGTTGTTACGGAGCAAATCGAGAACTTCTTCACCCCGATGCGCCAGCTTTTCAACGACTCCTAAACCGAGAAACCCCGCGGCCCCCTTAATCGAATGCACGGATCGAAAAACTTTGTTCACCAGTGGAATGTTGACTTCCTCTGTAAAACACTCCAGTGTCAGAAGTTGGCTCTCAACATTAGCCAAGTGCTCAATGGACTCGACAACAAAGTCATTGAGTAATTCGGGATCATTAACAAACATAAAAACTCTTCCGGAACGTTCGAGGACTTTCCAGTGATAATCGATCAATTGGTGAAGGAATATTGCCTGCGCAATTTGGATGGGCAAATTCGATTGCACACGATTGCACTCTTACGCGTTGATTTGCACTTAATCCAGAGTGCAATCAAACAGCGATCGGGGGGGCCGAAGAAGGCAAATAGACCAAAGTCGTGAAGCTGGCAAGACGCGGCGCGGGGGGGATAGTGGGGTGACTCCCGGCGGGAAGTCAGCTACTTCGCGGCGGGAAGTCACCTACTTGGCTCAAAGTAATCGCCGTTGTAAGAATCAAAGGGTGGCTCGTAGAGCGCAATATAATGAGTTGGGTTTAAGCCAAAGTTTGACCTACGACTTATCAACGAGCCAAACCCATCGCTGCTAATCAAGTTGCCGTCCGTGGCCACAATTCTCGATACAAAAGGTTGATCATCCGTAGCTTTCAGCTTCTTGGCTTCCCACTCAAACTCGACAATTCCCGATTTGGTGCCGACCCAGGCTACTCCGCGACTCCAGTCCACTTCCAGGCAATACAGCCTTCCTTGATCAAGTTGATCCTCGCCGATTTTCCGGAATGTACTCAAATCCCAGCGAATCAACTTTCCATCGTAACCGACGCTCACAGCGAACTTGCCGTTTGGTTCGAACCGCACATCCATACAGTCATCGGTATGCCCGATTAGCTCGCCCGACAATTCGATCGCAGAATTATCTCCCACATGCCAAACAAGTAGTCGGTCGTCGCGGCTCGCAGTTATCAGTGTTCGTCTATCTTCGGAAAGACGTATGCGGGGAATCGCTCCGCGATGTTCTTGGTGCGACTGCAAGAGGGTGAGTTCATAGCAAGTAGAACCAAAACTCGTATCTTTGACCTTCATTTGCCAGGTGCGCAGCGAACGATCATCACTGACCGTCGCCAAATGCCCGTCGTCGATCCAGACAACACCGTGCAAGTCATCGTTATGCGCAACCACTTCGCCAGCAAGTTGCATTTCAGGATATTTCCAAATAGCGAGTCGGTTGTCACCTCCCACGCTTGCCAAGTGCATTCCATCCGGCGAAATTGCGAGATCGAACAACCAGTTGTCGTGCAACTTAAATGTCTGTCTGGGTCGTTGTCGGGTCAAGTCCAGTCGATGCATACGACCATCCCCGCTTCCGGTCAACACACGATTGGAATCGGCCAGCAATGCAACGATTGCACCTTTCGGGATGGGGGCCATGGCCAATCCCATCGCAATCGGGTCAGGGCGCCGACGCTCTATCAGCAGATCGCTTCGACGTTTCTGTGCTTCGTCAATCGCTTCGTCAGAAATCTTATTCTCAAAGACGACCATATGTTTGATCTGGCCGCGTGCACGGGTGATGGCTTCCAAGCCTTTATCGGTCACAAGCGTTTGAAACAGGTCCAGTTGAGTCAACTCGGGAAAGGATCGAAGTTGGTAGGCCAGGTCCGAAATCAATCGATCGTCGACCGCTTTACCACTTAGCAGTAGCCGTTTATCAGGAGATTTCGCTGGAATTTCGGCCCATTGACCACCGGCTTTTTCGATGCGCTGCATCATCGCTTCTCGGGCTCGTTTGCGCAATGTAGGCACGACTGCATATTGAACGATCAAGGCCACGACGCAGATCAAAATTAGTAGAGAGAACAGGCTGAGCTGCAGACGCTTGAAGCGTTTTTTCGGTCCGCCGCCTTCCTCAGGAGCTTCCGTATGAACGGTCGAACGTCTTAAAATTCCGAACCGTGTCGCGATGCCGGTCAACAGTTTAGTGGGCATGGCGGAAGCCCTTCGATAAAGTTGAAGAAGTTAACTACGAGCAAGTATTTCGGTTCCAAGCTCAGTGTCGGACGATTGTCCCCAATTGTTTCAAAGTTAATGTAGAACAATTGTCCCCAATTGTTTCAGAGTTAATGTAGAACAATTGTCCCAATTGTTTCAAAGTCAATGTAGAACAATTGTCCCCAATTGTTTCAAAATCGTTTCTAAGTAGAACGATTCATAAGCGATTGGGGACAATCGCTCGACACTTACAACTCTTGGGATAGCTGGGTTTGATTTTTGTGTGCAACTGTGGCAAACTCTGTGGCCACCAAGCATGATCTTCCGCACGATGCCATCCTCCGTGGTAGCTTGCTAGTACTGCGTCAACATTAAAAAATTGGTAGTGGAAGTAGTTACGAGTTCCGCGAGTCCGGGTTTCGAAAGGGACTCGTAACCTCGTCCATTACAATGTCCAAGCCCCAGAGTAACTGTGACCATCGAACAGATTCAAATTATTGACACGCACACGGGCGGCGAACCCACGCGAGTCGTTGTTACAAGTCCAATTGCACTGAACGCACCAACCATGTTGGAACGCCGCGCGCAGTTTCTCGAGAACTTCGACGACTATCGTCGAGCGATCGTGTGTGAACCGCGTGGCAGCGATGTCGTAGTGGCGGCTTTGCTCACGCCACCTGTAAATGCGGGCAGTGTGGCGGGCGTTATCTTTTTTAACAATGTGGGATATTTGGGGATGTGTGGACATGGCACGATGGGCGTCGCTGTCGCTTTGGCGCACCTCAGTCGCGTCGGTCCCGGCACATTTGCACTTGATACGCCGGTCGGTTCGGTCCAGTTCAACATAAAGTCGACGCAGACGGGCAGTGTGTCCGTCGACAACGTTCCCAGCTATCGACTTGCGACTCGGGTACCTCTTCAACTCGATCACGGCATCGTTCACGGTGACGTGGCTTGGGGTGGAAATTGGTTTTACATCTGCGAAGATCATGGGTTAAATGTGGAACTCGGCAACTTGGAAGAATTGAATACCCTGGCACGAACAATACGCCGACAACTGGCAAGAAACAACATTTTGGGTGCAGCGGGAGAGGTGATCGATCACATTGAACTGATCGGCCCGCCGAGCAACGGCCAGTTTGCGGACGCAAA
The DNA here is from genome assembly GCA_041753315.1 of Pirellulaceae bacterium. Taxonomy (GTDB): domain Bacteria; phylum Planctomycetota; class Planctomycetia; order Pirellulales; family Pirellulaceae; genus Aureliella. Next base: position 14,406 of record JBGSUV010000119.1, on the reverse strand, counting down.
GAATTTCGTACTTTGTCCTGGGGGAGCATACGATCGTTCTCCCTGCGGGACCGGTACAAGTGCCAAGTTGGCCTGTTTGGCAGCAGATGGCAAGCTGACCGCCGGCAAGCTTTATCGCCAGGAAAGCATCGTAGGAAGTGTGTTTGCGGCCAGCTATCAACTCGCAGTAGGACATCCTTCGGCCCTCGCCATTTTGCCAACCATCGAAGGGACGGCATTTGTAAATGCGGAAGCGACTTTATTATTAGACCAAAACGATCCGTTTTGTATGGGAATCCAAGCTTGAGCCGTGGAGAAATCGTAGTCGTTGGTGGTGGCATCATCGGAGTCGCGGCCGCCTGGTATTTGCAGCGCGACGGCTGGCAAGTCACCGTCATTGACCGCCGCACGATCGGCGGAGCGTGCTCGCGCGGCAATTGTGGCTTGATCTGTCCCAGTCACGTTCTACCATTGACCGAACCGGGCGCATTTAAGATCGCCATCAAGTCGATGATGACTCCGAACAGCGCTTTTCGCGTTAAACCGCGGATGGCCCCCGCGCTCTGGAGTTGGCTTTGGAACTTCTCGCGACGCTGCAATCACAGTTCGATGATTCAAGCCGCTCATGCGATCCAAGCACTGCTGACCTCTGCCATGCGCGAGTACGAACAACTGGTCGAACGGGAGGACGTTGAGTGCGAGTGGCAGCGCAAAGGACTGCTCTTCACCTACAAGTCGGAGAAGGAGTTGGATGGCTACGAAAAGACCAATCGCCTCCTGGCCGAACACTTTGGTGAACCGGCTAAAAGATTGAATAGCGCGGAATCGCTGGCGCTAGAACCCGCCCTCAAGTCCTCTGTTGCAGGCAGTTGGTTTTACGAACACGATGCTCACTTGCGTCCCGACGTGTTAATGCAATCGCTCCGAAAGAAACTTGAAGCCACAGGCACAAAGTTCATCGAGAACTGTGAGTTTCAACGATTGACCGGAAGCGGGGCCATCGCAGATCGAGTTGAAACATCGTTAGGGACCTTTCGCGCCGACGCTTTCCTCGTTGCCAGTGGAGCGTGGACGCCGTTGTTGCACGAACAATTGCGCTGCAGGATTCCCATTGAGCCCGGCAAGGGCTATTCGATCACCATGCCACGACCGGCGATCTGTCCTGCAATTCCCATTATTTTTCCAGAGCACCGAGTGGCTGTGACACCGATGTTGAGTGGTTATCGACTTGGATCGATCATGGAATTTGCGGGTTATGACGACTCGATACGTCCCGAGCGATTGGAGTTGTTGCGTAAGGGGGCGGAGCACTACTTGCAAGAGCCGCATTGCGAACCGCAAACCGACTCCTGGTATGGCTGGCGGCCAATGACCTACGACAGCCTGCCGGTAATCGACCGCACCCCAGGATGGAACAACGTGTGGATCGCCGCTGGACACAACATGTTGGGCTTGAGTATGGCGCCCGCCACAGGTCGGCTAATTGCAGAATTGATAGGTGAAAGCGAACCGCATCTCGACCCTAAGCCCTACAGCGCCAGTCGATTCTGAGCCACCGCCAAAAAAATAAGCACCGCAGCACTAGTAAATCAGCAAAACACGTGGGCGAGTCTCTCCGAGGCTCGCGCATTCAGCGTCTCCGGAGAGACGCTGCTACGTGCGTTATGTCAAGAAACTTCTGCTTGGGTGCTTCGGCAAGAGCTTCGGTTAAAAATGGGTCGCCTATTCGAGTATACTAACGGCGTTGTTCCGTTCCCGTCCCCGTAGCGGTCACAAGGGAGTCGGACGGCTAGAGAAGTGTAATGGTCTCTCTCACAATTGACGATGGTCGAACATGAATACGCGTCGAATATCCAAATTGCAACCAAAAAAAATGTTGGGGGCTGTCTGTTGTCTTCTTATGTGCTGCATGGCCAAGCCAACTTTTGCCATCGATTGGCCCGTTGGACGTGGCAATAGTGCTGGGACGGGTGCAACTGAAGAATCGTTGCCGGAGTCGCTGGAGCTATTGTGGGAAGTTGAAGTCGGTGGGCTTGGCTTTGACGCGGGCCCGATCATCGCCGATGGAAAAGTATTTGCGGCGGACGCGGACGGTCGCGTCCTGGCGATCGACTTGGCCACAGGTAAAGAGGCGTGGCGACTGGAGCTCGAAACCGGATTTATGGCATCTCCGGCGTATCGCAATGGTGTGTTGTATGTCGGAGATCTTAACGGAACGTTATTTGCGTTGATTGCAGATACTGGTGCCGAGAAATGGAAATTTGCAGGTGAAATGGAAGTTGATGGAAGCCCCAATTTTTACGAAGAAACCGTATTATTCACTTCGCGCGGTGGATCATTGTATGCCGTGGCGATGGACAGTGGCGAGCTAAAGTGGGAATATGAGACGGGCGACCAGCTGCAATGTGGAGCCACTTTGGTGGGCAAGAGGACTTTCCTCGGCGGCTGCGACGGATTTTTGCATGTTGTGGACGTCGAGTCCGGAAAAGCGGTTGGTAAGCCGCTGCCGATCAATGGGCCGACCGGCAGCACGCCCAGCGCAACTGGCGATACAATTTTTGTCCCTACTTATGCGGGTGAAGTTTTCGCCTTCAAACAGCCTGAAAATTCGGTAAGCTGGAAATTCAAAGATGAAAAGTTATCGAGCGAATTTAAGAACTCGGTCGCGATTTCGAACGGATTGATCGTGGCGACGAGCCGCAATCGACAGCTTTTTGCAATTGATGCGACAAGTGGCGATGTCATCTGGCAACAGATATTACGTAAGCGAGCCGACGCTTCACCGGTTATTGCCGGTGATCAAGTGGTGGTGGCTGCAGCGGACGGACGCGTGCTGCGATTCGATCTAAAAACAGGCGAGGAAGAGTGGATGTTTGAAGTTAAAGGCAGTTTCCTTGGTTCGCCGGCGGTCGCAGATGGTAGACTAGTAGTTGCCTCGGATCGAGGCACGATCTATTGCTTCGGCAAAAAATAGTTCATCCGTCTTTCCTTCAAAAGCTAAGAAGAAAGCATGTCGACAGAAGCAACGAAAACGGACGTTGGTAGTTATTTTATCTCGAACTACCCACCCTACTCGCGATGGCAAAAGGACGCCTTGCCCGAAGTCGAGCGGGCGATGCAGCGACCTCCCCGACCCGATGTACCACTGGGGCTTTATTTGCATATCCCGTTTTGCCGCAAACGCTGCAAATTCTGCTACTTCAAGGTCTTTACGGGAAAAAATGCCAACGAAATCGAGAACTATGTCGAGTCGCTTTGCCGCGAAATTGAGCTCGTCAGTCAACAACCAGCCATGGGCGACCGTCCATTTCGCTTTGTCTATTTTGGCGGCGGAACGCCGAGCTTTCTTTCTCCCAAACAACTTACCAGCTTAGTCGATCGCTTGCGGACCAATATCAGTTGGGACTTGGCTGAAGAGGTTACGTTTGAATGTGAGCCGGGAACCCTCAGTGAATCGAAGGTCGCCACTCTGCGCGAGCTTGGCGTAACTCGATTGAGTCTGGGGATTGAGAATTTCAGCGACGCGATCCTGGAAGAAAACGGACGAGCTCACCTGTCCAAAGAAGTGTTCAAGGCCTGGGAATGGATTACCGCTGCTAACTTTCCCAACGTCAATATCGATTTGATCTCTGGGATGGTCGGCGAAACCTGGGACAATTGGAAGATCAACGTCGCCAAGACACTTGAATTATCACCTGAGAGTGTCACGATCTACCAAATGGAATTGCCGTTCAATACGGTCTATTCGGAAGGCATCTTAAAGGAGTCGACGGTCTCGCAAGTTGCTGACTGGCCAACCAAACGCGATTGGGTGCGTTACGCGTTCGAAGCATTCGCCGAAGCGGGTTATGTCCAAAGTTCAGCCTACACGATGATCAAAGATCCTACCAAGGTGAGCTTTAGCTATCGCGACAATCTGTGGACCGGCTCCGACTTAATTGCAACGGGAATCGCTTCCTTTGGTCACATCTCAGGAGTGCATTACCAGAATCTCCCTGAGTGGCCACAGTACATTGGTGCAATTGCAGAAGGTCGCTTACCGCTGGGGCGGGCCTACACACCAACTCCCAAACAGAGTTTGATTCGCGAGTTGATTTTGTTGCTTAAGCGCGGCTATGTCGAAATCGATCACTTCGAATCAAAGTTTGGCGTCAACATTTGGGACGAGTACGAAGAGATCTGGCAACAATACATTGGTGATGGATACGCCACCCGCGATGGAAATCGTATCGAATTGACGATGGAAGGGCTCTTGCGTGCCGACGGTCTACTGCCTCCATTTTTCGAAGCAGAAAACCAAGGGGTAAGGTACACATGACCGCCGAATTGGTGTTCATGATGGGGGAATACGAATCGCGATTCCCGACCGACCGACAGTATGCCCGCAATCATATGTGGGCAGCGCCGCTGGATTACGGCACCTTCCGCTTTGGACTAACCGCCTACGCTGTCCGCTTATTGCAGGATGTTTACTTCCTGGATTTGATTGTTGAACCGCCGATGTCGCTGCGAGCTCGTCAGGAAATTGGATCGATTGAAAGTAAGAAAGCGGAAAGTAGTTTGTACTCACCGGTGGCCGGAGTCGTACAGCGTTTGAATGACAAACTCTTGCAAGACCCGACTGCGATCAACTTGGACAAATATGGCGGAGGGTGGATGTTCGAAATGGTACCAAGCGATCCCTCGCCATTGATGACTCCGGACGAGTATTTAGAACATTTGACAGCCGCTTGGGAAATTGCTCAACGGACCATCAAAGGTCAGGCAAACGCGTGACCAGGCGGAAATAATAACCGTACACCTTCGTTGCTTCCGAGAATCGTGGAAATAAAGCCAACAATGATTTTGCACGCAGTACATCCGAATACACTGACCGTTGTTGTTTCGGCAGGACAAAGCCGAAGTCCCGAAAAACGGGAACTCGAAGAGGCGATCGCCACGCAAGCCGCGTTGCTGCCGGGTGTAGTTGTGGTGCGCGTGCCGCACCTTTATGACTTGCCTCGTGATAGTAAGACCTGTAGCAATCTTAAAACGATTGAAGGTGATCTCGTTGTCGTTTGTTGGTTGTTTGATCGTGCGACACACTGGATTCTTGATAGAAATGGTGTGCGGGGACAAGTGGGTGAGGTCCTATTGCGCGAAGCCGACGAAGAAGATGAGGACGACAACGATGAACTGGTCGGAAGCGGAGACGATGTGGCCGCAGAGGAGCGGGTGGTTGATGGTCAACCTCGTCCAAACAGATTGATCTATTGCATCGACTACCGAGCCAGCTCGCGTGCGCAAGAATTTATTGACGAAATCGCGAGAATCTCCAATAGTCGCCTCTCACATCAGCACAATCCCGTTGCTCCAGCCGCCACGGCAGTGGACGCCGACGCGCAGTCTACCGATGCAGTGGGCCACAACAACCGCGATCCTTTGGCCGAGCTCCGCGCACGTTTTGAAAATCCCACAAATGACACCTACATAGGCAATACGACTGCCGTCGAAAGCTCGCTTTCACCAAGTAGCGTTGCATCGGCATCGACGAGCCTGAACTCCGGACCCACTGCGACTTTGTTTGGCACCTCCAGCATCGTTGAAATCAGCGAATCACCGGGCCGTCGCTGGTATCCGGTCATCGATTTCAGTCGCTGTACGAACTGCATGGAGTGTATCGACTTTTGTTTGTTTGGAGTCTACGGAGTTGATACCTTAGAGACCATCGTGGTCGAACAAGCGGATAACTGCCGGAAAGGCTGTCCTGCCTGCAGTCGCGTCTGTCCGCAGAATGCCATCATGTTTCCACAACATAAGACGCCAGCCATCGCTGGTGCACCGGTGGATGCAAGTGGTATGAAGATCGATCTATCCAAGTTGTTCGGAGCGCCCGAGAGCGACGAAGATGCAGCTATTGTGGCGGCTCGCGAGAGAGATGAACAACTAATATTAGCCGGTCGGCAAGCCGTTGGTACGCCGCGTTCGGAACTGAGCGAGCGTCTCTCACAGTCGGCCGAGGCTGCAAAAGATAGTCGTGCCGACGAACTCGATGCCCTGATCGATCAACTCGATTCACTTGATCTCTAAGTAGGCTTGTCGTCGATCGCTCCGCGATCGAAACGCAAATAGCACAAAAAACGCAGCAAAGCGAAAGAATATTCGCTACGTTTGCGGGGCGAACGGCGACCGTGTTCTACTGCTGCAATGGAGCGGGGCGCAGGTGGCTGAGGGGCACATAATACTTGCGGTATCGTTTACCGTCGTCATAGAGTTGACCAGTGGCGTCGGGCACGAGAACGGTGGCACGGCGTGTGATGCGATTGACGGTACCCACAATCTTCGCTCCTTCGAATTGGAACACGACGGGCGTACCAACTCGAATATTGAATTTGTGGGCCGCGCGTTCTTGTTGCGTGATCAGATCGTGTTTGTGTTCCGTGTGCCCAAAAAGGCTTTTGGCAATCGTCTGAAAGCGAGCTGCTGCGCAACAGCTTTCGTCCCACACCAACATTTCCACCAGATGGATCATCTCATGTTCAAGAATGCGCTGCATGGCCTGCAAGCGATTGGTGCACAGAATACCAGTGACTCGAATGGGGCGTTGCAAATCACCGAAAGTTTGAAACAGAAGTGGTGTTGAAAGTACGATCTCGTAATGCGATTTCTGGGCACCGGTGCGTCGATCGGTGTGCGTCGTACGAACGGTTTTACCACCCGTGCTGGTCATCCGCTTGGACCATCGAAATTGCATGCCATAGTGCCGCGCAATGGCCAGGCAATGCCCACCAAAGAAGTGCTGGTCGTAGCTCTCTGCCATGAACTGGAGGTCATGCGTGTTGGTGACCGCGAAGTTCGGTGACTCCATCGTGCGCGAGTTCTGCAGCACTCGTTGCCCGATCACGTAGCAGGTCGCTCGTCGCTCTGGCTCGGTCCAATGGCGACATACGAATTCCTTGAGCGCTACCCTGCGCTCCACCAGTTCACTGTTGCGTATTGAACGAGGTGGAGGTTTCAACGCGCCCGTGGGACGCATGGATGGTCGATGCTTCGGTCTTACTCTTCCAAATATGCTTGCCATAGCTTCTCCAAGTTTCTGGCTAGAACAGATCGTCGCGGATGCATGCGACATCATCATTCTAGAGAAGATTTAGGCAAACACGCTAGAGAACTCCCAATTCGTTTGAGACAAATTATGGAATCAAAAAACTTTGCGATACAAAGCTTGACAGCCGCGCGCTTCGATAGTACAAGCGCGAAGGCCATCCTGCAAATCGCCAGATAGTTGCCGCATCGCGTCCAACGATATGTTAACCCGCTTTACGCGCTTCCAAGAGGCGGCGTTGCTCGGCTGACTGATGCAACGCGGGTTCGTCAAATCCATCGCCATTAAAATCACCGACGATAACGGTGCCATCGGTTGATTCCAGCAAAAAGACTTGGTCGGTAGCATCGATCCGCCCATTGTCATTTGAATCGACGATCACTCGATTCCCTCGGACGACGGCGATCTCATCTATGCCATCGCCATCAAAATCGCCGACGAGCGGCAAATCGCCCACTTCGCCGAACTGGATTTCTCGATCTTGTTCTTCGGACAATTTTCCGTCACCGTTTGCGTCGAGCAACCAGCGACCATTGCGATAGACACCGATCGATGAAATACCGTCACCATTGTAATCGCCAGTGACAGCGATATCGTGACCACCGCCAAACTGGAAGACGTGGTCGATGACGTCCGCCCGCGCTTGCCCCGCGCGACTCTTCTTCAGCAAACGCGGATCGTCGGGCGCATGGTCTCGCGGTGGAGGAACGTTTTTCGCGCGAATGCGATGTCGGTTTTCTGGATCGGGCAGTCCTGTTTCGTAAGCGATCGCTCGATCATCACCGGCCCACTTGCGCCCAAAGACACCGACGTCGTCTTTGCCGTCGTTATCCCAATCTCCGACGACGGGTTGGTCGCCACGTGCGCCCAGTTTGAGCCAGATATCAGCTTCGTCCCAACGACCATTGGCATTGATGTCAATGAACCATTCTCCGTCGACAAACAAAGCTAGCTCATCAAATCCATCGCCATTAAAATCTCCAGCCAGCGGCGTTGCCCCGGGTAAGTCAAACACCATGCGGTGCGATTCCGCTGGCGATTGTGGCTGGGAACTGATGAATCGCCATGAGCTTTCTTGGAGGCCCCGAACCGTCCATGCATATACGTCCAATCGCTCGGCGTTGTTTGCCACGGTCTCTTCGGCCAGTGGTTCGCCATTGCGCATGCCACGCGGATAACCGCCATTGATCACACTCAAGTGCCAGGTGTGTGGTGCATTGTGTCCATAGCCGATCAAAAGTGGCAAAGGAGACCAGAGCAAGGGTTGCCAGGCCAACGGATTGGCGGGCAGGTAGAGCGGCGGTGCGACGTTGAATCGCTGATATTCGCTTGGTGGAGGCGGCAACGGTGGCACCGGGACTACTTTGTCGACCAGCACTTCACTAAAGTTGTTCTCCAGCGAAAATTGTCCAGGCTCGAGCGCAATACCGATGACTGCGTCAAGCAACTGTGCGTTACTGAACTGTCGCAGCCCAGCGCTGGCACCTGCTTCGAAAAACGCCTCGATTTCGGCTAGTGAATTGAGCGACATACCAGACGTCGTCCCAGGTGTGTCGAGGCCATCCTGGAAGCCGTTCGGCTGCACTTGGAAGACATGATAGAACGACCCACCTCGCAACCCTGCGAAATGATAGTACCCATTTTCGTCCGTTTGGACTTCGATAAACTCGCCACTGTAGATTCCAGGTAGAGCCATGGAACTTGGTGCTTGAGCGCCAGTCACCAACCTTAACTGGACCGTAACGCCCGCGATGGGTTGATCATCCGCGGTCCGCAATCCATCGCGCACCGTACGCAGGTCGTCCGGTACCGTTCCCGTCGCATTGACAATCACCGCTCCATCCTGAAATACGTAGCCGGCCAATTCAGCAGGTGGTACTTCGCAAAAGTTTGCTTCGGTGATATTGCGGTTCGACCCGACGGCGATGCCACTGATCCAATCGGCAACGGTCGCATTGCCACCCGTGGCTGGAGCCATCTGCCCACCTTGGAAGTAACCAATCGGCTGGTGCTCGCGCACGCTGTAAACACCTGGTCTTAGATTGCCAAACGTATAAGCACCCTGCGCGTTGGTCGTGGTTGAACCGACGATCGTACCATTGGCGTCAAGCAAATCGATACGCACTCCGCTCAACGCCATTTCATCAGGATCGCGAATGCAGTCGAAGTCCAAATCAGCGAACACAATTCCCGAGATCGATCCTGGTAGTAGCTCGCAGAAATCGTAGTCCACCAGATCGGCGCCCGGTGTTAAGTCAATTGCAGAAATCTGATCTTGCACAGAGATATCACCGCCGCCGGAGCCGACGGATTGACCACCTTGAAAGTAGCCAACCGGTTGCGACTCTCGTACGGTATAACGACCAGGAGCAAGACCTTCGAACAAGTAGTTGCCGTTGGCGTCTGTTACGGTCGTGGCGATTACCGTACCACTTTCGTCAAGCAAGGTGACGGTGACTCCAGCGATGGGCAGTTCGCCAGCGTCGAAAACGCAATCTTCATCGTCATCAACGAAAATCGTGCCTGCGATCGACCCCGGATTGATTTCACAGAAGTTGTATTCCACCAATCGTGCGCCGGCACCAATGTCAATTGCGCGGATCAAATCTTGGACGCTGTCGTCTCCACCACCCGAGCCCGCGCGTTGTCCACCTTGCAAGTAGCCGCTGGGTTGGGTTTGACGTATAGAGTACTGCCCTGGGCGGAGGCCTTCGAAGCGATAGTTGCCGTTAGCATCCGTTGTCGTGGTAGCGACTACGTTTCCATTGGCATCCAGCAGCGTAATCACAACTCCCGCGATGGGTGATTCACCAGGATCGTAGAAACAGTCCAAATCGGAGTCCACAAACACCGTACCTGCGATCGAGGCTGGAGGTATTTCGCAGAAGTCGTAATCGATCAGCTCGGATCCTGAGGTCACATTGATCGATCGGATCCAGTCGGTGGTGGAAGCGTCACCTCCACCGCTACCGACCTTTTGTGCACCCTGGAAATAGCCAGCCGGTTGCACTTCGCGCACCGAATAGATTCCGGGTGTCAAGTCGTCAAACGTGTAACGTCCTTCTGCATCGGTGAGTGTGGTCGATATGACCGAACCCGAGCTGTTGAGCAACTCGATGGTGACGCCCGGCAAAGGCATATCGCCGGCGGCATCGATAATACAATTGCCATTGGTATCGACAATGACTTGCCCCGAGATACTACCTGGCAGCAACTCGCCAAAATCGTAGTTAAGTCCCTTGGAGCCTGCTGGCAATACGATCGATTGAATGACGTTACCTGATGCATCGACCGTCCCTACGGTCTGGCCACCAATCGTACCCGCAGCCGCTTGTCCCGGTAGATAGTCTCCCGGTTGGACTTCGGTAACGCGGTAAGTGCCGGGGCGCAGGTTGGTGAACTTGTAAAAGCCTTGTGCGTCGGTGCGCATTTCAGCGACTTTGTTACCACTGCTGTCCCAGAGCTGTACTAATACGTTGGCAATTGGCACTTCGCCATTGTCGCGGCGCCCGCTGCTGTTCTGATCGTAGTAGGTGAACCCGCTAAGCTCACTCGGTGAAAGCTCGCAAAAGTCATAGTTTACCGCTTCCACTCCGCCGCCAATAATGATCTGAGTGATCAGGCTGCCATTGACCTTCGTTCCGCCCACGGAACCAACCCGCGCGTCGCCTTCGAGTAAATGGCCAGGCGTAATCTCGGTGAGCGAATAAACTCCTGCCCGCAAGTTGTCGAATCGATAAGTGCCGTTGGCCAGAGTGCGTGTGGTGCCAATCACCGTACCGCTGGCGTCGCGAAGTTCGATCAACACATCAGCCAGCGGCGCCTTTTCAGATGTATCGCTAAAGCAATCGAAGCCGGAGATCACATAGCAGACCGAGCCGCTAATCGAAGCAGGCAAGTTCTCAGCGAAATTGAGTTCAGTTGCATGTTGATCGCCTAGGAGCAATTCAACTTGCGTCAGGATATCCGGGTTCCCCGCGACGATCGTGCCCACCGCGTTGCCATTCAATCGACCTGGCGTCGCTCCCACGCTGTAATATCCAGCGGGTTGACTCTGTCGCACTTGGTAAGTTCCAGGTTGCAACCCTAAGTTGGTTTCAAAGTTATATCGACCGTTGGCATCTGTTGTCGTGGAGTGACCCGTTGCAACGTAATTGCCGTTTTCCAAGCGATAGAGATCGAGTCGAACGCTCGCAAGTCGTTGCTCGCCTGACTGCAAAACCAAATCTTCGTTTGCGTCAACATAGACTGTACCAGCTAGCGAGATGGGTTTAGGGATCTGTTGTAGCTCGAGCCCAGTCCCTGCCGTTCGGTCGCGTTGTCCGCCGTCGTTGTCGCGGGGAAGGGGAATGTTAGTCGCGTTGATGAAATCGTCGTACCGGTTTAAGAACCGTGATTCTCCAGAAGCGATCTCATAGTGAGGAGCTGTGAATTCCGCTTGAAACAGAGTCCCCTGAAATTCAATCCCGGAAGTGATCGGGTCAAAACCCTCGTTCATTTCCTCCAGGCTTTCGGATGGATCGTAATGTTGTACTTCATCGACATCGATTGAAAACACCAGTCGATCACCCGCCACGAAGTTCGTGAATTCAAGTACCAAGCGGGTCGAACCGTCTTGCACTGTGGCGCGCACCGTTGCATTCGGATTTACCGTCGTCAACGATACAATCTGAAAAGGAAAGGCGTGGTCGGCCCCTAGACCACTCTCAGCCGTATCGAAGAACAAATCACCGAGCCCGAAACCTGGTTCGTTGAGATCGCCGTCGAGTACAAGCCGGGTCAATTGCGTGCCTTCCGCACCACCTTGGAATGTGATGATGAACGAATCACCATGCACGTCGCTTCCACCATCTTCCTCGATGTAGACGCCACCGATTTGAATCGGGGCTGCAGTCATCAGGCAGCGAGGTTCCATGGTCTCGATAAGGTGCCGACGCGTCAGTTGATGACTACTGCGTCGTCGGCTATGTACGCCGTGACGTGGGGCGCGAGCGGAGCTCGTTTTGTTGATCGATGACATCGAGTCGAGCGCATCGGCTGCGGTTTGACTGCTGCGATTCATCCAATTTGCGAACTGGCTGATTTTACTTTGTAAATACAACTCGGCACCTCCGTGCGCTAATCCAACTTTGGTTCCGACCTCTGCATGGGGGCGTTTCCAGCGAAGGGGTGGTGGCGATACTAACGAATCCGCAACTCGGCATCCATCTTGATCGGTGCATGCACAACCGGGTGCGCCACAGCTCCTGATTGCGATATCGCTTCCAGGTCCCAGATGCGAACCGTCGTATCGTACGATCCACTTGCTAGGAATTCGCCGCACGGAGCCATGACTGCCACGGTTCCGACATGGCCATCCAGTTCCGCAATGACTTTATCCGCCAATGCATCGAACAGTCGAATCTTGTTATCTGCCCCAGCCACAGCAACTAAGCTGTCATTGATCAAACAGAGTGAATGCAACTTCGATTTTCCCAATTCGCGTTTCCATGCAACCAATCCACTCGTCAGATCAAAGCGAATCAGTTGTCGATCCTCACCAGCACTCGTAATCATGGTTCCGTCGACGGAAAATGCGGCAGTTTTTATTCTTCCACTGTGCAGTTGTTTTGCCACCAGCAATTCGCCGGAGTTAGTGTCCCAGACACATACTTCGCCATCCCTACCTCCACATAGAAGCTTGGTCCCATCCGGACTGAATCGAACGCAACGTTGATCGCCACAGTCGCAGTTCAGTCGATGGCGGAGTGTATTGGTTGCCAGATCCCAAAGCAAGATTTCTTCTGAGAAGCCTCCGATAGCCAGCAACCGCTGCTCGGCGGAGACCGAGATCGATCGAACGGCATAGGGGAGACGAATCACTTCGCGCGACCGCACGGGAAACTCATATTTCCATTCCAACACTCGACCATCGTCCCCTGCAGAATAAAGCAACGGAGCACTACTATGCGGCGCGCTGGCCTCCTGTACGAACACGAGGCTGTGGATCCAATCGATATGCCCGGCAAAAGTTTGAATTTCCTTGCCCGACTGGACGTCGACAATTCGAATCGCATGATCGTCGCCAGCGATGGCCAAAAAGCGGCCTTCGTAGGAAGCGGTGAGCGCCGTGACGACCGGCGCGGACGTTTGGCTATCGAGGGCTTCGAGTTGAAGTTCGAAAGAGTTTTGTGTTGCGTCCGAAAGTGGACGAAACGTGTTGAGCGGTGCGTTCGTCGACACCAAAGACTGCGCTGGCGAATGAGTTGCCAGACAAGTGCTGATGGCTAGCAATGACGCATACCATTCGATCGAACGGAGTAGATTCGGTCGATGCTTGTAATATGCAGTCATTGCGAAAATTCCAAAATCGTAACGAGTACTCTGAACATCTTTGCTTCGACGTGCCAAACTGGTCAAAAGCCAATGGGAGCAGACTCATCGAAACGATGCTCTCTAAAAAATCTCTTTCCGAGGGTATCGACACCTGCTAACCGGAAACTAAAGCCGTTCTGGCAAACTTTAACGACCACGCAAACTTTGCCGAATGTAGGGTGTGTCGAGCGATGGACTGTAGAGTGATTGCCCTCAATATTGCCCTCAATCGCTTTGAAAAAGTGTTGAGCGATACTCCGACACAACCCCGCTGACTTCCGAGTCATCCGGGGACACACACGCGGAGTCATCCGGAGTCATCCGGGGACACACACGAGGTCAACCTAAGACACCGAATTTTCCCTGGGGACACACACTGCTCTGCGAGCAAATTGCGGGTGTGTCCCTGGTTGTTTTCTAATAACCGCACTGTCGCGGTAGCCGATTGTCGCAACCTGGGTGGTTCATATGGCTTTTGCGGGAATTTGTACACTGGTAATGCGCTGGGCAGGCTTCAAAATGCCCTCTCGACCAAAGAGAATGCCGAGCAGCGCGCAGCAGCGAACCATGTCAGCCAGAATGGCCGAGAAATTTTGCTAGATTGAACCACCAAAATCAACAAGCAGATGCTGTCCGAACCCATCTGAGTGGTCCAACGCACTGGCAGCATTTTGATTGTGAACCTAGGTAGTCCGCAACGGACGATTGAGCAGCTTGGTGGCATTGAATCCGCTCAGCCACTTCGCAGCCCAATGTGCCTTAAGCCAATGTCGCTGCCTCAGCCAACAACTCGCGGGAGCTGCACGACATGTAGTAGCGGCCGTTGGATGGAGTTGCACTGCTGTCAAGCGTTTCAGGCCGCCCAGCAGCATGCGAAAAGATCTTGTCGAAATCAGTCATCAACTCGAGCCAGATTTCACGCGAGATCTTCAAACGCTCGAGAATCGACGGAGTTTCCTCAGGCGTCACTCCACTCTTGCCAGGTGCGA
>JBGSUV010000118.1:0-8364 GCA_041753315.1 Pirellulaceae bacterium | reverse complement strand
CCTGTCGTTCACAAGCAAGGGGCTGTGCTCGGTTGGCTTATGGACGTTAGGACGCTGCCCGTAAAAGCTCGGCAGAAGCCTCGCTTTCCCCACAACATATTTTACATGTCAAATCACAATGAAAGATGTTTAGAGCGGTGGGGCGACGCTCCTGCGGAGTCTTTTGCGACCGCGACCTGCCGTTCACAAGCAAGGGGCCGTACTCTTTTGGCTTGTGGACGTTGGGACGCTGCCCGTAAAAGCTCGGCAGGAGCCTCGCTTTCCCGACTCAATTTTTTTTGCGTTGCTTGCTTCATCGATCCAACGAACGCCTTGCAGCTGTCACCAATGGTAGGAAGCAGCTGAGATGTGTAAGCTAGCGTAACTTGGCAAACGCTTAACTTGACCGTTGTCGAAATTGACTGGCTTAGAGGCGAGGATTGAACGATTGAACCAGAAGTACCGTGTTGCCGGCATCTCGTTTGAACATATGCACATGGGTGATAATCTGCGGATGGCGCGCGAACATCCAGATTGTGAAATCGTCGGAATCTGTGACGTCGATCCGCGGCGCATGAGCGATGCGCAGATTGCCTTGGGACTTAAAGACGATCAGCTATTCAGTGATTGGCAGCACTGCGTCGAACAGTCGCGACCAGACATATTGATTCTTTGCCCGGCTACGGGAGATCATGCCGTGTGGGTCGAAAGACTGGCTCCCTTTGGCTTACCGCTGCTTCTGGAAAAACCGATGGCCGCCTCGTTGCAAGAGGCCGATCGAATCATCCAGGCATGCGAACAGCACGATGTTGTGCTTGCAGTCAACTGGCCGCTGGTGTGGGTGCCAAGCCATCGTACTGCCAAGCGGATTGTCGATGAGGGGCAGATTGGCCAGCTCAAAGAAGTCCATTATTACGACGGCAATCGAGGACCACTTTGGCATACCGCAGGGCAGCGAGAGCTAGATGCCGAGACGGTTGAGCGTGAGAAACCGCGGAGTTGGTTTTACAAGAAGGAGAGCGGTGGAGGTTCGATGCTCGATTACCTGGGCTACGGTGTTACATTGGGGACATGGTTTTTGGGTGGAGCCAAGCCGCTGGAAGTTACGGCTGTCATCGATCACTCGCCGCACGTCGATGTTGACGAACATTCGATTACCATCGCGCGCTATGAGTTTGGTTTGAGCAAGTTTGAAACGCGTTGGGGCACATTCACGGATCCTTGGACGCATCAGCCCCAACCAAAATGCGGTTTCATCTTGGTCGGTAGCGAAGGAACGATTAGTTCCTTTGATTACGAACCAACCATTCAGATACAATCACGCACGCATCCTGCCGGTCGGTCGATTGCGGTCGACGTGGTCGAGCCTCCCAATCAGAATCCGATCCAATTTTTCGTGGAGTGCCTAAAGCATGGAACGGAGATCAGTGGGCCCCTTTCGCCTGCGCTGAGTCGAATTGGGCAACAAATCGTTGACACCGCTTTTCTTAGTGCCCAATATAAACAAACACTTGCTCTTTTGCAGTAAACAGCCAGCTTGATTCGAGCTTTTCGTTCGCACGCGGAATATCAATTCGCAGAATGGACGCGATCCCCCCAAAATCAAAAGTAGCCTGCACTCTTATTTGTTATTATTTTTGAGCTTGAGGTTGCGTTTTCGTTGGCGGACCCATTCCGGCTGGATTGCCTTCAGATCGACGCCCGCCGCTTGTAATGCCCGATCCCAGTCGTCCGCGAAAAAACTCTTGCCCGTATTCAACAGCGCAATATCACGGATACCCTGGTCACCATGCGCCAGGGCGCGGTAGGTGACCGGCAAGGACTCTCGGATACGTCGCTGGATTTCCTCGATCACCTCTTTTCGAGTTGAATAAGTTCGATAAGTCCGATTTTTCATGGCATCGTAGTCTTGCTGTTTTCGGACAACTTGTTGGTAATCGATCCCGGCGGCTTGGATCGCCTGTTTGAATCCGCCAAACAGCTTCCGCGCCGTGTACCACAGTGGCGCGTCTCTGTGTTCGCCATTCGTCAAGCTGCGAGCGTTCAGCGGTTGGCCTCGAAGTTGTCGCTGACGGATCTCGGCCAAGATGTCTTCTTTTTCCGCATACTTGCGCTTGGGTTTCAGATTCCACTCGTGGTAGGTTTTCGGATCGACGCCTGCGGAACGGACGGCGGCTTGCCACGAACCGAAAAAACCAATCGCCATGACATATAAGCTTTTGTCTTGATCGTTGTACGTCATTACGCGTCTGGCTAGTAACTGGCCTGCATGGGCACGTCGTTTCAATTCCGCAGTTACCTTGGCTCGTGAAGAAAACGGCGACTGAGCCGCTTCCCGGCGATGTGCCGCACTGCCGCCGGCTTGCGCAACGGCGTTTTGCCAGCTTTCGAAGTGTTCGAACGATTTCTTCCAAAGCGGAACATCCGCTCTGGAACCGTAGTAAAGATCAATGGGCGAAAGTCCGTATTGGTTCTCGATGCGTGTGGCAATAGCTTGTCGTATATCGTCGGCTGTCTCGTAATTGACTCGTCGCCCTCGCAGTCGTGCAGGAACTCGCGCGGAGTCTAGCGCAGCCTCCCACGTCCCGAAAAAACGAACACCCGCACTCGTCAACTGCGTGCCTTGCGGCAACAAGCAGACCGCCCTATGAGTCAGATTGTTGCCTGCATCTTTAAGTCGTTTGATTTCAGCCTTCACGTCCTGAGGGGACAAGAAACGATGTTCGCCAAAAATAGGCTTGGACAAGTCGACACCTGCCGCTAGCAGCGCCGCCCGCCAGTTGCCGTATTGACGCTTAGCCCATGTAAGCATCCGCAGAGCACGCCGTGACTCGTCACGCTCCTGCATAAGAACGCCAAACGTACAATCCAGCCCCTGTTGCTCGCGGGAATTCAGCCATTGGCGAAAATCTTCCAGGGTATAGTCATCGTCCCTGACCAACGCACGGTGTTCCACAGGATCCACGCCGATTAGCCGCAGGCCGTCGTCCCAATCGGTTTTGACGTAGTTGCGAACGGCCGCAACGAGCGCACAATCAATCCGGTACATCGTATCCGAGTCCATACAAAATCCTCGGCGGGCATATTCATTCAGTCGATCCAACACGTACTCTCGTGTATAGATCGGTTCCCAGTGCTTGATGAATTCGGGATGGGATTCAACGTACACGCGCCCCGTCTTCGCCGCTCGAAATTGCTCACTGGCTAATTCCGCACCCGGATACTGTTCCCGATAGTCTTGAGGGGTGATCAGATGCACTTGCATGAGGTGGCCGATGAGAAGCTGAAACCGCTTGCCACAAAGTTGACATTCGACTGTCTCACGAATATAGACGCGGATCTTTTCATAGCTGATCCCGGCCTCCTCCAAGGCGCCTTTCCATCCCAAATAGGGCTGGACTAGATAAACTGCGTCAACAAGCTCAGGCTCTTCCCGTTTGACGGCACTCAAGTTGAGTGCGTCACGACGCTGATATCGTTTGCGAATCCTGCGAATAATTTCTGAGCGGTTTAGCATCTCAATGGCTGCTCGTCAAAAAAGGAGATGGGCTTCTCACGGTCAGACGGTTATCCCACTTTTGAACGGTTAACTTTATCACTCCTCAGCAACTGTATCTAGGTTCGATGAAAGCGCCAGGGCTGAGTGTAGAACAATTGTCCCCAATTGTTTTGTACTTTTTCTTCTGTTGCTTTTTTTCTGTTGCGTTTGTTCTGTTCTGTAACTTGCGATGGATGCACTGAGCTGGGAACAATTGAGGACAATTGTTCTACATTAGACACTAAACAATTGAGGACAATTGTTCTACATTACTGCGTGATATGCTGCGGACAATCGGGTAAAATTGGATTCTCGAACATGATCGTCCTGCCAGTTTCCCCAAAGGCCAGTTGCCGTGCATGCCAATTTCCGTTTTTTGGTTCATCTCGCATTTCTTCTCAGCTTGCACCTTCAGTCTTCGAGCGTTGCGGTAGGACAAGTTGCAACACAGTCGACAGAATACCTGTCTGGACTGATCGGCGACTATCGATTTCAAGGGCAGAAGATACAACGAATTGACACCGAGGTGAATTTCGCGGGAACCTGGAAGCCGAACGAACAGTCGTTTATCGTTGATGATCGCTTTCCCTCTGGACCACTGCAAGTGGTGTGGCATGGAGAACTTCAAGTTCGGGAGGAGGGGCTCTATCACTTTAACGTTTATGGTGAAGGGCGCTTTAAGTTGACGCTCGACGGGCAGCTGCTCATCGACGGTTCGACGAGCTCTCGTCAATGGCTTCGTTCCTCCAGTCCAACATCCCTGGCTTTTGGGAAGCACCCAATTCAAATTGAATACAGTACGGCGGATGCGGAACCATCGATTGGTCTCTATTGGTCAGGTCCGAGCTTTGGTTTAGAACCATTGAGCGCAGAATACCTCACACACGATGCTTCAGAGCCTATTGTCGATCTCCATGCACGTGGACGTGAGCTGAGTCGAGCGTTGCGGTGCACGGCGTGTCATGATTTTCAACGCGATGACACGATCCTTGACGAGAAAATATCGCAGAATAGACCTCAGCTTTCCGCACCCGCGTTGTCCCATGTGAAGGACAATCTGCGACCCAGCTGGCTAGTGAAACGCCTTACCAGTGATCAGGCTCGGGCAGCACCTGAATTTGCAGACTCACGCATGCCGCATTTCGCGCTGCATCGCAATGATGCCGCAGCGATTGTTGCGGCTTTGTTTGCCGCTTCGCTACCTTCTGCCCCGCCAGAAAATCTTGCGGAGCAGGTCGGTGAACTGAAGAAGAATCCTCAAGGCGATCTACCGGCACGCGACACCGCAGATGCCGTCAACGGAAGAGTTCTGTTTTCGTCGAGGG
Source organism: Pirellulaceae bacterium (assembly GCA_041753315.1). GTDB lineage: Bacteria > Planctomycetota > Planctomycetia > Pirellulales > Pirellulaceae > Aureliella. Next base: position 3,522 of record JBGSUV010000118.1, on the reverse strand, counting down.
GGTGTGTTGCATGTCACCAAGTGCCGGTTGAGTCGCCGACTCCTCAAAGCGCCCCAGGTCATTTACCGACAGAATCGCTGTTTTCTGGCGGTGACTTATCCAACATCGCTGCCAAGCGGCCTCCAGAGTTTTATCTCAGATGGTTGCACGACGCCGCTACTGTGAATCCTGATCACCGAATGCCCGTATTCGAGTTATCGCTCCTCGAGCGGCACGACTTAGCTGCTTATCTCGCCACCCTTGGCATCGACAATTCTGCAAACGACAGTCAACCCTTTGGCGATGCGATACGCGGCACTGGATTGATTCAACAACATCGCTGCGGAGCTTGCCACGCTTTGCCCGAGTCACTCGTGGTTGCTGGATCCAGCGCGAAAAAATCTCGCGTCACAGCCAAAAGCGAATGGGCCGCTGGCTGCTTGCTCACACCTCAAGCGACGAAATTTCAACCTGGATTCAACTTAGCGGAAGAGGATCTGCAAGCGCTGCGATCCTATCTGACGGATCCAACATGGATTGGCACTGGCGATAGCGCCGACCAACTGCTGGCTGAAAACAATTGCCTCAATTGCCACGGTCGAGGAGGACAGCCAGGCATATCCACTTGGATCGGGCAACTTGCCAACAACTCACCCGAGCTCGCACCTCGACTGGCAGCCATCGTTCCGCCATCACTCAATAGCGTCGGTGATAAATTGAATGAGGAGGCGTTGGCCAAAGCGATCAACCGTACAGAACCTATGCGGCGTACCTGGTTGGATGTGCAGATGCCGAAGGTCAAGCTCACAGAGAAAGAAACTGAGGCAATTGTGGCGGGTTTGGTTTCTCGTGACCGTATTCCGGACGATCCGCAAGCCTACGAACCAAACACATTGGATGCATTGACGGATCAACAAGTTGCTTTGTTGGCTGGGCGATTGGTTACTGCGGAAGGCTTTGGCTGTCAGAGTTGTCATCAAATTGCCGACAGCATCCCAGTGAATGTCGCGTTAAATGCTCGGGGGAGTGACTTAACGCAACTTGGCGAACGCATACGCCCCAGTTGGTTTCGACGCTGGGTTCGCAATCCGGCGCGGATTGTACCGCGCATGGAGATGCCAGCGATTCAAGTGGCAGCGCCAGGCATACTGCATGATTCGCTCGACTCGCAACTTGCCGCCCTCTGGCGCACGTTAAACACTGAGGGGTTTCAGCCGCCAAAAGCTAACGCGGTTCGAATTGTAAGGCACCGCAATGATCCATCAAGTCACGCGCCAGCGCACGTGTTGACGGATGTCATTGAGATGGCGGGCAAATCCTATTTGCGTCCTCTGGTAATCGGCCTACCCAATCGGCACAACTTGTTGTTCGACCTCGAGAAGGGAGAATTGGCAACTTGGTGGATTGGCGATACAGGGCATCAGCATACGCGAGGCAAATCGTGGTATTGGGCGACTGGATCGGCACCCATTATCCCCAACAACTTTTTGGAACGCATCCGTGTCTTGGACGACAATGGTGAACTACTTCAACCACAAATCGTCGGCCAAGTAGCTGTGGAACTCGACGCCATCAAGCATGATGGTGCAGGAGTTACGTGGAGCGGCACATTGCATCTGGCTTCCGAGCATCGCAGTCGAACACTCTCGATTTCACAGCGTTTTGCCTCGCCGGAACCAGCAACTGGAACTGTTCGCACCACGCTGGCCGGTCTTCAAGCCAGCGACCGCGTGTTCGTAGAATCCAGCGGAAAGTTCGACGATGGATCGACGCGAGCGGGGACATCTCGTATCGCGCACTTCGACTCCGTCAATTCGGTGGAAGTTGTTTCTCCGCACTTTGCCGACCGCGTCGATAACATGCAACAACTTACGCTGCAAGCGGCCGAGGGGTCGAACGCCATCGAATGGACAAGTACGTTTAAATCAAGACTGCCAGCGGATAGTGTATCGTTTTCCGAATACAATTATCCGAGTAGTACCGCAGAAACATTGGACTGTGTACCCGGGTATCGAGCGGTTAAATTACCGTTGCCGATCAACGAAATGCCAATCGCATTCGCTTGGAACGACCAGCGTGAGTTGTTTGTCGGTTCATTAAAGGGAAGAGTGTTGAAGGCCGTAGATCGTGACGGAGATGGTGAGTTCGATCAGTACCAACGAATTGGCGATGAATTCCCAACACCCTATGGTCTCTTTGCAAACCGCGATGGAACGGTGGATGCATTGACGAAGTTCGGTTTGTTGCGACTTTCTACATCGAGCGATGGGCCAGTTTGGAACACGCAAGTGATCGCTGATGGCTGGGGATATACGAGTGATTATCACGATTGGGCTGTCGGATTGCGCAAAGATCAGGTCGGCAACTATTGGATGACCCTGCCCTGCCAACAGGATCAGCGGAGCGAGGCAGCAGCTCATCTGCGAGGACATGCCTTGAAATTGATTCCCAATCCTGAATCGGAAGATCGCCGACTTTATCGCGTCGAGTCGTACGCGGCAGGGCTTCGGTTTCCTATGGGCTTGGCTTTAAATGACGCTGATGAACTCTTCACCAGTGACAATCAAGGGAACTTCAATCCGTTCAACGAATTGAACCATGTTCGACAGGGAAAGCGGTATGGCTTCATCAATCAGCTGGAGAATAAACCGGGCTTCAATCCCCCCTTCGAAGCGCCTGCGGTCAACTTGCCGCATCCGTGGACGCGGAGTGTCAATGGTATCTGCTTTCTCAGGACACCCAAGCGGGAAGCAGCGTCGGCGGGAGAGTCTGGTGCTCTGTTTGGTTCCTTTGAAGGGCATCTGTTGGGTTGTGAAATGAACGGTCGCTCATTGATACGTATGAGCTTGCAGAAAGTGGGAGATACCTACCAAGGGGCGGCGTATCCTTTCAGTCGTCCTGTTGAAGAGGACGAGGCGACATTCGAAGGTCCAATTGTTTGCGAGGTATCACCTGAGGGCGACATTTATGTCGGCAATTTGAAGGATAGTGGCTGGGGAGGTGGTCAGAATACTGGTTCGATTGTCCGGCTAACCGTGGACCAGTGTTTGCCACTGGGAATCGCTGAGGTCCGTGCGACTGGTACCGGATTTGAAATCGACTTCACCAGAGACGTGGATCCGGTGGAGGCAGTCGATCCAAAGAACTACTCGCTTCGATCGTATGTACGCGTTGCCACACCCGCGTACGGTGGAGACGATCAAGATGAGCAAGCGGAAGCGATCCAAAGTATCACTCTCTCGGACGATCATCGTCGCGTTGTGCTGGAACTACCTTCGCTGCGGGCAGGAGCCGTTTATGAACTGAATGTTGCACCTGTGGGAACATCTGCGGATGCACTTTTTCCAGCTCAGGCACATTACACGATGCGGCAAATCCCATAAGCGGTGCTAAACGATAAAGTAATGTAGAACAATTGTCCCCAATAAACCCTGTAAAGCTGTCATTAGGCTCCCGGGTAACATAGAGGTAGTCCTCTAGCTTACACGAAGGAGCCGATCATGTTGTCTGATATTGTAGAACAGTTTGCCAAGGGCGCTCCAG
>JBGSUV010000117.1:0-40390 GCA_041753315.1 Pirellulaceae bacterium | reverse complement strand
AGCAGAAGTCTATAGTTTGCACGTCAGTTCACAACTAACGCCTCGCCGTTCCCTTCGTCAATGAAACTTATTCTAACGCTGTTCTAATCGAAGGTTTTCTGCTCTGCTCCCACCGGCCATGCGAACAGGGAAGAGGTGACCAACGCTAAGAATAGTCGTGCAAACATTTTGCGTCCTCGGAATGCAGCGCTGGGCCCACTCGTTATTCAACGCCTCTTAGCCTGGTTATGAATTACCTTGCATTTTGCCGACGATTTTTCGCATCGCGAACCGCGGCAAGAAACTGGTCGTCGTCACGATGAGCCGATTCTTCCAGCCCGGAATGACAATGTCTTCATTATTGCGATAGCCTTGATAGCCCGCCTTCGCGACCACTTTTGAAGTCATGGCGGACGACGAGAACATATCCAGTTTGCCCATACCGGAATCGTCGCCGAAGTTCGACTCGGTTGCTCCCGGTTCCAAGCATGTGATGTGCAAACCGGTTCCGGCAAGTTCTTCACGCAGGCCCTCAGTGAATGACAACACGTACGCTTTGCTCGCGTAGTTAACCGACATGTAAGGTCCAGCTTGATAGGCTGCAATCGAGCCGACGTTCAGCACACCACCTCTTCCACGCTCGAGCATGGCTGGCAACAACGCGCGAGTCAAACGTGTCAACGCGACCACATTGACCATCAGCATGTCCGTTTGCCGGTCGATGGACAGTTCAGCAAACTTGCCGAGTGCACCAAATCCCGCGTTGTTGACAAGCGTATCGACATGGATGGTTCGTTGGCGCAATTGATCGCAGAGTTGATCCACGCCGCCAGTTGTCGCCAAGTCGCAGGGGATGGCGGTTGCAGCGACACTGTGATCGTTGCGAATCCGCTCAGCCAGTTCAAGCAATTTGTCTTCGCTGCGAGCTACCAGTGCGACATCGTCGCCCCCCTTGGCGAACTGGATCGCCAGTTCTTTGCCGATTCCCGACGACGCGCCGGTTTGACTCATGATTTCTTCTTTCCGAGGTAGATCAGCTTCTTGTTGACGAATTCCAAAATGCCAAGGTGCGACAGCTCGCGTCCGTAGCCAGAATTCTTGATGCCACCGAATGGCAACTCAGCTTGCGATTTGGTTGGTTGGTTTATGAACATCATGCCGGTTTGAATTTGTTCAGCGACGCGCCGACCACGCTCTAGGTTCGAGGTGAAAACACTACCGCCAAGACCGTAGGAAGAATCGTTAGCCAGCTGGATAGCGGCGGATTCGTCCTTGACGACGTAGATGCTTGCTACCGGACCGAACAGTTCTTGGTCGTAGGTTGGCATATCCGGCGTGATATCGGTCAAGATCGTTGGATTGAAGTATGCGCCTTCGCGATCCGGACGGTCACCGCCGAGGACGACTGTGGCGCCGGCGTCGATCGTTGATTTGACTTGTTGGAGCAACTTGACGGCGGCTTCTTCGGTGGAAAGCGGTGCAAGTGTAGTTCCTTCATTCAAGGGGTCACCGAGCTTCAACTCAGCCATTTGTTCTTTGAAGCCTGCTATGAACTCCTTGGCAACAGACTCAACAACGATGAAGCGTTTCGAAGCAACGCACGATTGGCCTGCGTTGACAATGCGACCTTGGACAGCGAGTTCGATGGTTGACTTCAAGTCGGCGTCTTCCAATACGATGAAGGGATCGTTGCCGCCGAGTTCAAGCACACTTCGTTTGAGATTCTTGCCGGCGATCGCGGCGACAGCCGCACCAGCCGGTTCGCTGCCGGTGAGCGAAACACCTTGAACGCGCTTATCGGATACGATGGCATCGACCAAATCCGAGGGGATGAACAAATTGGTATAGACACCGGCGGGCAACCCGCATTCAGCAAACAGTTCTTCAATGGCTTTAGCACATTGCGGCACATTGCTGGCGTGTTTCACCAGGACGGTGTTCCCCGCCATGATGTTGGGCGCAGCAAAGCGGACGACTTGATAGAAGGGGAAATTCCAGGGCATGACGCCTATTAAGACACCTAGTGGTTCATGCCGCAAATAGGCGTCGGCGTCTTCGACGTCCATCGACTGATCGGCCAAAAATCGTTCGGCACCCTCTGCGTAGTATTCGGCGATCGTTGCGCAATATTCGATTTCGGATTGACTCTCGCTGATCCGCTTGCCCATGTCTTGAGTGATCAATCGCGCGTAGGTGTCGGCGTCGGCGCGGAGCAATTGCGCGAACTTCAACAGCTTTGACTTGCGATCCTCAAACGATCGTTTTCGCCACGCTTGGTATGCGTCATGAGCGGCCCCGATCGCGGTTATCACTTCGTCTTTCCCCATGGGGCGGAATGTTTCGACAGTCTTGTTCGTGGCTGGGTTAATGCTGGCTATGGTTGTCATGAGACTTCTTTGGATTGAAGTGTAGTGTCGCGGAACACGTCAAAGGGTTGGACACGTTCCCAAATGAGCGGAAGGTGAGTCTCCCGCTAGAGCCCCATCACGCAACTCTCGGGCCAAAATCACCGTTTTGGTTGATGACTTCAACGGATGATAGGTGCAAGTTTTTTTTCGGATTCGAGTTCTAGCTTTTTCATTGCTTCGATCTCCTTCTTCACAGCTCTTTCGGCAAGAGCTTTGGACGGGGCATTTTAGGTTCAAGTTGCACCTCCTCCCAATAAATGTATACCCATGAGCCATCCGGCAAATCGATATCGTGAACTACGTGAAGCGTACTGTCTTCAGCGTCTGCAGCGATTGCCGCAACTCAATGAATAGTTGTTCATTGTGCACTCAGGCGTTGTTTGATTTCAGGATCTTGGTGCAAGAGGCTACCTTCGGCCCGAAATTCGGCGGGAAGAGGATAGCCGCGATAGCGATCTGCTATGACTCGCATTTGCACATACCGTTGCCACTTGTCCGTGCTAGCCGAGAGGCTGCTGATATCTTGACTTATCGACTGGTCGACGCGTTTCAGTAAGCGTTCGCTAGCCGACTTCACTTGCAAATCGTTTGAGACTTTGGACCGCGTCAATGTTTGAGCAGCATCGGCAAATTGGCCAAACTCGATCACCCGCCAGGCGGCCAATAGCTCGGTGGGCAAGTCAGTTGGCGGCAGCTTCCATCGAGCATTCGTTAACGCTCGTTTCACAGCTCCTTCAAGATCATCCCAGCGTCCTTGCTGGAACTGACCACCACCGTCTATGGATGCTATTTGAAAAATATTATGTAAGCTGATTTCACCAACCTCAGATTGCTTCTCGAAACTGCGTTCTAAGTCGACGAGTACCGGCCACTTCAAGTTGACCGCTTTGACGTAATCGACTAGCTGAGTGCGAGGAGTTCCGCTGTTAACAGCAACGAAAAGTACTGGCTGATCGGCGTATTTTTCTGACAGCTTAATCAGCTCGGGCCATTTCGCGCGGCAGCGTGGGCATCCTTCTTCAAAATACCATAGCACGACCCCTTTTCCTTCGAGCGTATACGGAGTCGTGTTCAGCCACTGATGCGGCTCGAAAGGGAAGCGAGGATTTCCCTGTGAGAAACCTGTGTTCGACTGACTAAGCAGGAGCGAGAAAAACGCTACGGCTACTGGGCATCGTGAGCTGAGAGTCACACAGAGACGCAAGCAACATGAGATTGATGTGCCGATATTCTGAAAGTGAATATAGTCCCATAATGAGCGAAGCATGACAATAAATCTCCGAAAGTGTTTGGCGATTGACGTTTTGCACGATTTCACCGGCTAGTTTAATTTATCGACTTTTTAAAGTAAGTTCGTGGAGCTAACTCCGAACCTTTGCATTCGTATGGTGGACTAATTCGACGATCCGGCCTGGGCGGGTGACGCCGTTTTGAAGCAAATCTTGCGGCAAGTTGCACTTCTTAAATAGGCTGAAGGTGGTAAATGTCGTGTCGTGTCCTGCCAGATTCACGCATTAAAGACCGTTTGGGTTCGGTGAGCACGGCAAGCCATACTCGTTGTAGCGGCATGGCGTTTGATAGTGGTTGTCCTGGGAGTTCGCAACAGAGAGGAAACATCATGAACAGAATCTTTATGGCACTCGTGCTACTAGTGTGGTCTTGTCCCATCGTGATCGGGATGGAGACGATATGGTCAGACGGTTTGCCACAAATTCAGCTAATTGGTCCCAAGCTCTCCGGGCAGTCGCAAGACGTTGTTCCCAATACGCTGAATCGCTTTTTCGGTGACGCCTTTGGTTGGAAGATTCCAGTCGCTGACAGACTGAGCCCGACGTCGATCAATTTGGTCGTGGGCAATGAGACTAACAACGAGGTCTTGAACGCGTTGGTGGCGCGCGGCATTGATTTGGGCGTCGATGGGCTGGGCGACGAGGGATTCCGAATCCTTAGCCACGAGGTTGACGGCAAGCGGATATTGATCGTCGCGGCTAACTCGCCACAAGGACTGAAGCACGGTTGTCAAGAATTAATGTACTTTCGGATCGCCAGCGCTTCAAATCGCGTCTCTGTCGATTGGCCAGTGAATATCGCTATGAAGCCGCAGATCGCATATCGCGGCATTTATATGTTGCCGATCTGGTCGGCATACGACTCGCTCGATTCCTGGAAGAGAGTCCTGTTGTTCAACTCCGAGTTGACGCTGAATCGCGTTTGGTTCTGGCTGGATGGGTTTCCTATTGCAGGTCACCCGCCAAGTGCCCACGGGACGGATTATCACTTCGAGCGCACCGTCTTGGCAAAAGATGAAAACGTGCAAAGCCTCATTGACTTGGTTAACAGCGAAGCGATGAAATTCTATATCGGCGGGGGCTGGCTGAGTTGGCACCACTGGGAAGTCGTTGGTCAGGATTTGGAAAAGGCGCGACAGTATTACTTCGACTATCTGCGTGCGTTCCGAGGCGTCGGAGGGTTTTACTTCGAACCAACGGGCGAGGGGACCGAGCGCGACGATTGGCTACCCGGCGATTCGCTGCAAAAGATGATTGTTGACCTACTGGAGAAGGATCCAAAGTTCGAAGTGGCGGTGGCTATTGGTTCGTTTAACAATGTGGATTATCTCGAACTCATGGCTCAGTTGGATCCCGAGCAAGTGTTTTGGTGGTGGTGTTGGGGGGATCCGCTTCGAGACAAGGCAGCTGAGCGCTATCCCAGCGTGCTCGGCTGGCATACGACCAGCCAAATGTCGGATTTCCACGGCAGGATGGCACCCCCTGGGCCGCAGGACTCCATTTTGGTCGGCATGGCGACTAGCTATGATCCCGGTATGGGTTATGGGAACTCTTGGAATGGCTGGGCGAAGATGGGCGTCTATGAACCTCGGGATTTTGATCCGTACACGATGCCGTACTTTTCTCACCAGTACCGATTTCGAGAGCGATGCTGGGACTTAGAGCAAACCGATGCGGAATTTGCAACGAGACTAGCGCGCCGTCTGTTTGATGCGGACATGCCAGCTGAATCGATCGGAAACTACCTGAAGCTCGCCAAATCCTGTCCAGATCCACTGGCCGCTGATGCGCTAGAGATCGACAGGATCTCCAACTTCGTCAACACATATGCTCAACACGGCACTCCTCGCAATAAGGACACGTTGGGGCGTATGCGGGAGGCGGTGGAAGGTATTCAGAAGTTGAAGGCCAAAGCGGCGACCGACTAAAAGAGGAATTCTGCTTTTGGTGATGATGCTGCAAAGCGCTTTTTTTCCATCGTCGCCCGCCTCAAAGAAGTCAGCCATGGAATCGGCGAGTCAAAAATCAGGAAGCAATTATTTCTACCGAGACGCCTCGATCGCGCTGAATTCGTAAAACCTTGCACCGTCCATTCTTGAGCTTAGACAGGGCAGGACGAGTGGTTTGGCGACGAACTGCAAGTTGGCTTGATATCGATTTCGATCCTCAACCGCGAAGACGTGGGCGGTCCAGTACCTATGAACTCGGCCTGAGTCAAAAGAGATATTACGCTCACGCCAATAGCGCTTTGGCAATTGGCTTGCTGAAGTAAGTGGTGCAAGTCCAATGCTACTGCTAAGCCGCGAACTGCTGTACGATCAGCAGTTCGCAGGTGCCTTTTTCGAGTTACTGACAGTCGAGCTCAGCTGTGCGAATGTGCAGTCGGAACCAAATGCAACATATTGTTAGTTCTCAACGCTAGATGCAGCTTCGCCTGCAGATCGAGTACCCAACGCGTCGTATACCGCTTTGTCGATCGAATTGCTGACCGTGTGGACCGAACCATCGCAAAGGGCAAACTGGGCTACTCCGTTATGTGGCGCTGAAAGCCCCTTGTCATCGCCATCGACCTCATTAGGCAGGAACTGAGTTTCGAACAAGACCATGTGTCCGTGGTCATCGGAGAGCTCCGTAAGCTCCCTTGCAGCTGCCGCCCAAGCTGTTTCAAAGACCGAGTGCCCGCCAGCAGTTACATGCGATTGTGGAATAGGACCATTGGTGCGTTCGCCAATCGCAAGAGTATTTGAGAGTCCATCAGTGATATCTGCGAGTCGAGTTCGACTATTGCGGTAGAAAACTCCGCGGCTCATCAACGGCGTGTCGTCGAGATTGACCGTTTCGCTTGACGGTCCCCAGCAGGCAGCATAACTTCCTGCCGCATAGCGATCTTGATCCGCACCACCACTATCATGTCGAACGACATAGTTGTTGGCCGAGTACGGATCAGTCGGACACAAAAACACTTCCAAGTGCCGTTCGCGAGCCACCAAGTTGCTTGCGTCCCAAGCGGGAAGGGTGAATTGCATCTCGTGGTAAATGCCGTTCTGCTCTAGTTGAGGCAGGATCATTGCCCCCCATGCAAATCCCATGTGATTGGCATAAAAGTTCGATCCAGGCGGGCCGAACTTGTGCAAGTAGCCCGGTGGCAACTTGCGGTGAACACTCTCATAGTTGAGCAGTGCCAAGGAAATTTGTTTTAAATTGTTCTTACAGGAAGCTCGTCTAGCGGCCTCGCGAGCCCCTTGCACCGCTGGCAAAAGCAAGCCGACGAGTATTCCAATAATTGCGATAACAACCAACAATTCAACAAGCGTAAAGCCAGGCGTCTTCCGACTCAAAGTACGAACCATAATCCATCTCCGAAAATTTTCTCGAACGAAAAAATGTAGATACGCAGTAACACGATCACGGTCTACATGAAGCATAGTTGTGTGATTTGACGACTATGCTGCTCGAGGGGGAGGTGTTGGAGGTTCGTCGTAACGCGGACTGGTAAACGACGCCAGGTCAAAGAGCTTAAACGCGAAGGTGACCTGTGGGTCATTGATTGTAGGAAGCGATATCTGGAGTTTCAGCTCCCAACTCCAAGGAACCAATTGAGCGCGAGCAGAAACGCATGGCAATTCGTTCTGCATCGGAAACCTGGAAGTGTGATCTAGTCCGAATGCCAGAGTTGATTCCTGCGCTGACTTCCAAAGTTTCATCGGAATCAACTCGCTGACTACAGTGCTTGCAGGCAAAGGCACGGTAAGCTCCCAGCCGAAGAATACAAGATGCAAGTGTGGAGCCGATTCGAAGATGGCGTATCCATCGGTTACATGCTGATCATCATGCGCAAGTACAGCGTCTCCCACATGGTCGTGCGCGTGAGCATGCGAGTGTGGGTGAGCATGCGAGTGTGGGTGAGATTGAGCATGCTCATTTGACGCGGGTGATGAATGTCTATACGAGCCTAGATGCCCGTCGGTAGATGGATCTCGATCGGTGATTCTAGTCTCTGGGATTGCTCGGTGTGTATGGTGCCGTCCGCCACCGACGTGTCGATGCCGGGCAGTAGGAACGGCGACGATAGCAGGCAGTAGCACCACTACTACCAGCAAGACTTTTATTCGTCGGCGGATTCCCACGATAGGCATATAACTGAACCAACTTGCAAATCGCATTTTTGGACTGGTACATAGTGACTATACTTGTTGCCTATATTACTCCCTAATAACCAAGCACTTACATTGGATGCATTAAGAGTTGATTAACACGGCAATCGACGCCGCCGAAATATGGCCAGGCCAGTGCATACCCCAAGGAGTAAAAGTGAGCTGGGTTCAGGAACCGCGGATGTCACAAATCCTGTGTAATTTCCGCTGGTCCCGAAATTTGCCGAAATCGTTGACGGTGCTGCGGCGCTAACTAAATCAATAAGGTTTTGGGCTGTCACTTGGTTATTGGTTATGCCGTCACCAAGGAAAGTGACGGACAGCGAGCCGGTCGGCCCAGTGGTACTGATCGCGAACAGTCCTTGATCGTTCGCTCCGTTTTCGATGAGCAGGATATCTCCCCCGCTAATATCTATGGTTCCCGGCGAGCTACTGAACAGTCCACTGTTGATAGTGGCGAATCCAGGGCTGCTTTCCGTAAAGTCTAGCAATACTGAAAACGGAGAAGTTGGTGGAACGTCACCAAGAATGCCGCTTCCGGATGTCAATACTCCGCGAAAAATCACTAACGCAGCTTGGCTATTGACTGGAAAACATGCGAACGACATTGTGAAAACAGACAGACAAATAAGTATTCGATTCATTCTTCTTTTCTTTTCAAATGGAGTGATGTGTCATCAGAAACGCTGGGATACGATGCATCGAGCATGCAGCGATAATTCATCGATCAACTGGCTTCAGTTTCAATCTCTTAGTAAGAGTGTTTTTTCTTGAGGTCCGATAGAAAGTCCTGGATTTCTAAAGTCGACAAAGCCTGATCGAAGCTGTCGACATTCTTACGAACATCAAATTCGAGAACCTTCTGTTGGCTTTCACGATTCTTATTCAAGTGATTGATCACCAGCAGCGCATCAATTGGCGTGACGATACCATCACGGTTCACGTCGGTTGATGGATGGTAAGCATTCCTCCCTCTCAAAGCGTCGTTTAGCTGATTAACGACCAGTAGGACGTCAAGGGGAGACACAACGCCGTCACCGCTGACATCCGCCCATTGCGAAGCGAATCCGCCCGCTGCAGCTGCTTCAAAAGCTCCAATATCAAACTCTGTGCCCTGCGGTCGAGTCGTGCTTCTTTGGTCAATAGCCGGCACTAAATTTGATCCGGCATCAATCGCTGGACTTCCAGTTAAAAGTGCATGAGTCTCGGTGGGACCGCCATTGTTCTGAAGCAACCCAAGCAGAGGATTCACATTCAATTGATTCCCACTGGTTGTGCCCACGATGGTCAAGCCAGTGGTATTCCCAAACAGATTATTTCCACCGCTATTGACTGTGCCTGATGCATCGGGGTCAAGAACAGAAGTATTTCCTGCAAAGATTGAATTGATTGTGGTCGCAGTCGACCCTGAAGCCACGTTCAGCCCCCCGCCGGCGACATCCGCATTGTTGCTGCTAATGGTAGTACTAGTTAGGTCAAGAGATCCACCAGCCAAGTGTACCCCGCCGCCCATTGAGGCCTCGTTTGACGAGATTGTACTGTTCAACACTGTGATTACGCCACCTTCGGAGAACAAGCCGCCGCCACTTCCCAAAGCACGGTTTCGGGAAATTGTCGTGGCATCGATCGAGATCGCACCGCTGGTGCCGTCATTGAAAATCCCACCGCCACTTGCGGAGCTGTTGCGGTCAATTGTGCTTTGTGAGAGTGACAAAGTACTTGAGTCAGAGTTCCAAAGACCACCGCCCTCGTTCGCGGAAATGTTCTGCGACACGATCGTTTGCTCGAGGCTCACAACACCGGCGCCCGTGATATGCAGTCCACCACCATTGCCCGGTGAAGCCACTGCATCGGGGCCCACGCCCGCGTTGTTCAAGCTAAGAATTACGTTCGTTAGATTCGTCGACGTGCCGGCGACCGCCTCGATCCCACCACCGGCGCGATTGGCCACATTGCCAGTGATGGTAGCATCGGTCACGTTGACTGTGCCCCCAGCGTCATTGAAGATCCCACCGCCAGAGCCAGCTGTGCCCGAGGCAAAGTTATTACTGATTGTGGTCGCAGCTCCAGTCACGTTGAGCACGCCACCGTTATTGAAAATCCCGCCACCACCGTTGGTCAGGTCATCGCCGAAGGCTTCATTGGAATCAATCAGCGTGCCGTTCTGAACGGTCATGCTGCCAGCCCCGTTCCACAGTCCACCACCTTCACTAGCGGCCAAGTTATTGAATACGCTGCCGCCGTCGATCGTGACCATCGTCGAACCACCCGTCACGTGCAAGCCACCGCCGTTGCCAGGAGCAGCGGCTCCAGCGCCACCGTTGACATCGTTGCTGATCAAGTTCGAATCAGTCAGAGTCAACGTGCCATCGACAATCTCGATACCGCCACCGGCTCGATTGGCACTGTTGAACGAGAAGGTGGTACCAGTCACCATGACCGAACCGGCTAGACTGAATAGTCCACCACCGGAGCCGGCTGCACCATCAGCGATGTTATCGCTTATAGTAGCGTTGTTGATATTGAGCGGGCCACCATTATTGAAGATACCTCCACCGCCGTCATCGGCGGCAGCACCACTGGCGGTGTTACCGACAATCAGCGTACCGTCGACCGTCATGGTGCCTGCTCCATTCCACAGTCCACCGCCTTCACGCGCCGCCACGTTGTTACTGACTTCTCCGCCAAGGATCGTGGCATCACCGGCGCCCGTGATATGCAGCCCACCACCATTGCCCGGTGAAGCCACTGCATCGGGGCCCACGCCCGCGTTGTTCAAGCTAAGAATTACGTTCGTTAGATTAGTCGTCGTGCCGGCGACCGCTTCGATCCCGCCACCAGCGCGATTGGCCACATTGCCAGTGATGGTAGCATCGGTCACGTTGACTGTGCCACCGGCGTCATTGAAGATCCCACCGCCAGAGCCAGCTGTGCCCGAGGCAAAGTTATTACTGATTGTGGTCGCAGCTCCAGTCACGTTGAGCACGCCACCGTTATTGAAGATCCCGCCACCACCGTTGGTTGCATCGTCGCCGAGTGCGTGATTACGAAAGATGACTGTATTGAAAACGTTTAGCGTGCTGCCCGTTTGATTCCAGAGACCGCCGCCTTCACTTGCCGCCATATTGCCGATCAGGATTCCGTTGGCGATAGTAACCGTTGCGGTCCCAGAAACATGCAAGCCACCTCCATTACCAGGGTTCGCCGCTCCAGCAACTCCGTTTACGTCATTCTGAACAAGACTTGTCCGCAGCATAGAGACGGTTCCATCGATAACTTCGATACCACCCCCGGCGCGTGTTGCACTATTGAAGGACAGCTGAGAAGAAACGATAGTAACGGACCCACTAGCCGAAAAGATCGCTCCGCCGCTGCCACTCGCGGCGTCGGCTGTGTTGTTCGACAGAGTTGACTGCAGGACATTGAGTGAGCCGCCATTGTTGTAGATGGCCCCACCGTCGTTCGCTCGGTTATTTTGAAGGGTGACACGTGCAAGATCGAGGCTTGTGCCAGAATCGACGTAGATCGCGCCACCCTGATTGGCGGCCCCATTGCGGAGTGTAAGATTAGAAAGTGCGACGGACGAAGCGCTTGAGGAAACGTCGAAAATCTGTTGACCGCCCCCGTCAACAATGATCGGTAGCGAATTCGTGTCAGCGATTTGGAGACTGTCGGTTATCTGCAATGCGCCCAGGCTTCCAAGTGTAATTACCTGACCTGAAAGGGCGGGCGAAAACTGAATAGTATCTACAGTGCCGGGCCCGGCCTGCCCGGCCGGTGCATCGACGAAAGCAGCGTTTGAGTTAGCTGCCATGATCGCCTCGCGTAAACTTATGCGTTCATCGGCGGCGTTCGAATCATCGAGTGTATCAACGATGTAATTCGTCAATACGATGCGCTTCTCGAGGCCTTCGCAAAACAAATGACGCCTGAAAGTGTTTCGATGTTCTTTTCGTAGGCGGCGGGATTTAGGACCACTTGCAGGGAATCTTGATGCGAACACTTGTATAACCTTCATGTTGATAAACCCAGGCGCTTCTGCAACGCGATAAATTCATTGAAGTAAGTAATAGAAAATCTCGGATTGATCTTCGCGATTTTCCGGAGAAGGTTTCGCGCAGTATCCAAGTCGCCCAGCTTCTCGTAAATCAAAGCGGCATGAAATTGGGCATTGAGATCGTGAGGAATTGCGGCGATCGCTCGATCAGAGGCGATTTTCGCCTGACCGAAGTCCCCCTTTTTGAACAAGATCCACGCTTGGCAGTCAAAAGCAAAACCGTCCTCGCGTTGCTCTAGATCCAGCTTGCTCAGCTCAAGCGCTTCCTGAGCATTTCGGTTGTGGTCGGCATAGAACAGTGCGACTTCTCGGGCGTGCGCGACCTTCGCATCTTTGGCTTCCTCACGCATGAGTTCAGCGGTCCTGTCCCAAAGTGGTTCTGCGCGTTCGATTTGTTTGTCTAGCGCGAGTGCATCGCCAAGCAGTGCGACGACTGGCGGCGCCTCACCCTGCGCGGCTCTTTCTAAAAGCTCAATTGTTTGCGGCAACTCGTTACGCAAGAAATGCGTCATAGCTAAGCCAACCAGGGCTGCTTCATCGCTAGGGTCAGACGCAAGAACCGACTCGAAAGCGGCCGCTGCTCCTTCGGAATCGCCGGCCGCAATGTGCAACGAGCCCTTGCGCCAACAATACCAAGCTAGACTCTCTGGCGGTGCAGCAGTCGTCTGCAACAGGTTTTCGATGGCCAAGTCAATCTTGGAAATTGCCTCAGCCAAATTACCTTTAAGCTCATCAAGCCGTGCTGCCCGGGCAAGCACTGGTGCGGAAATTTCAATCCGCCACAATTCCACAAGATACCCTTCGGCCTCCGTATACTCCCCCAGCTCCAAGTGACAGTCAAATAAACCAGCCAAGTTTGCCGGCCGGCCTGGTGAATCGTCATTTAATTCGCTGAAAAGAGCCAGCGATTCTTTAAATCCGTGCTGAGCCATCAACGTCGAAGCCAGCGCGAGCTTCGCAGGCTTGTAGTTCGGGTTCACCTTTAACGCGTTCCGCAGTTGTGCTTCGGACAACGAGTAGGACGGTAGGTCGTCCTCCTCTGTCGCTCGGCGCAAGAGTAGCGAACCCAGAACTGTCTGACTTGCATAGTCTTCAGGGTGCGTGTTGACCCTACGCTCATACCGCATGATTGCAGCGTCAATGTCAACGGGCTCCCCAACCGGTACTGCGCCTTCAAGTGGTCTCAGGTCCGTCGGCTCTTCCCAAGGGAAGTCATCGAAAGTCAAGGCTCCGGCGTCACGGGACGGTAGATTGGCTTGTTGGCCCAAGGCTACCGTCGCGCAAAAAACGAAGGCCAAAATCTGAATGAGGCTACAGCAACGCCGGCAACCGCGCGAATAATAAGGCAAGCTAGCTCTCCCATGAAAGAGTGGTGCAAGATCCCAAACGAATAAACAACTAGTTGTTGGCTACGTGAGGCGGAGCAAGATAAGGAAACGCATTTCCAAACGGAACATCATTTGCGCCAACTCCATCACCCGCAGCTGGGTTGTCAGTTAGCAACGCCAGTTCAGCGTCAATCACATCATCGAAGAGCCGACGACCATTCAAGAATCCACTTGCATTCGAAGTATCAAAGGTCAGTACATCGGGCAGCAGTACCGAGGTCAGTGACGCCGCACGTGCTTGGCTATTCCCCAAGGCGATGAGCGTGGCTTCTACATCCGCACCAAAATTTTGCGGGTCATTTGCTGGCGAGGAGACGTTGAAGCTGTTCTTTTTTGCAGTAGGTATCAAAACAGTATTGATTGCAGGCCGCCCCATGCGATCAAACTGGCGCCCCTGAACCAAGGTTCTGGCCGATACGCTTATTGCACTCGACGATAAGCTTGAGCGAGGCAGCTCAATCACAATCGCACTCACGTTGGCTCCAGCGAAGAAGTCCTCGCCGGTAAAGTTCAGTCCGTTATTGAAGCCATTCAAATCAAAGAAAAAGGGATCGTCGAACACTCCCGCGGTCACCGTTCCTCCATTAATGAGCTGCGATACAGAGCCCGTCTGGCCCGTTCCTCCTGGACGTCCATTTTTGTCAACGACAATAAAGCGCTGAACACCACGTCGCACCGTTGAGAAGTAAAATTTATAGCCTTGATCCGGTATCGCATCACCATTCAAATCGATTCCCATCTCATAGACGGCCCGCGGATTGAATCCCGTACCACTTAGCACGCCAGCCAGTGGATTAACTGTCATCACGAGCACGAAGTTGTTAGGGTTTGATGGCGACTGAAATGCGTACAGATCATTGATGTCGACAGACCCATCGGATTGCACTGAAGGTGAATCTAAGTGGTCTGCCGCGAGAGAAATCTGAGACGTTGATGTCGTTGACAATGACAGAACGACAAGAGCCATGGTAAAAATCGAACGCATAAGGAAGCTCCGTGGTATCATGGGTAAACGAAGGGACTACTGTTCAGGCTTGTACACGGATGTACAGAGAAGGCAATAAGAAACGCAAACCTGTAGTAGGATTACGAGACACCAGCGTGCAGCGGATGCGAGATCTAGTAAAATTGGAGCGAATATTCCATGACTCTCTAGCTCGTCTCATAACCAAACGCTGAGTTCATAATCGAGTCGGATATTCGGGCGTATCCGTTCCAGACCGAAACCAGCATCCCTGATTGGCACTACCAGACCGGCCAAAGCAATTTGGATGCACCCGGGATTATCAAATCGCTCACGCAGAATGTTTCGCGCAACGGAACGATGTTGCTGAATCTGACCCAACATGGGCGCGGCGACTTGGCCCCAGAAGTGATTCGCTTCGCCAAAGACATCCGTGCCTGGCTCAAGAACAATGGAGAAGCCGTTTTGGTTCGCGTCCCTTCGAAGTCTTCGGCGATGATTCCGTCTGCTACACTCGCAACAACGGCAATGTCTATGCCGCGCTGACGGACTAGCGACTTTAACTTCGCGCCACAATTCCGCCCACGCAGCAGCTTTTTTCAAGTCCTAGAAAACCTGTGTGTGAGTGCAGAACGAGTTTTTAGTTTTTTTGTCCCCTAATCGCCTCGGCGCAGCAATTAAGTAGGGAGGTCTTGAGGTCTTACGCCACAGGATGTATCCACATCCTCTTCAAGGAGCATTTCCCGATGAGATATGCGAACCTCCCTAACCGCCTTGCGCGCTGCCGCTTGTTTTCAAATTGTCCTACTTGCGGCCTGTTGCATTCTTTGGGGCGTACTGGTACCCCGATTTGTCGTTTTACTACCGAGGAGAAGAAAAATGTTGAAATGTACCCTACTTAGCTTGGTGATTACGGTCGTATATTGCGGGCCTATAAATGCACAGGGGAAGGGGGGCCTCCTGAAGGGGCTGCAGGGCAACAACGATTCGGATAACCCTCGGAACGACGTTGAGGGATTCATCTGGGAGTACAAACTGATTGAACCCGACGAGAGAGATCGCTCGGAAAGAACGAAGATGACGGGCCGCCTGCGAATCAAGCAAACCTCCGTTTTCGCTGTCGGCCAGGTAAAGTACACCAACGACATCGACCAGGGTATCAAGGACGCGGAACAGGCCGGGCCAGGTAACGGTTCGTTGGCCGGTGGAGGACCAGGTGCCTTGAGGGAACGTTTGCAGGACAAGACGTCAACGACCCGAGGCGAAGAGGGTGAAGATGTCAAGAAACAGGCTAAGAACCTTCTTTCCCAGCGGCTCAAGCAGGAGAGCGAGGAACAGACAGGTTCGGAGCGAATTGGCGACCTGATAAAACAGACTCAAAGTGAGTACAAGTTCCGATTTGATGAAGACGACGAATATCCACTCTCGGGACTGGCAGTTTTGAAGCCGGACACAAAGAGCAAGGGAGGCGTTTGGCTTGGTCGATACGACGAGTTCGAAAACGGCAAAAAGAAAAAGACGTGGCGCATCGAAATGCGAAAAATCGAGGAATAGGAGTCCGACCAGCATGCCCTTGGGCGAAAAACAGGCAATTTGGCTAGTGGATTCATGAATTAGTTTCAAGAGCATTTTCAGCTGGAGGTCATGATGGAGCCGCTGGAACCCAAATTGCCATTTCACCGATCTCGGAATGGACCCCACGCGGTACACCCAACGCCGTCCACTGCCCCCGGCAGTGCTCGCGTGCCTCGCGTGCGCTCTAGGGAGGTCGAGCACGCGTGGCGCCGAAGCGGTGCTTGGCCTCACTTACTAATCGCTGGATAAGAACTACATCTCAAAAACGCCAGGCGACATGCTAGTTTTGACTTTGTATCAGAGAGTCCCACGATTGCGAGTACTTCGGCGATCCGCGATTTTGAACAGCCGTACAGGGCTTGCCAAATCTTCAGATTTTCAGTGGCAGACAGGTGGCCATAAATGGAAGGGCTCTCGATCATTGAGCCAACCGTGGACAGTATTTCCTTACGATGGGACGAGATGGATTTTCCATGAATCAGTATTTGTCCTGATTGAACATGCAGCAGCCCGAGCGCGAGCCTGAGTTCGGGTTGCGAATCCCCTGCCCGCAACGAGCCCATAGATAGCCAGTTTTTATTCCCGACGACAACACGTTTCAAGGTAACGGATGCGAAACTGGGACGCTCACAAATATCGAAGAAGAATCCGGAGCGGTTCAATAAAGCGGTGTGAGTTTAAGATGCTGCCACCTTGCCAACGATCGGAAGTCGTAGTCAATTTGACACTCTTTTCCGCATCGGTCCCGTTTCCAGGACCTTTGTCTCTTTAGCCGTCATCAAACCGAGATCACCAAGCTCGGCCACAAAAGTCATCGCATAGCGTTACTTCTTTGGTGCTGCCTCAAGTATCAAAGTGCCAAAATTGGAGGTGCTTTGATACGAGTCGTTCTCTGGATGATTCCACTTGGAGATGCCACCGCGGCTACCGGTACCCGGGTCGTCATTGATTTGCAAATCCAAACCTAACTTGGTTTCCGCTTCGCGTTTGGCGTGTGAGAGCTTGACCGACATTTCGACCAAATACCCACCCTCAATCTTTTTCGCTACGGCTTTAATGTTTTTGGGGTCGTATCCTAAGCCTGCCCCAGAGATCTTGCCTTCGTAGTTAACGCGGTACTGCGCGTCGTCGGCTTGGTACTCACCCGCACGTTCATTCATTTCGTCAACGAACAACTCAATGGAATCCTGTGCCCAATCGTCCGAGGAACTCGCCGAAAGTTTTGCATCTTGAAACAAAGCATATAGATTGTCCTTGTCCCAAAGCAGTTTGACTTTGCCTTTTGCAAGTTCCTCTTCGGGCATTGATGTTTCGGATTTGACAACTTTTACAACTTCAGCTTCGGGGACGTCTTTCCAGATCTCGTCGATGTCGCCATCAACAGTTGGCGTTCCCTCATGAGCCGCAATGGTGAGCGTCTTGGACGTTTCGGCTTGTGCAAGAACAGCTGAATTTGCCGACGCTGCGACTGCTGCCAGGCAAGCGAGTCGAAGGAGGTTTTCCAAACATAACGTACGCATTTCTGAAACCCTAGATTGAGAAGAGAAGAGGTGGTCGGCATCGAGTTGCGGTTCAACGCGGTACCGAATTCGCGATCGCGATCGGTAACACCTTAGAGCATGTGCGCCCGAATTTCAAGTTACTCAATGCCTGGAGAATGCCGACTCTGCTGTGAAAAACAACCGCTTTAAAGTACCCGTTCGGTCATGGCTCCCGTGCCCCATGCGTTCCACATACTCAAACGTTCATCTCGCGATGCCATGGCTAAAACACCATTGCATTGGCAATCCTTGCGGACACCAATAGCCCGATGACCGGTTCGCCCCGTTCCTTTCGCAGTTCGACGATCGATATTTCGACTTCAACAAAACCTGCGTCCTGTAGGGAACGATTGATGTAAGTCTGGGAATGGACAAAACGACCGGTCGTGTCCAGCGCGAAGCCAGCTGTTTTTTTTTCGCTGGACTCCGCTGCCAATTCAACCGTGAAGAACAAGAGTCCGGCTGGTTTCAACGCACGTGCAGCTGCAGACAGCGGCGAAATGAGTTCACCGAAGTAAATGAATGTATCGACGATGGTGATCAAGTCGAATCGTTGCGGATGCTGTTCGAGGAACTGTACCAGTTCCATCTCGCTCAGATCGTCGTAAGCCGAGGTGCACCGCGCATGCGATAACATCTTGGTGGACAAATCAACCCCAATCAAACGACGAGCGAACGGACGGAGCTGTTGTCCTGCGGCTCCGGTCCCGCATCCGCCGTCCAAGACATCGAGCGCGGCAAGTGGTGGCCCAACTCTGCGGTGGATCGCTTCGACGACTAACCGTGGCCCTTGATAATTTAGTGTTTGTAACTGTTGATCGAAGGAGTCAGCAAAACGGTCAAATTCCTCACGAACATAGTCGGCAGTTGCTTTGTCACCGTGCTCTCCGCCGGCAAGTGCAGCCAGCATGTGTTGGGCCACCGCACATTCCGGCTCGATTGCCAACCACCGCTGGTAGATTCTCTTCGCCTGAGCCAGATCGCCTGAACGCCGATGGATTTGTGCCATAACCCGCAATGGCTCGGTGTTCTGGGGTGCAATCTCCGCAGCTCTTTTGAAGGCGGCAAGCGCTGCGTCGTGTTCCGTTTTCTTCAAGTGACAGTAACCAAGGTTGAGCCAAGCCGAGAGATACTCGGGTGACAAGGCAATCGCTTGGCGGAGCACGGCGATGGCTTCTTCGAAGTCGCCGTTGTCCTTCAATGCAACGCTGAAATTGTTGAGAACGATAGGTTGCGCCGCATCCTGAGCGATGGCGGTACGAAAGGTGGCGATCGCTTCGGGAAAGCGTTTAGCCTCGTGGAGCATGTTTCCAAGATCACTCCACGCAGCAAAATACATAGGTTCGCGTTTGGTTAGTAGTTTTAGTTGTTCGATGGCCACCTCCAACATGCCTTGGCGGAACTGGACAAGGCTGTATAGATGGACGGCTAGAGCATCCATTGGATCGGACTGAATAATGCTCAAACAAATCCGTTCGGCGGTTGGGAGATCCCCTGACGACAGTGCAGCGATGGCGAGTTCCAGTTGCGACGACTGCGTGCTGGACTCTTGCCCGCAATGCTGCGCGCTACCTGGAGCCTCGCGTTTCGCTTGCAGTTTTGCTTGATGCTGTCTAGACGCGCGCGAGCGTTGCGGTTTTTTCATGCTTGGTACGTCAGCTAGGTGGAATTGCGCATGGGCCGGACTTTCCAGAAAGATGGCAATAGGCAGACCAGGCAGCAGGCAGTACCGACGATGACTGCGGCAGCATGAACATACCATTGCACCGTCTCAGATATTTCGCCGAAGATAATGACCATTCGCCAAGCGTTGAGCCCGCTGTTGACAAAGGCGTGGCAGAAGATCGTCGGCAAAATGGATTGGCTACGATAAGAAATGTATCCGAACCATAAGCCCAACGGCACCACGGCCACGATCGCAAGCGGGGTGAGGTGAACGAGTGCAAATAGTAAAGACGAAACGATCACGCCGCTCCAAGCTCCCCAACGCTGCACCAATCGCTGCTGGACATAACCTCGATAAAAAACCTCTTCGATCAGACCGGGCAAGAGGCCAATGAGGATGACAAAGGGAATCGCCGTGGCAATCGTAAAGCTGTCAAATAGTTTGCCCAACGACTCATCGCCAGGTAACACGCTCTGCAGTGCATTCGCCGTCCATAAACCCAATGCCAACGGGAGCAGAGAGCTGAGCACGGCAACAGGATAAACATGCCAAGCTGGCTGTGCAGCTCGCCAACCAATCCGTTCCCGAAACGGCACCGGCGAAAGCGCAGCTGGAACAAGGCAGGCGATGGCAAACGCTGCCTGGCCGAGAACAAGCATGACCATAAACCACAGCGGCTCGGCAAATCGACTCGCAATGACGTCACCAATCTCTGCTGGTGTCGTTCCAGCCGCCATCTCGACAAAGGCTAAGACGATTCCAACGATCGCTTGAAAACCGATTGCCAGTATCAACCCTAACAAGATGACGGTGAATACGGTCCAGACGCGCGGTCGGCTACTATGTGCCGGAGGATCGGTCGCGGGAACTGTCTCAGCGAAACCTTCTCCCGATGTCATGGCACCAATTGAACCTTTTTTCGGAGGACAGCGGGGATGCAAGGCAATGTGTTGCCCTGGGAGCTACCTCGCATTGTGTCCCCATTTTAGCCGAACCGCTGACGGAATGCTCTCCACTGTCGCCGAAGCTGAAATCGAATTCACCAAGAACTGTCAACGGGCTTCCTTCGCACTAAACCACCCCCCAGTCCAACCGCGAACAAAACAGAAAGCAGACTGCTCGGCTCTGGAACCGCTGTAAAGCCAAAGAGCTTGACGAAGCCGTCTCCATTGCCCGTACCGTTGTAATACTCAATTTCAAATCGTCCTTCGTCGATCCACAAGTAACCGCCTGGCGTGTTATCAAAGCGTAGTGTGCAGCAGCAGTGGATAGGCTAAATACTTTACATATGAAGTAAGCGGCTCATCGAAGGGGCCTCCCCGGCCCCCCCTCTCCCCTGTGTACTCGCAGGGGAGAGGGGGACGGGGGGTGAGGGGAATCGCGTGGGCTCGGAGTACCAACACCGCTCAGATTGTCAAAGATTGTTCAGATACGATCATCCATGGACAGTTCGCCCATCCAAGCGGCAGCTTGCTGCAGGCCCAAGAGCGCCCCTCACCCCCAGCCCCAGCCCCTCTCCCCTGAGTACATGGGCGAGGGGAGCAAGACGCTTCGCGGGTAGCGTGACAAATTAGATCAAAAGGTACAGTTTGAGAATCTCACTAGCATCTTCAATACGACAGATGACTTGTCGAGCATGGGCACTCCCGCCAAAATGCCTGGGGTTCTGAAACTGGATTTCGGAAATCGGCTCCGCTACCCTGCGTTGGCCGCGTATGGGACTTGGCCAAAGTTGAAAGATTCATCGATCAAGGAATTGCCTGAGCTGAGCGAGCGCGTTGTCAGGGTCAGACATCAATGGGGTGGTGGCGGCTGCCAATAAAAGCGCTCCGGCAATGACAAATGGCCAACCTGCCATCGATGGCGCGCAACGCGCCTTGGAACCAACCGCGACAAGTGACTTTTCCAAGCGAAGCCAGTCTTGTACGTTGTGCAGCATACCCACATGCACAACCTGCTGAACGCGAGTCGCTCCGCTGGGCTCGCGAGCCAGTTGGATTCCGCATTGCGGCAAATGAATGACCTCTCCGTTCCATACCGCCTCGGGATCGACCTCTCTGGAGGCTTCCAGCAAGACCGCCTGAAACTGCCGTTCGTCCATCCCATACACGATCAGTCTCGGTCGAGCGCTAAGCAGAATCATCATAAGCGCCAGCATGTACAACAAGAAAAGTGCTAACCAGACCCAGGCATGCCAACGCGATGCGGCTTGGCTCGGGAAAAAAAGCTGCATGGGACCAATCGCTACAAAACCGCTGGCGGCAATGCCAAGGGTAAGCGTGTCACGCCAACCGGTGGTGACCAGCGGACGTCGACGCAAGCGAAGCGCACCAATTAGAATGATGTAGATCGCGATGGGAATTATGGCGATGGCAAATTGTACTGCAGGCATTTAGGTCATTCCTTCGGTAGATAGTTCGTTTGCGTCATGCTCATCGATCTTGACAGTCGGTGGAACGACGGCGATGATCCGATCTCCTGGTTGCGGCTCAAATGGCGACTGAGCAGTTCGGATCTTTAGGCGGCCTTGAGGGTCGATCGCAAACAACACGATGACCCCTTCGCCATGTTCGGCGCGAAACTGGGCGAAGGTGAAGCTCGGAGTGAGTGTTGTCGATTTAACCACCGCACCCTGTTCAAATAACTTATCCAACTGACGATGATCGAGATCGGCTTGAAACAGTAAGCGACCACGACGGTTCTCGGGTATCGACTGCCAGCGTCCATGCGACTTGGCGCTAGAGGCAAGTTGATAAACATCGGCGCGGGAAAAGACGTGCGCGTATTCAAGAACCGCCAACGTGTTGACTTCATCGCTGGGGGTTACCGCTAGGAACTTTCCGATTCCGGCGAGGTCATGTTCCTCCTGGATCTGTTCGGACAAGATATTACCACATTTGGCATTCAAGTTTTCCATTTTGGCTGCTGTCACGTTGGCGTAATTGGTGTCGATCAACGCCACATGGATTCCGTGTTTCTTCAGAGCGGAGGCCACCTCACGTACCCACTTCGATGCTCCCGCAAATAAAATGCCCTGTGGATTCGAGTCGGCCAGTCCCAGCGCGCGGGCCAATGGCGCGGCACCCAAACCACACATGGTAACCGTACCCAAGATGACCAAGAAGGTGACGGGTGCAAGCAGATTGGCTCGGGCGTACAGTTCTAAACCTGCACCCACATCAAGCGATGCTAGTTTGAGTCCAAAGACACTGGCAACTGACGCCGCCACGATCCCGCGCGGGGCCACCAAGCCTACAAACAACTTCTCTTTGAAATTCCACCGATTTCCGAGCATGCCTACAAAGACCGACAGCGGTCGGACCACGAAGATCAACATCAGCACAAACGGAATTCCCATCCAACCAATTTCCGCCAAGGTGCTCAGTTGCAGACGCGAACCGAGGACAATAAACAAACAGCCGATAAGCAACACTCGCAAATGCTCTTTGAATTCCAGCACATGCTTAACACTGACATAATTCTGATTCGCCAGGCAAAGTCCCAAAATCGTCACGGTGACCAACCCTGACTCTTCCTGAATCGTATTGCTTAAGTAAAAGGTGGCCAAGGCAACCACCAAAAAGACGACGCCTTGTAGAAAATCGGGAATCCAATAGCGACGCAACGACAACACAAGTAATGCAGCGGTGGAACAACCAATTGCTGCACCAATGGCCAGCGTGCGGAGAACGATCCAGATGATTGCCAAAAATGTAACTTCATCTGGCTGCGAAATGACTTCGAAAACAAGGACTGCCGCCACCGCTCCGACGGGATCGATCAAGATGCCTTCCCAGTGCAAAATGGAACTGACCCGACGATTCGGTCGAATCTGTCGCAGGAGTGGACCAACAACCGTCGGTCCGGTGACCATCAACACGGCCCCGAGCAACCATCCCAACTGCCATTCAAAACCGAGCAGATACCTTGCCAACACGGCGGTACTAACCCAGGTGACGAGGGATGAGAACGAGATCAGACGAAATACGATGCGCGAACCTTCCCCCAAGTCGCGCCAGCGGAGCGTAAGCCCTCCTTCAAACAAGATCACCGCCACCGAAAGCGAGACAATCGGGAACAACAGTCGAGGACCAAAATCGGATTCCGTTTCGGCCAGATCGCTTAGCAATTGATCGGGAGAGATCCAGATCCCCAAGCAGAGACCAAAGCCGAGCAGCAGCAGGATGCTCGGAATCTGCAATCGCCAAGCCAGCCACTGGGCGATGATTCCCAGTAGCGGGATCAGGATGAGAAACAAGGGAAATAGCTCGGCCAATCGGAGTTCCTTAAAGAATCGTTACCTGCTGACGGTCGAAATTGCAATTCAACTTTTGCTTAAGCCTAAGCGATGTGAACTCACAGCAACAGGTTCGGTTATAGCAAAGGTGCCGAAAAAGCGGGTGATTGGAGTGCGTTGTAGCGATTGCTAGTACTCCTTTGATGAAGGTCCGTTGAGTCTGCCGAACTAACTCGTGGTAATCGTTATGGCAGTCGCCGCCATGATGGTTATCGGGAGCTAAGCTTGTGCATTGCCTTGATTTCCCGAAATGCGGGAGGGCGCGAGGTGACCATTTCACGACTCTGGTAAATGTCATGACAAACAGTCAAACCACTTCCATCCCGATTGTGGCTACTCACGGGCCAAACACAAGTTCGTTTGATGCCCAAGCTCTGGAAGCAACGCTTCGTTTGGATCATGTGGAGATGCTGTTGGATGCGGTGGTGAATGAAGCGCCAGTGGAACTTTCAGTTGTTATTCCAGTATACAACGAACCGATCACCGTGCTGCAGATCGTCGACGCTGTCCGCGCGCTTCCTATTTCGAAACAGATCATCGTGGTGAACGATGGTAGCAGTGATGGGACGGCCGAAAGCTTGAAGCAACTGATCGGTTTGGCCGACGTCGAAGTGCTCGAGCATGTCGTCAATCGTGGCAAAGGAGCGGCGTTGCAAACTGGCTTTGAGCGCGCTCGGGGTCGTTTTGTGATTGTACAGGACGCCGACCTTGAATACGATCCGCAAGATATACTGAAAGTCATCGCACCGTTGCAGTCGGGTGAATGCCAAGTTGTCTTTGGTTCGCGTTATTTGGAAAGCGCCGACCAGGATCCATCCAAATTGCATCGGTTTGGCAATTGGGCTTTGACGACGTTATCCAATGTTCTGACCGGGCATCGCCTGACCGACATGGAAACTTGTTACAAGGCGTTTCGCCGCGATGTTTTGCAGAGCATTCACATTGAACAAGACCGCTTTGGTTTTGAGCCAGAGATTACCGCCAAGTTGGCTCATAAGGGCGTACAGATTCGCGAAGTGGGCATTAAGTACAGTTGCCGCAGTCGCGAAGAAGGGAAGAAAATCGGCTGGAGGGACCTCATCAGCGCGATTTATTGCATTCTCCGCTACAGCCTTATCAAACGCTAGGCAGCTGGTCACCCGCCCCCAGGCCGCGTGTGCCGCGCGGCGATCTTGAGGAAAAGTTAGTCGACGTTTTTCCAGCGATTAACTCAAAAGCTGCGGGAACTCTCGGCGGCAGGGTTTGTAAAGCCTAGCCT
Organism: Pirellulaceae bacterium; assembly: GCA_041753315.1. GTDB lineage: Bacteria > Planctomycetota > Planctomycetia > Pirellulales > Pirellulaceae > Aureliella. Next base: position 15,814 of record JBGSUV010000117.1, on the reverse strand, counting down.
AACTCCCTACAATCCGGCATCTTGTCATGCCGATGCGATAGGTTGAATTTGTTCTCTAGGCGCTGTGTCCCATGCTCGAACGTAAGTTGCTTTTCCCAGGCATTATTGAACTCAATTTCCAGGCCGGCCATATCATCGGCTGCAACGTCTACCTCGTCTTCGACGGCGATGAGTGGTTGTTGGTCGATATTGGCTACGAAGAATCGGTCGAAGAGATTGTTGAACTCATTCGTGAGTTGGATTTTCCTCTCAGTCGCTGCAAGACGCTTCTAGCCACTCACGCGGACGTCGATCATGGTCAAGGTTTCGCGTTGGCCAAACAAATGTTGAAAACTACCCTGTCCGCCCACCCCAAAGCTGCCAAGCTGTTGGCGGCCGGCGACAAGCTACGGACCTTTGCAGAGATCGAAGCACAAAACATCCATCTTGAAATGCCGCCTGTCGAGACGGAACATATCATTGACGAGGGATCATGTGTTGAGGTTGGCCAGCTCAAACTGGAAGTCTGGTCCACCCCAGGGCATGCTGATAGTCAACTGGCATTTCGTATGGGCAACTTGCTCTTTAGTGGCGACAACATTTATCGCGATGGCTGTGTGGGTGCTATCGACGCTCACCATGGCAGCGATATTCCCGCCTTTATCCGTTCGTTGCAGCGCATTCGAAATAGCGATGTGGAGTGGCTGTTGCCCAGCCATGGTCCCATCTTCCGCAAGGAAAACAACATGCTGGATGCCACCATCGCTCGCTTGCAGAGTTACTTGCACATGGCCGACTTTGGGACGTGTGCTATCGACTGGCCACTCATGGATCAATGGGAAGAAGAAATCGCTTCTGGCAAAATGCCAGAATAGAAATTCTCAAACAGAGTGCCGTTTTCAATCTGTAACGTCTGGGTAAATTCTGCGTTTGCCTGGTGAGGATCATTCGCGTATTGCTGGATGCGCCGGTAATTCCTTCAACTCGGGCTTTACCGTTAGCCGATCTCTTCGGGGCGAGAGCTAGTTCTCACGCTGGTTTTCAAGGGCGATCCGAAACGACACGCCCCTTCCAAGCTATTGATCCAGATCGTGGATAAACGAAGTCCCAGGGGGTTTTACACATGTTTCAAAAATTGTCTCTCTCGCTAGCGACCGTCGCCTTGTGTGCCATTGGCGCAACCGCTCAAGCTCAGTCAGCCTCTTCCGCATCCGACAATACTGGGACCAAAGCCAGCTTGGCTTCGTACGGCCAAGAGTATGCCTCGGGTGCATCCGGCTATGCTGGCATTACCATGCAAACGCCTCAAGCGATGGCGTTCGGACAAACTTGGGGTGGTGCAGCTAGCAATCGCGATTGCTCACGTTTCTATCACTATCCGTATGTCTTCTATCCCCAAAACTTTCAAGGGGAAGATTTTTACAAGAGCAGCGATAGCATGTACTACCGCTATCGTCCTGAGATGCAGATTCCAGTTTATAACCGTCATTGGCACAACTATTATCCTAGCCCACGTCGCTACCACTCCGGTCACCACTTCCTTTTAGACGTGTTCTAAGCATCATCTTTGTGACGCGGTCACGAGAGGGCGACGCGGGCGCCCAAAACATCTTTGAAATCGTTTGACCAATGAAAAAGCGGGTCGGAAGGGCGACGCTCCTGCCGACCGCATCTTTTATGAGCACGGATAGCAAAGCCGGTGCACGGATGAAGAAGAAATCGGTTCGGGTAGAACGAAGTGCGTCAGCCACTGAGTGATAGTTGGCTGTTCTTTTTTTGCCCCCAATTTCAGCCGAAAGATCTCGTACCCAATTCCTCTGTGTGCATGGAACTTGTGGACGTAAGACTGCCGCCCGTAAAAGCTCGACAGGCCGCTACGCCCAATTTGGCGCGGCTTCAATCGATTGTTCTGAGGCTGCGAGATCTTCCAAGATAATCCTCAGCGCCTTCGCCAACGTTGGGGTGGCCATCGATGGCAAAGCTTGAGGTGTTGTCGCGACTTGTTCGGTTACGAGTGGCAAGTGGATGAACCCAACAGGCGTTTTCTTGTTGCGAGCTTGAAAGAAGTGATGGGTTAGGTACATCGTGGCGTTACAGAGAAATGTACCGGCGTGATAGGATACACTGGCGGGAACCGCGTTTTCGCGTAGCAGGTGTGCCCAGCGGGCCAATGGCATTTGACTGCTGTAAGCCAATGGAGCTTCGTCAACAATTGGCTTCAACACTTCGCCACTTTTTTCGATACAGCCTGCTACGTTCAGCGCGATCGCTTCGAGCTTAATGTTCGGAGTGCCCGGCGCCTGTCCCAAGTGCAGGACGGCATCGAAGTGTGACTTCAAGTCTTGTTGGAGCTTCGCCTGCACTTCCAGTAGGTCTACTGGGTATCTTCGCGTTACCAATTCGAGCGAGGATGGGCGGTCTTTAAGCAGTTCGACCAGGGCCAGCCAGCTAGAATTTTGGCTCCATTCATCGTATGGTTCGAAGGCGGTGAGTAGAATTCGCAAGGCAAAAACTGCTTTTATTCAGACGGTGGACCAGCGCTATGCAAGGCCGTAGCGTAAATAGGGGATAATGTCTGTGACATTATGGCATACGGTAGGTCGCAATGCCCAGTTTTTGGAGCGACGAAACGGCTGAAACGTGCGAAATATTCGCCTCCTTGGCACCCCGTTTTATTCCCGATTACCATATACTTCCCCCGCCAACCCGAATGGTCTTTCATTTTTTGATGTGAGCGCCATGCATCGGCAACGGTTGGCATCCCGCCAAAGTCCGTAAGAGTTTAGGTTACAACGATGAGATTTATCCAGACAATTGACGCAACCAACAGGGCCACGAAGGGACTGATCGTTTTATGTGTGTTCCTTTCCCTATGTCCAATGTCAGCCATTTGTGCACAGGAGATATTTCCTGATAAAGCGCTCGAATCGGCGGTTCGAAAAGAAGTTTTTGCGAAGCGATACAACACCGAACCGATCACCGCTGAGGATGTGAAGCGAATTTCACAAGTAAAGGGTGCGGGGCTTGAAATTAAGGATTTGACTGGTCTCGAACACTGTGTTTCGGTCCAGGAGATTGTCCTGGACGACAATCAGATTGTCGATTTAGGACCACTTCGCGAGCTGAAATTGCTGCAATCGGTCAGTTTATCGAACAACAAGATCGAATCGATTGAGCCGCTCAAAGAGCTGGAGCGCATCCAGTATCTCAAGTTGTCTGGTAACGCGATTGTCGACATTGGTTCGCTTGACAAGTTGACGAACATGCGGTCGCTTTATCTATCAAACAATAAAATTGAGAACATTGAATCGCTCAAAGGGATGACCAAAGCCTGGTCACTGTACCTCGACGGCAATCCAGTAAAGAGCCTGCAGCCCATTGGAGAAATGCGGATGGTTGACACGCTGGATTTGAGCAATTGTGGAGTAGAGGATCTGAGCTTTTTGAAGCCATTAAAACTGAGATCATTGAAACTTGTTGATAATAAAGTTCAGGATGTGTCAGTTCTTGTCGAGATGGCAAAAGCGGACACAGAGCGCAGGTTTGCACCGTTTTGGAGCATTTATTTGAAGGGCAATCCCGTGGATGCCAACTCCGAGCAGGTACAAGCTTTGCAGCAGCTTGGCGGAAGACTTAAGTTTGAATAGGCCGCAGCCCGCCGCGTTGGCAGGCAGAGGTTAGGAGAACAGAGGCTCAATGACGATTCTAGAAACTCGCGATGTGACCAAGAGCTACGGAACGGGCGAAGCGCAAGTCGCGGCTTTACGTGGGGTTTCTACACGCATTGAGCCTGGAGAGTTCGTGGCCATCATGGGCCCGTCCGGGTCGGGCAAGAGCACTTTGTTGACAATATTGGGTGGTGTCGAAGCGCCCACCACGGGCCAGGTTCTTCTGGAAGGAACCGACTTGGCAACTCTAACCGATGATGAACGCACAAGACTTCGGCGTCGACGACTAGGTTTTGTCTTTCAGTCTTTCAACCTGCTTCCGAATCTTACGGCGGAAGAGAATATTGCCTTGCCGTTGCAGTTAGATGGAATGAAAAATGGCGATGCGTTTAAGCGAGCTGCTGAAACACTGGAACTAGTGGAGATGTTACCTCGCAAGACTCACCTTCCATCCGCTCTTTCCGGTGGTGAACAACAAAGAGTCGCCGTGGCTCGTGCGCTCGCAATTCGGCCAGCGCTGTTGCTTGCGGATGAGCCAACGGGCAGCCTTGATTCGCGGCAATCGAAGCGGATATCGTCTTTGCTAGAGAGGCTGGTACGCGATAATGGCCAAACGATTGTAATGGTTACACACGACCCCGCCGTCGCACGGGTGGCTCAACGCATTATTGCGATTCGTGACGGAGAGATCGAACAGGATGGAACGCCAGAGGATGTGCTTTTGGCAACCGAGTTGATCGCCTCGAAGGACGCGTGACAATGGCCTTAGGCACATTTAGTCTCAGGGAGGTCAAGTCCCGCCCTGTCCGAGTGTTTTTCACTTTTCTCAGCATCACCATCGGTGTCGGATTTGTCGTGGCTGTGATGCTCGCAATATCCACCACGCGCCGGGCTCAGCGAGACATTCTGAAGGCGATCTCAGGAAATGCAGATCTTGAAATTGTGGCCGATGGCGCCGGCTTTCCGTACGACATAGTAACGCAGGTGCGTCAGACGGCTGGCGTCAAGACTGCTGTGCCCAGCCTAAGCATCAATCGCTTTGCAGTGATTTTTGCTGGTGAGAAAAAAGCCCAGACACAGGTATTGGGTATTGATCCGCGGATTGATCAGCAAGTTCGAGACTACGAAGTCGTGGCCGGACGCTTGCCAACGAAGCTCAACGAAATACTACTCGACAGTAGCTTTGCGAATTCGTTGGAAGTGCAGGTCGACGGGACGGTAAAGATACTGGCGCGTGGTGGTCTGCGTGAATACATGGTTGTTGGGTTCGTGCGCCCAAGCGGCAGCACAGCCATCGCACTGAGTAGCGCTGCATATCTGGTGTTGCCGGCAGCTCAAGCTGCCTTTGATACGCGTAGCAACATCGATCAGATTCACCTGATCGTTGATGAGCAAGCCGACGTGCAGGCAATTCAGCAGTCGCTGCGAGAACTGCTTCCGAGTGGAGTTACGGTGCGAGAACCAAGGACCAGCATCGATATGGCCCAAGAGACGATGTATGCAACCGAAAATGGCCTGCAGTTGGCCATGGCCTTTGCATTGCTGCAAGCCGTCTTCATCATCTATAACACTTTTCAGATGGCGGTTGGCGAACGCCGCAAGCAATTGGGAATCCTCCGGGCCATTGGTGCAACTCGCAGACAAATAGCCTGGATGATCTTGCGCGAGGCATTGGTTGTCAGCGTGATTGGCGCGATCGCCGGGAGTTTACTTGGTGTCTGGGGCGCAACTTTTTTGAACCAAGTTACCGAAGTAGTGTTGCAAGTCAGTTTTCCGCGAATCGAATTGACCTTTTTACCGTTTGTGGTTGGGATCAGCTTAGGGATCGGCGTCTCCTTGTTAGGCGCGGTTTTGCCTGCGAGAAGGGCTAGCAGTGTTGCACCCATCGAGGCCATTCGGTCGGTGGAATCCGATCACAATAGTGAAGTCATTCGACGAACGCTGATTGCAGGACTGGCAGTTTTCCCGCTGGGCATCGCTGTGTTTCTGTCGAGTCTAAGTGGCCGTTTTCCGGTAGGGACGGATGCCGTAGGAATCGTGCTGATTCTACTTGGCTGCGTGCTTTTTATCCCGCTCTTTCTGGAAGCTACCTCGAGTTTGCTGGTACGGCTATTCAGTCAGTGGATTGGAATCGAATTGAAGTTGGCACAGAAGCAGTTGATGCGGCATGTGGGGCGGACGACGCTGACCATCGGCGTACTTTTCATCGCCATTAGTACCAGCGCTGGGTTGGCGGGTAACATCATGGACAATGTGGCGAATGTGCGCGGTTGGTATTCCAAAGCCATCCGCGGAGATTTTTTCGTCCGCGCGAGCATGCCCGATTTGGCAACGGGTGCTTCGACCGAAATGCCACCCAGCGTTGGAGTCGATCTGCAGTCGCTCGAAGGCATCGCTTCGATCGATCCCATGCGATTTGTCAGTGCCCAGTCAGGCGATGATTCGGTCCTGTTAGTTGTTCGAGATTTTGGAGGCGATTCCGACGGCTACTTTGATTTGGTCGACGGCGGTGATGAGCGGGCCATCACAGGGCTCCAAAATGGGCAAGCGGTGATTGGAACCGTCTTGGCTCAAAGAAACAATTTGCAACCGGGCGATGACCTGCCGTTGAAAACGCAGGAAGGGACGGTCAACCTTAAAATTGCAGCCACAGCCAATGACTACATCGGAGGTGGATTGACGGTATACCTCGACCGCAGTTATGCCGTCAAATTACTTGGCGTCGATGGCGTCGATGCATACGTCATCAAAGCTGAGCGGGCTGAACTTGCGGCCTTGGAAGAGCGGTTGCAGAACTTTTGTCAAGAACGGGGACTGATACTTCAGTCTTACGCCGAACTGGTGCGAATCATCGATATGAAGATCAATGGCGTAATCGCCAGTTTGTGGGTGCTGCTCGTCATGGGGTCAATCATCGCTGCGGTCGGATTATTCAATACTCTGACGATGAATATTTTGGAGCAGACACGCGAAATTGGCATGTTGCGAGTTGTCGCCATGACACGCGGGCAAGTCCGGCGGATGATTGTTGCGCAAGCTGCGTTGCTGGGCCTGATCGGCTTGATTCCTGGAATTTTGGCAGGAATATTTGTCGGTTATGCGATTAGCCTCTCCTCATTTGCAGTCTTGGGACACGAAATCGAGTTTCATTTCCGCCCATGGCTGGTATTTGGCTGTCTGGGTAGTGCAGGCATTGTGGTCATGCTGGCCTCTATTCTCCCGGCGGAGCGTGCAGCAAGATTAAAACTAGCCGCAGCCTTGCGATACGAATAAGCAATTTGCCTGATGGACATCGACTCGGGCCCCATTGGCAGTCGCCAGAAAGTCGTTTTAAGGGTACAATCTGGCTTTCATATTAGAGGACTTTCAACGACGCATATCGCGTACTGAAAATCCCTGGATTAACGTGCTGGCTGTGTAAAGAATGACCGATCAACCAACAAGCGATCCTGGTAACGACGAAAACGACTTCGAAATCAAACCCCAAGATGACGCCGTCGAAGCGGTAACGGGATATGACTCGATCGACCTGAAACATTTGAGCGATATGGAACACGTGCGGGCTCGGCCAGGCATGTATATCGGCGACACAACGCTCAAAGGACTTCACCACCTCGTTTACGAAGTTGTAGACAACTCGATCGACGAAGTGATGGTGGGACACGCGAAAGCGGTATCAGTGCGCGTCAATTCGGACGGCTCGGTGACGGTTGAGGATGATGGACGGGGTATTCCTGTCTCCAAACACGAGCAGTTGAGTCTGGAGATGGAGCGCGAGGTCAGTACGCTCGAAGGAGTGATGACGGTTCTCAAGTTCGGTGGCAAGTTCGAGAAGAAGGCCTACGAGACATCCGGTGGATTGCACGGCGTGGGCGTCACCGTGGTCAACTTCCTATCACAATGGTGTGAAGTGGAGGTCAGTCGCAATGGTCATGTTTGGACGCAGGGTTACGAACGTGGCGTGGCGACCGGGCCTGTGTCCAAAGGGCATGCCACGACCAAAGTTGGTACCAAGACCACGTTTAAGCCCGACGGTGCGATTTTTCCGAATACCAAGTTCCTTTACGACACGCTCCACAAGCGGCTCCAGGAACTCGCTTTTCTCAATAGCGGCGTGCGGATTAAATTCTTCGATGAACGAGTCAACGAAGGGGACGAGTTTTACTATGAGCGCGGGATTATTGAGTTTGTCGAGCACCTGAATCGCGCCAGCGATCCGGTGCATCCCGATGTTCTATTGATCGAAGATTCGCGGGACGGCGTGCGTTGCGAAGTTGCCTTACAATATTCAAACGAGTACACCGAAAATGTGCAGTCTTATGTCAATAACATTCATACCATCGAAGGAGGAACTCACGTTTCCGGCTTTCGATCAGCGCTGACGCGAACTCTCAATAACTATGGCAAAAAAGAAAACCTGTTCAAAGACCAGGCACCCACCGGTGATGACTTCCGCGAAGGATTGACTGCAGTCATCAGTATCCGCGTTCCCCATCCACAGTTCGAAGGCCAGACCAAAACAAAACTGGGCAATAGCGAAGTTGAAGGGATTGTCTCTGCTGCTGTCGGCGAAGCGTTGCAGAAGTATCTTGAAGAAAATCCCAAGGCTGCCAAGTTGATCATCAAGAAGGGATTGATCGCCTGCGAAGCCCGCGAAGCGGCTCGCAAAGCCAAGGATCTCCTACGCAAGCGAAAAGATGCGCTCAGCGGCGGAGGTTTGCCCGGCAAACTTCGCGATTGCATTAGCAACAAGATGGAAGAATGCGAAGTTTATTTGGTCGAAGGTGACTCCGCCGGTGGCAGCGCTGAAGGTGGCCGTTTCCGCGACTACCAAGCCATCTTGCCTTTACGCGGTAAAATCATCAATGCCTACAAGAGCCGCGAAGATAAAGTACTGGCCAATGAAGAAGTCCAGAGCATGATCCAGGCGATCGGCTGTGGTATTGGGGCCGATCAAGACGTGGCCAAGCGACGTTACAACAAAATCATTATCATGACCGACGCCGACGTGGACGGCTCCCACATCCGAACGCTGTTGCTGTGCTTCTTCTACAGACAAATGTACCATCTCGTCGCCGGTGGCCACGTTTACCTGGCGCAACCACCGTTGTTCCGCGTGGTGCGCGGTAAGTCGACGCGCTATTATGTCCAAACGGAAGAAGAGATGCGGACACAGTTGCTCGAGCGCGGTCTGGCCGATTGCTGGCTCGAACTCGAAGATGGCAAACGTGTCGAAGGCGAGCAGATGCGCAAATTGTGCGAATCACTGGCGACAATGGAAGATGCACTGATTGCGCTCGAACGACGTGGAATTGGCCTCAAGGAACACGCCACGCGGATGGACATGGATACGCTGCGATTGCCCGTCTTCCTACTGACCGTCGGAAACGACCTGCACTGGTTCCACAACCGCGAATCGCTCGAGTCCTTTATCGTTCAAGAGAAACTGACGCTCGAGGGACAATCGACCGCCGCAGCTGTCGAAGAGCCAACTCCTGCTGCAGGCGAGAGCTCGGAAGCGGCTGGTTCGCAGTCCGATGGTTCCGATGCGCTCGGAGCCGACGCGAAAGCTGCTGAACCCGAACTCCTACTGGCTCACTACGTCGAAATGCATGAAGTCAAGACGATCAATTCCGGCTTGAAGGAATTGGCGGAACATGGATTCTTGATCAAAGATCTGATCCCTGAAGAGCGAACGGGATCGACCGAATCCAAGTTCCATTTGAACCGTGAAGAGGCTCGCAACGGTATTGATAACCTACGCGCGCTGTTGCCTGCCATCCGTTCCGCCGGAGAAAAGGGGATGCAAGTTACCCGCTTCAAAGGTCTGGGTGAAATGAACCCTGAAGAACTTCGCGAAACCACACTTGACCGCAACAATCGCACATTGATCAAAGTCACCTTGACCGACGCAGCAGCGGCCGATGAGATGTTCCGAGTTCTGATGGGCGATAAGGTTGAACCTCGACGTGAGTTCATCGAAAAACATGCACTCGATGTCCGCAATCTAGACGTTTAGTGTCGAACAGTTGTCCCCAACTGTTTCCCTAGAAACTCTGTAGAACAGTTGTCCCCAACTGTTTCATCTTCGTATCTAGCTCATCGGCTGCCGACCAATAAAGAAGAAACAATTGAGGACAATTGTTCTACACACTACACACTACACACCACACGGTGACGTGACTCACTTGTCGTTGTAGACCAGAGTTCCCTCTTCTTTGACGACCGCGACGGGCCAATTGGTGCTCGTAAGCTGGGTGCGTACAACTTGATTGCCTGCCTGGTTATGCTGCACCTGAAAGCGGAATGTTTGTTGGTCGCGATTCCGCATTTCCGGTAGCGGTGCAAAGATGAGCTTGTTCCCTTCAGCCCGCCATTCGACAGGCGCGTTCACTCCACCGGGTACCAGAAGCGCTCCGTTGGGGAGCTGAACAAGCAGTTGTACATCTTTGTCTGGCTTGTTGCCTACGTTGGTCACTTGGACCGAGTAGGTCGTGGTTGCTCCAACTTCCACCGTTCCGTTGTCTTGACCGATGGTGAAGGCGAGTTCTGCCAGTCCATCGACCATCACTTGCCCTTTCGCCTCCGCACTGACGCCAAGATCACCCGTGACGTTGAACTTGATCAATTGAGGTCCAAGCTCAACGGGGAGAACGGTCAGTGCAATCTGTGCCGGTTGACCTGCAGGCAATTCAGTTAAGCCGAGGCTCACGGTGTTGGTGTTAGGGTCGTAGGAACTGAATTGATTGTCGGTCGATATGAACTTCAGTCCAGCGGGCAAGTGCGCTACGAAGTTAAGGTCAGTGGCTGCGGCCGTACCCGTGTTTTGAACGGTGATATGATAAACCGCTTGGCGTTCGAGATAACGCAAGCTAGGACCGGTAATGGCTGCGGTGAGTTGCGGTGCGCGGACGTCGATGGCTGCCGCCTGTTCGGCTTGCACTCCATCGTCATCGACAGCTCGAACGACGACCTGTGCTCGACCTGCTTGGCTGGCCGAGGCCACCAATCCCAATCGCTTTACCTCATTCGGTCGGAGATCACCGATGACCGCTTCCAACATGGCTTCGCCACTTTCATGTCGCAATTGCGGTGGAATGTCGGCTTCCAGTCGAACGTTGCGAGCAACACCAGTGCCTGAGTTTTTGATCGTTACGTTGATTTGTTGCGAGCCACCAATGAGTACATCGGGTTGAGCTTCGATCAAGACTTCTACTCGCGGCAAAGTAGCTACCGTGCGCACCGAGGCTTGGGCGGCAAAGTGCACCGATGCGACGCTACCGATTTCTCCTTGAGCCTCCGGTACCAACTGCAACGTGATCGTTTTTTCATCGCCTGCAGCCATTTCACCCAAACGCCAAGTGAGCAGTCCTTCGGCATTGGGGCGCTCGTTGGGAGTTGCTTCGACAAAACGCACGCCTTGTGGCACTGAATCCACGACGGTGACGTTGTGTGCGGTGGCGTTTCCGGCGTTGCGAACGGTAATGACAAAGGTTGCTTTCTTGCCAACTTGGATCTCGTCGGGAGCTCGCTTTTGAATCAACATGATTGGATTCTGAGAACCATCGAGATAGCGACTACCCGGTTGATTGCTCACCAAAGCCGTTGGAGCTGCATTGGGATTGGCTGCGGTCCGAGCACTCGGCCATTGACTTGCAGGGTCTTGTCGACCGCTGACTGCATTGGAGTCCAATCCAGCACTGTTCGACGGAGTGATATTTCGCGGTGGGAGCTGGTTTGTTGTTACGTTCGTGGGCAACATGGCGCCGCGTTGCGTGTCCGACATGCTGTTGGTGTTTGATGTCGATCGGGGCGTGGGTTGGGGTAGAGTTGTCGGCGCGGGTTGGTTCTGCAGAGCATTGGTAGTATCGCGATCATAAGTAGGCGCATAGGTTGATGCATCGCTTGGCAAGTTTCCGGAAGCTGTATTGTTCGCAGGAACATTGGTTAGCCCACCGTCCAGACTGGAGCCGGACGGAAGTGGAGGTAACGACGGAATTTCCGTTGGTAAGGGAGTCAACGCACTGGTGTCGGATGAATTACTCTGCGCTCCGTCGTTCCCCGACAGCCACGCTGGAGGCGCCGATAGACTATTGGCAACGGGTGATTGAATGACCGGCTCTTGGCTAGTGGCTGCGATTACCTGGGACGAATCGGGGGAACTCGGAAGGTCATAATTGCTATAGGTTTCTTCTGGTAGTTCTTCCGAGTAATTTACAAGCTCACCAGGGGAGCCATTAGCAGTCGTGGGGCCAACATCCGAGAGCTCATCTGAATACGAACCAGAGAGCGAGCTTTCGCTGTCTCGAAGTGGATTTGTTGAAGCAGAATCGTCAACTGGCCAACGCACCTCGTCGACCGCACCATCACCCGCTGAGGGCAACGAATCGTTGTTTCCGCGAACGACGTTTGGTAATGCACTCCAATCCCCTTCCACTGCAATTGGGACCGCAGCTTGATTGGCATATTCGTTTGCAACGGGGGCGTCCGAATCACGTTTTCGCGCGTCGTGTTGCGCGAGCGCCATCGCAAACGCTCCCAGAACGATGATTACGCCGACAGTGGCAAGGCGGGTAGTTGTTTTCTTCATGCTGTCGACATCCATGTCGGCAAAGGTGGGAATCGTGCGGAAGTTTGAATACCGAGGTAAAAATCAAACGGATAGAATTTCCAGATTGTGTCGTAGCAAAACGACTGTCCCGCTGGTAGGTCAAATCGGTGAGATTCCCCCAGAAGTAGCCTTTCACATCGCGATCGCTTGCCACGCTAGCAATAGATAGTACGATTGGTCACGCAGTACAGGTAATATTGATTGTCGACGATCAGTGTCGAACGATTGTCTCAATCGTTTCCAAAGCGATCAGCGTACTATTGTCTCAATCGTTTCTAAAGCGATTGGGGACAATCGCTCGACACTCACTAGCTTGGCATTTTGAAGATCGGTTTTTATCGAGGCATGAACACACACGGGTCGACGTCACAACACAATACGGAGCGACTCCTATCAACGTCGGACGAAGGGCGAACCGTTGAGGCATCTTTTGCATGGCTGGCGAATTCGCTGAAGGAACTGAGTGCGATCTCTCCAGTGGAAACGCCCGATCGCCTGGTCGATATCGTGGATCGAGTACCGCTCGACTCACGGCGGTTCATTGCTGTCGAACTGATCAAAGCGGATCTCGGAGCGGCCAGAGCGGCAAATATCCCGCGCGATCTCGAGTTCTATTGGCCCCGGCTCGCGACAATTCTTCCCAAGTCTTCACTTCCGTTCGACTTGATTGTGAAGGAGGTCAATTTACGACGTTCAGCGGGTGAGGTGCCCGATGAGGCCGATTACCAACGCAGATTCCCCGAATTCGCGGACACCATTTGTAAGTGGTTTTCGGGTGATCTCGCAGGGCAGACTCAGGTCTTGGATGAACCGAGCAGCGGTGGCATTCCTGAACTTCTGATTGGATCGCAGCTCGACGACTTTCGTATCCTCCGGCAACTTGGGAAAGGTGCCTTTGCGAGCGTGTATTTGGCACGTCAAGAGTCGATGCAACGCTTGGTTGCGCTCAAAGCTGCCTCATCAAGCAGTGAAGAACCTCAAGCGCTGTCGCAATTGGATCACGCGAATATCGTGCGCATTTACGACCAACGGAAATTGATCGATCCGCCAATCGTACTGTTGTACATGCAATACCTGCCGGGTGGTACGCTGGCAGATTGTATTAAGTACATGCAGTCGTTGCCGCCGCACGAATGGAACGGCCGTCGGCTGCTGGAGGTCATTGACCAGTCGTTGCTGGCGGCGAGTCAAGCGGTGCCTGAGCATTCACTGATGCGGGAACAGATTGCTGTATTGGATTGGGCCGAGGTGGTTGCTTGGATTGGGATTCAACTGGCCGAGGGCCTCGCATATGCGAGTTCCAAAGGTGTATTGCATCGCGATGTGAAGCCAGCGAATATTCTGTTGTCGAGCGAGGCGGTACCCAAGCTCGTCGACTTTAATGTGAGTTCGAGCGGATTGTCGAATAGCGCGGGAGCCGGTGCCTACTTTGGTGGGTCCGTTGCCTACATGTCTCCTGAGCAGCTTGAAATTGCCGCGCTGGGAGATCCACGGCAAGCGACTCGGTTGGATGGTCGATCCGACCTCTATGCACTAGGTATGGTCTTGTGGGAGCTTTGGCAAGGGGTTCGCCCGTGGAAGTCGCAGCCGACGTTCAGTATGTCCGAATCGTTGGCGCACCAAATTCAACTGCGGAAACAACCGTTGGCTTTGGCTCATGATGCGGTGACGTCGACGGATCGCGTATTGGAGCGAGTGCTTAGAGCTGTGCTGCGCGAGGATCGAGAGCAACGCCCAAGCTCTGGGCAAGAATTAGCCGCACGATTGAAGCTGGCGTTACACCCCGAGTTGGCACAACGTTTCGAGCCAGAGCCGCGCAGTTTGTCAGGGCGATTGTGGAATACGCCTGTGTTGCTGGTGTCAGCGCTATTGATATTTGTGCCTAACACAGCCGCATCGGTATTCAACTATTTTTACAACTGGTACCGGATGCAGGAGTTGGCGCCCACGATTCCAAACATCGAATCGGACTTTATTCGAGTGGCGGATTGGGTCAATGGGATTGTGTTTCCGTTAGGTGCTTTGTTGTTCTTGATGGTCATCGCGCCGATTCGCGCTTCGGTGAGGCGCGCCCGCGCGGGAGAGGCGGCGACACAAGGCGATATCGCGCGGTTGTGGAACATTGGCAACAAGGCGACGTTGATTTGTGCTGTACTGTGGGCAGTTTCCGGAGTTGTTTTTGCGTCGGTATTTTCGTCCATGCATGCGGAATTTGGGCTCAGCGATGCATTTCATTTCTTTATCTCACTGGTGCTTTGTGGTGGCGTGGCTTGGATCTATCCCTACTTCGGTATGACTTTGTTAGCGTTGTTGGTGTACTATCCAAAAGTCATCGCGCCGAGCATGTGGGATCCACAATTTGCTCGACGTTGCGAACGGCTAAGATTTCATAACAACATCTACCTCCTGTCTGCCGCGGCCATACCGTTGACTGCCGTCGCGTTGCTGGTATTTCGCCAAAATTTGCCGCGCGTCTATATCTTGATCGGCGCGACGTTGACTCTGCTGGGTCTATTGGCCGCCTACATAGCACATCGCAAAGTAGAGCAGACGTTGGAACAGTTCTCAAAGATCTTTGCGGATGCGCGCCTGGAGTATTTCGGGCAAGGGCTTAGTCCCAACCCGAAGCGTGAGCGAGGCACAACCCGAAGCGTGAGCGAGGGACAACCCGAAGCGTGAGCGAGGGACAACCCGAAGCGTGAGCGAGGGACCGGTTTCACAACCCGAAGCGTGAGCGAGGGACCATGACATCTCAGGAGATTGGTGGTACATTCCCTCGCTAACGCTTCAGGTTGGGATGATAGGAGACCATGGAAATGACTAACAACCTTATCATGCCGGACCCATTGGCTTTCTTCATTACATGGCCAACTTATGGAACTTGGCTACCAGGGGATGAACGCGGTTGGGTTGAGTATCAACATGGCTGGCAATTGCCCAGTAAGAACCTAGAAGATTATTGCCGCGCTTGCATGATTGAGAACCAATGCTTGCTGACAATTCTTGAACGAGAGATTGTTTTGCAGCAAATTGTCGAGACGTGCGAGTACCGAAAGTGGCACCACTTTGCTTCCGATTGCCGAAGCAACCATGCGCATATTGTGATCGGCGCGGTTAATACCAATCCCAAGAAGATTCGGGCTAATGTTAAGGGTTGGTGTACACGTCGGTTACGAGAGCGTTCCCGCCCAGAGCAAGAGAACTGGTGGGCAGAACGAGGAAGTATTCGATATGTATGGAATGAGGAGTCGTTATCCAAGGTAATTCAATATGTCACCGAAGCCCAGGACAGAAAGAGTCGCAATGCGCAGCAATGATCTTTCACAACCCGAAGCGTGAGCGAGGGACCGGTTTCATAACCCGAAGCGTGAGCGAGGGACCGGTGCGAGGGACCGGTGCGCTGTTGCAGAAGACATCCCTCGCTAACGCTTTTTGAAGTTGCGCTATTTTGAAGCTAGCAAAAAAATTGATCTTGCGTTGAAAGGCGGATCCAGCCCATGACGAGTTCGTTGTGTTTTCACCCTGCACAGGAAGGATCCGCCATGATCATCGTCTC
>JBGSUV010000116.1:0-3067 GCA_041753315.1 Pirellulaceae bacterium | reverse complement strand
GGGTTTGACGACCAACGCTTCTTCGATCAGCCCTTTGCCTGAGAAGTTCTTCAACAGCGTGCCGGCGAGAGCTACGGCGCAGATTGAACCAGCCAAAGTGCATATCGTCGCCCAGCCAATAGCTCGCTTGAACGATGCGGTGCCGCTGCCGAAAAGCGTCGCAACTCCTTTGAAGTTGTCATTCGCACCGTTGGCATAGGCCAAAAATGCAACGATAAGGGCGAGAATAATGATCATCAGGTTGCCTAGCTTCGTTGTTCAGAATTCGCCAATCACTTCACCGCCACTGCGAGTAATCAATGATCGAAGTGTTGCGGGATCGAGAGACTCAGTTAAAAAGCGGACGGAACCGTCGCCAAGCAAGACGTGAGCGCCGCCTGGATGTTGACTGAATATTTCTTCGAACGGACCACAGTTATTGGTGGTCCATGGGCAATCCGCGGGCCCGCCCTGTGGAGAGTTGTTGTTATTGATCTTCTTCGATACTCCAAACGCGTTGTCCGCTTCGGCCCAACGCCAAAATCGCCGCTTCTCGTTGTCCAGTGGGTCGAGGTAAACGTGGTTAACCTGCATCCACGAATCACGGCCAATGTCCTCGCCAAAGAAGACGGTATTGGACGTTCCATCGGTAACCGACGCCAACCGGCTGCCACCTTTCACTAGGGCACCTTCAGCACGAATCGCTTTGTTGCGCAATCCGGTAACAGGGTCGAGGTCGACATAGTAGATGGGGCCATAGTCTGTGCAGCCATAACCATCCGAATCTTGCGGTGACGATCGCAATGCGTTCGATGGACAGATGAACTGGCTTACTACTTGCTTGGCGGCCGCAATGTTTCCTGGGGTTTGATTGTATGCGAATCGCAGGTCCATCTGTTGATAGATGTTGCTTTGCTCAAGATATGGCAAGATTGCGGTAAACGCCGAGTGCTTGTCGAAAACGGTCGAAGGTGGAGTCGTTTGAAAGTTGGTGCCCTGACCCGAAGAAGGTAGGCGTTGATAGGTCGACTCGTAGTTCAACGTCGCGAGTCCGATCTGTCGCATGTTATTACTGCACGACATACGTCGAGCCGCTTCGCGTGCAGCCTGGACCGCAGGGAGAAGCAGACCAACCAAAACTCCGATGATCGCGATCACCACGAGGAGCTCGATCAGCGTAAATGCTGACTTGCGTAAGCGCGTACCTCTAGCGCAGTTGATTTTCATAACATGCATCCTTGAGATTGGTGAAGAGAACTAGCCGATCAAGCTGCCACCGCAACTTGATCCACAACCCGCTGTGCATCCATACCAGTGGTTGGCGGTTCGACTGGGGCGTTCCGCCAGCAGGTCGTCGGTCAATTGAGATATGTGGACTCGGCCTTCACCTTCAGTGACTGCAAGGTCGAGCATTTGATTGAAGTCGCAATCGTAGATGAATCCGTTCCAGTCCACCGAGAGCAGAGAGCGACACATCAAATTGTCGATGGTGCTCGGATTGAAGTTTTGAATCAGCTTCCCCAGATACTCTTCATATTTGCCTCGTCGAAGAAGATCATCCAGGAATCGACTGACTGGCATATTGGTGATCGTCAGCAGATTGTTGAACTGAATGCCATAACGCGCGTCGAGCTCCGATTTGTAGGAGGCCTCCAGCTTTTGTTGCTCTGGGGGTAGACCAAGGCCCGTTGGATTGTAGACGAGGTCTAGTTGCAAATTGGAATTCGGCTGCGCGTAGCCAAGTTCATTCAGTCTGCGAATGGCTTCGATCGATTTGACGAACACACCGCTGCCTCGCTGGGCATCGCAGTTTTCTTCCAAGTAGCATGGCAGCGACGCAACGACGCTAACTTGATGTTCAGTTAAGAACTCTGGCAGATCCGTAAAGCCATTGGCAAGCAATATCGTGAGGTTGCAACGATCGATGACTTGCTTGTCAAGCTTCCTCGCTTCTCGAACCAGCATTCGGAATTGCGGATTCATCTCGGGAGCACCGCCAGTGATGTCGAGCGTTTTGACTTCTGACCTGGCCAGGAAGTCAATCACTTGTCGAGCTGTTTCGTAAGTCATGCTCTCGCGACGATCGGGCCCAGCATCGACGTGGCAATGCGTGCAGGTCTGGTTGCATACCTTGCCGACGTTGATTTGTAGCGTGGTAAGTTGCTTGCGGTAAAGCGGCAAAACACCATGCTCGGCAAGCCTATCGCTAAACGGAGCCACGTGACTCGGCCGTCTGTCTTGCAAGATATGCAATTGCTCGATTGGCGAAGCAAGCGAGTTGCCCGTTCTTTGTAGGGTTTGAAGTTTCATGATCGATTCCATTGGTTTTGAAGTATCAACGCGCCCTAGCAACAATCCGTGTCTAGGCCACAGCACGGGCCCGCAGAGTCGGTCGTGGCTTCGTAGTCTTGTCCCTTGGTTTCACGGGGGTCGCGGATCTTTGCGCGTTTGCAGTTGAACGCGCCCGCTTCTTCGAGAGGTACCGAGACTCGAGGTTCAATGGCGTCGAACAAGCCTTCGTAGGGTGCTCGAGACAACAACTGGTAGGTCTTGTCGCAAACGGCCATGCGCTCACCACGGCAGTAGATGTGACCATCGTCGTCCTCGACCTTCTTGAACGGTCCGCGATAAACGACTGCTTGGTTCCGCTCGAGACAAGGCCCTTGCTTGCCCTTGTAGGCAACGATCGTCACAGATCGGAACTCGATACCATTGATGGTTTGCCAAGGATCCTTGGCTCGTTTGGCGATCTCAATGCCATAGAAGCCAGCGTCTTCGAAGGCTTTCAGGAATTCATCTTCCCGAAATGCACCAGAGAGACAGCCTGACCAGAGTTCCGGATCACGCTTCATCTCTTCAGGGACTGTCTCATCGGAAACGATGTCGCTGATCGCTGCTCGGCCCCCGCGTTTGAGAACACGGAAGATCTCGGCGAAGAGTGTCTTGAGATCTTCTTGGCGAACCAAATTCAGTACGCAGTTCGATACGACACAATCCACAGAGTCGTCTTCGATCAAGGGATGGTCGTGACGCAGCGTTTCTTGCAGATGCCGCAGTCGCAGGAAATCTTCAGAACTTCGCACCGGGT
>JBGSUV010000115.1:0-26741 GCA_041753315.1 Pirellulaceae bacterium | reverse complement strand
CAAACGGCCCTGGTCCATGTCATCGAGCCCATTCTGGACGCCACCTTTCACGAGCGAAGCTTCGGCTTCCGCCATGGGCGTGGCTGCCATGACGCACTGCGGTGCGTCGAAGAATTGCTCGAAGCCGGTTACGTATACGTCGTGGACGCGGACTTACTGGGTTACTTCGACTCGATTCCGAAAGACCGCTTGCTGGAGATCGTCCAGCAAAAGATTTCGGATCGCCGCGTCCTGGGCCTGATCCAAAAGTTTCTCGATCAGGGGATCATGGAAGAACTGCAAACCTGGACTCCGAAAGCCGGAGTGCCGCAAGGTGCAGTTCTTTCCCCGGTTCTGTCGAATGCTTATCTCAACCCCCTAGACCACCACATGGCCGAGCAGGGATTCCAGATGGTGCGCTATGCGGATGACTTTATCATCCTCTGCCGCACTCCGGAACAAGCCGCAGCGGCGCTGGCCGAGGTACAACAATGGGTCGAGAACGCGGGGCTGACATTACACCCGGAAAAGACGCACGTCGTGGACGCACGGGAACACAGCTTCTCATTCTTGGGCTACTCGTTTCGCGGCAAGCTACGCTTTCCCCGGGCGAAAAGCCACCGGAAGTTCGTCGACCGTATCCGCGAACTAACTCCCCGCAAGTCGGGTGAAGCACTGGAGGCCACGATCGGTCGCATCAATCGCTCGACTCAAGGCTGGTTCAATTACTTTCGGCATTGCCACTGGAGCGTGTTCCGGTCTTACGACCAGATGATCCGTCGACGACTACGGCGGCTTCTCCAGAAACGCAACCGCCACAACCGCGAACGCCTACCAGCCAATCAGCGCTGGACCAATGCCTACCTTGCGGAACACGGGTTGCTTAGCCTGAGTGCCACCCACCTCCGTTATGTCCAATCCATCGGAACCTACTAACCGGAGAGCCGTGTGCGGGAGAACCGCACGCACGGTTCGGAGGGAGGGGGACCCGCTCTCAATCGGGTCTCCCTACCCCTATCGGAGTTTTGGGATTGCACAATGAATAAAACCGCGAGGCAGTGGCCGAGCGGGTGGAATTTACTCGAAACTCGCCACTCGCCGTCAAGTGCCGAATTCTGGTCGGCGGCGACCTAGTTGGTTTTGTAGGCGCTGGACAATTGCGCTGTGCATTTGGCTTACGCGGCTTTCGCTCAGGTCGAGTGTCGAGCCGATTTCCTTCATCGTCATCTCTTCGTAGTAGTAGAGAATAATGATGAGCCGCTCGTTGCGGTTGAGGCCCTTGGTTACCAGACGCATGAGGTCTGATTTCTGAATTCGCCTGGTGGGGTCTTCTCCCTTTTTGTCTTCCAGGATGTCGATCTCGCGGACGTCTTTGTAGCTGTCGGTCTCGTACCATTTTTTGTTCAGGCTAACGAGATTTACGGCGTTGGCTTCCGCTTGCATCTTGTCGACTTCTACGACGCTGATTTCCATATACTCGGCAATTTCTTGCTCGGTTGGAGCGCGACCGTAGCGAGCTTCAAGTTTCTTCTTGGCTTCACCCAACTTGCTGGCTTTGCTGCGCACAAGTCGCGGCACCCAGTCCATACTTCGCAGTTCGTCGAGCATGGCACCGCGGATCCGCGGCACACAATAGGTCTCAAACTTGACTCCGCGTCCAGTATCAAAGGCGTCGATGGCGTCCATCAACCCAAAAATACCAGCACTAATCAAGTCATCGAGCTCAACTCCATCGGGGAGTCGTTGCCATATGCGGTCGCCGTTGTAACGGACTAATGGCATATATTGTTCGATCAATCGATTGCGAAGGTCGATGTTATTTGGATCAGTTTTATACTGAGCCCAAACTTCTTGAATTTCTTCGTTAGGCGCGGTCTTCGTTGCCATCCAATCCTCCGTGAGCTGACTGGCAGAGTCGGCGCTGGTTCATCCTAGAGACAGTTGATGCCGGTTGTGCTCTACCCTAAATTTCTCGAACACTTTCGGCCACACCACCTCTCGAGCCACCGAGACGTTAAGTGTTAAGGGAGCAAGTGTCGATAGCCATCTTTTAGCGTGTCGCTCGACTGGTTGCCATGCCAACTTGACTCAGTTCGTCCGAACTATCGGACTTGCTAGCGGCTGCCGTTTGGAGGCTTGCCATTTCACTACGGAAACGATTTTCTACCGATTCGCTCACAGTTTTGTCAGCAGTGAAGCCGATCCAATATCCCATGCAGGCGAACAAACAAAAAACCACTAGAGCTTGACTGAGAATCTCGTTGGGATGCATTCCCAGCACGAGGCCGCGCAAAATGACAAGTACCAAAGCAATTGCTCCCAGCACACCTGAGTACGCCCGGGCCATTGCTTTGTTCCTCTCGCTACGACTTCCTTGCCGATCAACTTCCCTCACTCAGAGAGTCTGACAGTTCTACTGGCAGAACTCTCCGCTAAAGTTAGTATCGGACGCCGCGCGAAAAGAATTTAATAATCTTCTGCGAAAAGTCATTTCTTAACTGGCTTGCCTGGTCGATCGCGGATGCGATGCGTCCATCAAGTGCTGAACCAGCTCGCGTGCAGTGCCTGACAGTGACCTCGCCAGCCGCGCAGGCACCTGTGGCCAGGCTATCTGAAATCGCTCCATGCCGTTCCAGTGCCGCGCATGAACATCCAAGCCGACATCCAGTCGTTCGACTCGTCGCCGCGCGGCCCAATGCCGCAACGTCGGAGGTTGCTTGGACAATAACACAATCCGCTGGCCGCGCGAAAGTGGCGACAGTCTTGCATTCAGCCCCGCGCGAATTTGCTCCGGTTTTGACGCCACGTCATGAAACAACCAAATTTCGTCCGCAGCTTGCCAAGCTGCACTATCGAGTGGCACTCCCACAAATTCGCTAAGCAAAATTACGGTGCCGTATTGCATCGATTCACTTTCCACTCCCAGCGCTCGCTGTTGCCCCAACTGTCGAACGAGTTGTTCACAAATGCGAGGCATCTGCTCTGCCGTCGGAAATTCCGTTGCCAGTTGCGCCAGAACATCAACCGATCGCTGGCTCGGCTTCCATGCATGCAACGTCCGGCCATGCAGTGAAGGTGTCCACAGTGGTTGAACTTGGTCAGCCCAATCGCGAAAACGATGGAAATTGGATGAAATCGCGTCAGTCATACGACTGGCAGCCGGTGTAAGATCGACCAACAAGGCGCGACTTTTTGACTGGCTCACCTGTTTGACCAAATGCAGCGCCAACGGAAGCACACCTTGCAATGAGGGCGTTTCGCTGATGAGGACAACGTAGGGAGCGTGGTCTATCTTGTCTTGCACGTGCAGCAACTTTGACGACTGAACTACGTTTTTTTCCAAAGTTGGAGTCGAGTTCTTAGGGTGAGCGACTGCGGAACTCGACATCTTTACCGGCTCTGAGGCTGCTCCGCCGGTTGCGGGCTGCGCTAAAGAACGCAATCCATGCGCCTGATCATGCGGCGGAGTAGAAAACTGGGACATCTGTATTCCTTAACTCGCCGATTCGGGCGAAATCGTTGCGTTGTATGCGGTTCCAAGTAATAGACCAGCAAGGCGACGGGGACTGGCCACCCGAATATCTTGAGGAACATGTTGGCCTGCAGTGAGATAGCTGACCGGTAACGTGGATTCGCTTAATACCGACAACCAATCGCCGAATCCAACCGACTCATCGAGTTTGGTTATCAGCAATTCGGAAGGCTGCAGTGCAGAAAACTTTCGTATAGTGTCGTAAACGTGAGCTCTTGAGCTGATCGCGCTAACCACCAACTGGATGGAATCGGGCTCAGCCGCCTGCAAAAACTCACCCAACACGGCAAGTTGTTCTGCGTCCTTCGGCGAACGACCCGCAGTGTCGAGCATCACCAAATCGCATTCTCGCAATCGCTGCAGAGCACCCGTGACCTGCTCGGGCGAACTAACTACCTCCAGCGGTGCCGATATCAGTTCTGCGTATTGCAACAATTGGTCTACGGCCCCCAGACGGAAAGTGTCCAGCGTAATGAAACCGATCTGACAGCCTTTGTCAAAGCGGAAGCCGGCAGCAATCTTGGCTAGAGTCGTCGTCTTACCAACCCCGGTCGGACCAATAAAGGCGACTACCTTTTGTTCATCTGTGGCCAACTTCAACGGCCCAGATACGCGTAGCCCCGCTTCCACACGTCGGCTAATCCACGACTGCAGTTGCGTCGCATCATGGCGATGTGCTCCCTGATCCTGCTCGCTTGCTTCGGTTAACAAGCTTTTCGCGAGATTCGGTTCAACGCCAGCGTCAATCAATTCGGCCAAGACGTTGAGCATGGTCGAAGTAGGGCGACCGTCGGCCCGATGATCGGCTCTTTGCGGTACTTCAGCGCTGGGCACGCGCAGGTCGCCTTCGCGCGAAAGGGTGGGATTATAAACGGCGTGCCCGAAAGAACCATTGTCCGATTCACCTTCCAGCGATTGGAATCGACTTGCCACCGGCACACTTACACTCGCCTCCACCTCAATAACCGACTTGGGAAACCAACCCAATCGATTCTGACGAAGGTTGCGGGTTGTCAGCACGGCTGCGTCTGGGCCAAGCGTTAGTCGCACCTGCTGCAAAGCTTCTTGCAAAGTGGCTGCGCGAAAAGTTTTGACTTCCATGATCTTGGATTATGCCTTGGTTACGGGATCTGCCACAACGCCTACCGAAACGGTAGATGTTTGCAACGTTATCTCGGAGTGACTGAGGATGCGTAGATCGGGTAAATGCGTTTGCGTGATCTGTCGAAGCGCTGGTCGAATACGCGGACTGACCAACAGCACTGGTCGTTGCCCAGCCGCTTTGAGCTTCTTGAGTTGGGCGGCGATCTGCTGGCAAGTGATTTCAATGGCTTGCGGCGACATACGAATCAAGATCCCGCGATCGGTCAGCTCAAAGCCAGCCGCAATGCGATCTTCCATGGCCGGTTCCATGGTGATCACATGCAATCTTCCTGCAGAATCGGCGAAACGGTGACAAATCGTGCGCGACAGTCGATTCCTCACATACTCACACAGGAAAATTGGATCCTTAATGCGTGGCGCATAATCGCCAAGCGTTTCAAATATGACTCCAAGTTGCCGAATCGGAATGTCCTCGCGCAACAACATCTGCAACACGGTTTGCACTTCCGATAATTTCATGACCGATGGAATCAGCTCTTCCACAACCGTTGGGCTGACCGACTTGAGTTGATCGACCAACTGCTTGGCCGACTCTCGCGTCAATAATTCATCGGCGTGTTTTCGAGCGGTTTCCTGCAAGTGTGTGGCCACGACCATGCCGGGAGTCGCAGTCTGATATCCATAGAGCTCCGCTTGCATTTTCATATCGGGAGTAATCCACACTGCGGGTCGTTGTGCGGCCGGTTCCTGAGTCTCGAACCCGAGTATTTGGCCGGTACAATTTCCCACGTCGATGGCCAAGATTCGATCGGGATAGACTTCTCCCCTGGAGACCACGTTTCCTGCGATTTGGATTTCGTAGACGGTTTCACGAAGACTCAGTTTGTCCTTCAGTCGAACTTTGGGTAACAACACTCCCATCTCACTCGCCAAGATCGAGCGAACTCCGGTGATTTTCTCCATGAGATCCCCACCTCGCCTCGGATCGGCGAGCGGCAGCAGACCCGCGCCAATTTCGATGCGCATTGGATCGACTTCAAGAAAATCTTCCGGTCGTTTTTCGGCCGGTTTGTTCTTCTCCACTTCGGCGGCCAACTTTTCATCAGCTTCGCGAGTCGCGACCATGGATTGATTATTGTTGACAGCCAGTGAAAGACCGATGCATCCAGCACCTAACAACAACATTGGAACGGTGGGCAACTGTGTGAAAACTAACAGCGCGGTGAACACACCTGCGACCGCCAGTGCCTGGGGACGCGAGAAAAGTTGAGTCAGGAACTCAGTCGGCAAATTCGTCTTTTGCGAGCTGCGCGTCACGAGCAACGCGGCCGCGAGTGAAACCAAAAAGGCGGGGACTTGACTAGCCAAACCGTCGCCGATCGTCAGCTTGGTGAACACCTGAAACGCTTGCGGAAGCGTCATGTCGGCATAGTACATCCCGATGTATAAACCACCGACCACATTGATCAAGGTAATGATGATGCCGGCGATCGCATCGCCGCGGACAAACTTTCCTGCACCATCCATGGCGCCAAAAAAGTCGGCTTGACTGGTGATGGCTTCGCGTCGTTTTTGCGCTTCGAACTCGTCAATGATTCCCGAATTCAAATCGGCGTCGATCGCCATCTGACGACCTGGCATTCCATCCAGGGCAAAACGGGCAGCAACCTCGCTCACCCGCGTCGCACCTTTGGTAATCACAAGAAATTGAATCAGGATGATAATCACAAAGATCACGATCCCAACTTCCAACCGATCTCCGGCCACGAATTCACCAAAGGCCTGGATCACTCCGCCCGCAGCTGCCTCTACATCGGAATCTGCACGCGTTAGGATCAATCGAGTGGTGGCCACGTTGAGAACTAGGCGACCGAGCGCGGTGGCGACGAGCAACGTTGGAAAAATGCTGAACTCAAGTGGTGTCCGGATATAAATCGTCGTGAGCAAAATGACAATTGATATCGTAATATTCCCAGCCAACAGGATGTCCATAATTCCTGTCGGCAGTGGTACCAGAATGACGCCTACGCAGGCGATAATGGCCACCGGAAGGATTAATTCGCGATATCGTAGAAACGCCGATAAAAAATTCATGGTCCATCCAACAACAGTCGCATCAATTGACGTAAAATGGTGTCGAGCTAGGCAATATTCACCTACTGAATTCGGACTCACCAACCGAAAGGCATTCCCAGCAGTAGCCCGAACGATCGTGGAGAAGAGCAATTGGCGAGGTTAGTGAAAATCGTCTGGCGATGTCCAGATCGATTGGTCGATGGATAGCTAGCACAACAGCGAAGCAATCCGATACAACCTAGGAATCTCAGGCTCAAAGCGACGTCGTGCAAGCAAATAATTATCCCTCTTGGAGTCCTCGCTTTTGGCACGGCATGCGAACGCTTTGCTGGTGGCGTTTACTAGCTCGCAACCGCTTTCGTGTTTCACCTTCGCGTCTGCATATTGCGGTTGGCGTTACCATTTTCACCCCCATCAACGATTTGATGGCCGCTATCCAGTGGGTTCTTTTCAATTCAAAAATTGAAAAAACCGAGGTCAAAAATCCGCCAATTTTCATTCTGGGACACTGGCGCAGTGGCACCACGCTGCTGCACGAACTATTGACGACCGATCCTCATTTCTCTTCCCCCAACACGTTTCAGTGTTTTGCCCCGGCCCATTTTTTGATCAGCGAATACCTGATGGTGCGTTTCGGCAACTTCTTAATCCCTAAGAAACGCCCGATGGACGAGATGGAAGCCGGCTGGCGATTGCCTCAGGAAGATGAATTTGCGTTGATGAATTTAGGAGTTCCGACTCCGTATTTACGCATCGCTTTTCCCCGAACTCAACCGCAACTCGTTGAATATTTGAATATGAAGGGCTTGCCGCCCGACGCCAACAAACACTGGAAGAAAAAACTCTTGTGGTATGTTCGCGCACTGACTTTTCATTACGAAGGGCAACGCCTGGTTTTAAAGAGCCCCCCGCACACCGGACGCGTTTCCCAGTTGCTGGAGTTGTTTCCGGATGCCAAGTTCATTCACCTGACTCGCGATCCGCGGAAGCTCTTCACATCCACTCTGCGTCTATGGCGATCGTTGGACGAAGTGCAAGGCCTGCAACTCACTCCCAACGAAGCTGAATTGAAAAACTACGTTACCGAATGCATGAAGCGCATGTACGATGGGTTCGATGAAGTGGTCGCTGAGTTGCCCAGTAAACAATTCGTGCAGATCCGTTACGAAGATCTGGTTGCAAGTCCCATGTCCATCGTCCAGCAACTCTTCGAGCAATTAGAACTTGGCGATTTTAACCGTATCCAACCCGAATTGGAAAAACGGTTAGAAAATCATGACCGTTATCGCCCCAACCAACATCAGATCGATTCGGAATTGGAGCGTGAAATTCTGGAACGCTGGCCCGATTATGCAGCAAAATATGGGTATATGAACGAGGATGCGTAGCCGCATTCATTACAGTTAGGCAGCCTCTCCGATCCACGACTTGAGAAGATTGACGGCCGCATCGGGATTCTCCTTGATCAGCGTAGACAAATCTTCTTTGATTTCTCCGCCGGTCAAATCGAAAGATGGCTTCGGACGTCCACCGTTAACCGGCAGGCCATCGGGCCCAATGGCATCTTCACCATCAACATCCAATTCGTCGGAGAAATTATCAGGCACCTGTAAGCCAAAACTGTCCGCAAACTTCTGATCGACTTCAGCACCACGCTGTGATTTGATCCAACTAAACATCATTCCAAGACTGATCAACACCACAGCCAGCAAGGCGAGCGTACTCCACGATCCCGCCAACCAGGTCGTCGCAGTTTCTGTAAATGTAGGCTCTGCGATTTCAGGCAGTGGCAGGTCGGTGTAGCTGTAGATATTCATAAAGGGCTTACGATCGTCGCCTTCGCGAATGCCTACCGGAATACCCTCCACCGCAGCCCGAACGCTTCCTTCGACCTCCGTCTTGAGCGCCGTAAGTTCTGCAGGTGTGGGCGAAGCCGGCTCAGCATTTGGGTCTGGGTTGTCCCGCGCAGTCCGGAACGCCCAAATTTTGCGATAGTAAGAATCGGGAATACCTACGGTGACCGAGACTTTGGTCGGCACGAGGCCCGCCATTTTCGTCACGATAGCCTCATGTCCTGCCACCCGTCGTTCGTTTGCTTCGGATTCTTTGACATTTGACGTTTGCGCGGCAGCGACATTATTGATTGACTGCGGTTGGTTGGAAACGCCGTTTGAGGCGGCCCCAGGGGGACCAGCGGGAGCCGCTTTTTGATTTTCCAGGTCTTTGCGCGATTCGGAAGTCTGGAGCGTTACCGCAGTTGGATCGTATTGCAGTTTTTCAGATTCCTCCAACAGCTTCGGGTCAAGTTCAACGTTTACATCCAACTGCACCGGACCATAATGCTGCAACAAATTGCCCACTTTTTCCGTGTACATATCCTGCCATTGCCGTTGTGCACGCAAATACGGATTCTGTTCAATCGAGTTGAAGTCACTGCTTCCTCGAAATGACTGAGCCGCCCCTAGATCAGTGACCGTGATGTTGTCTGCCTTGAGGTGTGCCCACGTGGCCTGGACTTTATCAGCGATTACCTTAAGCGTGGCCATTGGTATTGGGGTATTTCCGTGGCCTTTCACGGCGACGCTGCAAACACTGACCGTATTTCGCGCGAATCCTTCTCGATGCTCGTCATATTGAACGGCTGCAACGCTAATGCCTGGTATATGGCGAAGGATGGCAGAGACTTCTTGTTCCTTGGCAGTTCTACTTCGGATCTCCGTTTTCATGTTCGATTCGAAGATCCCGCCATTGTCCAGCGAGTTCAATACGTATTCACCTTGTTCTTTGGTAAGCAAATCTGCGCCGGCAAGTGCTTTCAAATAGAGGTCTTTTTTCGCAGATGGAATTTTTATGCGGTTGCCAATTCGCTCGTAGTCTCGCAGTTTAGATTCGCCAAAGGTGGCTTCCCATTTCTCGAGTTCTCCATCACTGGCATCGCGACCACCAAACAAATACTCGTAGCTAGTGGTTTGTTGAGCTGCGAAAATCCAGCCTAGACTAACGAGAATCACGCCAAGCATTAGTCCCGCCATGATGCGTGACGCTGGCGTCAGGGACTCGAAAAGCGATTTTAACTGTTTTCCAAATTCGTTTAGTACATTCATATTTTATGGGCTCAACAAAAACAATTAGATGCGAATTGCATTGATTTCGTCATACGCAGACATCAGCTTATTGCGCACTTGAACCAGCAGTCGAAACGACATATCCGCTTTTTGAACCGCCGTAAAGACTTCGACTTGAGATACATCACCGCCGGTGACAAGCTCATGCACCTGCGCGCTTGCATGTTGCTGGTTGCCGTTGACATTCATGACTCCTGCTTGCAACAAATCGCCAAACGACTGCGGTTGGCTTGGATCCACATTCGTGGCTTTTTGTAGCCGCTCCGAAAGTGGCAAAGGTACGCGAAAACTGGGGCTCGATATCGAATTCACGGAACAGTACCTAACGAAATGATAGCCCTATTTCGCATATGCTCTGGGCTGTGGAATACTAGTCCCTTAGGCGAGTATGGAGAGTGCCTGTCGCCCTAAATTCTTGCTAATTTCCATCACGCCAATGTTGGCTTCATACGATCGAGTTGCCTCCAACGCATCAACAAACTGCTCGTTCAAATTAATATTGGGGTAGGCCACATACCCCTTCCATTTCCCGTCCTTGATCGCCAATGGATGGTCGGGTTGATACCGATATTGAGCTTCTTTGTCGTCGATCTCGACCGATGCCACTTTGACCCCCGGAGCGCCCCCTTCTGCAATCAGATTTTCGTCGGTCTCGAAAATGGTATAACGTGGTTGATATGGTTTGGCATTTCCATCTTCATCTTGCAACGTAGAAATGTTGGCAATGTTGCCGGAAATGGCATTTAGTCGAACCCGCTGTGCTACCAAAGCACTTGTGCTGATATCCAGCGCACTGATCATGAGCTTACTCCGTTGAAAATTCCTGAAAATTCCGAGAAACTCTCAAGAAATGACACTAGAGATTTTTTCGCAACCAGAAAAGAGCAATTTTCGCGCGCAACACGTCACTCCTCCTATCATCCTACCCGTACGAGGCACGTAACCATGCTTGCAATCACTCGACAAGCCCAACCGTTCAACCTCTCGCTCTTCTTATGCCGTGTCACTCTGGCACTATTTCTACCAAACATCAGCCTGGCCCAAGTGGAACTTGTCGGCGGCGTCGATCGTCAACCGTTTGAAGCCAATGTGGAGCGGGTCGTGCAAGCTCTGCAGTTGGCCGGTAGTCCTTTGCCTGCTGATGAACTGGAGCGTTTGACCGCTTTGCGAGACAGTAGTTCGAACAGCCAAGTTGTCCGAGAATTGCAACAGACACTTGACCCACATTGTTTGCTGGTTGTTAGTATCAATCCAGAGAGTCGCGTGAAAGTCGCACTGGGACGAGCCACACCCGTCCTCGATCAATTGGGTTGGACAAATTTCTTGGTCAAGGTCATCAACGAAGCAGGAGTAACGGCTCCCCTGGAATGCTCGAGCCCGCAAGCTGAACCGATGGTGAGGCGAAGCAGTTCCGCCGCAGCACCCGAGATGAAGATTACCCCAGCCGATGCGGCTCGACGTTGGCTCGATATCGATTCAGTCACTTCGCAACCGATGACCAAGACGCTGTCGGGGCTGCCCGTCGAGTATCGCATTTTACAACTTTACAGTCGTGATGCCGGGCAACGCGAGGCGACGCTTTCGATGCACGTCGGCCAGGGGACTCAGGATTTAGGCTTCCGCAGCGAAGTCCCGATTTTGTTTGAGTGCCGGCCTACCGTCGACATCCCGCTTGCGATTCGCGATCAGGATGGCGCGCCAACCACGTGCAGCTTGTTGATAAAAGACATGTATGGTCGCGTCTATCCAAATCCTTCACGTCGACTTGCCCCCGACTTTTTCTTTCACGAGCAGGTCTACCGTGCAGATGGTGACTCGCTACAACTTGCACCTGGTCAATATAACATTGTCGCCTACCGCGGCCCCGAATACGAAGCAGTCAACATTCCGCTGACCGTAACCGCGGACACTTCGAAGCCGCTGACGATTCAACTGAAACGTTGGATTCACATGGCGAAACAGGGTTGGTTCTCCGGTGATCATCACGTGCATGCCGCAGGATGTGCGCACTACGAGAATCCGACGGAAGGTGTCACACCGCAGGACATGGTCCGCCATCTGGTTGGCGAAGACCTGAATGTCGGCTGTGTTCTCAGCTGGGGACCATGTTGGTATTTTCAGAAACAGTTCTTTGACGGCAAAGTCTCCGAGTTCTCCCCGCCCGGGAACTTGATGCGATACGACGTCGAAGTCAGTGGCTTTCCATCTTCCCACGCCGGACACCTGTGCCTGCTCAACTTGACCGAAGATGACTACCCTGGAACCAAGTCGATCGAACAATGGCCAACCTGGACCTTGCCAGTCCTCAAATGGGGCAAGGAACAGGGTGGCGTGGTCGGCTACAGCCATAGCGGATGGGGATTGGCACTACCCGACTATTTACCAGACGGTTCTCGCGGCGCTTTGCCCAATACCTGGGGTGGTGGCCGCAACCGCGCCGGACGCGCTGCAGATCAACTTCCTGACTACGCCATGCCACCATTTGACGGCATCGGAGCCAATGAATTTATCGTCACGACGGCGCACGATGTATGCGATTTCATCAGCGCGGTCGATACTCCAGTCATTTGGGAAATGAACATTTGGTATCACACACTTAACTGCGGATTTCGTTCCCGCATCAGTGGCGAAACCGATTTCCCATGTATCTACGGTGAACGCGTCGGCCTGGGACGTAGTTACGTACAGGTTCCCGGATTGAGCTCTGCAACTGAACTCCAGTACGCAGACTGGGTTCAAGGGCTAAAAGATGGCCGCAGTTACGTTGGCGATGGCCTGAGTCACCTGCTCCAGTTCTCGGTGGGCGCGCGCGAGCTCGGTGATTCGGACGACGGTGGCCAACCAAGTCAACTCGACTTGCTCGCTGCCGGCAATCAGCTTGTTCGTTGTACCGTGGCCGCCATGCTTCCTGAGCAACAAGATGCACTTGGCAAAGCGATCGCCGCGCGACGCCTTGATGAAAAACCATATTGGCACTTAGAGCGAGCGAGAATTGGTGAGTCTCGCAACGTGCCTGTCGAATTGGTGATGAATGGAGAAGTCATTGCCCGCAGCGAAATCCCCGCGGATGGTCAGCCCCATGACGTTCAATTTGATGCCCCCATCGAAAAGTCGTCGTGGCTAGCGGTCCGAGTGCTGCCTTCCATGCACAGCAATCCCATTTTTATCCTGGTTGATGAGCAGCCGATTCGCGCCAATCGCCGCAGCGCAGAGTGGTGTCGCGATGCGGTCGAAGTCTGTTGGAATCAAAAACGAAATCAAATCCGGCAAGAGGAAATCGGAGCTGCTAAAGAAGCCTACGATCAAGCTCGCGAAATCTACTCGAAAATTGCCAGTGAATCACAGTGAGTCCCCCTTTTTCTCCAAGCATTCCCTTATCAACTCCCCTGCCCTACCCTGTCCAGACCCTACGTAGCTGGCAGCGAACCAGGGGTTTGTAGCTGCGATATTCATCCTTGGCAATTTACTTTTGCCTTAGGTTTTTTGGGACGTGAGTCAATCGAAATCCCTCAGTGTCTTGCCCGTGTTGCGGAGTATTGGATATCGCTTAGTCAGACGATAGACAGCGCGGAGCGACCCAACTCTCAATCTTCAGCTCGCTCCCCCGCGGGCGCCATCTTAACGAGCCGAGGATCAAATCTGGCCACCGTTTCCACCAGATCGCTCTGCGATGCCATCACCTCGTGAATATCTTTGTAAGCCATGGGCACTTCGTCCAAACCAGCAGAGATCAAAGTAACTTTGCGTTCGTCCAGGTATTGCTTGACCGCCTTCCAATTGAATTTGGCATTGGCCGCGGTGCGACTCATCTTGCGACCGGCACCGTGTGAAGCGCTCAGCAACGAAGCTTCCACACCTTTTCCGCGGACAACGAAACCAGGAGTACCCATCGAACCTGGAATGATGCCCAACACGCCACGACCGGCTGGTGTTGCACCCTTGCGATGCACAATCAGTTCTTCGTTGCCGTGCATTTCTTTCCAAGCAAAGTTATGATGGTTCTCAACGTCCAGCAACACTTCAGCACCCAAATGCTGCGCAATGGCTGCGTGAATGCAGGCGTGATTGGCAGCCGCATAGTCTCCCATCAAATTCATGGCGTTCCAGTATTCGATGCCCGCTTGCGAAGTGAGGTCCAGCCAGGCAAGCGTCTGTAGTTCACGCGGCAACTCGGGATGCGATTCCTTGGCGACCTGGCTGTAGTGACTACAGACGGCGGCTCCTGTGCCACGCGAACCGCTATGGCTCAACAAGGCGAGATAGGTACCAGTCTCGAGCCCAAGTTCAGCGCGTTCCAGTGTGAGCACTCCAAACTCGACGAAGTGGTTGCCGCTGCCGCTGGTCCCTAACTGCGACCATGCCTTGTCCTTGTGCATTTGCGTAATGGGCGAGACTCTCCAATCGGAGTCCATGACGTCGTGAGTTCGCCGCCGCTTGAAACGCGCACCAATTCCAAACTGTGTCTCGCGTTCGATGGCACCTTTGAGCCAGTCCTGCTTGTGTTCTAACGTCGACGTGGGCAGGTCGAGGACAGTCAACTTCATGCGGCAGGCGATGTCCACACCGACGGCGTATGGAATCACGCAGTCCTTGGTCGCCAGCACGCCACCAATGGGCAAGCCGTAACCTTGATGCGCATCCGGCATGAGGGCACCGGAAACGGTTACCGGCAACTTGCATGCGTTGAGCATTTGTTGCACTGCGCCCGATTCAAGCCCTTCGCCCCATTGCTTCCACGGTGCTGGCTCTTCGCGACCCACAAAGCGTGCTTGCTCTTGAAACGTCTTAACAAGTGACTGCGCCAAATCACCCCAAGTTGAATCGCTGAGGTACGCGTCGGGCGCGTCAACGACTTGAGATACTTTCGTTCGCAACTCTGGCTGGCGCAGACCTTCCGCAGCCGCAGTTTGAATCGCCAACAAAGCCGTTTGCATCGCTGTGCCCTTGGGGATCCCAAGATTGTTCAGTTCACGAGCTTTCACAGTTTTCTCCCAAAGTTGCAGTTCGTCGACGGCACGCCGCCCGGCTCGATCCGCGAAGTGGAACGCTCTCAACAGAAATTCAAGCAAAACGCTTGAATTCCGGCTGGGGGCCATCCCTCTAAACATCTTTCATTGTGATTTGACCAATAAAATATACAGTCGGGAGTGCGAGGCTCCTGCCGAGCTTTTACGGGCTGCGTCCCAACGTCCACAAGCTAACCGAGTACTGCCCCTTGCCTATGAACGGCAGTTAGCGGCCGCGGAAGCGTCGATCTAATGGGCCGGGGAGGGACGCTGCCGTTGCCCCGATAAAACTTGACGACCTGCATAACTTAACGCACTCAACACCGTCATGTGGTGAGATAGACACCCGCAAGCAGCGTTTGGCTCGGAGCAGATGCAAATTTTTACAGAACTACTAAGTCACCAGATGGGTTTGCGAATCGCGAAGTTTGCGTAGATGAGCGCGGTCGAGCATCATGAATGGATTGGTAAGTGGCTCCCAGGCTTCACCGCGTTGAATGATATGCGATTCTTCCACTGGCCCCAGTCGACCGGCGGCAAGCGCAAGATACGGAATGCGTTCGGGCACGATGTCCATCAATCGCGCCAGTGTCGCATCGACCGCGGTCAGATTCCTGCCGACTAAGATCAACCCCATCTGTTTCAGCGTTCCCAGAATTGGACCATCACCCTCCATACAATCGATTCCGTCAACGATGGTCAGTGTTTGACCGACCGACGAATTGATATCGAAAACAGTTTCTGGAATGCCATTAAAATGAAGTACGTTTTTGGGCCAGCCATATTTGATACCCGGTATGACTCCATACATATTTTTCATAGCGCCAGTCATTCCCATCCAATGATGTGTTTTCATTTTTGGGAGGCTCACGACAAAATCTGCTTCGATAACGGCTCTCGGAAAATAAAATTCTTTGAGCTTACAGGCCCTGCCGTTATTTTTTACAGCGCGAATTTCTTGATAGTTCAGATCTTCAAATGTCAAACGGGAATCGTTGAGCGCCTCGAGCACCCCAGAATCGATGAGCGCTTGCTCCGTATCGCGTACATGGCCGGGTCCCTCCCCAACCGTTACCTCCGCCGCCCATCCTCGGAAAACTTCGGCGGCTGCTTGAATCACCGCAGGGTGAGTTGTCATATGAGGTGATTGACGTGTGGGTTCGACCAGATTGGGCTTGAGGAGCACTCGCTTACCACGCACTTGCTGCGGATCGAATTCGCACGCCAAAAGTCCGTCGCGGATGGTTTTGACAAGTTCACCGCCATATGACTGATGGCGGGCGATGAACACTTCACTCTTGAGCTGCGTTTGGTTATGGAAATAGGCTGCCGCGCCAGTGGCTGCAACCACAGCGGAACCAGTCAAAAGAAATTTGCGGCGAGTGGACGGCATCTGTGATTCGTTCATGGTTGATGTTCCGATTGACGCAGCAGTTGGAAAGGTGCGAGATCCAGCAACGGAGAATCACGCCGACTAGATGCCAGTAGCAATACATTGCACCTGTGAGGATCGGCCGTTGAGACGGACAGACGTACTATCGCCGTTTGCATCGCCTCCTCAAAGTTGCTCCACTGCTCGACGGGCAACTCCCACTCAGCCGACACAATGGCTTGAATTGCCCATGACAAGGAGGCGGTGGCGAGCGGTTGGTTAGCGAGCTCAGTCCGCAGATAACGCAGAGTTGAACTTAAGTGCACTGGAAGAGGGCTTATGCGATGCAGAGCAACCAAGCTCATTGCACTTGGAAGTACGTGAGGACGCAGCACCTGTCCCAAGACAATGGTATTGCCATAGTTGGCTCCACCCTCGGGAAGAAAGCGATCAACGATCAACTCAGCCGCTTCAACGGCACGCTCATGTTCGGCGAAGCCACAATGCCGCAGGGCAAGTAGAGCGAGGCTGGTCGGTTCGATCCACGAATGCGTACTGACAACCCAGGGCCAACCAACCAACTGTGTGTTATGCCCAACATTTTCGCTTGGGTCGATTTTCTCGCCGCGAATACTCAGAAGAAAATCGACTCCGAGTCGATAGGCATCGGTACACCACGGTCTGGCACGTTCAGGCCACGCAATGTCGAAGCGACGCCATGCAATACATGCCAACGATGTGGTCCAATAGGGGCCATCGGTGTTAAGCAATACGGATACCGCACCATCGGCTTGCTGAGCCTCTAACAATCGGCGACAGGCAGCTTCGGCAGGTTCGCGCCAACCTTGTGCAATACACGCCAATGCCGCCATGGCGACCGGTTCCGCCGAGGGTGACTCGCCAACGGCATAACCGGCTAATGGCTGGGCCATTAAGCGACGACGTTGCAGTTCAATCCACTTGTCCCGTTCGGCGCCCACATCCATGCCCTTCGCAACCGTCCAACGGTAAGCCGTTCGCTTCCACGGAGTCGCGAATCTTCACGCAAACGGCTCGAACCCTAAAATTCCATCGTAGAATGCAGGACGGCGTAGAGCAATACGAACTACTTCATGCCGAAGGCACCGAGGATCATGTCGGTAAACCCGCTTGTTAGATTATTGTCTACTGTCGACCAAGCCCACATATTGCGGACCACATCGGTGACCAAAATGCCCGACATGCACATGAGCAACAAAATGCCAAGCAGGCAGAGAACTTGCAATACGTTGTATGGAACTTCCGGCGAGCCCATGGGAATAACCGCAGCACCAGCTGGGGCCGTATCAAACCCGTCGACTCCGAGTCCACCTCCGGAGTCAACATCTGCAAACGCATCAAACCCGTCGTCCGTAGGTAACGCAACTGCGGCGTCGCCAAACTCGGACGAGTCCTCGAGTTCAATCACTTGGGACCCGCTATCGTCGTCCGTCT
The DNA here is from genome assembly GCA_041753315.1 of Pirellulaceae bacterium. Classification (GTDB taxonomy): domain Bacteria; phylum Planctomycetota; class Planctomycetia; order Pirellulales; family Pirellulaceae; genus Aureliella. The sequence continues at coordinate 9,074 of JBGSUV010000115.1, read as the reverse complement.
CAAGTGCACCAGATGGTGAGAGCTGGAACTCTTCGTCTTGCATGAAGTCGACGCCAGAACCACTGCTGGCACCACTTCCAACATCGGAACCTTCAATGGCTAGATCGAGGCCAGAGATGCCACTTGCCGCCAAATCAAGTGGCTCGTCTTCGAGTGATATGCCACTGTCCGATGGACTCATCAAGTTGATACCGCTGTCGCTACCAAGTGCTAAATCGCTCCCGCCGCCAAGCACCAGATCGCCGTCATCCGCCAACTCCAAGTCACTACCAACTAAATTGAGTCCTGAGCCGATAGCGGGGTCACTGTCACCCTGAATCAAATCGCTGGCAGGAGCCAAGCTGAGGTCTGAATCTCCTCCCATCACATGGGAAGCATCAGCCGAGGGCTCCAGATCAAAGTCGTCTGATCCCAGTGGAAGATCGCTCCCAACACCGGTGCCCGAGCCAATATTAATGGCGCTGCCAATGTCGCCGAGTTCCACGTCGCTACCAACCGTTGAGGTGGCATCCGATAGCGAAAGCAAGTCATCGCCATCTTCCGCTCTAAGCTCTAACTCGTCGTCATCGTCGTCGCTGCTTGCCAATTCGAGTATATCGTCGTCATCGTCTGGGGGAGTTCGCCGAGATTCCGATCCCTTACTGGCAACCAGACGAACATCGCTCCCATTGCCAGGATCTGCCACCAGTTCCACATCGCTATCCAAGTCGGAACCTTCCGCAGCCAACTGCACATCGCTTCCAATCGTGCTCCCATGACTGCTGACCGAAGACCCTAGGTCCGAATCCGACACCAATATTGAAGAACCAGCCGGATCTTCGTCGAGAACATCACCCAATAACTCGGCAGCCACTCGTTCAATCTCTTCCGGCTTGAACTTCCAACTACCTCCGTCGCGATAGCCGAAAATCTCCCCACGAGAACGCATCTCAACGAGGGCTTCCGCGCTAACGCCGAGCTTTTTTGCTGCTTCCTCAAGCGACACGAAATTGGACATGCTCTTGCGAACTCCTTGAGACCAAACTTGCTGGCCAAATGTCGAGGGCGATTACAAAGTCGCGTGCAAGATCCAATTGCGCGAGGGCCCGTCCGCTGAGCCAAAAGCGACAGAAAAGTTAACGAGATACGACGACTAGGCGGAATGCGAAACCCGCTCTTCCTCTATCGTAACTAAAGGATCCGCGAAAACGAAACCCTGAGTTCCCTAAATTTGCAGTTAGGGGAAGTTCAACGACCGAATTTTGGGGTTCTCACCCCTTTGGCACCTCGAATAAGGGAATATTCGCCAGAATGCAGTACTTTTTACCGTCGTCTGTACCACGACCACCTCGAAGGGCAACCGCCCGAGACCGGCGGCTGCATCAATTAACGGCCTATCGCCGAAAAGTCCCTACGGCTGAACCAGTTTTAGCTCACTGGGCAATGGAGCTTGGCCGTTAAACTGCTCCATTCGCAAATCCCAGTCGAGTTTTCGTACGCTCTTGAGCTGGATTTTTCCTTGCGTAGGCTCTACGTGATAAACCGCCATGGTACGACCGCTGCCCTGCACGACGACGATTTGCTGCACACCATTGGGGAGCATCGACGAAACAACCTTTAACTCCCCGCCCTGCACATCAAGCGACTCCATACTGGGGGATTGGCTATGCAACGCCCCTGGGGGTTCCACCAATGCCCAAATTGCGATTGCAGCCACGAAGACAAATCCGGTTCTTGCCAACCACATATACATCATCGGTCCTATCAAGCCAGCGGGAAAACAGATTTCACAGTGGGTAGGTGATAATCAGATCTGACCTTGGAAGACAAGAGCAACTTGAACGCTAGCACACGAAGCGCGAAAACTAACCTGGACGCCGGAGCCTCCGATCTGCAAAATCCCAGATGGACTTTGAACCCGCGAAAATTGGAACAAGGTCTAAAGCACTCATGCGACTGTCCGTGCGGCAGCACCGAAGACTTAGACTCAATGGATTGAGACGGTTTAACGGTTGAGAAGTTATTACAACGCTACAGGGAAGTGGTAAGTCGTGAAAAATCTTCGTCGAACACAACGTGCAAGTTACTCCCTCCCACTTCCGCCAGTTTTATTGCTGGGATCGATACTTGCGTTTGGCTTCTACGCATTGATCTTTGCCGGGCCGCTGGATTTTCAAATCTTGCGTCGATATTGCTTGAGTCACCCCGTGGCAATCGCGTCCGTTGCACTGTTTTCAGTTGGGATCGTTGGACTGACCTTTAAGTGGTATCACGCCGCAAAACAATCTCGCGTCACAGGTAGCGCACTGGCTGCGCTGCAACGCCTGATCGCTGATGGGGCTGAGGTATCGCCCGCCCGACGCTCCGAATGGCTTGCCGCTAGTTGGGAAGCGCAACCTGCCTTTTTACGCGACAGTTGGCTTGGGTTACGGATTTGTCGCGCACTTGAATTGCAAATTAATCGGGGGCGTCGCCAACAGTTAGAAAGTGACCTGAAGACGCTCGGAGAGCTTGACGCCGATCGCCAGCATGAGAGCTACGGGTTGATTCGAATCATCAACTGGGCGATGCCCATGCTCGGCTTCCTTGGAACGGTTTTGGGGATTTCGCAAACGCTTGGACAACTCGACACGGAACTACTGGCTACGCAACAACAGGCCGCCATGAATCAATTAACCGCTGGCCTGTATGTTGCGTTTGATACGACGGCAATCGCATTGTCACTAACCGTTGTCATGATGTTTGTTCAGTTTGCTATTGCTCGGGTTGAAGTGAATTTGCTGAACCGCATCGATATCGCCTCAGCCGACGGTTTGGTCCAGTTTCTTGCGACTGATCCTTCCGATTCGCAGGCGACCCTCTTGGAGCCGATCCGTGAGATGGCTGCCGAACTGATCGAAACGGTTGGAAAACTGGTCGAACAACAAGTCTCGCTTTGGTCGCGATCCATTGCGGAAACACAACAACAGTGGATAAATTGGACTGAGCAGGCAACGAGCAAGGTCGAGGACCAGTTGGGAACACGTGTTGGCGAGGCCTTAGAGAAGCACGTTGCCAGTATGCAAAAGTTGCAGGACGAAGGTTCACGACAAATCGATCTGCGTTGGCAACAGTGGCAAACGACCTTGAGCGATCAAGCACGATCGGTACAAAGTCAACAGAAAGAGATGTCGCGACAAAGCGAAGTTCTACAACAGCTCGTTGCTTCCACTGTCGATCTCCGCAATTTGGAAAACACAATCCATGAGAGTGTCGAGCGTGTTGAGAATATCGGTCGCCTGGAAAATGCATCTATGTGCGTGGGCGAAGCCGTAGCGGTACTGGCTGCCAGCTTGGAACGAGCTGGGCTCATTCGAGGTGCCCCCACTCGCCCCCGACCTTCGCGTAAAGCGGAATCAACCACGGACGACGATGATGTGATTCGACTTTCGATCGATTCCCGAAGGAAAGCGGCATGACTGTAGCCCGCCGCCAGCGCGATTCGCTAGCTCCAAGTCTGTTCCCATTTCTCGCAGTGTTACTCTGCACGATGGGTGCTTTGGTGTTGATCCTCATGTTGATTGTCGCCGGCGCTCAAGCGTCCACCAAATCGGCTGCAGCGGAAACCAAAAGGCAAATCGAAGATAGCGAGACGCTTCTGGAAATGGCAAAGGCAACTTACGAAAAACAGCTGTCCGAGGGGCGGATTGCTTTGGAGAAGAAGCGTTTGGTGCTGCAGCATCTGGAAAACCACATTCAAGAACTCTTAACTGAACTTGAGGATCTGAAACGCACTTCGGAGCTGATCGCTGAACAGGATTCGACCAAGACAATTGCTGCCGCCGAACATGAAGCAGCCATGTCGGAACTAGAAAAACAACTTGCCAAAGCCAAAGCGGAATTGAATCAGAAGGTCGAAAAGCCAACCGGTGATAAACCGATCTTTGCGATTATCCCTTACCAAGGCAACAACGGTACACATCGTCGACCGATCTACGTTGAATGCACGGCAGAAGGCGTCACTATTCAGCCTGAAGGTGTGCGTCTACTCGCCAACGACTTGAGACCACCCTATGGACCAGGAAATCCGTTGGATGCCGCCCTGCGCACTGTCCGCGCAGAGTTTCCTCCGAGCAACGGTGCCGTAACCAGCACCGCGTACCCACTACTCGTCGTGCGCCCAAGTGGTATCCAGTCGTATGTCTTAGCGCGCGCAGCGATGAGCGGTTGGGATGACCAATTTGGCTATGAACTCATCGACGAAGAGCTTGAACTCGCGTTTCCCGATACGACGCCAGGACTTAAGAACAAACTCACCAAAGCGATCGACTTGGCTCGCGACCGTCAAGCCGCGCTCGTGATGGCCATGCCCAAGCAGTACCGTGGCTACGCCTCAACAAACGCCAGCGGATTTGAAGGTGAATGGGGTGAAGACGAGGCACAGTTCGCTGGCTCGTCCACGACAGGATCTGGTTTGGCAGGGGCTAACACGTCGATCGCCGATGCAACCGGCGGACGCGGTGGCTTCAACTTCAACAATTCAACCAGTAGTCGCCAGAGTGAAAGTGGATCGAATTCGACATCCTCGGCTACCGAGGACAGTCCGTACGGCGGAACGAATAACAATGGAACTATGGGGTTTGCAGGAAGCGTTCCAGTCGGAACAGATGGTTCCTATACATCGCTCGACTTGGAACAGTCGAAAAACGGAAGCCTTAGCCAGTCAGGAAGTCCCTCCCAATCATCGGCCGGATATGGCTACAACACTGCGATGAACGGAAATGGGTCGATGAACTCGAGCGAAACCGGTGGTGAAAGTGGCGACTTTGACCATTCAACAATAGAGGGAGCAGGCAGTAGCGGCACGGGAAGTAGCGGTACGGGTACTAGCGGTACGGGCCAAGGCGGAACAGGTAGTGGCGGTACGGGAGGTAGTAGCCCATCACCAAGTGCTCAATCCAGCGGACAATCCGCCGAGATGAATTCAGCAAACGAAAGTTCACAGTCCCCCAACGGAAGCCCGCCTTCACTTTCATTTAGCCAACAACTCAATCGATCCAATCAACAGGAAGCGGCTCGACCTGTTGCCGCTTCACGAGGTCGCAATTGGGCTTGGTCTCAAGGACCACCCACCGACACACCAGTCGTGCGGTCGATTCGCCTGCAGTGCTTGAATGATCGCTGGGTTGTCCACCCCGAGATCGGAAGCTCAAAAGAACCGCTGAGCGTTACTTTTGAAGCATCTCCACGGGTGCGCGCTGAACAACTGGCAAAGATCGTAGCCGAACGAGTTGAAAGCTGGGGTATTGCTTTGACCGACGGTCACTGGAAACCCGTATTGCTGGTTGACGTCGCGGAAGATGCGGAATGGCGGTTTGTGCAGTTACAGCAGCTACTCGACGGTAGTGGCCTTGAAGTTCAGCGACGCGTATTGAAATAACAGACGTAGTTCGAGTTCTATTGCCAGAAAATTACAATGCGAAGATCGAATGATGAAACCAGTGTAGGTGAAGACTCATTTTTAGACACGACCGCAAATCTCGTCGGGATTCTGATTATTTTGGTTGTCGTGGTCGGTTCTAAAACGAAACTAGAAGCCGAAGAGTTGGGACGAAAACTGGCGACGCAGGATGCGGAAAAACAACTTTCTGAACCCGCACGGCAAGCCCACGCACTTGCGACTTCCGTCGATGAACAGATTGTCCGGCAAAAAGAGTATGAACTAGAAACGAAGTACCGTCGAACGGAGCGGGATACCCTGTTGACGCACGTACAACTGGCTCGCGAGAAAATTGATGGCAGCCTCCGCGAACTGGACATTGAAAAACAAAACTCCGTCGCTGAAGCTCGCGAACTGGAAAAACTCCAACAGGAGCTGAGCGACACCAAAGAACAACTTGGTGCTCTTGAGGAAACTTCACGACCGAAAATCATACTGGAACATCTTCCGACTCCGATGGCGCAGACGGTGTTCAATCGTGAAATGCACATCCAATTGCGGAACGGACTCGTTACCGTGATTCCCTGGGATCGGCTGGTCGAGATGCTCAAGGAACAAGTACCTTATGCTGCTCGACGCCAAGCCTCCAAAGATGTGCTTGAAGAGAAGTTTGGGCCGGTTGGTGGATTTGTCATGCGATATCGCATGACCCGAATACCTGGCGGATTTGAACTCGAAAGGTTTGAACTGGAAACAGCAGCGGGTGCACCTAGTGAGCCGATGGAAGATGCGTTGTCACCTACGGGGCGCTTGCGTTTGGAGTTGGCGAGCAGGAATCCGGCGGAGACGGTGGTAACGGCATGGGTATACCCCGACTCATTTGGCGAATTTGGCCTGTTGAAGTCTCAACTCTTCAAAGATGGGTTCTTGTGTGCCGCGCGGCCATTGCCGGAAGGAATGCACATTGGAGCTTCGCCGCGCGGTACTCGCAGCTCTGCACAATGACCTTTTCAGGTACGGCAAATATTAATTCGGTTGAACATTTCTCCCGCTCAAATGTTAATAGATCATCATTTTAACGCCTAAACGCACATTGCCCGCGCAGCCGATATCACACTGCGGCGACGCCTCGCGAAAAGCCCAGCAAGCGATAGAATAGGGCCGACAATTCTTGCTGATCGCTGCCATTCCAACTCTCCTCATTGGTTTGAAGGGCGTGTTGCACTTGAATTGTGGTTGAACTGGGATTTCGAAGACTACCCAACCCAGGCGCCGTGCGTTCCTTTTTCTATTAGCTCAGTGAATTTTTAGATGTCTACCTCTACCCCCTCAGTCTCATCTCCTTCGTCGTGGATATCGGATCGATCTCGACTCTTCGACAGCAGCGGTATTCGAAAGGTATTCGACTTAGCCGCCAAGATGAAGAACCCCGTGAATTTGAGCATTGGTCAACCCGACTTTGATGTGCCGGAAACGGTCAAGTCGGCGTGCATCGACGCGATTCAGCAGGGGAAAAATGCATATTCGCCCTCGCAAGGTATTGCTCCCTTGCGCGAACGACTGCGAGCCCACTGCGAACAACGTTATGGACACGCAGATCGCGATGTATTTATTACGTCGGGAACCAGTGGCGGACTCGTACTGACCATGCTGAGCCTGATCAATCCAGGGGATGAAGTGCTCATCTTCGACCCTTACTTTGTGATGTATCCACCGTTGGTGAAATTGGCTGGCGGTGTACCCGTATTCATCGACACTTATCCCGACTTCCGTATCGATTTGGCACGCGTCGAGGCATCGATCACACCGCGAACGAAGCTCATTCTGTTCAACTCGCCTGGCAATCCGACTGGAGTGAATGGTTCGAAAGAAGAAGTACGAGGACTTGCCGAGCTGTGCCATCAACGAAACATTGCCCTGTTGTCTGACGAAATTTACAGCCAATTTTCCTACGATGGACCACTTGAAACTCCAGCAGATATTAATCCCCACACGCTTGTCATCGACGGATTTTCGAAAAGCCATGCCATGACCGGTTGGCGTGTCGGTTGGGTTCATGGACCATCGGAGATTATTCAGACGATGATCAAGTTACAGCAGTTCTCCTTTGTCTGTTCGCCCCAGCCCGCGCAATGGGCCGGACTTGCAGCTCTTGATGTCGACATGGCCAGCTATTGCGCGGACTATACCCGCAAACGCGACATGATGGTCGCTGGTCTGAAGGATGATTATGAGTTTGCCATTCCCAACGGCGCTTTCTACTTATTCCCGAAAGCACCTTGGGGGACAGGCACCGCGTTTGTGACCAAAGCTATCGAACACGAACTACTGATGATTCCAGGCAATATTTTTAGTCAGCAGGACACGCATTTTCGAATTTCCTATGCCGCCCCAGACAATGTGCTGGAACGCGGAATCGAAATCTTGAAACGCTTGGCGAAAGGACCGGTTGTCAAGTGATGAAGACCAATATCGTCAAACAAAAGCTTGGGCGAGGACAACCCACGATTGGCACGTGGCTAACGCTCGGATCGCTTCATTCCGCGCGCGTTTTAGCGCGGTTGGGCTTTGAGTGGCTGACGCTCGACGTAGAACATGCGCCTTTCGATTGGCGTGAGATTTCAAGTATCGTCGCCTGTGTCGCCGAAGCTGGTTGTGCGCTACTCATTCGAGTGCCCGATGGCTCGCATTCATGGATTAAACGAGCCCTGGATGCCGGAGCATTTGGCGTGGTGGTTCCGATGATCGAACATGTGGAGCAAGCCCGCCAAGCCATTGCCGCTTGCAAATATCCGCCATTGGGAAATCGCAGTTCAGGCGGTGGCATGCACAATCTGAACTTCGGTTGTTCCGCCGAGGAATATTATCTTGGGGCCAATGACCAAACTTTGGTGATTTTGCAAACTGAAAGTCCTTTGGGTGTAAAAAATGCTAGGGAAATATATGCGTTAGAGGAATGCGACGCTATTTTTGTCGGCCCCAATGACCTTCGTTTTCAGATGCGATCTCCCGATGGAACATTTCCAACAACTGAAGAACATGAAGCGATGATTTCACAGGTCATTGCCATTGGTCGTGAACTCGGCAAGCCCACCGGAATGCACGTCATGTCAGCCGACCAGGCCTCGCAGCGAATTCAGCAGGGCATGCAGTTTGTAGCCGTCTCCAGCGATCTCGGCATGTTAAATCAGCAAGCCCATCAAATCGTCAAAGCCCTAGGTCTCACTGCCGGACAGGACATCGCCCGCTACTAGGACAGGCATCGCGCTTTTCACCTTCGCCCTACCCTTCCCCCCACCTGAGCAATCCTCACCCACTTCGCTACAGGACATGCGCTGCGCCTTCGCAGCTTTGTTTACAGGACAGTCGCTGCGGTCAGCACCCGTGTGGGACACTCGCTGCGCACGCTTCACTACGGGACAGGCGCTGCGGGTTGCCCCTTTGCGGGACAGGCACCGCGGCATTGCGTGCGCCGCCTGTCCTGCCGTCGCAGGGCGTTGGTGCCGCGATGCATGTCCTGCAGCGATGGCGCGGTGCCTGTCCTGCTGTGGGATGCGACACGGATGGGCTGGGTAGCGAAACGACGCGGCGTCAAAGAAGGCTGCACTGTACCGGACGATGGCTTCCGGCACTTGCTTGCGAAGAGCAGCAAATTCGGCAACAGCGACGGCAAGCT
>JBGSUV010000114.1:0-4225 GCA_041753315.1 Pirellulaceae bacterium | reverse complement strand
TCGCGTCTCGGAGAGACGCGACTACTCGCCAAGCTGCTGGCGGAGTCGTCGTAGCACGCGGCTCTTGGCCTGACGAACTGCGGCCTGGGACATGGCCAACTCTTCGGCGACCGCCTCGTGTGATCGTCCATCGACGACAGTCCGCCAAAACGCGGCCCAAGTACTCGGTTGGAACTCAACCTGGATTTGCTCCAGTCCACGGCGCACGAGTGCTTGGCGTCCGACCGGATCGTGCGGCTCATCAATGGTCGGTAGCTCGCCCGCTTCCGTTTCTGGGACTTCTGCCATTTGCCTCATGAAGCTGCTGCCGACCACGGTCGGGCAGTTCCTGGGAACGCTGGACTATATGGCACCGGAACAGGCGGAGCGAAGATCAAGAAGTCTTCCAAAGCGAGTTAATCAAACGACTTCGCGAAGCCCAGTAGGATAGGTGGGCTATGGGTTATTGCTTTGTATGCGCCGAGCAGTTGGGGACAACGGTGTCCTCGGAGTTTCTTTCCCGGAGGTTTTGGGCAGTTTGCATGTCGGATCAACGGAAGATATGCTGTGCAAATGAGTGATGTCACACGCATGATCGAACTAGCGTCCGGCGGCAATCGAGCTGCTGCCGATCAACTTCTGGAAGCAGTTTATGACGAACTTCGCAAGTTGGCCGCTCATCGTATCGCCCAGGAGCCAGCGGATCTAACGCTACAGCCAACGGCCCTGGTACACGAAGCCTATCTACGCTTGATCGGTACCGAAGGAGACGCCCCAAACCGCAAAATACAATGGGACAGTCGAGGTCACTTCTTTGCCGCAGCCGCCGTGGCGATGCGCAGAATCCTCGTTGAGGAAGCCCGCCGCCGCTTGCGACAAAAACGTGGCGGCGACATGCAACGCGTCGAATTGTCTGATCCGGCCGATGAGGAACCCGATCAGCGTCTGTGCGAATTGGACGCCGCTCTGAATCGCCTGGCGGACGAAGACCCGCTGGCGGCAAAAGTGGTTGAGCTGCATCACTTCACCGGTCTGTCGCACGAGGACGTAGCAAAAGTGCTCGCCACCACCGTCTATCAGGCTCGTCAAAAGTGGACATACGCCCGCGCCTGGCTTCGCAGCGAACTGGGAACTTAACCTCGACAAATCTTTTGGTTTTCTTCGACAGCTACAAAGCGTTTTGACGCATTGAGAAGTAAGTGCGAAATTTAGAATCCGTGGCAGTTCGAACGGCAGCCACAAAATACCCAACGAACTTCTCTCAGCTCCTGCCCGACGAGAACTGAACGATGCCTATCGATCCCAAACGCGTACAAGAACTGTTTCTCGACGTCGTCGATCTTCCGCTCGATCAACGAGAGGTGGAGGTCGAGGCGGCTTGCGGAGCTGACGCGGAACTTAAGCGGCGTGTCGAGGCGTTGCTTCGAGCTCATGATGATCCAGGCAGTTTCCTGGATGCTCCATCTTCCCGACCGCCTCTTCCGCCAGCACCGGAACGCACGATCGACTCTAATCCGTCGTTGTCGCCCACGCAGGACTCAGCCAGAGACGACGAGCAAGAGCTCGACATGACTCGCACCACCGATGCGCGACGCGCCATTGATGCTGGCACCATGATCGGCGGTCGCTTTCAGCTCCTGCAGAAAATCGGTGAAGGGGGAATGGGGGAGGTTTGGGTTGCCAGACAGACAGAACCGGTACGCCGCAAAGTTGCGTTGAAGTTGATCAAGACAGGTATGGATTCGGTTGCCGTCCTGTCCCGCTTCGAGCAGGAACGCCAAGCCCTCGCGATTATGGACCATCCCAACATCGCTCGCGTTCTCGACGGAGGCATGACGCCGACGGGCCAACCCTATTTCGTGATGGAATTAGTTAACGGATTGCCGCTCACCAAATTCTGCGATACTGCAAAACTCAACACCAAAGAGCGGTTGCAGCTTTTCATGCCGATTTGCCAAGCTGTTCAACACGCACATCAAAAGGGAGTCGTGCATCGCGATCTCAAGCCAGCCAACATCTTGGTCACCATGGTCGACGGTGTGCCAATGCCCAAGGTCATCGATTTCGGCGTCGCCAAAGCGACGGGTGGAAAGCTCACGGACGATAGTCTGTCAACCCAATTCGGAGCCGTCGTCGGCACCCTGGAATACATGTCGCCAGAACAAACGGGCTACTCGGGAACCGATGTCGATACCCGGGCAGATATCTATTCGCTGGGCGTTGTGCTGTATGAGTTATTGACAGGCCTGCGCCCCATCGACGGTGCTCACCTCAAGAAGGCTGGTTTGGCTGAGATGATTCGGATGATTCAGGAGGTGGAACCATCCAAACCGAGCACTCGCTTGTCGACCGACGACGCTCTACCGTCGCTGGCAGCCGCGCGACGCATCGAGCCCCGCAAGCTGACGTCGATGCTCCGCGGAGAACTCGATTGGGTTGTCATGAAGTGTTTGGAGAAGAACCGAGATCGGCGGTATGACACCGCCAACGCCCTGGCCCGCGATATCCAACGCTATCTGGCAAACGAAACGGTAGAAGCGCGGCCTCCGTCTGCCAGTTATCGATTGAAGAAGTTTCTCCGCCGCAATCGCCGTTTTGTCCAGGCTGCCAGCTTGATTGCAATCGTGTTTGTCGCTGGAATGATCGGCACAATATGGGGACTCATCGAAGCCAGGCGACAAGCGGAAGTCGCGCAAAGAGAAACAGCAGTGGCTGAGGCCGCCCAAGAACGCGAATCGGAACAACGGGAGATTGCGGAGCGGGCCAATCGACAAGCTTTCGACGCGCTGAATGCGTTCACATCCAGTCTGATGGCTAACCTGTTGGGTTCCAAAGAAAACCTCTCCAAAAATGACATTGCGATTCTGGAAGATGCGCAGAAGCAGTGGGAAGTTTTCGCGGATTCAAAAGGCGATTCCGAGTCGATGCGTTCAATCCGGGCGAACGCGGCGAAGAACTTGGGCTCCATTCAATTCAAGCTCGGATTGCTCGCTCAAGCTGAAGCAAATGAACGCAAAGCGTTGTCGATTCGGCAAGCGTTGGCGGATGAATTCCCAGACAATGCACAGTACCAAATGCTGTTAGCCAACGCGGCCCAGAACCTCGGCGGTCTGCTGCGAGGAAGTGGCCGAACGGCAGAAGCTGATACTCATTTTCGCAATGCCGAAAAGATTCGCGAAGCGCTGGCAATTGCTGAGCCCGACAATGACCAACTGGCTTTGGATTGGTCAGCTACGTCCGTAAGCATGGCCAATGTGGCACGCGACGTCGGCGACTGGGATACGTCACGGGCTTACTATCTGAAGGCGCTCGGAATACTAGAGAAGTGGACGACGCACTTTCCAACCAAGCCCCAATTCCAAGAAGCGGCTGCTGGCATCAATTGGGACTTGGCTTTTCTTAGCAAGCGAACTGGCGACTTTGATGCAGCCAGCGGCTACTACTTAACGGCGATCACTACCTACGAAAAACTCGCCGCTCAAGACCTCGGCTCAGTCTACTATCGCGCGCAAGTCGCCAATCTACACCGAGAGTACGGCGTAGCATTGTACGACCAGGAGAAGGACGAAGAGGGCGCAAGCCAAATTGAGTTGGCCGTCCCGATCCAACGCACGCTGGTCAGTGAATTGCCCTCCGTTTCACAGCATCAGTTCAACCTCGCACGCTCTCTTCGCGACCTGGCAAAAGTTCGAGGCTTTCTGCAGCAGCAACAAGCTGCGGAAGATGGTTTTGACGAATCCATTCGATTGTTCGTTCGATTAACCGAACTCCAGCCAACCAATGAACTGTACCAACGCGAGCTTGGCTTGACCTATACCATGCAGGGTAATCTGCGCTTTGACGAGGGGCAAATCGAAGAGTCACTCGTCTCCTACAACTTGGCTATCACGATATTGACGCGAGTTTACATTCAAAACCGCAATATCGTGCTAGCACAACGCGCTATCTATCGCGCCCACGAGTACCGCGCTGATACCCTCGACCGACTGGGAAGGCACGCCGAAGCACTGGTCGATCGCGACAAGGTGCTCGAATACGGCCCAGCGGATCTTCGCGACATCCACCGCTTTCAACGGGTCGATACCAGCCTGCGGGCAGGCAACATCGAATCCGCGGTGAACGAACTCGCCGAACTATCCCAAATCGAGAACAAGAACCCAGCTCACTGGTTTCGCTTTTCCAAACTCTACGCCCTAGCCAGCGAAGCTCTGCCGGAACGAAAAGAGGAGTTAGCCACTCGGGCTGG
>JBGSUV010000113.1:0-35709 GCA_041753315.1 Pirellulaceae bacterium | reverse complement strand
GCGATCAGATCTTTTCCAGATTGGGTTTCACGAAGGTCCGGTAGTTGTCCAACGAGCATTTCTTCGATCTCCAATTTCCCTTTGTGGCTGAACCGCTGTTCGAGCCAATTGATGAACACTTCCGCAAGCGTCTTGCGGACCTTGCAGCGCTGGAACGGTCGATAAAAAGTTGAAAAGGTGGCGTGTCTAGTTTGTTCTCTTTAGTCTCACGTACGCTCCCCAGTACGCCGCTGCCAGTTTTGTCGCGAAAGAGAGCACGAAAAGTAGACCAACTCCCAGCGATAGTCCGGCAATCAGGAGGATCGAAAGGTCAATTATCGTGTACGCCAGCCAAACAACAAACACACCGCGGTAGTTCAATGTGCGACGCCACCAACCTGCAACCCACCAACCCACAACAAACATAATAGGAATACCCGCAACAATGCTGCAGTATGGGCCAGCAATTTGAATGTGATCTTGGTAGTACTTTGGGTCGTGCCCCGGGTCGATAACATGCCCGTAAAGAACCATGTACAAAATGCTGGCAGCGACATTTGTTATCAACACCAAAAGAGAAACGCCGATCAACGCCACTACACGTTTTATTGTCATTGACGACCTCCCTTCAATAGTTCCGATGAGATTGATACGCTTCACGAAACAATCCAATCCTTGACACCTCACTCACGCAGAATCACTGTTTCAAGGACTACTTGTCATATCCGCACCTGATCATTTTGCTCGGACGGCCGCTCATATTTAACCCCAAATTTATAACCGATTCCTATTATCCACAACTGTGTCCGTCGGTGCCCGAATCGTCGTACGGTGTCCGTATTAACTACTATGACACAACACCAACTCGCCGGCAGTGGTATGCAGATCTTTTTCAAGATGAATCACCGCCGTCTGCGGCGCGAACTCAGCTAGACTCTGCACTACGCGCCAATGACAAGAGAGCAAAATTGTCTGGATCGCCGGATCCCAATCGACGATCGCTTCCAATGCATGACGCGTGCGAGTGTCGTCAAAGTTGACAAAACAATCATCCATGATAACGGGCAGTGGTTCGTGATGCTCACTATGATGCGTGATGTAGGCCATGCGAATCGCCAGGTACAGTTGCTCCCGAGTTCCCGTGCTGAGTTGATCTGGCGTGTAGGGTTCATCGCGTGCATTGCGAACGACAAAACTTCCCAGCTTGGCATTGTCATGTTCGACCGAAACATAACGTCCACCAGTCAGCTTCTTAAGATAGTCGCGTGTATACATTAAAAGCGCCGGTTCATGGTCGGCGGCAAAACGCTCGATCGAACGGTTGAGTAGTTCTTGCGCCAGACGCTGGACAACCCATTGCTCCGCCAATTCGGCCAACTCGCCGCGTTGATCTTGTAACGCTTGTTGATTTCGCTGTGCGGCTTGATTGTTGGCCAGTTGTTCGATGCGTTGCGTTAACGCACCGATGCTTTGATCGGCTAACTTGCGACTCTCGTCCAAACGATGAGCCTCTCGACTGAGCTCTTCGATTTGCAATTGCAGCGTCACTTCATCGGCGGATTGCAGCCTTGCCAAAAATTCTCCCAACGGCTCATTAGCGCTATGAGGCTCGATCGATGCCGTTAATTCACTGATCTGAACGCGAATGGATTCCGCGCGGCGTACTCGCTCCACCAAGGCTCCCATTGCCGTCGGATTGTCATCATTGACGGTGCTACACAGTGTGGCGAGTTTCTTATCGAGCTCGACTTGCTGGGCCGTCAATTCCATCACGGTTCGCGCACGATGTTCGATGGCTGCGTTCAGTTGGATGCGTTGCGTGCGTTGATGCCGCATCGCTAGCAATTCGTTCAACCAACGCTCCGCATGGCCCTCGAGTGAACCGGTTCCAACGACCTGCCCCATCGTTTTAGCAAGATCTCGCACTCGGCTGTCGTATGCATCCAACTGCTGCTCCAGTTCGCAAACTTGTTGAGTCGCACGCCGTTGCGATTCATCTTCGCGTCGCAGGTGTTCTAGTGTGTCGATCAGTTTGGATACTTGTTCGAGCGGCCAGTTGAGTGTGATTGGGACCGCACTCAGCCACTGAGCGTAATTGGACGCAATCCGTTCGTGCTGCTGCTGGAGTTCGCCGAGCCTTGTCTGCAACTTGTCGACGTTGACCTTGGCTCCAACCAAACGTTCGCGATCGCGTTGCATGTCGTGTCGCAGCGACTCCCATTGACGGATCTGGCCGGTGAGGACCTCAGTCGACACGTCGTCACGCAGATTATTGGGCCAGTGGTCTTGTAGTTGACGACGTTCGTGGCGGACAAGACCACGCGCGATGTGAACGTCACGGCGCAGTTGTTCGCCTTGCTGATACAAGTCGATCCAGCGCGCGTAGTCATGAAGCCACGCCAACATGACTTCACAAGTCGATGCTTCAAAGGGAACATCTTTCCAAAGGAGTTGCCATTCGCGTTGTAGCGATTGTTCACGCATTGATAATTCATCAAGTTGCTTTTGCGAAGCCAAAATTTCTTTTTGCAGCCGCTCAATGTGTTGTTGTCTTTGATTGAACTGCGCCAGTGCCTCGGCGGCAGCAAAGACTTCCGACTGTAGTACATCGGCGGCAGTCGCCAGACGCTGCAATTCTCGCAAGCGATCGCGCTGATCTTCCGGCGAAATGCTGGCTGCAATCAAGGGCTGCGAAAGATCATCCAGCCATTGATCGATGATTGCGTCGCGTGCCACCCGATTGGTCGTCGCCTTGGATATCAGTTCATCCGCCGAGCGCTGATCAAGCGTTTCGATTTGCTCTTGGGCAATCGCGTATTCCTTGTCGAGCTTTGCGACATGGCGTTTGGCGGTGGTCAGTTCGCGACGGAGTTCTTCCTCTGCGTGTTGCTGCTGCTGAACCTGCATGGCTGAAGGAAGCCGCCACGTGACGGCCAAAGTCACGGCCTGCCCAACGACGTTCAGCAACTTGGTCTGCAAATCATGCAATTCGCGATCGTCAACAAACTTCTGCAGCGTCTCAGACTTGGCCAGCAGCTCGCGTTCGAGTTTCTGCAGTCGTTCGACGAAGCTGGCTAATTCCAGCAAGTTTTCAGGCAGTTGTTGGAACGGTTCGACGTTTGACTCGATCGCTGCCAGAGAATCGACAGCAGCCTCGAGCCTGGCAGTCACTGCAATCGTTTCCTCCGCGTTCGTAACATACTCGCGACAGCGTTTTTGCAACTCTGCCTTTTTGGGTGGGCTAACAGAGAATTTCCTTAGATCGTCGTTCACGTCCGCCAACTCAAGTGTTTCCAGCAGGCGCTGACATATGCCGCGCGCATCGTCAATTTGCTCGCGAAGCTCTTGCAGACGATGACGCGAGGCACTGATCTCACTGGCCTGATGCCCCAAATGTTCGATCTCCCCTTCGGAAGCAGATATCTCTTGGGAACCACCAAGCTGCGCGAGTTGTGCGCGATCGCGCTGAAGCTGTACCTGCTCTTCATCCAACTTGTCCAACAGCTTTTGGCGTTGATCCGCATGAGAGCTCCACTGCGAAACGAAGGACATATCGACACCAGATGGCAATTCGATGTTCGACAGTTGTCGTTCCAATGCGCAGCGTTGACGAAACTTGGGGAGGGCATCGCGTAATCGTTCGGCTGCCGATCGAGCTTGCAATACATCAGCAAAAAGTTCGCGTTCGCGATCGCTCTGCAGCTTCATGTCGGACAACTCTTGTTGCAGTTCTTCGACTGCCGTTGGCAAGACTTGGCTTGCGCGCAACGACTCATGTGACTTTTGAATATCGGCCAGCTTAAGATTGATCTTGGACGTACTGCCACGCGACTTATAAAGCTCCATCAATGAGAGTTGAAGCTCTGCTCGCAGTTCTTGCAGGGCATGCATGCCTCCCAATCCACCGCCAGCGAGCGCTTCCGAGAGCCGAGCGCTTTTGAGCGCCGCTTCGCCTTCACGCAGTTCATCGAGCGAAAAACCGAACAGTTGCTTGTAGCTCGCCAAATCCAAATTGCAGAGAGCTTGTAACAACTCCTCAGGTGAGGCGTTGCGGCCCGCCAGCGTACCGATCACTTCGTCCTGCTTCGACTTGCGGCGCGAAAATTCAATCAAATTATCATTCGCCAGTCGTCCAGATACTTCGGCGCTCATCGTCCGCCCAGTTAAGTAGGGCGTTCGCATCTCAAATCCAAACAACGCCTGCCGCAAGCCATTGAGTGCAGTGGTCTTGCCCGATTCGTTGGGCCCGTAGATCAATACCAGTGGCGCAGCGTCAAAGGTCAACACTTTTCGAGTGTAAATGCCAAAGTTTTCGAGAGTAACGCGTTCAATTTTCATGCGTGTCTATCTGGAATGATTGTCCGTACGTCATAGATTCCTGCTGCCTGCATTCTGCATGCAACTATTCGGTGACAAGTCGCGCCACCAAGAGATCCTCGGCCATAGCAAGCAGGCGATTTAGCTCGCCCGCTTGCTCTCGATCATTGGCCAACGGCCACCCGACTTCGGCGAGCTCGAACCGAGACTTCTTTAACAACTCCTCTAGAACAACTAGCATCTGCTCTCGTTCTCTACCATCTTCTCGTAGTTCATCTGCCACTTGCGTCAAATACTTCAATGGCAAGTCGAGATCAGCCGATGGCACAACGCGTGCCGGACGCGAGGCGATTCGAATGGCCTCAAGCCATATTTCACCCACATCCGCGAGGCGTGTACCAAGCGATTCAAACAGCCTTTCGACTACTCCGGCACGCGTCAAGTCAGCGTGCAATTTCGTCGCTCCCTGCAAGCGAATGCGCAAGGCGACGGCGCGGCCGTCAGCCGCTTCGCATAATTGCAGTGCTTCGGATTCGACAACGTCTTCGATGTCGCCCAGGTAGTCCAGTTGCTCGATATCGACCAACAACTCCTGCCACCGCAGGCTATCGGTAGGCAGGAATTGAACGTGATCCAGTCCACCGTCCACGATATGCACGATCTGGCATCCTTTGGCCCCAGGTTCGCGAATATGTCGACCTTGCGTGTTGCCGCTATAGCCGATGTAACAATGTTGACTGTGCGATTGCTCAGATCGCACGTGAATGTGTCCAAGTGCCCAGTAGTTGTAGCCTTTGCTGTCCAAGGTCGAAATGCTGGTTGGTGCGTACGTATCATGCTGCGCAGAGCCAGCAAGAGATGTATGTAACAGCCCGACATTGAAGTAGCCTCGGAGCGGCGCTGGATAATTGGCAGCCAGATCGGCTGTTTCGCTGCGTGCGCCGAAGCTCTGTCCGTGGAATGCCAAACCATGCTTTTCCAAAACGATCGTCCCAGGCGCTTCCGATTGAAGTTCATGAATGTTCTCCGACCAGCGAATAACGCGTCGCGCGTTGCTCAACGAATCGTGATTGCCACGAATGAGGATGACTGCGATACCTTCGCGCGTCAATCGCTTGAACAGCCCATCTACCCATAGTCCGGCACCGACATCCTTTACCGGTCCATCAAATAAATCGCCAGCAATCACCACCGCCGCAACTTGATGTTCGATAGCCAACTGAACAGCGTTCTGCAGACTGCGCCGGCTGGCAGACTGCAAACGCGTCGCAGTCGCATCATCCAGTCGTTTCAAATGCGCGAGTGGACTATCGAGATGTACGTCGGCCAAATGCATGAAACGGCAGTTCGTCATAAGTTGCAATTAGTTTCGCAAAAATGGATTTTTTTAAAAAAAGCTTCGCCAACGAAATAAGGACGAACTCGAGTGCTCTTTCAACCTGTAGTTTGTCTTGCGGTGGAAGTTGCGCGTTGCAAGTGTGGCGCAGGAACAACTGACGGTGGTCCGGTAACTCGATCGACTCGCACCAGATCATCAGAGCTGAGCATTACCAGGTACGTTGCAATGCGTTCCAAAGGAATGCGAAACAGCCGCGATATGACTCGCGCGTACACATCCATTTGTGGACGATGATGCTCGATGCGATCATCCAACCATAAGAGTGTCATATTTGGATCAAAGGCGTCTGTTTTAAAGTCGATAATCTCGGCAGCGTATGGCTCGCCATTTTTGAACAGGACAGCCAAACGATCGATGGTGCCCGATATCAAGCGACCATCCTGAACTAAACTGATGACACGTTCATTGTCGATCTCAGTTTGGTCCGGCACGTCACCCAAAGTTGACTGTTGATACCGTGAGCGGCTGAGGGCATCGCATACGCTTCGCAACTCGAGCATGCCTTCGAACTCGTCGATCACCTTGTCTAACGATAGATGGCGAAGCGCCTCAGAATCGACCGATGTCAGCGCAACGCGACGCAACTGATCGCGATCCAATCTAAAGTCGTCGAGCCAGACAATCTGCTCGAAAAACGCATGAATCAAAGTTCCAAAGGTTGCTCCAACCGATTGACTGTACGAAAAGGCGCTGGAGATTGGGACCGGCTCGAACGTATGCTGGATCGTCGATGGCGCCGCAATGCGCAGCCCGCGTGCTGGAGCGGAGTCTGCATCTCGATTCAAGCTAATCTTTATGGGAGCCCCGCTGACCGAAACGGTTGATACCGCAGTCGATGCAGGAGTCGATGCACCGGGTGAAGTGAGGTCATGTGTTGCGGTTGGAACCGATTGGGTCGCTCGCTCCGATAACGGATAATGTCGAAACCACTGCGGATCTCCAACTTCGTAAAGACTTTCACCGGGCAAACTGATCGCCTGTTTTGAAGCGGCCAATGTGGACTGAAGCAGTGAACCAAATTGTTGGGTGGGTTGCCCGCTGGTGGGACGCGCGGTCATGAACAAGGCCGATCGAGCACGAGTCATCGCCACGTACAGCAGGCACAGCGATTCGATCACACCGCGTTCTTTATGTTGTTCGAAAGCTCGCTGCCAGCTCTTAGGAAGCATGGCTTGCAAACTGGCGTTCATGTAACGCAAGACCCCATTGGGCGGCTCGACGGGATCATCACCACGCAACACCAACAAACTATTGCTCGACGACATTTCGGCGGTCAGATCAGGCAGGAAGACGGCGTCGAATTCCAGACCTTTACTCTTATGGACGGTCATTACTTTGACCTGGGACTCGGATGGCAGGGCAACGCGATCGCGAATAACCGACTCTTCAAAGTCGCGCAGACGCCCACCACGATTGACTTCAAATGCATACGCGCTGCGTATCAACTGTTCCAGTCGATGTTGGTCCCACCACGAAAGCTGATTGGCCAGATAATTTGCAACACATTCGAGCGTATGCCCCAATCCGCGACGCGACACTTCGCGACGAAACCAACTCGCCAAAGCCTCGGGTTCCGCTTGGCTCGAAAATGGCAGATGCTTGGCAAGTGGTGAAGTGCCGACGTGGAAAGCACAAACACCGTCCCCAGGATGATCGGCGAGGTGAATGAGCGATAACATCAGTTCGACGGCAACCGAGTCGGTGAGTGGATTGCCACCATCCTGGCTCGCCGTAACACCTTTGTCGCGGAGCAGTCCAATCATTCTGCCCACGTCGGCATTGGTACGAAACAAGACTCCGATACTCGCAGAACTTTGATGTGTTAGTTCTGCAATTTGTTGAGCCGAAAAATCGAGGAAGCCCAACTTGACTTCGTCGCTCGGTATCTCTTTGTCGAATTTGGGACCATTCTGAAGTTTGACAAATCCTGGCAGCGCTGTGCGTGCAGTGCTATGTTCTGGGAATGCGTCTGACCACTGTTTGGCAATTCTGTCACAATCCGAAAAGTTGCTATGGTCCGTCAAGTTCTGGAAGACCTTGTTGACCACTCCCATCACTTCGGTGCTGCTGCGAAAGCTCTGTTGCATCTCGCGCTTTACGAGGCCATCGATGGCGTGTTCAACCGAATCAAAGATCTCAGCCACCCCACCGCGCCATCCGTAAATCGCCTGTTTGGTATCACCCACACAAAAGAAAGAATGCTCCGAACGCGCCTTACCACCAAGTGGTTTTGCCAACGGATGCAATATCCGCCACTGGTCGGGCGATGTGTCTTGAAATTCATCGAGGAGTAGATGCTGGATGCCACAATCGAGTCGGAATTCAAGCCGAATACCACTTACAGAACGATCTGCGCCGTTGGTGGGAATGTCAGTTTGTGACTCAGTTGGTGAGTCCGTCGAGGTACTCGTCGATGGCATCATCCACTTCGACAAGTAGTAGGTGACATCCGAAAAGGCCAATGAACGATTGCGGCGAATGATCGATGAGTATTCCGCGTCGTAGGCTGCCAATACTTTGTAACTGGCAATCGTCTGCTGACGACGAATCGGTAGCAACTCGGCAACGGCCCGCTCGGACAACGACTCCAGCGCAATTACGAGATCGGACGGCAACTCGCAACCCCAGTAGGTCGGCGGATTGCCGCTAAGATTCTTATAGATGCCGTGCGCGATGACTGCTTCCCAATGCCCGAGGCGAGCCGCGTCGTGCAGTTTTTCGAGTTGCGGATCGACATTTTTATTTCCCAGCTTTGAATTGGCTAATGTCAATAGCGCTGATTCCAATGCTGCTTCGGAAGGCGGTTTGGGAAGAGGCAGTTGATCCCACGCCTCAGCGGATGTCGTCCGATACGCCTCGTAGCCACTAGCCACCGTGCGACGAATCTCCTCAGCAACCTGTCGTCCCGACTCGCCTTTTGCCAACATGCGCACCAGGTCGACCAATGTCTTACGGTCGTGGCTATCGAGCATTTGACCAATGGCCATCATCTGCAATTGCGGCTCGGCCAACGGATCGAGCGCGCTCCAGCCCGGAGGAAGTCCCATTTCCAAACTAAAAATCCGGGCGACTTGGGCAAAGAAGCTATCTAGCGTACTGATTCGTAGGCGGTGGATGGATCCGGTGACTCTTCGCAGGGCTGCCAAACAGGCCGCGGCGGAGCTATCGACATCGGGAAGGTGCTGTTCCAATTCCTGACGCGACTTGGGATCGATGCAGCCTCGCGCCAAACGCTCCAAGACGCGATGCATGATCTCGCCCGCCGCCTTGCGCGTAAACGTCGTGGCCAGGATATGATCGACCTCTTGTCCCGAAAGAATGATTTGCAACAAACGGTTGCTAAGTTGAAATGTTTTACCGGTCCCTGCAGAAGCTCGGATCAACAATGGATCAAAGTTGGGATGCGAACGCTCGGGGGACTTGAGCATCCGTTCTGCCTTAGCCACCGTCTGAGACGGAACCATGTGGCTGGCATCGGCCACATAGCGGTGCAGTCGTCGAACTGGCTTGGCGACATCAACGTTTTGCACCTGAGATTGACAAATACGTCCAAAGTCATCGTATTGCACCGACGCAAGCGCCTCTGGCCAAAATTCACCTGCCGCAATCTTCGAAGCCACTTCGTCGGCCACCGCTGCGGCCTCGCGAAGTTGTGCCGCTGAGAACTCAGCGACAAAGAACCCGATGTCATTTGCCTGCTTGGGCAAGGCGATATAGCCTAGCGAAGGAGTGCCGGTGACACCCAACTTCTTTGCAACGGGAAGATACATGGGCAGTTGAAGATCTTGCCAACCCTTTTTCTTCGTCCAATGCACCGAGACCGGCGCTTTGGCATTGTCGCTCGTCTTGTAATCCCATATGGCCCACTGACCTGTGGCAGGATGGAAGTCGATCCGATCGATGCGACCAATTAATCGCAGTTGTTCGTCGTTGCCAATCAAGACATTGTCGTTGAAGTCGACTCCTTTTTCGGTGAAGCGAATTTGCCAACCCTCCGCGGCCCGCTTTGCCTGGTGCTTGGCAAACTCGATCAATCGCAATTCGGCCTGTTCTACCTGAATCAGAACGGCCGCCGGGGGCGTTGGACCAAAGACAGTTTCGGCAATCTCATGCAACTTACCAATCAAGAATTCTTGCACCTCAATCGGATCGCTGCTGTTACCCACCGGAGATTCCCCGAGCAGCTGTAGGGTATCGTGAATTAAGTTGCCGAACTTGGGGGCATCCAATTCAACGTCGGCATCATCTTCTTCGCGCAGTTTGAGGACATGCCGGAGGTAAAAACGATACGGACATTTCAAATAGTCACGGAAGGCGGTGACGGTGATGTGCCGCGGTGGCTCGACGACCGCCGGTCGCGGAACGATCAGTTGACTCCCACCCACGCTGGGCTTCCAACTTCGTTCGACCATCGGCAATACATCAACCTGTTCTTCGTTGACCAAGTGCAACACACGCGCTGGTAGTTCAGACAAATCACATGCCATCAACAGACGGCTGGGCGTCAACGGATCACCATTGGCATCGGTCTTGCCTACGATGATTCGTAGCGTGCTGCGAGCATGCAACATGAGCTGCATTGAATACAAATCGCGCGCATAACGCCGCGAGTTGTCCATCATCCCCAACGTGCGCCGCAATTGGTTAGGCAAGAACGCATCGGCATTGACGCTCTCCGGTACCACTCCATCGTGAATTCCGGTGACAACCAAATGAGGCGCATCGTCCAACGAAAGTTCGAGCCAACCGAGCATCTCGATCGCGGTTTCATCGGTGGGTGCCGGAATGAGACTGCCGGACATGGTACGGATGAGCCAGTCGTTCAACTCTGTGACCGTCATTTTTGGCTCGAGCTCTGCTGGGATATCGCGCAGCGCAACAATGGCTGAACAGGTTTGTGTGGCTGCGAGGTACAACGGGCCTTCTAGGGGATCATCCAAGTCGCTCGACAACTTGTCATACGCCGTCGATAAAACTCCAAGCAAGGGCTGAACCCAGTTGGAGATGGCTTGAGGACGCGCCGTCAGTTTGCTTAACCAACGGGTGATAGCGGTCGTGACTCGCTGAAACTCCAGATGGCCATCTGCCTCGACATTGATGAAGCTGCCGATCGTCTTGGGTAGTGCAGCCTGATAATACTTGTCGATCTGAGCCAGCCAGTTTTTCGGCAAGTCCACTTTCTGTATACGCAGCAGATTCTCGATGGCCGGATGCCGAATTAGGCTCGCAAATGAAGTGTAGGAGTGCTCTTCCACAAAACGACCGATCAACGATAGCAGGGCAATTGGCTCGGACAGCTGCAGCGCCGTACCTGCACCAAATCGGGCTTTGACACCTGCCAAATCGAGTTGATGTTTCAGTTCCGGTATCAGCGAACTGTCGGGCACTCCCAACGTCACTTCTCGCGCATGAACCTGATCACCCAGTTCGGCCAAACAGGCGCACGTCAACTCGGCCTGATCGGTTGGCGAGTTACCCACGAGTAAGGACTCAGCCGGAATATCTAGAATCTCAGACTGCCATGCTTCGCTAATCAAGCAACCAACGGGATCAAAAAATGTTTGCTTGTCGGCAGGCGCAGCGACCCAAACTTCGCATTGTTCGGACACGGCTTCCAAAAAAGCCCGCTGCGTGCGATTGAGGTCAACACAAGCGACGACGATGATCTGCTGGTTGGTCTCCGCCTCGTTAAAATCGAGTGCGCAAAGTCGAGCTGTTTGTACGTCCCACAACTTGAGACGATCCAGTTCGTTCAAGTACAGGCGCTGTATTCCGGCAAGTGCCTTCCAACGTGGCGTTTCGGGGTGGGCGGGCCCGAGCACCTTCACCACTTTCTCAAAATTCATGCGATCGCTGGCCAACTCGCGATGCAAGCCCGACAAGACTTTGCCAAGCTCCAGCCATTGCGCAGATGCAGCTCGGGCCGGCGGAACGGGTATCAACTCCTGCAGTTGGCTAACAGGCATCTGCTTTAATGCGTGAACCCAAGCCAAATTCTGAACGAGATCACTCGCAAATGGAAACTTCGCGATATACAGATGTTCGGGCAGTGCTCCAACGGTAACTATCTCCGGCGGGTACAGAATTTTGCCTGCCTGCTGGGCTCGCAAAGCCAACAATTCGCCTAACCTGCGACGCGCAACACCACTGGGCAACACGATCAATAGTTTTCGCATGTCCCAGGTCTGGCCATCGCAGTACTCGCCGAGCAAACGCTCGACGACTGCCGGCAGAATCGGCTGATCCCATCCGAGAAATGCGCGAATGTCCCTGGTCGATTTTTTGTCTGCGGTCTTTGTCTTTTCCGTGGTCTTAATAGCTCTCTCCATCGTCGCTCGAGTCTCCGACTTGGGCAACCAATTCCCTGAGTGTATGACGCGGAGTCATGCCGCGATTACGTTATTCTAGCGAACGCTCATGACACCTTTGGTCACGGCCACCATGCCTTTTGAGAACTCCAAAGGTAAACCTGCCGAGACAAACCACCAATAACCCCCAAACAACCTATCTTCAGCTTTAAACGGTCGTTGCGTTTTATTGCGAGTCGTCGTTCTTGTCAAAATCCCCCTCACTGCGGGACCTTAGCAATGTCCACTTAGCAGTAGGTAGTGGAGCTTGCCAAAGATCCCGTCACTGCAGGGACTTGATCAAGAACCACACCATAGCAGTAGGGAAAGAAGCGCCGAGTGGTCACGACAGCTTGGGCTAAGTACAAAACCTAGGAGCTATTGGTCAACTCTAGTGACAGTCGAGACCGCCGCAGACAGACGAAACGGCTGTTTGACTCAACGTCTGAGGCGTTGCATTCGATGTAATACGGACAGACTACCCACAACTTCTTCAATCAAGGTACGGTTCGATGCGCGAGGCCCTTATCCGCCTGCTGACTTCGACGTCAAGCCGTCATCGGCCTTGGCAGATTTCAGCCGCGGTCGCGATCGGCGTCTTGGGAGGCGTTCTTCCCAAAACATGCCTGTTGTTTTACGCCTTATTGGCAGTTGTCTACTGCTTGCCGATTCATTTGCCCTTAGCCATCGCCACGATGTTGTTGCTGAGCCCTGTGGCCGCTGTATCCCATCCGCAATTGGGACAATTGGGCGTCCATTCGTTGATGCACTCAAGCTGGTCGCAGTTTTGGCTGCGACTGGACAGCTACCCCTTGATCCCCTGGCTGAGCCTTCACAATTCGCTGGTTAACGGAGCCGTACTGGTTGGGCTCGCCTCCCTTTTGCCTACCTATGTGCTAGCTCGACTGTTTGTAGCTATTGTCGTGCCTGCGGAAAGTCTACAAATCCAAACGCTCGAACTCAAGACGCGCACACGGCAACAAAAAGTACCGGCCACAGTGCTGGTACCAGAGGAAATTTCCAGTGCTGCGGCATCGCCGTTAGCACCCGCGATGAATCTTAAGACCGTACCTGTAACCAATATCGCGGCGGTGAACGATACCACGATGCTCATGGAGTCGCCTTCGACCTTGTCCCAATTGGAACGGATTTTAGCCAGCTACGATGCGCTGGAGGATACACCCACCCACGATTTCCATACCGATGCGACCGGTGCTACGGAGGCCGATCGAGTCATTCGTCGGGCTGCGCTCATGGTCTCAGCGGTCGATGACATCCTGTCGGTCATCGAAGCGGAAGAAGGGGTCGCGTCCGATTCAGATTCCAACGAAGAGCTAGCTAAACCGGCCCGTGAAAAAATGGTGGCCGAAACTGCGGATAGCGATGTGAATCGTCGCGAGGACTTTGCACACACAAATTCCCTCGCTACGCCCCACAATGCCAATAGCAGCGCTCCTTCAACAGGTTTTGTTGTGAACACTCCATCGTCAGAAAGTAGTTTCGACGCAACAAAGAAAAGCGATCACGCGTTGTCCCCGATTAAGACTCAGCCCTACAAAGACGCAGACACATCCATCTCCATTGTGCGTGGCTCCGTTACATCGACGCCACTACTGAGGCAAAACGAGTTACCTGAAGGACTTCAAGGGGTGCATTTCAAAGGCTCATCAGAGGCACGTACTGCGGCGGTTCATAGTTCCGTTGGCGCTTCGGAGAATCAGCCGAATTCGCAAGTTGTTCCGCGGACAAACGCCAATCAAATGGGTAGTTTGATAAGTCAGCACAGTTCTCATACTGCAGTCATTCCGAAATCGATTTCTGTAGCAAACAACGATCGACAGTCGGCAGTTCGCGATGTGCGTGAGGGTGAAGTCTTGCGCAATTTGTTGAACCATTTGCGCGAGCTCAAGGAAAAGGTATAGCCGAAATGCGAATTAGTTCACGGCGTTTACGATGGGGGATCATCTGTGGGCTTGCGTTGACGGGAGCCGTCTTGCTCCGCCCTGTGCGCACGGTGCTTGACCAATGGGTGATGGCGCCAATGTTCGACCCCAATATGTCCGTCGGCGAATTGCATCTGCATGCTGGCAAAGGACTGGTAGAGATTCGAAGGTTCGATTGGCAATCGCGGATTGGTGAGCAGCGACTGGCCATGTCTTCAAACCGGGCCTGGATGGCGATCGATCCCGAGCCCTTGATCGACAAACGCATGCATATTCCCAAGTTCATATTGGAAGATGCACGTCTGCAGCTCGCCGATGCCACGCCCGCGATGAGTTCCGACTCTGGACGTTCGCGCGGCATGTCGCGTTCCAACGTTTGGCAAGATACGTTAAAAGAACGCATCCAGTCGCTTGATTGGCAAGAAATCGCCCGAGAATTCACTACCTTTCTCTCTGCCGACGATCAACCACGCACGTGGCAAGAGCGCATGCAGCGTTGGCTGGCTCGCTCTCAACAGCTCACTGCCAGCGCGCAGACTTTCGAACAATCCAATACTTCGCTTACAAATCCACTGAGGATCGAGACGGAACAACAATCAAAACTGCGCCAATTGAACGGAATTCTAGAGGAGCAGCTGGCTGTAACCCAGCAGTTCGGCTCACTGGAGCAGCTGGTATCCGCCACGATCCGCCGCGTTGAGGAACGATTTCAGCACGATGTCGAGCGTGTGGATCAAGAACTTGAACAACAAGTTGCTGACCCGGAACTGATTGCAGAGTTGGCTCGAGAAATCTTAGTGGAGTCGAGCCACCGTGCATGGTCGGAGCTCTGCCGCTACGCAGAAGTTAGCGACTACGTCGCCCGCGCTCGTCTGGGAAAATCAAAGGCCAACGACTGGAATGTCAATGTTCGTGCCACGGAGAGCCCAACCCTTGCCATGCCAGACGTGTCCGCAGCAGGCATTTTCCATCTCGCCAACCGCGATATTCCGTTTCGAATGGTCGGTGCCTATGAACGTTGCCAACAGTTAGATTTCAAGTATCAAGACAAATCGATGTGGCAAGTTGTTTTTGATAAAGCGGACAAAGAGGTCACAGTAGTCGTTGCATCTCGCCCAGGGCTTGCGGGTGTCAACGATCTCCAGCTCTTGTCGGCGACGGCGGCCGCTCCCTCTGTCTGTCGCTTGGTGATTGCATCCGACGCTCAATCGATCGAAGGAGAGTTCACGCTGCAACCCGAGGATTGGTCGGACATGTTGGGAGAAGAATCGCTGCAGGCGATGTCGTTGAATGTTGCCGGCGACTGGGATGACGTCCGTTTTGAGGTGCAGGGCGAGCTATCCGAATGGTTGTTAGCTGCAACCCGCAAAAAAATCGAAGCCGAATTGTGGGATACTCGCGGCAAGCTGGTGTTGGAGCTTCAGTCCCAGGCAGACGCTCGAATTGCTCAGTTGCAAAGGGTAGCGTCGGAGTTGGAGGTGCATGAAAATGCATCGATTCGCCATGGCGAACAGATTGCCGCTGTCGAAACGAAGGTCCAGGAACATTTCCAGCAGTTGAATGCGGGGGCGGCGGGAGACGTCGAGTTCGCGCGACGCCCAGCAGGAACCTTGCGCTAAGGCGTTCGACTGTTAAAAACCCAGCAAATTTGCATCACCGGCGAATTGCTGACTCTCACTACTCTCCCTCATTCCGCGCTGTTAAACTAGATGACTCATTCGTGAGGGAAACACGACCCGCAGGTGGCGCGCGATGATTTTCGCTGTGATTCACCCACAATGTACGTCATTTCTGACCACTTCCAAATTGTCGATCCACAGTAACGGCGCTTATGCTCAGACCTCGAGCAGAAAAACTCGACTGCTCCGTGAGCGTAATAACGCCGGAGAATATTGAGTTCGAATATGCGCTGGCAGGCCCCTTCCAGCGTCTGCCAGCATTTATCTTTGATGTGGCACTCCGCGCACTGATGATCACTTTTTTGTTCTTTGTATGTATCGTATTGCTGATCGCTTTGGGAATAACGATCGGGACGCTTTTCGCAGCGTTTGCATACATCGCCTACTTTCTGTTGAGCTGGTTTTACGGAATCTATTTTGAATCGCGATTTAACGGTCGAACTCCCGGCAAGATGCTATTTCGACTGCGCGTGATTTCGGTGGATGGGCGCCCCATCAACGCAGTCCAAGCTGCGTTGCGGAACCTGTTGCGATTCGCCGACATGAATGTCTTGATTTCGCTACAGTTTTTTGACGAGGATGCTCCGCCAGCGTTTATCATTCCCACGCTGGCCGTTGGACTGGTGGTCATGACCTTGACGCGACGTCAACAGCGCATCGGCGATTTGGCCGCCGGCACTATGGTTGTCTCAGAACACATGCGACGCTCGCCATGGAATTTGCAACCCGATGACCTCCGCGCCTTTGGACTTGCCGATCTGATTCCAGCGACCTATCCGATCAGTAGTTCGTTGGCTCAGACTGTGGGAATGTATATGGAAAATCGACGCAGGCTCAGTCCTGGTCGGCGAATGGAAGTTGCCAAGCATGTTTCGGGGCCGTTGATCAGGAAGTTCGAGTTAATGCCTGACACAAGTCCCGATCTGCTGATGTGCGCACTGTACGTGCGGATCTTTTTGTCGGAGCAACAGCAATCGCAGGGGCGAGAGCGCTTGCGCGGCGTGCGTAGTCCGGCGTTGAGTGGTTCTCAGCCCATTGCATTTGCTCCGCCCTCGATAACTCAGGGAGGAGAAATCCACCGTGGCTAAATCCGCAGATGTTTTGCAAACGCGGCGCGCTGCGTGGCACCAACTTGAACAAATGATTGAACAGATTTCATCGCGACGGCTGCGCAAATGCAACGGACAAATGCTGGTCGAGATCTCTGACCTGTATCGCTCCGCCTGTGCCGATTTGGCGATGGCGGATCAATATCGGCTGTCCCCCGAAACGGTCAACTATTTGCACGCACTGGTTGGGAAAGCGCACAATACCATTTATCGCTCGCGGCAAGCTCAATATCACTTGTGGTGGGACGTTATCTTCACTCAAGCTCCGCAACAGATCTTCCGCGATCCATGCGTACATATCTGCGCAGTGCTGTTCTTTGGTTTGTTTGCTCTGTCCACGTTTCTGGCGTACAACGAAGCGACTTTTCCGTTATTTGCCGAAAAGATGATTGGTGCTGAACAGATCAACATGATGGAATCGAGCTTTAAGAACATCGAGTTTGATGCGGATCCGGCGAGCAAAATGGCTGGGGTAGCCGGCTACATTCAACACAATACGGGCATAGGGCTCGAGTGTTTTGCGAACGGTCCGCTGATTATTCCTGGCTTATGGAAAACGGCCTACAATGCCACTTTTCTGGGTGCCTGCTTTGGTTACATGGCGCGCCCTGAAACAGAAGGCGGTGACAATTTCCTGGAGTTTGTTACCGCTCACGGCGCTTTCGAACTCACCGCCATCGCTTTGGCCGCCGCCGCTGGCTTGCGGATCGGTATCGGCTGGCTGCTGACAGGCGGATTGTCGCGGATGGCCTCGCTGCAGCTACAGGCCAGAAATGCGATCCCAGTCATGGCCGCTTCGGTCGGACTGTTCTTTCTGGCCGCTATGACCGAGGGAATTTTATCGCCCAGCTCAGTCCCGTATCTCTTCAAGGCCCTTTGGGGGATTTTCTCAAGTTCGTTGTTGATGTTCTATTTTGTGGTTCTTGGCTATCCGCGGGAGTCACAACATGCAACTCGATAGAACGGAGATCGTCATTCGCCAACGAAGCGCCCTGGAGTTGTTCGACCTAGGGCTGGTTGTCCTCAAGCGACATTTCCGATCCGTTATGTTCTACTGCGGCATAATAGGGATCCCAATGTTGGCCTTTGACGTTTTTGCCATTTCTTGGATGCTGAATGAAGATTCGTATCTGGTGGCAGAGAATCTAACTTCACCCGAGAGCTCGATGCGCAGGCGGTATCTGTCCCACCTCGTGTTGCTGTATGCCTTGCAATTCCCCATCGTCTCGCTTCCCATCACCCTCTTTCTGGGAAATCAACTGTTCTTTGAGCCGACGTCCATACGCGGCGTGCTCGGTCGCCTGCTGCCAATCGCTTGGCGCTGGCTGCTTGTACTTGGCATCATGCGCTTGGGATTGGTAACGCTAGGACTGGAGTTTTTTGTAAATCGTGACGTGACCTTCGATGCCAACGTCGAAGTCTGGATTTTGATTTTTCTTTCAGGCATCGGATTGTTGTTGCGCACCTGCTGGCCGTTTGCACCGGAAATCATTGGCCTGGAGCTATGTCCACTGCGCCGCAAGCAAAGTGGAGAACTTAGTTACGCCCAACGTAGTCGAGGTCTACATGGCCAGCTTGTCGCAGAGAATATTAGCCGTTGGATCGCAGCCGTTATTTTTGGGACGCTGCTCACGTTGATGCTGATCGGAGTGATCCTGTTTCTACAAGGCGTCACCAGCGGCGACTGGCAGTGGAATCGCTGGTTTGACTTTTTGTATGTGCCCCTTGCCCTGTGGTTGGTCAGCCTCTACATGGCTGTATTCAGATTTTTGTCATATCTCGATTGTCGCATTCGACTTGAGGGCTGGGAGGTTGAGTTAGGACTACGGGCGGAAGGCCTGCGACTCTTACAAGAAGGTCGCCCACCGGTGACGACGACTCTTAGCGTCGAGCAGGTTGCATCATGATGGGGTATGCCTACTGGTTGTCATTGGTGCTTTTGACAACCCTTGCAAACGACTTGAACGAACAGGAGATCACGGCCCCAACAGCCTGGGCCGGACAGAACAACTGTATTTCCGCGATATCGAACATAGAGGCTGTTAGAACTTCCTTTTCGCGAACGTTGGCTGGGGCACCGCTTCAGCTCGACAACTCGAACGCCAACACTGAAAAAGCCTTTCAGTCGCTACGACGTACAACCTGGTATGACCCAACGACCAAGGACTACGCTCCACCCGAAATTAGCCCAGAAAGAGATAACGAAATCCGCACCACGGGTCGAGTTGCCAAAGCCGTTGCCAAACAGAGAAGCACTTCGAATTGGGGAAATTGGTTTAGTGCGCTCGGTCGTTTTCTCGCCAGTTTCTTTTCATGGACGTTGGTCATTGTCATTGCAGCCCTTTTGATCATTGCAGTAGGTGCGCTAATCTTCTTCATGTTCCGTGACTACTTGCCGAGTCGACGAGAGCAGATGGGATCGAAGAAAGGAATCGAAATCGACCTGGCACGTGTTGAAGAACTGCCGTTTGAAGTACGAGCCGCTTCTTTGGATCCCCTTTCGGAAGCTCATCGTTTGATGCGGGCTGGCAATTTCGATTCCGCGATCATTTACCTCTATGGCTACATGTTGTTGGCCCTTGATCAATCGCGACAAATACACTTGCAGAAGGGGAAGACCAACCGCATGTACCTGCGCGAGTTGAATCGTGGTGGCAACGCGAGTTTGCGACGCATTGTCGAATCGACGATGCTTGCGTTTGAGCAGGTTTACTTTGGTAAGCATTCGCTCACAGCCGAACACTTTCACGCCCTGTGGGAACGGGTCGAGGAGTTCAACCATTTGGTTAGCCCCAAGGTCGAACCCGGCCGAGCCCAATCCGCTGTGGAGATCGCACCTACATGAAATCTCGACAAACCGTAGTCAATGGCGCAGTTCGATGGCCTTCGATTCTACTGGCAATGGCCTGCTTGTCGCTAAGCGGTTGCGGCGATTTGTTACCCGAGCTCGTACCGTTTGGTTCGGTCTCAACTCCCGACCAGTATCGAAGCATCAATGGGTTAGGCGTCCATCGCAAGATGTGGGAAACGGCAGGTGCCAAGGTGCTCACGCCGCAGAAACTCTCACCCAAGCTCGATTCGATCGACGTTATTGTGTTGGTGGGACAGACGTTCGAACCTCCGGGTAAAGCGGCACGCCAGTGGCTGGAAGGTTGGTTGGCTCGCGAGTCTGGGCGAACGCTCATCTATTTCGGACGCGACTTCAGTGCCGATGTGTATTACCGCGAACAAACTCTCTCCCAACTTCCGATCGACGAACAACCGCGGGCCAAGCAGCTGCTCGCGCTTGCCCAGTCGACGGAACTGGCCGAACGTCTGAGCGATTTGCCCGAGAGCACCTTTTGCGATTGGTTTTTTGTTGACGTCGACCAGGCACCACAACAACATTCAACCTTTGATGGAAAGTGGAGCAGTGAATTAAGTGGACTCGACGGTCATTGGCCAACGCGGTCGCTTCTGCAACCGCCACGCAGCAGTTACAAGAGCCGGCTCCCAAGTTGGCTCAAAGGCGGAGCCAAGCCCGCAACCAACATCAACCTGACGGTCGATCCGTTTGAAGATGCGGAGGTCACGCGTTCCACTTGGACACCCGAAGAACTGGATAGCAAAGAGGCTTGGGATACCGCGTTTCGCAACTTACCCTCCAGCGAAACATTGGTGGCGAGCGATAGTGGACAGCCGCTACTCTTCCGACTGACCAATTCTAAGAAATACCGTGGAAGTCAGATTCTGATTGCAACCAACGGCGCACCCTTGCTCAACGGGTCACTGGTTGAGCCGCTCCACCAGCGTGTGGGCGAATTGCTGATTGAAGAAGCGCTGCCGGCCAAACGTGTAGCACTTTTGGCATACGACCACATGGGACTTTTGATCTCCAATATTCCCGAGTCTGATGCGCGGGGCGCGGGGCTTGAAATGCTCATGCTCTGGCCATTAAGCGCCATTACCATTCCTGCAGCGATTTTAGGTGTCGTCGTTTGCGCAGTTCTATTGCCGATCCTTGGTCGCCCGCAGGCATTGCCGCAGCGTAGCGTCAGCGATTTTGGATTGCACGTCGAAGCATTGGGAATGATGCTGCAGGAGACGCGCGATATCGATTTCGCGAAAACGGCAGTGCGAGATTACTTTCAAAAAGTGCGTGGCGAAGCCCCACCCATCTGGCTCGATCAACTGGGAAACCATATACCAAGCGAAGCCCAATCGCCGCTCGCGCCGTCGACAGAGGTTAAGAACCCACTGGAGTCTCCATCCGAATCTCGATCTAGTGCACCCAATACTCCGCAATGACTCGAACAAGACCGTCATCCTTTTAAACAACTTTTGGACTAAGCCCCGAATATGCGTAGCACACAGCAGCTTTTCGATTCGATATCCAATGAACTCCACAAGCTCTTCGTGGGGCAAGACGAACTCGTATTGTCGACGATGGTCGCTCTATTTTCAGGGGGCCATGTGTTGATCGAGAGTCTACCTGGTATGGGTAAGACACTTTTTGTCCGCGCGTTGGGGAGAATCCTCGGGTGCCAATTTGGAAGAATCCAGTTCACAGCGGATCTCATGCCCTCTGACATCACTGGTGCACCACTGCTGGATGTTCGTACGCAGGAATTTCGATTTCGACCAGGTCCTGTGTTCACTCAGTTGTTATTGGCCGACGAAATCAATCGCTCTCCTGCCAAAACACACGCGGCCCTGTTGGAAATCATGCAGGAGTACCGCGTTACCGTCGATGGCACAAGTCACACTTTGGATCGACCATTTTTGGTCATGGCCACACAAAACCCCATTGAAAGCGAAGGAACATACAACCTACCTGAGGCTCAACTCGATCGATTCATGTTCAAGATCGTGGTCGAATATCCAAACGAGCAAGAAGAAGAGAACATCTTGATGCTGCATAGCCAGCAAGTGGACCTCAACCAGCGGATGGAAAGTGAGTTGACTGCCGTAACAACTCCCCAGGAAATCATGCAGGTGATGCAAACCAACGCTGGGGTGCGGATCGAGCCTCAGTTGGTTCAGTATGTTAATCGCCTCGTGCGACAAACTCGCGCTTGGCCCAGCTTTCATCTGGGCGCTTCGCCCCGTGCTGGTCTATCGTTGATGCAAGGTGCGCGAACGCTCGCCGCGTTTCGTGGCCGTGACTACGCCATTCCCGACGACATCGTGGACATTGCACTTCCCGCCTTGCGACATCGAGTGATCATGACCGCAGAAGCAGAAGTAGAAGGTTTGCAAGTCGACGAGCAGCTCAATCAGTTGTTGCGCAGTGTTGAAGTTCCCCGCGGTGCCTAACTAGAGCTAGAACCATTCGATGAACGCAAATTCTCAATCGGCTTCGCAGTTCTCTTTGCTGGACTGGGGAATAACTCCTTGGACCGTCTTAGCGCTGTGCCTCGCGCCACTGCTGTTATTGATCATTTTTAAAAAGGTTTTTCCTACCAAGCGGTTGGCGTGGTTGGCTTCCATCCCTTTTATCCTTGCACTTCCCACGCCGTGGGCTTCAGCATGGTGGTGGATCATTCCAAGTTTTGCCGGTGCGGTGGTGGCATTGATCGCCGTTGGCGATCTATTTTCGCTCCCACAGCTCTCGCACGTGCATGTCTTGCGCACGATGACTCGCGTTGCTTCGCTAGGCAACCACCATACTGCCGAATTTAGCGTCGACAATCGTGGCAAGCGTCCCATTCGAATTGAATTGGCCGAAGATCGCTCCGATGGATTGCAGACGGAACCAAACATCCACCATTTGTCATTGCAACCGGGCAAACGAGTTACAGTCCAACACAGTATAACGCCCCACCGTCGCGGCGCTTTTCAACTGGAAAATGCCTACAGTCAATTACTCAGTCTCCGCGGTTTTTGGAAGCGACAACATGTATTTAGCTGCCCCGGCCAGTTGCATGTTTACCCGGACATCAAGCAAATTGGCGAGTACGCATTGCTGGCGCGCACGAACAGGTTGAGCCAGATTGGAGTGCGTCGTACACGAAGGGCTGGACAGGATAACGACTTTGAACGCTTGCGAGACTATCAGCAAGATGATAACTACAAGCACATTGACTGGCGCGCGTCGGCACGTCGCCAAAAGCTGACCGTCAAACAGTTTCAGACCGACCAGAGCCAGCGGGTCATTTTCATGCTGGATTGTGGACGGATGATGACCAATGAATACGATGGCCTAAGTTTGCTCGACTATGCGTTAAACTCTGTGTTGATGCTCAGCTACGTGGCTTTGCATCAAGGAGATTCCGTGGGCATGATCTGCTTTTCGGACAAGATCCACACGTACGTTCCACCGGCCGGTGGCAAACGGCAAATGAATCGCATTTTGCACGCTGGATTCAACCAATTCCCAACGCTGGTCCAGTCGAGATTTGACGAAGCTTTCCTCTACCTCTCCACACACTGCCGTCGCCGCTCGTTGGTCGTATTGGTCACCAATGTCATCGATCAAGTAAACGCAAATCAGGTTCAAAACTACATGCAGAATCTGATCGGCTGCCATTTGCCGCTGCTCGTACTATTGCGCGATCATCGGATATTTGAATCTGCCGACAACCCTGCACCTGACCCAAGCGTGCTTTGTCGCAGTGCGGCCGCCAGCCAAATTTTGGTGTGGCGCGATCAAGTCATTCGCCGCATGCGCGCCACCGGATCGTTAACCTTAGACGTATTTCCAGATCAAATGACCTCGCCGCTGGTCAATCAATACCTGGAAATCAAAGCCAGACACATGCTCTAAGCACACATTGGATTCGAACCCAGCCACATAACATTTTCAATTGCGTAAGCCGTTTATGCCAGAAGCCAGCGACGATCGAACATCAGAAATCATCGAGCTAGCGCAGACATTGCAGTTAGAAGATGTAGAACGTGGAGTCAAGTGCTTGGCGGAAATTGAAGCACTTGGAATTCCTGCCGACTTGTTTGATGACTTCGTCACTCGGCTGAGTACCTTGTTGCCCACCAGTGGCGATGGTGATCGCGTTCTTGTCAACCTCCAGCGTTTTCTTGCCGCATCCCGATCTCCACAATCGTGGCTGACATTGTTCGAACGCGAGCCGGATAGCTGCCCTACATTGGTGCAACTGTTTGCTTCCAGTCAATACATGGCCGACATATTGATCGCCGACCCCGAGGCGTTTGATTTGCTGCGGATGACGGCCGGTCAACCCGTCGAGATGAGTATCCTACTCGACGAAATTATGGCCGCTGTCGCTGCGGCCACGGATATCCGTTCGGTCATGGGCGTACTGCGGGACTACCGACATCGCGAGACACTGCGGATCGCTTATGGAGATTTCATTTCGGGCCAGACCATCGAGGTGGTTACCGAGCAACTCTCGAACCTGACGGAGTCGATCGTGCGTGCCGCGGTCTGGGGGGCGCAACGCGAACTCAACAGTCGTCGTCCAGCTCCCACCCACGCCGATGGTCGACTCGTCGGCTTCTCCGTGATTGCATTGGGAAAACTCGGAGGCGGCGAACTGAACTATTCGAGCGATGTCGATTTACTATTCATCTACGAAGATGTACAAGAGACAAATGGTCCACGTCGACCATTGGTCAGCCCCGCCAGCGCCGATGAGTACTTCCAACGGCTGGGACAGTTGATCATCAAGTTGCTGAGTGAACCAACAAACCGCGGAATCGCTTATCGGGTCGATATGCGGTTGCGACCCCATGGAGACCAGGGGCCGTTGGTAATTGGGTTTAGGGATGCCTACAATTATTACGACATGCTTGGACGCACCTGGGAGCGGCAAGTATTCGTAAAGGCCCGCGCTATCGCCGGCGATATTGAACTCGGCAGTGCACTCGTCGAACAGCTGCAACCGTGGGTCTACCGACGCTATTTGATGCGCGCCGATATCACTGGAATTGTGGCCTTAAAACGCCGTATCGAACAACGTTCGCGACGAGCCGGTGAAGATGCCCGAAATGTTAAAGAGGGGCACGGAGGCATCCGCGATATTGAATATGTTATTCAGTTCCTGCAGTTACTCAACGGCGGCGAAGAACCAAGCGTTCGTTGTACGCGCACGCTGGAAGCGATTCGACGACTGCACAGCGCTCAATGTTTGACGGCCGAAGAACAGACAGCGCTCGAAGAGAATTATCAATTTCTACGCCGCGTCGAACACTTTCTTCAAATCATGGTCGACCGGCAAACGCATTGCCTGCCAAGCCATCCGATCGAATTCCGACGACTCGCTCTGAGAATGGGCTATCGTGACCAACCGGATTCAACAGCCGAGTCAACCCTGCGAAGTGAATTGCACCGTCGAACCGAAGTCAATCGACAGATCTTAGATCATTTACTCCACAATGCATTCGAAGTCGAAAGTCAGGGATCGGCCGAGTCCGATCTGATCCTCGATCCACAACCTGCCGAAGATGTCATTCACGCGGCCCTACAACCGTATGGATTTGCCGACTGCATGGGAGCGTACCGCAATTTGTTGCAGTTGTCGGTTGAATCGATCCCATTTCTGTCTACGCGACGTTGTCGTCATTTCCTGGCTGGGATTGTGCCCAAACTGCTGACAGCAATCGCTCAAACTCCCAACCCTGACGCAACGCTGATCAGCTTAGCCAATGTCAGCGACTCGCTCGGGGGCAAAGCTGTGTTATGGGAGCTGTTTAGCGCGAATCCTCCGTCAATGCAGTTGTGCGTACAACTTTGTGCCTGTAGCCCCTACCTGGCAAGTATCCTCACCAGCAATCCAGGGATGATCGACGAACTTCTCGACTCTCTCATGCTCGATGCGCTTCCCGACCGGGAAACGATGGCAAAAAACTTGGACGAACTTTGTCGTAATGCTCGCGATATCGCACCCATTCTTCATAGCTTTAAGAACTCGATGCACCTACGCGTCGGCGTGCGCGACATCCTCGGCAAGGACTCGATCGCGGAAACGCATGCAGCTCTGTCCGACATTGCCGAAGTCTGTATGGAACAGGTCATCCACAGCGAGTTCCATCGCCTGGTGCATCAATTGGGAATGCCCATGCAAAAGAATGGGCAGGCAACCGAAGCGGGTAGTGAGCCGCCGCGGATACGAGGCAATCCCGCCGAGCTCGTAGTTCTAGCCGTTGGAAAACTCGGCGGTCGTGAACCAAACTACCATAGCGATCTGGACGTCATATTCCTATTTGACGACGAAGGTCTTACCCAAAGTTTAGTGCCCAGCCGTCGATTCGAAGCAACCACCAACCGCCATTTCTTCAATCAATTATGCCAACGGGTTATTCAAGCGGTCACTCGCGTCGGCAGCACGGGACGCCTCTACGACCTCGACGTGCGCCTGCGTCCCCTGGGTCGCGCCGGCGAGTTGGCCATCACCATCGACGACTTGAAGAACTATTTTGAAAACGGAGCGGGGCAGGGCTGGGAACGTCAGGCGCTGTGCAAAGCAAGACCCATTTGGGGTAGCCCCACCGCACAAGCTGCCGCAATGAACTGCGTAAACAAAGTGCTCCGCTCCTGCGACTGGTCCACTGCGTCTATCCAAGCAATCTACGAACATCGCATGCAGTTGCAGGAAGATGCATCGACAGGAAATTTGAAACGAGGGATTGGCGGCTCCATGGATATCGAGTTCCTCGTTCAAATGCTGCAACTTGTCAACGCTTCCAAGCAGGGCGACGTGCTTGTCCCCGGAACACTCGACGCGCTCGTCAAGTTGCGCGACCATGACTGCTTAGACATCGAGTTGGCCAATACACTCATTGAAAACTATCAAACGCTCCGTCGACTAGAATCCGGCATCCGCTTGATGAACTTATCAGCCCGACATGAATTGCCAAGAGACACTGCAGAACTGCAGCGATTGGCGTTTTTATTGCGAGGCCGCAATTCAGCCAATCCAGTTACTCCGCAGGATGGTATCGACCTGGCAAATCGCTGCGCAGAGATCCAAAAGAACAATCGTCTGATTTTCAATCACGTTTTTGAAAATATACAGTCGGGCGCTGTTGTTGAACGGAGTGGCAATGCAGATCAAAGTTCTTGACATGCCGCACCGCCGCGCGCCCCGCTTGCAGTCCTGCTTCGATCATCAACTCGGACTTTGAAAAATCAAACCATTGGCACTGCCCCACATTCGGTCGGATGAATATGTCGACCATTTCGCGTGACCGCCGACGCACCAGTCGCTCAGCGATTTCATCCATGCGGAATAGCACATGGAGTGCCGAATCGCAGCGTTCGATCCGTTCTTGCCTCGGTCCTACATCCACCCCAATCACTAAATCACTGGCGTAGCTTCGCGCCACTTCGCTGGGCAACGAATGAACAACACCCAAATCACACAGTAACATTCCCTCCCAGGGAACTGGCGGAAAAATGCCTGGTATGGCCGCAGAGGCCGCGATGGCCTTCCGCAGCGAGCCGCGTTCCATAACAATCTGCTGCCCTGAAAGCAAATCGACCGCGACAATGCTCAATGGCAATCTTGTTTCAGCGATATCGATATCGGGAACCAGGCTGGCGATGACCTCCTCCAACACTTGTCCAGGAAGTATCGAGCGACGACGAAAGACGCGATGAACCAGTTGTTGCGCCCATAAATAGGATCGCAATCGATCGTACCACGCCAATAATCCAGTCGACACACGCGCTTCAGGACTTGGATTGACGCCAAACAGGGCATTCTGCTTGCGCGCAAACTCCGCAGACTGAACAAACGCCACAACGTTCTCCGTCACCTCGTTTATCGACTCACGGGCTGACGCCAAGGCGCCGACGAGACTGCCGATACTGACCCCAACAATGCGTTCGATTTCAATTCCCATTTCATCTACCGCACGAATGGCCCCCAGGTGCGCCAGGCCACGGGCTCCTCCACCACCTAAAGCGAGGACCGCGCGACGTTTCGAATTCCCAGTGAGGCAGATCATGGCGTGTACCTCATCATAATAGGTTCTGATTCGATGCCATCCAACTCATTCCAACCGCTATCGGATATCGCCCCTCCCAACTCAGTGACTTTTCGATAATCCCGGTTCGACTCGCGAATACCGCTCAAACCCCGCCATAACTTGGCGCAAACAACAGCTCCCGCAACTTGCGTCAACTCAGACCTACTGCGTGCCGCATAGAGACTGGTACACAGCATGACGACTGCATCTTGAATGCGACGTGACAGTTCGATCATCGAACATTGGCGATCTGCTAAT
Source organism: Pirellulaceae bacterium (assembly GCA_041753315.1). GTDB lineage: Bacteria > Planctomycetota > Planctomycetia > Pirellulales > Pirellulaceae > Aureliella. Next base: position 7,752 of record JBGSUV010000113.1, on the reverse strand, counting down.
TTGAGCTGATGAGTCCGCATCGCGGCAGATATCTCGAACGACTGGTCAGTCAAGAAGTTGCTGGCAAGCATGGCATAACGTTTCAGGTCGCTGGGCATGCCGCTTAGCTCTAGACGAACTCGACCTAACATGCGTTGGCCAACCCACCAGCCCGCGTATGCGGTCATTGGGGCGCGAAGTTTCCACAGATGTTGCGGATTCGCTAGATTGGGTGACTTGATCCCGGCATTGTAGAGAATCTTGCCAATGGGCTCGAAATACTCTTTACCGTGCGATTTGACCAACGACTTGAAGAAGGCCATGCCCAGCATTTCACCCTCGCCCTCGTAGATGCAAGGTGCCAGGAACTCATGCACATTGTCGCCAAACAGATGCCCGTGCAAGAAAGAACGTCCACCATGGGTCTTCATGAACAACTCGATGGCCGCCGTCTTTTGTACTTCGCTACCAAACACCTTCGCAATAATGCACTCCATTTCTCCGCGATAGCCCATGTCTAGCAAATTCGCACACCAGTCGGTCAAGGCATCGCAAGCCACGATGTACCCAGCCATTTCGCCGATACGCCGCCGCACCAGTTCGCGTCGCGCTATCGACTCTCCATATGTCTTGCGATACGCGCCCCAGGGCAACATATTGGCCAACATCATTCGCATCGTACCGGCAGCGTTGGCACATAACGAGACGCGTCCAAGATTCAGTCCATGGTATGCAATGGTCAGTCCGTCGCCTTGGGTTGGAACCAGCAGATTCTCCGCGGGCACATGAAAATCGCGGAAGATGATGCCTTGGTTGTGCGCGTGCTTCAGCGCGTGCAACCCGTACTTCCTTAACTGAAACGATTCATCTTCCTGCTCGGGTAGATCGACAATCAGCACGGCAGGCTCGTTTTCAATCAAGCATACAAGCCCTAAAGTGCGACCCGTTGTTACATTGGTGATAAACAACTTCTCGCCATTGACCACAAAGTGATCACCGTCGCGTCTGGCCGTCGTGCGCAGTGCCGTTAAGTCGCTTCCCGCGCCAGGCTCCGTCAGAGCAAATCCACTCAACCGTTCGCCACTTGCCAATTTTGGCAAAAAGCGTTCTTTTTGCTCGTCCGTTCCAAACGTCCGCACGGGATCAACCGCTCCAATACATCCGTGAACCGAGGCTAAACCGGCCACGGTGGGATCGGCAGTTGCCATCCGAGTCAAGAAACGGGTGAAATCCAAAAACGATGACTCAAGTCCACCAAATTGCTTTGGAATTAAAAGCCCCCAATAGCCGGTCTTGCCTAGCTCCTGCAATACCTCTTCCCGAATCTTGTTTCGGGAGTCCAACAATTGCCCATCTCGCTTGCGCCGGTTAATCAGCGTCACGGCCCGATTCATCGATTGATTGATCGAATCTGACATCGCTGCTGACGGGAAATTGAACTGCTCGAGGGACACTCGGCGTTTCCAAATCGCGCGATGGATCGGACTTGCAGCAGTTTGATACTTGGCCGCAAACATCTCCTCAACTTGATCATCTGCCGTATCAATGACGCCAGTCCGCTGCGCTTCGTCAGCGCTCTTGCCGCCTAACCGTAACGCCGTTTCGGCAAACGAACTCCCTTTGCTCCCGGCTCGAGATATGTTGTCTGCAGCGGTCGAGTTACGAGTATCAACGCTCATGATAAGTTCCCCTTGGTGAGAATCGTTCGGGATAAAGTTGGTTTCAGTGCTAACTACGAAACGATCGACTTGATTGACTCTGGGAATTCAAACGCCACTTGTGCCATGAACTTGCCACGACTACGAGCTAGTCGATTGATTCCATCGGCCGGTGCGAATCGCTCGCCATGCAACTGCGCCAGGCCCATCATATTGTGCTGAATGGTAGGCAGGCCCACGGAATCTACCAGTCGCAGTGGACCACCGTGCATGGGCGCAAAACCGGTACCGAGAACCATTCCCAAATCAACCATCCAAGGCTCGGCAACCACCTGTTCATCGAGGCAGTGCACGGCTTCATTGAGCATCGCGTAAACCAATCTGCGTTGCATCGATGTCATTTGGTCATCAAGAAAGTCGTATCGCGGAAAAGCATGCCGCCCAAGTTGATGAAACTGCGCGTTGGGACGGTTTCGTTTTCCAGAGTAGTCGTAGAATCCCAATTTTGACTTCTTTCCTAACCAACCTTTGCCCGCCATATCCGCTAACAATCTGGCGGGGATGGTTGCATCCGGTTGTATGCACGACAATGACTGAGCCACATGGCTCGCAATGTCGATCCCCACTTGATCGAGAAGTTCAAGTGGTCCCATTGGCATGCCAAAACTCCGCAATTCACGGTCGATCTCCTGAATGGAATACCCTTCGGAGACCATCCGTACCGCCTCGCCCAAATAGGGAAATAGCACGCGATTAACGAGAAAGCCAGGTTTATCCGAAGTGACTATCGGCGTCTTACCAAGCGACTTGACGAAATCCAATAGACGCATAATCGTCCGTTCATCGCTCACCTCGGTCCTAACCACTTCCACTAGGTCCATTCGTTCAACTGGGTTGAAGAAGTGAAGTCCTGCCACCTGTCCTTGACGCGTCGTCGCAGAGGCCATGCGGGTAACGTTCAACGACGACGTGTTTGAGCTTAGGATTGCGTGCGCTGGAAGATAGCGGTTTAGCTTCTCGAAAACATCGTGTTTAACCTGCTCGATTTCCAACACCGCTTCGACCGCCAGATCGCAATCAACCAGCTGATCCCAAGCCGTCGTGTAGTCAATGCGTTGAAGAACCGCTTGCCGCTCGGCTTCTGATAGCTTCTTCCGTTCAACTTGTGTCGCCAGCAGGTCTGCAACTCGGTTGCGACCCGCGTCGACTGCCGATGCGTTGAGCTCTTTGAAGACGACTCGGTATCCTTTGATGGCCGCAAGTGTTCCAATTCCAGCCCCCATCGCGCCAGCCCCAATCACCGCAATCTGGCCAAATCTCTCAATGTGCATCTCTTCAGGTGAGGTTATCCATGTTGCCACCTTCTTCGCCCGATCACGTTGTTGAAAGAGCCCCAACAGGCTGCGAGCGGTCTTGCTAAACAACAATCGTGCAAAAGCCTCTCGTTCTACAGCGTATCCATCGGACCCGCGATCCATGGAATTCTCTACTGCAGCGATGGCTTCGAGCGTTGCGGGATAGTGACGCGATTGCGCAGCTACGTTTCGCTTGGCCAAGTAGAAGACAATCGAGCGGCCGAGCGATGTCCGGTCAAGCAACCTTTCGGAGAACGTCATACGATCTGTCACGCGATGCGGCGGTTGATGAACGAGCTGTTCTACGATTTGCGAGGTATTCGTGTCCCATTCAGCCCGCGGAACCACCAGGTCCACCAAACCGTAACGCAGTGCTTTCGCCGAGGAAACGGCACTCCCTTTCAAGATCATCTCCAAGGCCCGTCGCACGCCAATTCGTTTTGGCAATCGTTGCGTCCCACCCCAACCAGGAATCAACCCCAACTTGATTTCCGGCAAGCCTAATTGTGTGCTGGAGGAATCAGAAGCGACTCGGTACTGACAGGCAAGCGCGAACTCCATTCCACCACCCATACACACACCATCGATCATGGCAATCGTCGGCAGTGGTAGTTGTTCGACCGAGTTCATTAGTCGCTGGCCTCGTTCCAGCGCGGCCCGCAGCGCTGGTTCGTTGTCGATCGCTGCGATGGAGTTGACGTCCGCACCAGCAAAGAAGCCACCTTGTTTTGCAGAGCGAAAAATGACCGCCTTGTATTCGCCTGGTCGCGAAGTCACCTGCTCGATAGCTTCCTCAAGACCGGAAATCATCTCAGCATCAAATACGTTCACGCTCCGATCGACAGACGCAAACCAGATGGTCACGATCCCGTCGTCACTGCCTTCAAGTCGCACATGCTCGTTCATCATTTCCCCTCCCTCTCAATCCTAAAACTTAAACTTAAACTCCCCCTAAAACTCTCTCCCTCAAACTCAACCCTTTCCCCCCTCACCCCCACTCCCTCCTTCTTCGCCTGCTTACGCCTCAATCATCATGGCAAAGCCTTGTCCACCACCGACGCAGAGCGTTACCAACCCTCGATGTAGGCCACGGTCGCGGAGAGCGCGGGCCATCGTCAGGACCAGTCGCGCACCACTGGCGCCAACTGGATGCCCCAGTGCAATGGCTCCACCATGTACGTTCAACTTGTCCAAGTCGACGGTCCCCACCGGCGTGTCGCGATGTAAGTAGTCACGAGCGAAACTGGTCGAGCCCATCGCTTGGATGCATGCGAGGACTTGAGCCGCAAAGGCTTCATTGATTTCGATCAGATCAAAGTCGTTGAGTTCGAGGCCGGTTTGCTGCAACAATTTGGCAGTGGCAAAGACCGGTCCAAGTCCCATCCGTCGTGGGTCACATCCCGCAATGGCGTAGTCCGATACGAAACCTAACGGTTCATGCGTGATGCGACTTGCATACGACTCGGCAGCAAGCAGCAGTGCTGTGGCACCATCGGTCAAAGGGCAACTATTGCCTGCTGTTACCGTCCCCTTGTCGCTGAAGATAGGACGCAGCTTTGCCAATTGATTCATCGATTGCCCTTCCCGCGGGCCAACGTCCATTTTTAACAAGTCATCTGGGTTGCGCACTGGAATGATCTCGCCAGACAAAAAGCATTTCTTCGAAGCTTCTATTGCCTTGCGATGGCTGGCGACGGCAAATTCATCTTGCTCCTCGCGGCTGATCGAGAACTCTTCCGCCAGCAGCTCGGCCGTTTGGCCCATATTCATTCCGCAAGTTGGGTCGGTCAGTCCCAATTCGACACCGGCGAGTGGCCGAAGATCGTCTGTGCGCAGCGACAGCAGAGTCTTCAAGCGAGCCGTGAGCGATTTTGCGCGTCGCAGTGACATCAGTTTGCGTTTGGTTGATTCTCTCACCAACAACGGAATTTGAGACATCGATTCGCTTCCACCCGCGATACACAAGTTCGCCCTTCCGGAGTCGATTGCCAGCCATGCGGAGACGATGGCTTCCATTCCCGAAGCACAGTTGCGATTGACCGTATGCGCGATGCGGTCGAAAGGTATGCCCGCGGTCAAGGCGATGACGCGAGCGATGTTTGCGGCATCGGGTGGACCAGCCACATTGCCAAAAATCACTTCGTCGATCTGCTCCGCCGCGACTTTGGCTCGCTGTAAGGTTGCTTCCAGTGCGGCAACACCCAACTGCACTGCGTTGACATCGGTTAGTTTTCCGAAGGCCTTTGCTTGAGGCGTGCGTGCGCCGGCGATGATTGCCAAACGTTCATTAGGCATGATGCTCTCCTGTAGATTCACGTAGTTGCCGACGCATTACTTTCCCTAAAAAATTGCGTGGCAAATCGCCCGGTAGATGCTCCCACAGCTTGGGTCGACGATGCGCTGCCATTTTTTCCTTGCAGAACTTGTCCAGTCTTACTTGGTTCCAGGCGACGCCTTGTCGAAGGACAACATAGGCCTTGACGATTTCCCCGCGTTCGGCATCAGGCACGCCCACGACGGCCACGTCAGCGATATCGGGGCAGTTGCGCAGCGCTTCTTCGACATCTGCTGGATAGACGTTGAAACCGGAGGTAATGATCAGGTCTTTTTTGCGATCGACAATGCGATAGAAACCTGCGTGGTCGCGACAAGCCAGATCACCGGTAAAGAGCCAACCGTCGCGCAGGGTCGCTGCGGTAGCCGTTGGGTTGTTCCAATAGCCAAGCATGACCTGCGGTCCGCGGACCGCCAGTTCACCGATTTGTTCTGCGCCAAGATCACTTGTCCCCATTTCGATATCGACGATGCGACATTCCGTGCTTGGAAGTGGCAATCCTATCGATCCTGCGACATTTGAACCGTCCAGTGGCCCGACGTGCGTGACGGGAGAAGCTTCGGACAAACCGTAACCTTCAACGACCAACGCTCCAGAGTGCATGGCAAATTCTTGACCAACGGCGACAGGCAGTGACGCACCACCACTGATCACCCACTTCAACGAACTCAAATCGATCTTGTTGACTCGCAACGATTCATTCATCGCGGACAACATGGCTGGCACGGCATGAAAAACCGTCGGACGATGCAACTCGATCGCATTCAACGCACGCATGGTGTGATAACGGGGCTGCATGATCAACGTTGCTCCCAGCGCCGCACCTCCGGCTAACATGGTTGACATGCCGTAGCTGTGGAAAAACGGCAAGACAGCCAACATCGTTTCTTCTCCCATCGTTGCACCCGCCCAATGCATTTGTTGCCACGCGTTGGCGACGATGTTGCGATGGCTCAAGGTAACTGCTTTGGGATTGCCCGTCGTGCCACCGGTGCTCAAGATGTAGGCTGGATCGGTATGCGGTTGGACTTCTACTGGCGTTGTATCCAGCTCGGATACGCGGATCGCTTCCCAAAACCAGTGATGGAATTCGTCACGCACTTGCAACATCCGCCCAGTGCGATGCCAGCGCGCCGCCAAGTAGCCCAGTCGCGCCCAGGATGGCAAGTAATCGTAGAGCGACGTCATCAACGTTTGCTCCACACCTTCACACAGCTTGAGTAGTCCACCGAGGACATCCAAGCAGATGATCGTTCGGCAGTCAGTCAACTTGACTAAACTCGCGATCTCTTCAGCCACCGACAGTGGGCTAATTGCAACAGCCACACCACCCGCCCGCCAAACGCCGTTGAGTGCAATCAAATACTCGGGTGAATTGGGAAGTAAAATTCCAACGCGAGCACCCGCCTCGACGCCGTGCTGTTGCAGCCAATTGGCCAAGCGAATCGCTGCGTGATCCACATCGCGATAGCTTTTTTGGTCGTTGAGAAAATGAGTTGCAATGCGATTGGGGACTTCATTGGCGGCTCGAGCCAAGAGCCCCCATGCGGCGAAATCAGGGATCTCTAGCTCCCGCGGCACTCCGGCCGGATAAACGCTTTGAGGCCACAAGCTCGAGTGAGCTGTTGAGGGTAGAACACTTCCCCTCACACTGCCATCGACTGGTAGAGTTGACATCGTCCACCTCTCTGGGACGAGTCGCGATGCGAAGCACGCTTAAAAGCCCACGGTCGCATCGGCTCGTCCAAAATGAGCCACGATAACCACGTAAAAAAGGCTTAGAGAAAAGAATGAAGAAGATAAGAAAGCAACAGAAAAGAATGGTAACTAGCGGCGGCTCCTCGCCCATCGATCCTTCAACTTAATCATTCGCCGATTTCCGACCAAAGTCAAGTAAATCCGCATTAAATGTCAAATAAGGTGGCCCATCTTTTCACAAACTCGGAACGCCTGTACGCATTTCCATCAATCGATGCCAGCCGGAAGCACTGCGATTAGCCGGAGGATAACGCCGGATAACGCCACCGCTCTAAACATCTTTCATTGTGGTTTGACCAATAAAATATGTAGCTGGTAGAGCGAGGCTCCTGCCGAGCTGTTACGGGCAGCGTCCTAACGTCCACAAGCCAATCGAATACGGCCCCTTGCATCACAAGCTCGCTGGTGGCCGACTTCGATCTCATGAATTTGCATTTTATTTTTAGCCCCCATTTATAACCGTCTCTTTTGGGCAGCGACTTTTCGTGAGAGTTAGGCCACCTCTCTAAACATCTTTCATTGCGATTTGACCAATAAAATATGCAGTTGGGAGAGCGAGGCTCCTGCCGAGCTGTTACGGGCAGCGTCCTAACGTCCACAAGCCAATCGAATACGGCCCCTTGCATCACAAGCTCGCTGGTGGCCGACTTCGATCTCATGAATTTGC
>JBGSUV010000112.1:0-6523 GCA_041753315.1 Pirellulaceae bacterium | reverse complement strand
GGAATATTCTAAAGGGCGCAAAGTATCCGATGCTGAGTTGTCCGAAGTCATAATCAAGAGAAATAAATTTCATGGTGAATGGAACTATGCAATTTATCCAGTCAAGAAATAAAATCGGACAGTTATTGTTTAGCAACGCCTTAGCTAAGTCGGGAGAGCGAGGTTTCGCCCTCCGGATTTGCCCTCCGTGCTTTAAATCCAAGAGCGGGTCCAAGACGACGAGTGACAGTTAGCTGGAAAACTTCAACTTCAACTCGAGCTCGGGCTGTCAACCTGTGAGCGCAGCGTGTGCGAATCCTCATGGCCTATAGGCTAATTTTTGTGTAGGAAAATTCCCGACGCAAGATGTATGGATTTCCCCTCATCGTCACCTCCAGTTCTGTGACTTCAACGATTGAAGTGCAGCTCTAGATTTACGGTAGCTTGATAAGACCAGTGTTCCAGCAACTGAAAGAAAAGGAAGCGATTATGTCCGCGACATTGATTCCCGACAGAACATTTGCTGATCTATCCAATTCCGCCGATTTAGCACACTCGATCGATCTTCAGTCGCGTGCGCAGGCCAGTTTACAAACCAGCCGGTATAGTGAAGTCCAAAAGACAACTTGTAAGTGCCATCATGGCGTGCTGTATTTACAAGGGGAGGTGACTTCGTTTTACTTAAAACAGATCGCACAAACCATGCTCATGAACGTACCGGGTGTTACGCACATTATTAACACGATTCATGTCCAGCCTACCCACACAAGGCGAAACGACAGAACGTCGTGATCCAAGAGCGTTTGGTAGCCCAGCGGAAGATGTTGCCATCAATAAAATTGGAGAATGTCGATGCGGCAAGTCTATTTTCATCAGGAATGTGGAGTTTGTGGTCGACCCATGCTCGTTCGCATTGAATTGTTAGGCGAGCGCATCCAATGTGGTCATTGTCACGCAGAGTGTTTGGCGTGTTGGAAGCGGCCGAAAATACCGTCGGAGCCTCCACCAGAAAGTAGGTTAGCGCCAATGCGAGCACAGTCTTATCTGCCGGAACAGACGGAGTGATTGGAGTCCCTTGCCAAAGCGAGATGATTGAATGACGGATAAGATGGAATTCAACAGTTTGCTGGTTCCACACGACTTTTCAGAAGCCGCGCAACGCGTCTTTCAATGGGCGCGAAATTTGGTCGATGGCGAAGAACCATCTATTATCTTGATGCATGTGATCGACGAAGAACTAGTCGCCATGCTTGAATCCAACCAATTTGGGACGCGAACGGAGATAATCGACAAGTTACGATTGCAGGCAGATTTAAAGCTAGATAAATGCCTGTCGGAAGATTTTGGAAAAATCGATGTCAAACGCATTGTGAGTGTCGGTATTCCTTTCCTTGAGATCACCCGCAAAGCGAAGGATTTTGCGGTCGATGCCGTCGTCATGGGGCGTGCCGGCGCGGGGCAACAAGTGGGTCACCTGTTGTTCGGCTCAACGGCAGAACACGTTTTGCGAGGATGCACGCGTCCGGTCATCGTGCTCCCCACGCATGCCTCGGAAGTAAACGCGACTCACTAGGGCTTACTGCCAGCGCCGAGGAGGGGCACGTTTTTTTTGGGGGGGCACATTCCCAGTTAAAGTTGACGGTCTTCTTAATCATGAGTTGTCCGGAGACTGTCCGATTGACGTACCACTGCAACTACTACACCCTCAGCCGTTTTCCAAAACCCACTGGACGGCTTCGCGAGTTAACGCGGCCATGTCAGGCAGTTCGAGCTTGTCTTTGATGCGAGCGCGGTACGTCTCAATCGTCTTTGGACTCAGTTGCATACGTTCGGCAATGTCAGCGGTCCTCAAACCGCGACCGATCCACTCAAAGGTCTGCAACTCGCGGTCGGAAAGCGCTTCAGCAGGGGATAGACCAGCAGTGGTATTGCCAGTAACGACGCGCTGCAACAACTTGGTGGCTAACTTTTCACATAGATAAATCTCGCCTTTTACCACTTTCCGAATGGCTTCAACGATTTCCGTCGTCGCATTTTTCTTGTTGATGTAGCCCATCGCACCAGACCTCAGCGTGCGTTCGGCATATAACGAGTCGTCGTACATCGACCATACGAGGATCTTCGTCGGCAGCTTTTCGTCTTTCACGCGCTTGAGCAATTCCATCCCGTTGCTCTCTTTGAGCGAGATATCGACGATGGCAAGATGGGGACTGAGTCGCCGAATAAGCTCAAAGCCATCGTCCACATCGGTGGCCTCTCCGATAACTTGAAGATCTGGCTCAATGTTAATGCGCATCGTCAGTCCATCGCGAGTTGATGGATGATCGTCGACGATCACGATGCGGGTAGCGTTGATTGGCGTCTTGTTACTCAAGAAATTGAACCTAACGAAAGGACTGCTATAATAAGCACGTGGTTTCCGCGACTCATTCTAGCCAATTTCTATCGCGTTTTCTCATTTCGGCAACGATTGGTTGCATTCTGTTTAGCGCGACACAAGAAATCGATGGTTCATCAATAGATGTAAATCGGGTGGGAAATGATCCAAAGTCTGCTTGTTCACCACCTTGCGGTAGTATTTCTCCAATGCAGTTAAGATGTCGCGTCGGCTAATCATTCCCACTAGTTCATCGTCTTTCGTGACGGGCAGGTGCCGATAGTCGTGACTAATAAAGATCGAGGCCAATGCAAACAGTTCGGTCTCGGGCGACACGCAGACCGGATGTTTGCGCATTAACGTAGCTGCGGTCTGATTAGGCGCTGGCGAGCCGAAGAAACTCTCATTGGAAAGTCCTGCCAGACAGTCGCGTTCGGAAATGAAGCCAACCAGTCGTCGGCGACCATCATCAGTAACTACTACCGGTGCGTTCGAAATGCCATGGTTGAGCAAGAACTTGATGATCTCCCCAAGTGGCATGTCAGGATTGACCGTATGCAAACTGGTTCGCATGAAGTCCGAAGCTATGGGAATTCTCTCTGTGGTCTGCATCGCTTAACTCGACTTGGTTCTAAATGGGACGCCAACTTCTAATCTGCATCGATTCACGATTTGCAAGTGGCGTTCCAACTGTTCAAGTAAAACAGCAGACATCGTTCTGTACAACTGCACGGGCATTGCGCGGCGTGGTTCACGGCTCGCGACGCTCGCGGCGCACGAACAATCCGCTTTGACCGAGAACGCACACTTGCGACCAGTCCGTGCATTTTTGCACAGCGATGTGTCAATTTGGCTTAGTCGTTTTTCAACCAACCCAACCAAATCAGCTTCAATCGCAAAAGGATGGGATGTTTCGTGAGCTGGTACGCGACTTGCGAGCAACTAGGGGTTGGTATTGCAAGCCGAATACAAGACCGCGCTGAAGCGTGACGAAGAAAACGGCTACTACTCGAGTTATCACTATCATCATCCAATCAGCAATGGCTCCGAGACCGGTACTCGTACTCCTCCTATGCGATCAACCACCTAGAGTCGAGAGTGCGGTGCCGGCTGGGAGACGACTCGTCCACGCCGATCCCATGCCACTTGCAGGTATGATAAAACGATGAAGCATATCGACTCAACAACTGATCGTGCAGCCATGGTGGATCAACAGATCCGTGGACGCGGAGTACGTGATCGTTTGGTACTTGACGCGATACGCCAAGTTCCTCGAGAAGCGTTTCTGCCGAAAAGCATGCGAAAACATGCATACGAGGATTCGCCGCTTCCCATCGCTGCCTGTCAAACGATTTCGCAACCCTACATCGTCGCATTCATGATCGAAGCCTTGGAACTCCAAGGTGGTGAACGCGTATTGGAGATTGGCACCGGTTCAGGTTACGCCGCAGCAGTGCTTGGCCAAATTGCAGGCGATGTCTATTCCGTCGAGCGCATTAGCGAACTGGCCGACCAAGCGCGAGCCGTGCTCTCATCGCTGGACTATCGCAATATTCATGTTCATTGCAGCGACGGCACCTTGGGGTGGATCGAACATGCACCTTACGATGCAATCATCGTCACGGCAGGCGGGCCTAGCGTACCGGAGTCTTTGAAATCGCAACTGAAGCTTGGCGGGCGAATGGTGATTCCAGTAGGGACCGAGCAGTCGAAGCAAAAATTGGTACGGATCACCCGCGAGTCCAGTAGTCGGTTCCGAATCGAAAATCTCGCTGATGTTCGATTTGTGCCGCTTATTGGCCACGAGGGTTGGTGCTCGTAATTGCAACCATCGTCAAGTTGAGTCAACGTTGAATCAAAGGTGACTCGAATATGAACAAAGATCCTATGAAATTACTGTTGGTCGACGACGATGATGATTTTCGTCGGTCGTTCGCAAAGTGGATGCGGCATAAGCTCTTAGACCGGAAGAGTGAAAAAAACGGTACGATCACTAGAATCTGAAAAGTTTCTCGATGACTTCATGCGGTGCACTGACGTCGACGATGTTACGAACTACCGGATCGTTTCATTCCACCGCCCCTGAAACAGGCAGAGTTCTGTTCTACGACGGACTGTGTTGTGTCATGTTGATTTCTTCCGAGCTCGCGCAACCGCTGATGATGTTCGCTGGACTAGGCATCATCTGCTGGTTACTCCTACGCGGACGGGCGACCCGCAGCCTGCGCATGACAAAGGGGAATGGTGGAGGCTTAGAACTGAAGCACAACGCCAACGTAAAAGGACGGCCGCTTCCATTTTCCGGCATATCTTCCTTAGGCGCTCCGACGGAGGTACTTAAATGGCAAGTCGAATTGCACGATCTGGGACGCGAACTCAAAGCGGAACTCGATTCAAAACTTATCGCAGTTCGTGCGATGACGCTGGCTTACGATGAAGCATCAACTCGGTTGGTGAATTTGTTGCGTGCTGCAGAAGGAGTCGGCAATGGCGTTGAGAGCATTGTGCAACGCGCCAGGCGGTTGGCCGCGCAGGGGCACACGCTACCTGAGATTGCAACCTCGCTCGGAATCAACGAATCGGATGTCGCCTTGTTATTGTCCGAGTAAAGTTCGTGTTGGCACGAAATGACTACTGTTCGGCTTTGTATATTTCGCTGGGGTGTTTAATGCGCTCGGCAACGACGCGAATGTCGTCAACTGCTATTACTTGGCGAAAGAAGCAGGAAGCATAACCTTCATGGCAGGCCGCCCCGACTTGGTCGACTTTTAATAAAATCGTATCGGCATCGCAATCGATGTAGATTTCTCGCACACGCTGTTGGTGACCACTCTCTTCACCTTTGCGCCACAAGCGGTTCCGGCTGCGACTAAAATAGACGGCTCGCTGCGTTTTCAGTGTCTCATTCCACGCCTCTTCGTTCATCCAGGCCAACATGAGGACTTGACCAGTTGTTGCGTCTTGTGCGATGGCAGGTAATAGGCCACTACCGAGCTGGAAGTTGGGAATGGCAGTGGAGCTTTTGGAAGAGTTATTCACGGTAGAGTGCTCATGGTCGAAACTGGAATGATTTCTGGCCATTGTCCGCCCCTGAGCTCATTGTCGCAAGTGAAAATTCACATGGCACACCTTGCTCGGATCAGGGCAGCGATGGTAGCGTCGACTTCGAATGGACTTGGCTCAACCGTTTTGGAATCTCTTGTTCAAACACACTCAACTTTCATTCTCCGAGCATTCACGCCCCAGTTCGCAGTTCGGGAGCCTAATCGCACCGCTCTAAACATCTTTGTGACGCGGTCTCGGGAGGGCGACGCTCCTGCGGAGCCTTTTTGGGCCGCCGTCTGCCGTTCACAGGCAAGGGGCTGTACTCGATTGGCTTGTGGACGTTAGGACGCTGCCCGAAAAAGCTCGGCAGGAGCCTCGCTCTCCCGACCGCATATTTACATGTCAAATCACAATAAAGATGTTTAGAGCGGTGGCCTAATCGGCATCTGCAGCAAAATCCATCTAAGCAATAGAGCGATGGGGCACTTCAATATCTACGACGCAGCCATCACAGGGCAGGTGCGAAAATCGCATCCATATGAGGTCGCTTGTTGCCTCAATTTGAAAACAGCCGACCGCGCGCAGCGTTCGAGTTATGGCACTCCTAAAGGCTCGTTTCGTGTATTGCGTTAGTATTGAGTTTCCGTCTCATCGGATCGAGCGCTCGCCGCCGCGTCGTTCGAAGGTGCCCCCACTTTGGTACCGTTTCCCCGCCTGGTCCCTGGTCAGCGCTATGTGGCTCACGCCAGCGGTAGTGCCAAGCCTTCAGCCTTAAACGCCATCAATTGGACTCGGAGTTCATGCTTGCGAACGTCGAGTTGCGTTAAGTGCTTTCAGGGGCCACACCCCAGTGCCCTTGGGCCACAACTCGCGCCCGGGTCGCGCCCGGTCGCGCCCGGTCGCGCCTGGGGACAGTCCCCAGTACAAGTCGCTCACACGATATCTCGGTAATTGCTAATCCTCTAAAAACTTTGGAAAAATTTTCTGCGCGCGAGTAAGGAATCGCAATTTCCTCCGTCAGTAGTAAGTAGGGAAATGATTTTTTCGGTTTCTGATGATGAGGAGTTTATGAGCTATGGGACGTAAGAATCGGTCAGAAGTGTTTGTGCCTACAGAAGTGGC
>JBGSUV010000111.1:0-45972 GCA_041753315.1 Pirellulaceae bacterium | reverse complement strand
CGTCCACAAGCAAACAACGGGCGCAGTAGACATTGCATCCCGTTCGACATTCGTCGCCTCCTTCAATTTGTTGGACCGGTACTCGGTTTTATAGCACGGATGGCAAAGCCGGTGCACGGATGTTCCAGTCGTCAGGCACCTGCGGCAGGTTCTGTTCGTAACGCTTGAAGTATCAGCTATTAAATGGAGTGCGACGCGGTCACGGGAGTGCGACGCTCCTGCGGAGCAACTTATGGGCAGCCGTCTAACGTCCACAAGCAAACAACGAGTGCATTAGACATTAAATCCCGTTTGACATTCGTCGACTCCTTTTTTAATTCGTTGGACCCGTACTCGATTTTATAGCACGGATGGCAAAGCCGGTGCACGGATGTTCCAGCCATCAGGCACCTGCGGCAGGTTCTGATCGTAACGCTTGAAGTATCAGCTATTAAATGGAGTGCGATGCGGTTACGGGAGTGCGACGCTCCTGCGGAGCAACTTATGGGCAGCCGTTCAACGTCCACAAGCAAACAACGGGCGCAGTAGACATTGAATCCCGTTTGACATTCGTCGTCTCCTTCAATCCGTTGGACCCGTAGTCGATTTTATAGCACGGATGGCAAAGCCGGTGCACGGATGTTCCAGTCGTCAAGCACCTGCGGCAGGTTCTGTTCGTAACGCTTGAATCAGGGGAGCCGACGAATCACCGCTTTGAATATCTTTGCTTGTGGACGTTAGCTCGCTGCCCGAAAAAGCTCGGCAGGAGCCTCTCTCTCCCAACTGCGTATTTCACTGGTTAAAACATAACGAATGACACTGGTTCAGTCGGCTTGCCCTTTGGCTTGCATCTTGCCCCACGAGTCGCGCAGTGGCACCGTGCGATTGAAAACTAGTCGTTCAGCAGTCGAGTCCACTGAATCAACGCAGAAATAACCCAGGCGTTCAAATTGGAAGCGATCTCCAGCATGCGCCTTTTTCAGCTCGGGTTCCACCTTGGCTTCGACGATTTCCAAGCAGTCGGGGTTCATGTTGTCGAGGAACGTTTGGCCGGCAGGAACATCTTCCGGATTTTCGTTTAAGAACATGCGATCGTAGATTCGCACTTCGGCGTTTACACACTCCGTTGCACTGACCCAGTGGATGGTTCCTTTCACCTTGCGGGCATTTCCTTCTTCGGTGCCGCTACGGGTTGCCGGATCGTAACTGCAGTGCAGTTCAGTGATTTCCCCGGTGTCAGGATCTTTGATGACCTTGTCGCAAGTAACGATGTAGGCGTACCGCAAGCGCACTTCGCCACCAGGCTTGAGTCGGAAGAACTTGCGCGGCGCATCTTCCATAAAATCTTCTTGTTCGATGTAGATCTCGCGTGTGAACGGAACCTGGCGAGTCCCGGCGTTGGCATCTTCCGGGTTGTTGACCGCTTCCAGCATTTCCACTTGATCTGCCGGGTAGTTTGTAATCACCACCTTAAGTGGTTTCAGGACAGCCATGACGCGATTGGCAACGGCGTTGAGATGCTCGCGAATCGCGTTTTCCAGTACCGTCACATCAATGGTGCTGTAGAACTTTGCGACTCCAATGCGATCGCAGAACATTCGCAGGCTTTCGGGAGTAAAACCTCGGCGGCGAAGTCCACTGATCGTTGGCATGCGTGGGTCATCCCAACCGCTGACATGTTTCTCTTGAACCAGTTGCAGCAATTTGCGTTTGCTCATCACGGTATAAGTCAAATTGAGCCGCGCGAATTCAATTTGTCGTGGGTGATAGATCTCCAGGTTGTGGCAGAACCAATCGTAAAGGGGACGGTGGTCCTCAAACTCGAGCGTGCAGATCGAGTGGGTGATCTTCTCTAGAGAATCGCTTTGTCCGTGCGCCCAGTCATACATGGGATAGATGCACCACTTGTCACCCGTACGATGATGGTGCGCATGCAGGATTCGATACATCACCGGATCTCGAAGATTGACATTGGGGGCCGCCATGTCAATTTTGGCTCGTAGCGTACGCTCGCCGTTTTTGAACTCGCCATCCTTCATGGCTTGGAATAGTTGCAGGTTCTCATCGACCGAGCGGTCGCGAAATGGACTGTTCTTGCCGGGGGCGGTGAGCGTTCCGCGGTATTGACGCGTTTCTTCGCTTGTCAGGTCGCAGACATAGGCCTTGCCATGTTTGACCAACTGCACTGCCCAATCGTAAAGTTGATCGAAGTAGTCTGAAGCATAGTGCAGTTCGTCCCACTCGAAGCCCAGCCAACGCACATCTTCTTGAATTGAATCGACATACTCCTGGTCTTCTTTACTAGGATTTGTGTCATCAAAGCGCAGATTGCACGTCCCGCCATACTTTTGCGCTAAACCAAAGTTAAGGCAAATACTCTTGGCATGACCGATGTGCAAGTAACCATTGGGCTCGGGAGGGAAGCGAGTGCGAATCTGTTTTCCAGCCAATTTCGGCAACAGGAAGTCCTTTTCGACTTCTTGCTCGATGAAATTTAGCCGCGGTTTTTCTTCAGCTTCGTTGCCACTAGCTTGCGAATCGGAATTCATGCGTTTCCATTTCCTGAAAGTAAAGCAGAGAATCGGCGGTCGTGAGCAGTCTTGCCCGTCGCATATTGCGAGATTCTTCACTCAAGACAGCCTCGATTATCGCCCATTGTCCAAAACTGGCTAGCGGGGAATACCCTATTCACTGCAGGACCACCCAGCGATTGCTGCGCCAAATTCAATGTCATTGACACTGATATGCCGGTATGCTCTCCTAGCACGGCGTGACTTTGCGATGGGTATACGCCCATATCGCGATGGCCAAATTCAACTGATGCCAGTGCTTGGCAACCCGACGGATTTAATATGCATCGACGAACGGCTTTGAAAAGTGGTCTAGTGGCTGTAACTTCTGCCACTTGTTTGTCGGGCACCCAACCGGCACTTTCGGAGGCATCGACTGCCTTGGATTCGGACTTGACCAACGGTCTCAAGCCACCGATTTTCATCGCGACATGGCCATTTGGTCAGGCGGCTTGCGAAGAGTCGCGCAAGGTGTTGCTTGCCGGAGGTTCTTTGCTGGACGCCGTCGAACGCGGTATCAACGTTACAGAACTCGATACTTCGGTCGATTCTGTAGGTTACGGTGGAATGCCAAATGCCCTGGGAGTTGTACAACTCGACGCATCATTCATGGATGGCAATCGCCAACGGGCTGGAGCCGTTGCCGCCCTTGAAGGCTATCCAAATCCCATATCGGTCGCTCGTCGCGTCATGGAGACTACGAAACACGTCACATTGGCAGGCGCCGATGCGGCGAAGTTTGCTGCCCAAAACGGTTTTCAATCGCGTGATATGTTGACCGAAAACGCGCGAAAAGCGTGGTTGAGTTGGAAAGAAAAGCAAGCACGGGGCGAACCTGAGGATAAATCGCATGACACCATCGCTCTGCTGGGGCTCGACGCTACGGGGCATTTGGTCGGAGGCTGTTCCACCAGTGGGCTGGCCTTTAAGCTCCCCGGCCGCGTCGGTGATAGCCCCATCATCGGCTCGGGGCTGTATGTCGATGGCAATATTGGTGCTGCCGGTGCCACGGGCGTTGGCGAAAATGTATTGCGCTACTGTTGCTCATTTCTAATCGTGGAATTCATGCGGCAAGGCATGGCGCCGACGGAGGCCTGCGAGGCCGCGATTCGACGGGTGGCCGAAGGTGACCAGAAGCCACCCGCAGAACTGAGCATCAACTTTGTGGCAATCAACAAAGCGGGTGTCATTGGTGCGGCCGGTACAGACAAAGAATTTCGGGCTGCGGTGGTCGATGCAGAGCAAAGCAGTGTGATCGAACCCAAGTTGATCAGGTAACGTGATGTCAATTCCGCTACCGCAGCTTGCCGAAATCGAAATGGCAATCGACAAGTTGTCTACTCGGCTGCGCGTCGTCGACCTCGAAGTGGTACCGATCGCCAACTCTGCCGGTCGTATCTTAGCGCAACCCCTGCTTGCCGATCGTGACTCGCCAGCAGTTGATGTTTCCGCCATGGATGGATACGCCGTACAGATCGCCGATGTGGCGAAGGCAAATACGCTACCCGTCGTGGGAACGTCCATGGCCGGTACCGCTCCTATGCAGCTCCGCGCCAGCACCGCCATTAAGATCTTCACCGGTGCGCCACTGCCGACCGGAGCCAACTGTATCATACGCCGTGAAAATACAACGGAACATTCGGGCCAAGTTGCCTTTAACGTGGAGCCACAATCGCTACAACTTGGGCAGAACATCCGGCGAAAGGGTGAGAACATTCACAGGGGCCAAGTGGTACTCGAGGCCGGCACTGAACTGAACTCCGCCGCCATGGCCGCCATCGCCAGCTTTGGTGGAACAGTCGTCAGCGTACATCGCCCCGTCCGCGTCGCAGTGCTGAACACAGGTGATGAACTCGCAGCCCCCGGAAGCACGGTGGAAGACTGGCAGATTCGTGACTCCAACGGACCAACCCTGGCTGCCTGGTTGTCTCGATTGCCCTGGGTGCAAGTCGTTGCTCGTAGTCGCGTGCATGACAATTTTGATGCGATCCTTGCGGCCATTGATGAGCAAACAAGGCAGTGTGATGCCGTCATTCTGACGGGAGGCGTTTCGATGGGAGACACCGACTACGTACCCGGAGTCGTTGAAGCGCTGGGTGGTGAAATTGTCTTCCATCGCCTACCGATCCGTCCGGGGAAACCGATACTGGGTGGTTGCTATAACGGAAAACTGCTCCTGGGATTACCTGGCAATCCCGTGAGCGTGGCGGTAACAGCAAAGGTATTTGGTGAACCTCTGCTCAGTCGTCTTGCAGGAAGATCAAAAACGCCAGAACAAACGCTGGTGACACTTGCTCAATCCGATGAAAAGCAACTGCCCTTGGTCTGGTATCGACTGGTTGAAATCGATTCACAGGGATACATCTATTTGTCGAGATCACAAGGCTCGGGCGATATCGTCTCTCTCGCGCGAAGCGCTGGATTTGTAACAATCCCGCCAGGAGGCTGCGGAACCGGACCTTGGGGATTAACAATTTGGTGAGCGATAGAGAGGCCCCTGACGAGTTTTTTTGGGCAGCGTCCTATCGTCCACAAGCAAGATGTTTAAAGCGGTGATTCGTCGGATCCCCTGATTTGAGCGTTATGAACAGAGCCTGTTGCGGGTTTCTGTTTGCTGGAACATCCGTGCACCGGCTTTGCCATCCGTGCTCTAAAACCGAGTACGGGTCCAACGAATTCAAGGAGACGACGAATGCCTACTGCTCTCGTTCTATGCTTGTGGACGTTGGAGGGCAGCCCACAAGTTGCTCCGCAGGAGCGTCGCACTCCCGTGACCGCGTCGCCCTAAATATCATCCACTGTGATTTAACCAGTGAAATAAGCAGTCGGGAGAGAGAGGCTCCTGACGAGTTTTTTTGGGCACGTACTGACGTCCACAAGCAACGATGTTTAAAGCGGTTATTCGTCGGTTCCCCTGATTTGAGCGTTACGAACAGAACCTGTCGCGGGTTTCTGATGGCTGGAACATCCGTGCAGCGGCTTTGCCATCCGTGCTCTAAAACCGAGTACGGGGCCAACGAATTAAAGGAGACGACGAAGGCCTACTGCTCTCGTCCTGCTTGTGGACGTTGGAGGGCAGCCCACAAGTTGCTCCGCAGGAGCGTCGCACTCCCGTGACCGCATCGCCCTGCCTTGGCGATCTGTTTAGTATCGCGAATTTTGGTGTTTGATCTGCTCAAGGGAATGAGGGGTGAGACCACATGCCCAGTGAATCCCGGCCGATAAAAGCGCTTCAAACTGTGGTTGAGCAAAGTCGTCGACGTGACCCAACGACGTATAAAATGAACGACCTCCATCTCGCCGCACAAACGTCCATGCTACCGGCTGCTCGACGCGATCCTTTACCGCTTCTTCCGGATCCTGAACCGTACCCGACAGAAGCGTTTTAGCGCCAGCAGCTAACGGTGCCGTTTTGTATAGCGAACCACCCGGTTGCAATTGCAACTCACCGAGGGCTTGCATGATTGGGTGATCCGTAGCTCCGGCGGCGACCGCAAGTTCTGACTTGAGCTCGTTGCCATAGTGATTCGTATAGTTCCCTCCAAAAACTTCTGCATCGAATTCAGGCCACGCTGCCAAGCCAGCTTGTGGGACTCGCTCACGAAGTGAAAAGGCATGGCTGGCAGTGCGAATACCAACGACCGGTTTGCCACTGCGAACAAAATCGCGGACAAGCTGCAAGTCGGCCTCAGGGAGCGTCCGCCTTCGAACGCTTACCAACAGCGCATCTGCTTCGGCGATATCGTCCAACCCAACGATCCGATTTAAGTCCTCATCGCTGCCGTATGCTACGTGGATTCGAAAATGTTGGCTCAAGTGCTTGGCAGCAAACACCGGCAGCGTCTGCTCGGTCTTGTATTCATCTTCGGCAATCAACAACATGAGTGTCGGACGCAGGTCTTTTGAATAACGGAACTCGTCGCCGAGCACGTCTGCACTGGAGATCGTCGGGCAGACGTAACGCTCGATGTGCTGGACAATCAAATCGGTTCCGGTGAAATGGTTGGCGTAAGGCCAAGCATTGGGATCATACATCGTGTCGGTCAGATCGCGAGCTAAAACAACGTTTTTCCCAGCCATTGCCAGGCGTCGCAAGCCAAACGGACGGCCAAGCACGCACATGTTGGTATGCACACCGACAAGGATCACGTTATCGATTTGTTGACTCTCAAGAATGCTCCAAATTTCTGTCCCACTATCGCTGATGAAGTCGCTTTTGGTATCGATGGCAATTGCATCACACTGCTTGAGCCATGGTGAGCGTGGATTGCGGCCCGCTGCTTCCAGGCTGGCGGCCCATAATTGATGTTCCTCTAATTCGTCATCTTCGCCACCGGCAGATTGATCGAGCGGATATACGGCTTCCTCTTCGCTCGGAATTTTATAACACCAATCGGCAATGTCGGTTGGTAGCGAACTGGAGATTGCGACCGCTTGGCTGCGAGTGCGGGCTGGGTGCTCTTGATAAGCATCCATACAGGAACTGGGGGCATGGATGATCGTCACACCTTGCTCGCGTAGCTGACGAATGAACCGATCGATCCTTGGCGCCAGTTCATTAACGCGGCGAACGGCGTTGACGCAGTGGTGCGCATCCCACATATCGCACACGATGACTGCCGTGCGAGTCGGCTCCCACGCCTCTTTGCGTTTCAAGCGATGGTAGCGCGCGGAACCTTCTGAAGTGGGCTCCTGATAGCGCAGTGTCAAGTCAATTGCCTGCGCGAAGCTAGTTGTTGGAATAACGAACATCAGGCATGTCAACAGTATGAAATAAGCCGTACGCATTGTGTATCATCCAATTCTTCGTAGAGTCTCATCGTTGTGGAGCTTGCTTGCTAAAGCTCGTGTTACGCTCGTTATAACCGATTGCTTACTTCGAATCCATCAACCGCTGCTGAAGGGCTGCCAACTCGTCGGGACAATTGAACGACCACAAACGCGGATTGTTTTCCGTCGTTACGGCAACCGATGGGATTTGGCGCAGCAAGGGCTGTAACGACAATTGCCTGGCAGCTAACGACTGTGCCACAGTGTCGGCAATCAGCGTGTGGTAAAGACCGGGAATGGGCTGCGCTCGAGTCGCCTGGCGCGCCTCCGCGCAGCTATCCACGTGTGCGAATGTTACTGCGCGAGTGTTCGCATCAATGGCTGTGCTGAGCTGCGTCCACCATTCGGCGAGCCACTTGACCTGGTCGCAACTAACTAGCAAGAGCCAACCTTGGCCCCAAGTGCCAAGACGATGTTGGAGGGCGGTGGTGAGTCCCGCGAGCGGCCCGCAATCAGGCTCGAGGTCTACCAGGCAGTGGACGCCAAGCTTCATATAGCGGTCGTGGCGGTCGGCCACAACGTGGGTCACATGCCCACAACTTTGTAACGCGCGCTGCAGTCTTAGTAATTGTGGCTGGTTCTCAATTGCCACCAGCGCTTTATCGCTTCCGAACCGTGAGCTTTGGCCACCCGACAAAATGTATGCGGGACATTCGCTCGGGTCCAAGCAACATTCTGGCATCATGTTGGATGGTTGCTACCGCCAAAGGCTAACGAGGCGACGCCGCACCAGCCCAAGATCATGCAAAGTCCACCGCTTGGGACGATTGCCCAATGCCCCATCGCGCCGATAAAAACCATGCTATACAGTCCACCGCTAAAGAGAGCGATACCAAGCAACATCAGAACAGCGGCGAAGAATGCGCTCTTCCGACCGCGACATGATGGGCTAAGCCCGATCGCCAGCAGGGCAAGCGTGTGGAGCATATGGTATCGTACGGCAATTTCGCATTGTTCCAATCGCTTGGCAATCTCGGTGGCGTCGAGCCCTTGGGATTCCAGGTCTTTTGGTAGTTCATGCGCGGCGAAAGCGCCGATGCCCACGCCAAGGATGCCAAGAAACCCTGCCAATAGAACGATCCAACGTGTCACTATAAAACCTTAAACGGTGTAGTTACCGACTCAGACTCAACAACTAGTCAGGCCAAGGCCTCGGCGATCGGAGTACCTTCAACGATCTTCACGGGGCGGCGATCTTCTGAATAGTTCTCCGTATCGGGTGACACGCCAACCGCTTTGCACATCGTGGCTAAGAAATCAGCAGCCGTCACCGGATGATCGCTGACCTCCATACCATCTTCGGATGTCTTGCCGACGATGGAGCCGCCCACGACGCCCGCTCCAGCGAGTACACAACTCCACGCATTGGGGAAGTGATCGCGACCTCCATTGGAATTGATCTGTGGTGTGCGTCCAAATTCTCCCATCCATGCGATTGTGGTTAGCTCCAACAGTCCAAGTGCTTTGAGGTCATGCATGAGACGACTCCACGATCGGTCGAGGCGCTCGCTCAGTTGTTTGACTTGTGCGAAGTTGTCTGCATGTGTATCCCAAGTCAAACCCCCAAGGCCATCACTGAGTGCCACTTCGACGACTGGAACGCCGCGTTCAATCAAGCGGCGGGCCATCAAGCATCCTTGTCCAAACGAGTCGTTGCCATAGCTGCGGCGAGTGTCATCGGTTTCGCGGGACAAGTCGAAAGCATCCACAAGTTCGCTTTCCGCCAACTGCATAGCACGTCGGTATACGGTATCGTGCGTCGCTGCGGAGCCCATGCGTTGTGGCGCGCCGTAACTTTGTTGAAGTAGATCCCAAAATTCTCGCCGCCGTTTGATCCGCCCGAGTTCCAGTTCTGGAGGAGGCAGTAAGTTATCCACCTTCAAGTCGACGGGACGATCGGTTGCAGCCGCATCGGTAGTGGGGACACCAGCGGTTGGATCGTAGGTTGGTGCGCCAGCGACAGTTAGTGGTTCACGCGAGGCGCCGAGAAAGCCGGAACTGAACGCCGGGGGATTGATAAAAGAGTTAGGTAAGATGCTGACATAACCTGGAACCGCTTGGTCTCCTTTGGACGATAGCTCTTTGGCTATGGCCGATGGGATCGAAGGATAACGAAGGGGTGCACCAGGGCGTTGGCCCGTGCGAACCAAGTAAGTGCCTCGGCTATGATCCCCCTCTTTGGTTTGCATGCCACGCACAAGGCACAGATGTTCCGCCAATTTGCCAAGTTCCGGCAAGTGCTCACTGAACTGGAAGCCGGGGATCGATGTTTTGAGTTCCTTAAAGGGGCCTCCGTTTGCATGCCCTGGCTTAAGATCAAAGGTGTCGAGTTGCGATGGGCCACCGGGCATCCACAGGACAATCAAATGGCGGCGAGTGTTGGCCAAACGCATCATGGCGGCCAGTTGACTGGGCCAAGCGGCTGCCAGGCCCGTCGTGGCTCCGAGCGCTAACATGGTCTTGATGCAGTTGCGTCGGTTGGTTGCCATTTTATCATCTCCCCTGAGCCAATTTGCCACGACCAAAAATCAACCAATTCATTACAAACGATCAAAGTTTCGTAACGCGCGCCCAGATTCGCTTGCGTCGCTACCTATAATACACCTCCTTCGACGCCTTGGGGGAACTGCTTCCCAGACAAAACTAAAATCGACTATCTTAGATGTTTTGAACGACAATTCCTAAATGACATGAATCTGTATGAGTGAAACGCCTGCGATCGATGTGCGTCAACTGCACAAAAAATATACCGAAGGGCTCATTTCCAGAAAGAGCTTTCATGCGTTGAAGGGAATTAACCTAGAAGTCAAACGAGGCGAAGTTTTTGGGCTTTTAGGTCCAAACGGTGCCGGGAAAACCACATTAATCAAGACCTTATTGGGAATTGTCAGGCGATCTGCGGGGGAAGCTTTTCTACTGGGCGAGGTGGCGGGTAGTCGTGAAGCGCGACGCAAAATCGGCTATCTTCCAGAAAACTTGACCTTTCCGGCCCACCACACGGCGACCCGTGCCCTGCGTTTTTACGGGCGACTTAGCCAAATCCCCGAAGCGACGATCCGCACGCGATCTGCTGAATTGCTCGAACTGGTGGGATTGGCTGGGCGTGAAAAAGAGCTGGCTAGAACCTATAGCAAAGGAATGCGACAGCGACTGGGGCTGGCACAAGCCATGTTGCACTCTCCTGAGCTACTCATTTTGGATGAGCCGACCGATGGACTCGATCCAGTTGGACGCTCAGAGATTCGCCGTCTGATCAATGGATTGAAGGAGCAAGGCAAAACCGTATTCTTGAACAGCCATATCTTGCAGGAAGTCGAATTGGTTTGTGACCGAGTGGCCATTCTTGCCGGTGGAAAACTACGCGGCGTAGGGACCCCCAACGAATTGACTCAGCAATTTCATGGTGCGCTCGTATCCCGCGTGCGCATGGAGCTCAGCGGTGATGCGACGGTCATTGAAAAGATCCGCACGATTGAAACCAGTGAACTCGAGCCTCTTCCGGACGGTCGCTGGCAATTTTCAGCAAGCGTTGAGTCGCAGGCCGAAGTTGATGCGCTCGTTGATCGCTTTCGGGCGGCACAAATCAGTATTCGACAACTCGATCGTACACGCCTTTCCCTTGAAGAAGTATTTTTATCCGCTGTCCAGGCTGAAACTTCCGTATGAAACCGTATATCGCAATTCTGATCGATTCTTTTTGGGAAGCTGTGGGAAACAAAGTTCTCTGGGCGCTGCTCATCGGCTGGACCCTGATTCTGCTGGCGCTTGCGCCATTTGGATACATCACCGAACGCAACTTTCGATTTTCGAGCTTCGATATCGCCAAACGCGAGTCCTTGATCGAAGAGTTAGCAAAAGGTACGAAAGGGCAGGGGGGGCGAGACGTTCAAGCGATCGCCAAAGAACTGGAACCAGACTTTGTTAAAGAGTTGCAAGCTGCGGCCGCCAGCGATGCACCGGCCAGACGCATCAGAGATCGCCAATTGTCTGAGGCGCTCAATCATGTTTTGACTTCTACAAAACTGTACAGCGAAGAGGCGTTTCCAACCGCGGCGCGCCGCAAGCGGCTTGAACCCCTGCTCGCCCAGTCGGCGGAGTCGCTAAGCCCTAAGAATCTCGAGCAACTGAATCGGGAGTTGCTTCAACTGGCTTTTCCGTTGGATCTTAATCGCGCTCGCGGCGAGCAACTGTGGATTGGCTATGCTGGTTTCAAATTGGGTGATCCGCTTGGGATTGGTCGAAGAGAAATCAGCGAATTTGTCGAGCCGTTATTGCTGAACTTCATTATCAAACTTGGACTTGGTGTGGTAGCCATATTTGTAGCGCTCATTGTTACAAGTTCTGTGATTCCCGATACGTTTCGTTCCAGTTCACTCCATCTGTTGCTTAGCAAACCCATTTCTCGTGTATGGCTTTTTCTTTGGAAATTTTTTGGTGGATGTATCTTTGTCTTTGTCAACATCACCTTCGTTTTGGTTGGTCTTTACTTGATAGCTGGGCTGCGGTTCGAGCTGTGGAACAATGGTCTGCTCGCTTGTATTCCATTGCTCATGTTCGTCTTTGTGATCTTCTACAGTGTTTCCGCTCTGGCTGGTTTGTTGTGGGGAAATGCCATTGTCTGTGTAGTAACCTGCATGATCTTTTGGCTGTTTTGTTTCTCGATAGGTTTTATGCGAGACATCATGCGGCCTCAGGTCGAAGTGAACCAACAAGTGAGCCGCGTCCGCGAGATTGGTCAACATGTGTTAACGGTGAACGAGCAAGGAAAGGTCGGAGTTTGGAATTCAACCTATTCCGTCTGGCAGCCTGCGACCGAATCCGGGTTGCAAGGACAAGCCAGAACGTTTGGTCCCATCTATGATCCACAACAGAATTTGATCGTAATCAAGTCGTTTTTCCGATTGCCGTTTGGCGAACTCCAAGCCCCGTCTCGAAAAGTCTCAGTCATACGTTTGAGTGAAAGCTCATCAAAGCTTGATCAACCAACCAGTGAGTCCGAAATTGCTCCTGCACCGGCCGCGGACGAGACGATCGAAACTAACGAATCCGACGCGCATACTGCAGCACCGGCGATCGAGGAATCGGCGGAGCCAGTTGCGGGCGAAGCTGAGAGCGTGGAATCAAACCAACCGACGAACCTGTCGGACGCGCGTGAAAAGTCGTTATGGAATTCCGATCCTGGACCCGCACTACCCGAACAGTTGTTTGAACTGTTGGAAATGGATCGCAAGTTAATTGCCGTCTGCCGCGCCGGCATCTACCAGCTGAGTTTGGACAAGTTGGAGATGAAAGAGGTTGAACAGGCGTCCGTATTTGGGATCAAAATCCCCTGGATCGCGGGCAATGCATTTGAAAAGGTAACGCCATCTGATTTTTACCTTGCCGACAATACTTCTGCAGCGGTCCTGTCCAATGAGAGCGGGATTGTCATCGCTAGCTCTGGAAAATTAGATGTCTTGAAATTTTCGGGCGACAAGTTCGTGGTGGAGCATAGTCTAACGCTGTCTGAAGCTGGTCTCGAAGGGGGACTCGAAGGCGATGGTACCGAGGCCAGTCTCGTGCAGATGAACGACAACTTCTGTGTGCTAGCTCGCGATGGACTTCCGTTGGCCGTTTTAGATGCCAATCTAAAGCTAGTCGGCTCGGTCTCGATGCCCGCCAGCTCCAAAGCTCGGCAAATTGCCTGGCTACCTGGCACCAATAAACTTGCGATCGTCACCCATACTGGTGAGTTATTGCAGGTTGATTGTGACTCGCTTTCGCTTGTATCGCTC
This sequence comes from Pirellulaceae bacterium, assembly GCA_041753315.1. Classification (GTDB taxonomy): domain Bacteria; phylum Planctomycetota; class Planctomycetia; order Pirellulales; family Pirellulaceae; genus Aureliella. Next base: position 32,819 of record JBGSUV010000111.1, on the reverse strand, counting down.
AATATCCCATACGCCGGGAAGTTGACGAGTGTAAGCTGGCTTGACGCCGATCGCGGTTGGTTTGGAGTCATGCCCAACCAAGCGCACTTGATCAACGTTTCAGAACGGAAGGTAGAGCAATCCTGCGTTCCAAAATCAACAACCTTTGAACTGATCTACAGTTGGTTCATCAACCCCCTCTACCTGGTTAACCCCAAGCCGAGCGCGCTCGATAATACAATGAGTTACCTATTGTCAGGCGACAAGACGATGACCACGCAACTGGTTACCAGAGACTTAGAAGCTGCTCAAATTAAGCTGCAGATCTGGCAACCCATATTTAGCAATCTCGCGTTTGTCGCAGTCATAATGGGAATCTCCTGTATCTATGTTGCCAGGAAAGAGTTCTAAAGAATCTGGATTTAATCATGCTGCGACATGTTTGGGTGGTTTTCGGTTTTGGGTTAGCGTTGGGAGCGACGCCGGTCTACGGCGATGAACGTAATGCTCAAGTTGGGGCCGAGAGCAAAATAAGTCCTGCGGAACTAGAGACAGCGCGTTCTGCAGAATCGCTGATCCCCAGCTTGGTCTCGCCGAGTTTTCAAGTTCGTCGAAACGCCTTTTTGCAGCTCTGGGAGCTTGGTGCGCAGGCCGTTCCCGCGCTTCAAAATGCGCAGCGAACCGGCAACCGGCAACTGGCCGAAACAGCAAATTCACTACTGTTGCTGAATGAAATGAAGGTGGTTCGCGGTAACGAACAGGAATCGAGCCGACTGGTCGAGTTACTGAACAATCTGACGGCCGACAAGATAGTCTCGCTCTGTGAATTGGGACATTGGGAGTTGGCTACGCGTTTGGTTCGCAATAATCTGGAACTCAAGCAAGAGTTTACGGACGCCTACTCTCGATTTGCAATTAACCGTCTTGTAGAAACTGCGATGAGTCAAGGGGATTTGGAGCAGGTGTGGCCAATCGTGCTAGCAACACAACCGCCCGAAGTGAGCAGTTGGATTGCAAACAAGCTCGAGCTCGAGCTGCCCGAATTGGACCCCAACGACGTTGAACTGCAAGCTGTGCGATTGTACTTTTCTGGAGAGACGGCCGAGGCGGTGAAGCTCCCCTTGGCTCCCAATCGCTTAATTCCGATGCTGACGCGGAGCTTTCAGTGGAAAGAATTTAGCAAGCCCTCTGTACAAACCGCGTTGATCGGACCCGTCACCAATTTGGCGGCAAAGGCAGCGCAGGCGGTACTGATTGACATAGCGGGGGACGCAACGCGCTCGGAAGAGTTATGGGCCGAGATATTAACCCCAACGAATGAACATTCACCTGCACCCGGAGATGCACCCGAACTGGACGAACAGTCACAAGTGGCGCTCTCCATGTTGCGACAGTGGGGAGATCCACTTGAAGGCAGTATGCTGGAGTACCACCAGTTTGTCGTCGCGCTTTTAATGTCAGGTAGAGTGGCGCCCGTCGAACGCTATCTGGAAGAAACCAACGCTTCATGGGCTTACTCGTTCTATGCATCTCGCAACAATTTCAGTAAAGCTTTTGAACAAGTCGGACTGGTTCCGACGTTGGAGTCGTTCGACGAATGGTTGGAGATTCAAGAAAAGCATGTACGCGACAGCCTAATGGCCAACGAGCGCATGGAGATAGATGCTGCCCGGGTGGTGGGCGTCTTGGTGGGGATTGGCGAACACGAAAAAGCGAAAAAACTGTTGCAGTTGCTGGCGAAGCTGGCACGGAATAGTCGCGAGTTTGAGTTGGTGATTTGGCAAAATAACATCGTGCGTGGGCTCGGACGTCATGAATCGAGAGCGCTCTGCATGGAAATTGCGAGCGAGAACTATGACTTCATGAGCGAAGAATGCCAGCAGGCGGTTGTGGAAGGTCTGTTTCCGGAATTGTCCAGTGCTGCATTCGAATTGTTCGTCACAGCTCCCAATCGGATAAATGAAATAGAAGGAGTTTCCCACTGGACAGTGATCGAGAAGCTTAGGTTATGGGATCGTGAGTTTTTTGGCGAAGATGCGGAGAATGTCATCTCGCAATGGTTGCGAGCTGCAAAACAGAATTTGGTGCATGAGCATATTAGTTCTGAACAATTGACAAAACTTTCGGACGTTGCTCGGGGTTTTGGGTACGATCAACTCGCCTTGGAAATTCTGTCCACCGATCTTCGCGAGTTTAATGGGAGCGAAGCCCTCAACTTGCACTGGTTGGACGCTGCCGAAATATATTTGACTCAGTTCAAGCCCGAGAAGGCTTTGGAACTGCTCAGCGTGCTTCGACAACATGCTTACAATTTCCAGCCTGCATATATATGTGAAGTTGAAGCCTTAACGCAGGCGGGTGAGTATGCAAAGGCTCGAGAATTGGACCGATCACGGTGGCTGAGAGTGCTGAGCCAGTCGCGCTACGACGGATTGAGCTATTCCGATATTCGGCAGCATTTCAGCGACCGCGACGATGTTCGAAGAACTTTAGAATATGCAGCACCAGCATTTTTGTTCGCTGAAACGAGCAGCCGGTTTATCTATTGGGATGCTGCAGAATATGCTGCTCAACTGGAAACGCTTGACAACTATCAACTTGCCGCAGATGTTCAACGTGCCCCGTTGGTTGAAGCTTTGCAACCCTACTCGCCCGTCGTTCAACTTCTGATCTCAAACGGTTACTTTGGGAACCTACGTTACGCCATTCAAAAAGAACGCATCGCCCGTGGTATCGCATCGATCGAAAAGAAGGATTTCGAAGCGGCTCGTCGACATTTGGACGTTAGCAAGAGTCTACAAGCTCAAGATATTGAAGTTGTGGTTCAGTGTTATCCGCGGCTCGTCGAAGCAGGTGAAGTCGAATTTGCCGAACAGTTGTTTCATGACTATGAGCTGGCCCTGCAAGATCAAATCAAGGCTTGGCCCAACGATTCTACTGCGCTAAATAATCTCGCGTGGATGTATTCACAGTGCAATCAAAAGTTGGACAAAGCCCTTTCTTTAGCTTCTCGCGGTGTGGAGTTAGCTCCAAACTCGCCAGTTTTTCTCGACACGAGAGCTGAAGTCGAGTATCGATTAGGCATGGTAGAAAAAGCGATTGAGACAATGCGCAATTGCGTCCGCATTGATCCACGAAGCGCCAATTATCGCGCTAACCTGGTTCGGTTTCAGAAAGGCCCAAACCAACCAAAGATTTCAGTGCATGAGAATCTGAAATTTAAATGAGTAGATTCTACGGTAGTGTACGAGGCGCGTGTCGAACGATTGTCTCAATCGTTTCCAAAGCGATTGCGAACAATATTGGGGAAAATTGCTCTACACTCTCGAACGCGCTGTCATGCGATAGGGGATTCGCAGGAATTTATGCAATATCACCACCAGTATCGTAAATAGGTTGCGAAGTAACTGCATCATTGGATCTGAAGGTAGCGGTGGGGCAAATGACAAGTCATGCATGCCATGCGGCCAGTGCGAGAGACGATTTGACATCTCCTCAATCCAGCCCAGCCCCTGTGGATATCCTCCCATCGACTTGACAAGCTTTTGGGGAAGTCGATCGAACCCGATGTGCGCTCCAGCTAATCCACCAACGATCGCCCCGATCGAATCGCTGTCGCCGCCTAAATCGATGGCTGATTGCACGGCCTTCGTAAAATCAGTTGGGTACCGCAACCAACAGTAGACGGCCATTACTGTTGTCGGGACAATATAGTCATTTATCCCGCGGCGCCAGCCGAAATGCCGCGCGACACTGGACGGACTTCTTTTCTGCACTAGAAAACTATCGAGCTGAGTTAGAAGGTCGCGCAACTCTTTGCTTTCACAGGTCTCAATGATACTGCTAAGTGCTTTTGTTGGCTCCAGTGTTCCAAAGGGGGTCGTCGCAGCAATTTCCGTAAGTTGCGCCAGTATCTGGCAACCCTCGATCGCAAGCGGGTGGGTATGGGTGACTTTGGTCGACTCTTCCACCCACTTCCGTAGTCGATGGCCGTTTCCGTAGATTGCCAATGCAATGAATTGCGCGCGGGTGGCGGCTCCGTTTCCCGCCGAGCGGATGCCTGTGGTGATACCGGTACGAAATAGCCAAGCCTTCATACTTGCGAACAAGGTAGCGCGGCTCGTACCGATTGGGAGACTAAATGGATACCAACTTAGTCGTTTCTGGAATTTCCTTCGAAAACTGCGGAGATCGCTTCTGCTTTCAAGTATGGCTTGACCAGCCATGAGCATCAATTGTGTATCGCCACTGTAAATTCCACGTCCTGGCAATAGACGATAGGACAGTGGAGGTCGGCCGAACATTCTCAGTGCCACTCGTCGACTGAGCCCTTTTCTGGCAAAGCCAAGGGAATCGCCGATGGCGGTTCCGACCAACAGGCCGTGAACGAGTTGCAGTCTGAGATGCGTTGAGTGCATTACGGTACTGAATCAGTGTGGAACGTGGTGATAGAACCAGTGAGCCACTGCAGTTTGAACCGTAATCACATACGCCCTTCCTTGAAGGGCCGAGTCTGCTATCGGACGCGACAATCGAAGCTTATGACCCCACCTGCGCTGGGGCTAATGGCTTCATCGATTTCCCAACGCAATACTTGGGAGCCGACGTCATTCGCATCCGTCGAAAACTTGGCATCAACGCTGCACTGCTGGCTGCCTTCAATATACTCTAGCCTTGCGGAAAGGCTGTCCATTACTACTGCATTTCCCAGCGGTTTCGGTCCAACGTTGTCGAAGCGTATCGTGAACCGGACGATATCTCCGGAATTAGCGATTGTATGACTTGCAGCTTTGCAAATTCGCATCGCGCACTTGTCAGGCATTTCGTACACGTGGACGTCCTGTGCTCGTTTGGCGTCCACCACCAAAGCTGCCTGCTGGCCATCTATTACAACCTCTACAGACTCGGGATTGTACCATTCCCTTGCATTTGCCAGAACACGTCCTAACACGGGAACTTCGTCATAGATCATTTCACCAGTTGCGAAAAATGTAATATCCTCGAACATTACAATCGTCTCGCTCATGCGGGCTGGCGGTACGACTTGCGCAATGGGCACGCCAAGTCGATTTTCTTGAAATGCGTCAAGCATTCCAACTTGTTGTTCACCGTGTGGCGCGATAGGTACGGTCACGTTACCAGCCAAATCCGCTTCGCGTATGTTGGCTGGAGAAACCGGCGCCAGCATGCGTTCAGTTCCGACCGCCCGAGCTGCCAATGTAACGCCGGTTACCTGTCGAACCGCCCCAAACCGCGGCGCATAAATGGGAACACGGTTTGACGGTTTGACACAGACTTGACCGCCCAGCGTCTCATAATAAATAACCGTATCGGTCGGGTCGACACCAGCAGCGGTCCAGTCCTTTTTCACCACAACCGACGGCTCTTGATCTCCACCATCAAAAATATACTCATTGGAATTTTTGCGTTGTGGTTCTGCAACATTCAAACAGGGCGCTGAGCTACTATAACAATTTGTACCACAGTTCGTGCACATAGAAGTTGTTGGAGCGGCGCACTCAACAGCTTCATAGCTCACCTGCGGATTAATCATTGGAATCGTATAGTCGCCATCATCCACGCGGTAAGCAGCATTCGTTGCAGGGGATACTACGGGCGCCTCATAACTGACGCTCGCCACCTGATTGCGACGTTGTTCTACACGCGTCTGTTCTATATTGACCTGAGTAGTGTCTGCGGCCTGTTCAGGTGGCAAATCCTCTGATTGTTCGATTGACTCAACTGCGTCAGTCAGCTTCCAACTGGCACTGGCATCTGAAGCGGAAGGTTCCGCGGATGCGATTCGAGCTGGCTCGGGCAACGCGGGAAGATGGGGCTTGGCTTTGCCGCCCAATGTGCCACAGCCAGTCATACTGAAACTCGCCACAAACAGTGCGAGTGCGAGCCCAAATGTCACGCGCAAGCGAACATAAGTGCGAGACGCAAGCATTGATTGGAACAATTCGTTGCCCTTAAAGCGGCGGTGGGAATGAACTCGCACGGCGATGATTCCTTTGGGCTCGGTTCTATAGCGCACGTGGCGTACGTGGATAATCTTCGGATGGTGATTCAGAAAACGGCTGGTTGTCGCGTTCGACGGGTATTGTCTCTGGCCACACTCCATCACGGATCATGGCGTCGCGATTGGGAGCAGTCGGTAATGGTACCCACGGAGGGCAACCAAATAAAAACGCTGAAAGATCACCCTGCAAGTCGGTTGGCACTCGCGAGCCGATTCGCAAAATAGCAACTGGACGACCCAGTTGATCGGCGGTTTTCAGTGCGTTGTCGGCTGGCCCCACATCAAAGGTTCGCTGTTCGCCCGGCAATGCAGCAAACGGTTCAGCGTTCTCGGCATCTTCGAGGTAAATCACGCGTGTGACCAATGCACCGTCGAGTGCTAGACGCAGATCGTCTTCGGTCAATACGATTGGGATGGGAAAGCGGTGTTCTCGACCTGCCGGCGGCGTGATGCGGTCGATGATTTCTAATGTCGGGTAGAGCTCTTCGCCGGGACGAAACGGAATATTAGTCACGCGAAATCGGTACACGCCGCCAACTAACATGCCAGTAGTCACGGGGGCTTCTAATGTCGGAAGGAAGTGTCCATCCCGCGCCAAGGCAACTTTTAAATCGGCTGGGCCTGAAATCGACACGGCTGTGAACGTGCCGACCCCCGGTGTTCCGCGGGCGACCTGCGCACCAGCCACAATTCCGGGAGCTTGGTTTGAATTCAGAAAATAATGAACGTCGCTCAATGACCGCGACTGGGCAACGGCCGACGAGCAGAGCAGGGCAGGGGAGGTGCACAGAGCCACCGCCGTTAACAAGACTCGCAATTTGGCTTGCGATCGCAAAGGGTGCGAAAAGAAATTTGAACCATCGTTCGGCGACATTTTTCAGCACCCACTCATTCACTGTTTTTAGCGATGGTAAAAAGCGGTCGAGCGCCGGAACGCACTCGACCGCCTCACTCATTCACGTTGCTAGGGGACACAAGCCTTGCGAACGTTCGACCGGTTCACTTGGCTGGTTCGGTTTCTCTGCATGGCACAAGTCGTTTCTGTGCAGAGATTTGTTCAATTCGGCAAGGTTTGACGCCCCGATCGTTATCGTGCTGGAGGCAGGGCTAACGATCGGTCGGTTGACCTCAATCAGGGCAGTAGGCTGCACCGGTAGCACCCGGTACCGATTGGCTGTGCCGTTGGTAAGCTGGAATGCCGGTTGGTACACCCGGATGCAAGTTTTGCTCATGAATTCGCACGCGACTGGCCGGTTGCGGATAGCTTTGGCCTGGTGTTTGACGTACGTTGATCTTCATGTGCTCGACCGGATCAGGAATGTGCATGTGAGTGGTATTACGCATGGTGTGCTTTTGCAATCCAGCCGGACTTCCGAGAGGAATGTGTGGAGGTCCTGGCAAACCAATCGGCGTTCCACTGTAGGTCATGCCGTATTCTGGTGCGGTGACACCGGCCACATATCCAGGCAACGAGGCAGGGATGCCACCCGGAACTGGACAGCCATCAGGGCCGCACATCATGGGCATGCCACCCATCATCGCAATACCACCGCCAGCGCTTGCTCCCGACATTTCAATGTCTTTGTTACCGATACGTACGATCGCTAGGATCGAACCGCGACGGTCGGCTTCGATGATCGGGTCGAGACCGGGATCAAGCCGGTTGCTGACCAGTACGTCCACACCCGCCAAGGCGTCTCCTTGGAATTCCGGATCGGGTAGATAAATCACTTTGGTGACAAAGTTACCCGACAAGACTTGTTCAAAGTCGTCTGTGGTGAATTGCACGGGAATCGCGTTGTGCGCCAAGTAGGCTGCGGTACGTGGATTGCCGTTGGCTACTTCGAGCGTCGGATAGAGTTCGACCCCTTCGCGACCTCCGATGCTAGTCAGTTTCATCCGATAGATGCCTCCTTGCGGAAACTCTAAACGGCCTGGAACGAACAAAGGTTCGCTACCGAACGAGCCGTCACCAACGACGTCGTAGCGCAGTTCCATTCCTTCGGGTCGATTGAAGAGGACTTGGACGTTGGCACCTCCGGGAGGCATCATCATGCCACCCATGCCACCGTCCATCATACCGTCGCCGCCAACACAGCTTGAACAGCTGGCTTGGACAACGCCTCCACCCATGCCACCCATGCCTCCGGGACCCACCATGCCATTGGCTGACATGAGGTCCGGACCCATGACTCCTGGGCCTGGTCCACCGACACCTGGGCCGGGCTCGAGCAGACGCTGAGCTGGCGGCATATTGTGCCTTGTGGTCGTGCAGCCAGTGATGCCGGCGGCTACCACGGCTAGCGTTAGGAAAACACGCATTTTCATGCTTAACCCCCTAAATTTGGCAGCTCCCCGTCCTTCAACGGCTAGCCACCGACAAATCGAAACGATCCTGAGTGAGTTCTTGAGGAAAGCTGTCGCGCGTGTCTTCTGCACAATTCACCTGGACTCCTGCAGACTAAGTCGCATAAGATCGCGTGAATAGGCAATTGCACGGCTGCGAAGTTTTGCGGATACGAAAAATCCACGGCTTCGAACAGTCTCCGTGGCTTTATGTTCGGCGCGTTACTACTGCTTTCTTTGATAAATCCGGTACAACCCAACCATGTGGAGCAAGTTACACGTCGCGAGTGCTAGCAAATGGCCGGTTTTAGGTGTCTTGATTACCATCATTCAGCTGTTCTTTTTCACAGCGTTGTCCATTGTTTCTACAGGGCACGCCAAAGCCCAAGTTCCGCTCACCCCGATTCCCACGACCCGCACTCCACAAGAGATTTCCCAGCAAATTCTGTATCAATCGCTGCATGACGCCGTATGGGGGCACCCCACGTTGTGCGACGTTCGACAGACAATTCTGCTGCGCGGCCAGCAGATGACTGGCTTTGGTAAATACGTCCGCGGAGGGCAGGGGAGCGGCAGGATGAGAATGAGTCTCCAGCTTCCTGCTGGCGATCAAATGAACACGCTGCTGCAGATAAGCGATGGGGAGCTATTGGTAACTCAAGAAACCATTGGGGGTGTTTCCAAGAGAACTCGCGTCGACCTCGGGAAAATCCGTGAGCGACTGGTCATTACAACCGACTCATTACGGGATCCCGTCATCGCCATGTACCTGGCAACCGGCGGACAGGCTGAAGTCATTCGCAAACTTTGCCAGCAATACGAATGGGTGAAGGTGGAAGAAGGGACTTTGGGCGATGAACGCGTTTGGTGGCTCACAGGCAAATTAACCAGTCAGCCACCAGCAGTCCGAGCATTGGCCGACGTCGATCTCGGCCTCTTCATTCCCAACCAATCGGCCCTGTTGCCGACCAATGCCATCGTGGCCATTGGACACCGAGATTCGTCGACTCCGTTTTGGCTGTTTCAAGTCGAGCAGTATCGTTCCCAAGACGAAGCGACTGGCCTGGGATACCGGGCGCAATTAAGTGTTGCCACCGAATGGGCCAAACCGACACGACTTACACCGCTGCAAATGTCCGCCGATCTGTTTGACGCCGAGCTGGCGAATGAGCATTTTGTGGAAGAAACTAAGCTCTACCTGCCACCCACCCCAGCTACCGCGCTGGTTCCAGTTCCCACCGTGGTTCGCTGATTGCTCGCCTTTGCGAAATCTTGGAGGTGAATTAGACTTTGTTTCTTGTTTGGTCAAACATGCAGTTTTAAACAACCCAAGGTGAGTTCGGTGATTAAGACATTGGCGGTAGTTGGTGCAACGGGTGCAGTTGGGCAAATCGTGTTGGATGAAATCCAGCGGCAAGGACTCCAATACGAGAGCCTGAAGTTACTCGCATCGGCTCGCTCGGCGGGTAAAAAGGTGGTCGTTGGCGATCGCGAGCTGACCGTTGAGCTATTGCAGCCCAGTGCGTTTGACGGCGTTGATGTCGTCATTGCCAGTACACCAGACGAAGTCGCAGCAGAATGTGTTCCCTGGGCCGTTGAACGGGGCGCGATTGTCGTTGATGAAAGTGCTTACTTTCGGATGCACGAAAATGTGCCACTGGTCATACCCGAAGTGAACCCGCATGCCATCGATCAACACCAGGGTATTATCGCCAGTCCAAACTGCAGTACGACGCAGATGGTAGTCGCACTCAAACCGCTCTACGACGTCGCCGGCATCCGACGAGTGATCGTCAGCACCTACCAGGCGGTGAGTGGCGCCGGGTTGGCAGCACAAGAAGAACTGCTGCACAACACGAAAGCGCATCTCGGAAACGAGTCTCCTGCGATCAGTATGTTCTCGCATGACATCGCGTTGAACCTGATTCCCCAGATAGGCTCCCATAAGCAAGATGGCTTTACTTCCGAAGAAATGAAGATGGTGCGCGAGACTCACAAAATCATGGAAGATGACTCCATCGCCATCAACGCTACCTGCGTTCGCGTGCCTGTACTGATTGGGCACAGCGAATCGATCTACTGTGAGACGGCCGAACCATTGACCTTGGAGCAAATCCGTGAATTGTTCCGCCTAGCGCCGGGCGTGACGTTAATTGATGATTTGGCCAACAAGAGTTACCCCATGCCGCGCGACTGCGCTCATTTGCCCGATGTCTTTATTGGTCGCGTCCGCAAAGACTTGAACCAGCCATGTGGCATCAGTTTTTGGTGTGTGAGCGACAATCTGCGCAAGGGGGCTGCCACCAACGCAGTTCAAATTGGGAAGCTCCTTGCCGACAAGTTTGCAAATGTCTCAGCATGACGATGGCGAGGATCGCGAATCGCCGGATGTTCCGCTGGCTCATTCCACGATCGACGAAACCACGCGAGCCTTCTTGTTAACGCTCGCGTACGATGGAACAAATTATTTCGGCTGGCAGATGCAACCCGATCAACCCACGGTGCAACTGGCCGTTGAGTCCGCGCTGGCCAAGATTTTGGATGTCCCGTTCATTCGCGTTCACGCCAGTAGTCGTACAGATACCGGTGTGCATGCGATTGGTCAAGTGGCCGTGTTTCGCACCAACGTTTGGAAAGCGGCAGCCGATCGATTGCCGTTTGCTTTGAACACTCGCTTGCCCCCGGATATCGTAGCCCGTAGCGCTCTGGAAGTTCCGGTGACCTTCCATCCGCTCAGGCACAGCACGGGCAAACGCTACCGATACCGCGTTTTTTCGTCCCGCATTGAAGACCCCATTCATGCGCGAACCCATTGGTGGATTCGGCGAAGAGCGAACTTGGAGCGGATGCAGCAAGCAGCCAAACATTTGCTGGGATGCCACGATTTCTTTAGCTTCCAGTCGGCTGGTAGCCCTCGAACAAGTACGGTGCGGACCGTGCGTTCGCTCACCGTGACGCAAACCAAACATCTGGATGGAGAAATGTTCACAATCGACATTGAGGCCGACGGTTTCTTGTACAACATGGTAAGGAATATTGTCGGTACACTGGTGCAAGTTGGAGTAGGACGCGCAGAACCTACCTGGGTCGGCGAAGTCTTGGCAGCTAAAGATCGCTGCGTTGCTGGCGCTACCGCACCTCCACAAGGTCTCATTTTGGTCGAAGTCCTGTTTTAACCGTCTCTAACCGCTACCAACAAGAACTAAGCGATGCGCGTGGCCCACGTCATTACCCGAATGATCATTGGCGGAGCGCAGGAGAACACGCTTTACAACTGTTTGGACCTGATTAGCGACTACGGTGACGACGTACTGTTGGTCACAGGCCCAACCTTTGGACCCGAAGGCAAGTTGTTAGATCAGGGTAGGGCAGGGGGGCTGGCGATCGAACTTGTCGATTCTCTTCGTCGCGAAATCCATCCAACTCGCGATATGACGGCCTACCGGGAGCTTCGAAGGGTAATCGCGAGTTTTAAACCGGACGTGGTGCATACACACAGCGCCAAAGGTGGCTTTCTCGGTCGCACGGCGGCTTGGCGCGGCAATGTACCGGCGGTTGTTCACACGGTGCATGGTGCCCCATTCCATCCGTATCAGAATATTCTAGCGCGGCAATTGTTCATCCGTTTAGAACGCTGGGCGGCGCGGCGGTGCCATCATCTTATAAGCGTGGCCGATGCGATGACGGACCTGATGGTCGAAGCCCGTGTCGCTCCGCGCGAGCAGTTTACGACGATCTATTCAGGCATGGATGTCGAGCCCTTTCTACACGCAGAGCAATGGCGATCGGCGGCGCGTGCCGAACTCGGCTTTACCGACTCCGATATCGTCTTTGGGAAGATCGCTCGTTTGTTTCATCTCAAAGGACACTGCTACTTGATCGAAGCTGCCCAACAAGTGATTGCCAGGAATCCCAACTGCCGTTTCCTGCTGGTAGGCGACGGCATCTTGCGAGCGCAGTTTGAAACTGAAATTCGACGGCTCGGACTTGAACGCTACTTCCGGTTTACCGGCTTGGTTCCTCCGGAACGTATTCCGTTTTACATGAGCGCCATGGACAGCTTGGTCCACACCAGCCTCCGCGAAGGGCTTGCCAGAACTCTCCCCCAGGCGTTGATTGCTGGCAAACCGGTCATCAGCTATGACGTCGATGGGGCGCGCGAAGTAGTCCTAACGGACGAAACTGGCTTTCTGTTGGCACCTAAAAGTGTGGAACCGCTGGTGGATGCCATTCTCAAATTGGCGGCAGATAAAGAACTGAGAGTCAAGTTAGGGCAGGGGGGGCAAAATCGCTTCACCGACCAGTTTCGCCATCAGCATATGACGAGCCGCATTCGAAGTCTCTATTGCAAATTGCTCGGCTTTATTTGAAAAGCGACCGCCTCTGGTCAATAGGGCGAGCTGCATATCCTTTTTCACAAGCAGGATTTGGAATATGATGGGGTCCAGTTGTAGCGCATAGGCAAGAGGTGCACACGCAAAATTAGAAAGCTGGTTGATGACGAAAGCGCGCGATTTTCTAGGCCCCTACCGGTTGGCTCGCTTGATCCGCATGGGAAGCTCGTGCCAGGTCTGGGAAGCAATCGAAACGCAAACTGGCGATCGCTACGCGCTGAAAGTGCTGCGCGAGGACTTCCGCGAGAATAAGCAGGAAGTGGGCTTCCTGAAGAGCGAGTTTGAGATCGCAAAAAGTATGAGTCATCCCAATGTCATCAAAATGCATGACCTGGTACTCACCGGCCCAACTCCGTTTTTAGTTCTTGAGCTTTTCAGTGAGTTGAATGTAAAGCAAGCTCTTCGACGTGGACCCGAGTCGATCGCTTACATGCTAGACAAAATTATCGAACAGAGCACCGAAGCACTGTATTACATGCATACGCAAGGTTACGTGCACTGCGATCTCAAACCCGATAATTTCTTGGTTAGCCGCGCTGGGGAAGTCAAACTGATCGACTTCACCATCTCGCAAAAAATCAAGAAGGGGCTCGGTAAGCTGTTTAGTGGCAAGACCAAGACAATTGCCGGCACACGCAGTTATATGTCTCCCGAGCAGATTCGTGGCAAGACACTCGATCCTCGCTCGGACATCTATAGCTTTGGCTGCGTTCTTTTTGAATTTGTAACCGGCAAGCTGCCCTACACGGGCTCGAGTCCCAACGAACTACTGAATAAACACATCTCTGCACCCATACCTTCGCCCCTGGTTGCCAACGACAATGTGACCGCCGAGTTTGCGACCATCATTCGAAATATGATGGCCAAAAGTCCTGCGGATCGGCCCGATTCGATGTGGGACTTGCTCAAGACGTTGCGGGTCACCAAGATTTTCAAGAAGCCACCACGCATTCCAGAAAAAAGCATCTTTGATGACTTCCCAACCTCGGGTCGCATTCACAATCAAGAAGCCGCCGAGCCGAGCACACCGAAGAAGCCACAAGCCTAGTTGGACAGCGCCACTTGGCGAGTTGGGTAGCCACCGTCGCCAGACGGTGGACGCGATAGTTAACGTTTTCCACCGCTTGGCAGCGGGTGGCTACGAAAACTTCAGGACGCCAAATTGCCCAAGCTACCAAGTGGCGCTGTCCCACTAGACTCAATCCTGATACTGATACCAGATTTACCTGATACGAACATGAACAAAAGTTTGAACGGTCCTGAATTTGAATCGCCCATGCTCGAGCTTGAGGCCGAGATACAGGAATTGCAACATGTTGCGCCTGGAGACGAAAAGGTTGAGCAGCAGTTGATCGACTTGCGCCGTAAATGGAACGAAGTGACGGCGCGCATCTACTCTAACCTAACTCCCTGGGAGATTGTTCAGGTCTCGCGTCACAAGGACCGGCCCTATACCCGTGACTATCTCAACTTGGCATTTGATGAATTTGTCGAGTTGCATGGTGACAAACACTATGGTGACGATCGAGCCATGTTGACCGGCTTTGCGAAGATCGATCAATTCAAAGTCATGGTCGTGGGACACCAGAAGGGACGCACGTACAAAGAGCGGGCGAAATGCAACTTTGGTTGCGCACATCCCGAGGGCTATCGCAAGGCGATGAGTAAGATGCGGATGGCAGAAAAGTATGGTATGCCGATCATTTGCTTCATCGATACGCCGGGTGCTTATCCAGGGGTGGGTGCGGAAGAACGTGGCCAGGCGCATGTCATCGCAGAGAGCATGTTCCAGATGAGCCAAATGCGAACTCCGATCATTTGCGTTGTCATCGGCGAAGGTGGCTCAGGTGGCGCGCTGGGCATAGGACTTGGCGATCGGGTTGCCGTTTTGCAATTTGCGTATTATTCGGTAATCAGTCCTGAAGGCTGTGCAGGCATTTTGTGGAAGAGTCACCAACATGCGCCGAAGGCCGCCGATGCGCTCCGCTTTACATCCAAACATCTGCTGGAGTTGGGAGTGATCGACGACTGCATTGAAGAGCCGCTTGGCGGCGCCCATCGCGACCATCACAAAATGGCCGCGCGGATGAAGGGTTATCTCGTCAAGACGCTTGGGCAACTAAGCTCTCAGTCGCTCGACGAACTCGTCGATCAACGTTACGAGAAATTTCGTCGGATGGGAGTTTTCCTCGATCCAACTCAGAGCGATCCGCTTGAGTCAACGACTGCGTCTTAGTCTACTCATGACTTCAGAGTGTGCCGTTATGCCGTTAGTGATCCCGATAAGCACCCGGAAGTAACGTCCGATAATGTTTCTTATGTTCGGTTTGAGGTGCAGTTTTCCCTGGTTTTAAGCGATTGTGCTCGATTCATGCGGCTTGTCATGTCACGCCGAGACATCCTCACCTACCGCGGTAACACTAACCCTGGTTGTTGTGCTTGACCGCCACCCACTTGTCCGCCATTCATTGGGCGCAAGCCGCTGGTTCCTCCACTTGGATTGAAGTTCAAGCCCTGCGCCGCGCCGTTGGGATTAAACTGTGGAGCTGAATTGAGTGGCGGAAAATTTTGGGGTGGAAAAGTTCCCGGTTGCCCGAGTGAGTTTCCGAATTCCGAATTTCCGAACGCGGAATTTCCGTCGGTGGTTGGAAACGCAATTCCCGAGTTCGATTGATTCCACGGCCCATTTCCCTGAGTGCCCGACTGGCTGTTCAGTTGATTATTCAGGCCCGGCAAAGCCAATCCCGGCAAGGCGTCGGCAATCGCATCTTGCATATTTGGCAGACCCTGCTGGAACTGCTCCAAGCCGGCAGGAAAACCAAAACCTGATTCGTTTGACTGCGGCAGGCCTTGCTGGCCATTTTTTAACTTGCTGTCGAGACTTGCCAGATAGGGACCAACCACATCGTGAATTTCTTTCGGGAGAATTCCAACGCCGCGATCCAATGCGGACGCAATGTAGTATCCCGATCGCGATTGACAAATTGCCGCTTGTTGATTTGGTCCAAGCAGGCTCATGGCAAACATGGTGATCAACAGACAAAAGATGACACCTTTGGCGAGCCCAAAAGCTGCTCCCATGTGCCGATCAAATTCCTTAAGTCTCACTTTGTCGATCGCGCCACTGAGCAGCCGAAAGCCCACCCAAATAACAAAGGAAGTACCGACGTATAAAATCAACATCGCAAGAAACTGATTCCACGGCGGCTTGGCTTCAATCATCTCCGCAACTTGAAAGCGAAAACGGTAGGAGACGATGTAGCTGACAATGATTGATGCTAGCGAAGCAACTTGCCATGCAAAGCCCTTGATGGCGCCAAAGATGGTTGCCATACCCAGTACGATGAGCATGATCAAGTCGTATGCCTGCACAATACAGATCCTTCTGAAACTGGGAATATAAAAAGCAGGGGGTGCAGGGGGGTTGTACCAAAATCTTTTTCTACAGTGGAATAGCGTTTTGGGGTAGGTTTCAAACTTCAAACTTCAAACTTCAAACTGCTCTTCATCCCCCCTGCTCTTTTCGCTATGGTGCGGACTGATTGAGTTACGGATCGCGTTTGAGTAGGAAGTTCAACGTGGCAGATTTCAAAACGCACATGACCGTCAGTACCGCCACGGGAGTCGTTGTCGGTTTAGCTGGGTACCAGGCTGGGATGCTCACTGAAACTTGTATTCTGGCCGGCGGATTGTGCAGTGTGAGTGGGATGCTCCCAGACCTCGACAGCGATTCGGGACGCCCACTACGAGAAGCCACAACGCTCGGTGCCGCTGTGGTACCCATGTTGATGGCGGAACGATTGCAAAAGATGGGACTCAACCACGAGTGGATGGTGGTTGCAGCAGCGTTCATTTATATCACGATTCGTTTCTTCATCGCGGAGATATTTCGTCGATACACGGTCCACCGCGGCATGTGGCACAGCATGCCCGCAGCCATCATTGTTGGGCTCGTTGCATTTTTGATCATGGAGTCCGAGGATATAAGCATCCGCATCTTCAAGACTCTGGCAGTTGTACTGGGTTTTCTCAGCCACCTCATACTCGATGAGATATGGTCTGTGGATTTCAAGCGTGGTAACTACACGTTTAAGAAATCATTTGGAACTGCGCTTAAATTATGGGGAACAAATCGTTGGGCCAACTACATGGCATACACCAAACTGGCGCTCGTTTGTCTGGTTGTCTATCATGATCAGGCCTTTATGGAGCGCTTCGGCATCGAACATATGCATCCCAACGTACCACATACGGCCAGCGAGTTATTTAGACTGCTGATGGAACGCGGTGAAGGTTGGCTGCGCTAGTCGGTGCATTAAAAGACTTTGCGGCTGTCGATGAGTATGGTTACTGGTCCGTCGTTGATCAGACTAACTTTCATATCTGCCTGGAATACTCCCTTTTCGACCCGCAAGCCTGCGTCGGACAGGCCACGACCAACCATTTCGTATAACTCCATGGCTAGCGCAGGGGGAGCGGCAGATGTAAAGCTAGGGCGTTTGCCGCGGCGCACATCACCGAGCAAGGTGAATTGACTGACAATCAGTACCGATCCACCAGCGGCAGTGACACTCAGATTCATGAGCCCAGCTTGGTCTTCAAAGATGCGCAGTCCCGCAACTTTGTCGACGATCAGCTTGGCGTCGATGTTCGTATCTCCCTGCTCTACTCCCAGTAAGACCAGCAAACCACAATCGATTCTTCCGACGATTTGCTCGTCAACACAGACGCTGGCTTCGGAAACTCTTTGTACAACAGCGCGCATTGGGTTACACTCCCCTGCTCTGCTAGGCTTTTGAGAAAAATAAATCTTCCAGCGGACTTACCGTCGGCATAAGTTAGTGGGCGAAAATGATCCGCTTGGAATCAATAAGGCGGGCTCGCCGCCGGGCGGCTATGGGGGCCTGGCAATGGTTTGTCGTTCTAGTCATCCACAAATGCACCAGCAAGCGGACGTTCCGTGTGCGATAGAATATAATGTCTCGAACAGAAAAGCTGCGGTTGTTGACGAGTTTGGCAATTGAATACGAAGACACGCTTTATGGCATTCCACTTTACCTGCCCCTATTGTTTCAAAAAGACGCTCGTTGACAATTCTGTGGCTGGTCAATCGGGACCGTGCGTCAGTTGTGGTAAAGTGATCGTTGTACCTGCTGCTCCCGTCGATCACCCCGCGGCAGTGCGGCCGATCGACAGTCCCACCGTAGTCGTGGAACCCATCCCCTCCGTTGCACGACGACGACTGATCGCGTTGATCGTGAAGATGTTTGGGCTCACTGCAGTTGTTTTGCTTTGTTCGGGACTGACGTTGTATGTATTATGGCCGACCTTGGATGGACTGAAAGCGCGACGCGACAAGGCGGCTTGCATGAACAACCTGCGTCAAATTGCAGCGGCGCTAAACGCTTATGCCGCAGAGCACGGAACGTATCCGACGCCGGTTGTGTATGACGCGAAAGGTAAGCCGCTGTATAGTTGGCGTGTTCTAATTTTGGAACAGTTGGGAGAACATTCGCTTGCAGCGCAATTCAAAATGAATGAGGCATGGGATTCGCCCACCAACGTCCAACTGCTAGGCCAACACTGTCCACGCGTTTATATTAGCCCAGCAGTACCGCAATCGCGCAGCACGGCAGAGACTAACTACTTTTTGATCACTGGTCCGGGAACTTTATTTCCTGCATCGGGGCCACTTTCACCTCAAGACATTGGTGATGGCCTTGGAAGTACTCTGTTGGTCGTTGAGTCTGAGAGCGCGCTGTCCGAATGGTCGCGACCGATCGATGTCGACATCAGTAAGCTGAACTCTCGCATAGGCGCGACCGGACCAAATACGATCGGCGGTACTCACACAGGGGGCGCTACAGCCGTCTTCGCCGACTTGACGCCATGCTGGCTACCCGATGACCTAACCCCGGAAATTCTGGATGCGCTCATCTCGCCCAACAGCGGCGAACCCATCAACGCGTCGCAATTTGATCTGCGTTAAGTACAACACTTGCGTGCGCCTGAAGGCTGTGGAGATAACTGCGTTCTGGGGATCGTTTGTGTCGGTTGTCGGTAGTTAGTTGTGACCAAATCGTTGCATCTTGCCTTGCACGCGATAGGGCAAGCCCTGAATGCGAATGAACCCTTCCGCATCATCTTGGTTGTAGGTGCCACCTGATTCCATGGTCGCAATGCCTTCGTCATACAAGCTGTAGGGACTACTTCGCTCCAGCACGCTGACATTTCCTTTGTACAAACGGAGCTTGACCGAACCCGTTACGACTTGATGGGACTTCTGGATGAAGGCCATTAGTGCTTCAAGCTTGGCTGCATACCAGTAGCCGTAGTAGACCATTTCAGCCACGACGGGTGAAAGCGTGTTACGCAAGTGCACTAAATCGCGATCGAGGGTGAGTTGTTCGATGTGCGAAGCGGCTTCGTAAAGTAGCGTCATGCCAGGCGCTTCATAGACCCCCCTGCTCTTCATGCCAACGAACCGATTTTCGATTACATCGATGCGCCCGACGCCGTTGCGACCACCGATGGTGTTGAGCTGTTGGACAATATCCAAAGCCGAACAAGTTTTTCCGTTGACAGAAACTGGCACGCCCGCTTCGAAGCCGATGGTCACTTCTTCAGGTTGTTCGGGCGCATCTTGAGGACTACAGGTCATGGTGAATTCGACCAGGTCGACGCCGCATACGTCTAGCTTTTCGAGTTCGCCAGCTTCGTAGCTAATGTGCAACACGTTTTCATCTGAGCTGTATGGTTGTTTGGCAGTCGCTTTGACGGGGATGTTTCGGGCTTCGCAGTATTTGATCATTTCCGTACGCCCGGGAAATGTATTGCGCCACTCTGCGGTACGCCACGGAGCATAGACGCGGATATCGGGTCGCAAAGCTTCGGCAGCCAACTGGAATCGGCACTGATCATTACCTTTGCCCGTTGCACCATGCGCGTACACTTCCGCGCCAACTTCTGCGGCGACTTCCAAGATCTTTTTCGAAATCAGTGGGCGAGCGATACTTGTCCCCAGCAAATAGGGACCTTCGTACTTTGCTTGCCATTTTAAACAAGGAAATGCAAAGTCACGGCAAAGTTCTTCGCGGGCGTCAAGCATTCGCACGCTCTTGGCTCCAATTTTTGCCGCCTTATCCTTCATCAATTGACGGTCCTCGCCCGGCTGTCCAAGATCGACATAGACAGCATGGACTTCGTATCCTTTTTCGATCAACCAACCCAACATGCACGAGGTGTCGAGTCCACCTGAATAAGCCAATACGCAGACAGTCATAGCCCAAGAACCTTCTAGCAGTCAGAATAAGTGTTGTTCCGAGGGACGCGTCACTACGCGCCCCGTTTGTCTTCTTACAGACGAGATTGTCACAATGCAAGGAAAAATTGGCAACCCACCGCATCGTTAGTCAACTGCAGAAGACAGTTCGTAGCGTCTCGCCCTCCCCTGCCCTTCAGACTATCTTCCATTCCGGACGTTTCAGAAAATGGAAACCAGGCCAATGAACTCCGCTTCAAACAAGACCCCAGATCTCACGAGCACTTCGTCGACGTTGGCCGACCACGCACAGTGGCTCGAAGCGGCCGAATCAGGCCAGATGACTTGGTCGGAGTTGGCTGAACGCCTTCTGCAGTTCGAACACGCGTCGGGGAGTGAGCACCGACCTGACCTGGATCGCAAACGCAGATGTGGATTTGGTGAAGTGATTTTTGGCGAAAGGAAATCCGCCGATGCGATTGCACATATCGCCCGCCGTTTGCTCGACGGAGGAACCGTTCAAGAAGTGCTCGTTACCCGCGTTGACTGCGAGCAGATGCGGCTCGTTGTGCCAGGATTTGCACATTCTCGCTACGATTTGTTGGGTCGTACGCTGCGACTTTCGGATTTTGCGATTCGAGAAACGCAACTCCCCTCCCCTGCCCTCCCCCAACCTGAGAACGTTGCGAAGCGGACCACTGAACGCGTGATCGTGTTGACCGCTGGAAGCACCGACTTGCCGGTTGCCCGAGAAGCGATGGAAACGCTGAGGTGGATGGGCGTATCAGCCCAGTTGATCTCTGATGTGGGGGTAGCAGGTCCGTTTCGTTTACTTGCACACCTAGCTCTACTTCGCGGTGCGAGTGCACTTGTCGTGATTGCTGGCATGGAGGGAGCGCTTGCAAGTGTCGTTGGCGGCTTGGTCCCTTGCCCGGTCATTGCTGTGCCAACCAGTGTCGGGTATGGAGCTAATTTTGCAGGCGTGACCACTTTGCTCAGTATGCTCAGTAGCTGTGCGGCGGGTGTGACTGTCGTCAATATCGACGCCGGGTTTAAGGGTGGCTATGTCGCAGGGCTGATTGCAGTGGGAAGCGAAGATCGCTGTTGATGCGCGTTTAGGGTTAACGAGCCGGTATAGCAATGAAACCGCTCTAAAATCCACCTAGGACGATTGTCGATCTGGATTATTAAGGAAATGACAACTATCCTCAGGCATTCGAGATTTCGTAATATCACTTCCCTACCGGACCCGGAGGTCGTCAACTTTGGAGTCTAAGAGGTACCGAAGCTAGCTGAGACCTATGTCGATTGAATTTGCTTGTGAGTCTTGCAAGAAATTGCTTCGCGTGCCGGATGGAAGCGGAGGGCTTTCGTGCCAATGCCCCGCTTGCCAAACGCTACTTGAGATTCCCGATCCTGCGGCAATCAAGTTGGTCCATACTGCCAGCAGTCAAAACTCGGGCACCAAGGTGAAGGTTGCCTGTCCAAAATGTGGCGTTGAGCTCGCGTGCGGCAAAACGCTGCTCGGAACCAAAGGGCAATGCAGGAACTGTAAGTACATTTTTACGATATCAACTGACAGATCTGCCACTTCTGCAGTCCAAGATTCGGGTTGGATCTTCACCTGCCCCAAATGCGACCAATTATTTGCTGGCAAAGAAGAGATGCGGGGGCGTCGCGGCAAGTGCCATAGTTGCGGCGAGGTATTTACAATCGCTTTGCGGCGGTCGGCTGAACAAATTCCCAATGTTGGGGATTCCTCATTGCAAGTGCCGGGTGGGGTGACAATTGGATTAACTGGCGATCCACCCGATGATACTATCAAGCCTCCCAATGGCCCTGCATTTCCCAGTGTACCTGCTCCTGCTGGATCTCCGAAATCTCCTGAAGCCCCGGAGTATCCTAAAGTTCAGGCGTCTCTTAAAGCTCCGGAACCATCTAAAGCTCCGGTGTCTCCTAAAGCCCCTCGTCGACTCACGGACCTCAACAAACCAAAGTCCCCCGGCTATGCCCAATCGACCGCTTCGTCTGGCAAGCAAAGCCCGAACGCGGGTGCCGGTGTTGGTGCGAAAAGTGGGTCCGGCGCTGCTGGACATGCAGCGCGGACTGCGAGCAAACAGTTGGATAGCAATATTCGAATCACCTGTTCGAGTTGCCACGGGATAATGGAAGTTCCTGAATCCTCAGCTGGAATGACAACCGCCTGTCCCTACTGTCAGCAATTACTAGCAATTCCAACGCCAACCGGGACAGACGCCGCGCAGGGGACAGACCCTAGTCACTCGCTCCCGGGGACAGGCGCGGTGCGTGGCGCGCAGGGGACAGACCCTAGTCACTCCCTCCCATGGACAGACGCGGCGCGTGGCGCGCTGGGGACAGACCCTGATCAGTTTCTGGGGACAGACCCTGATCAGTTTGGATCGTTGGTCGATTTGAGTGGAGCGACGATGAATCCGTACTCAGCGACTGTCCCGGAACTCGATCCGGGAATGAGTGGAACTGCCCCCGGATTTTCTGGGTACACAGCTCCTATAGGTGGGGCTTACTCGAGTCGTGGAGTGCAACGCGCGCCGATAGTGTACATATTGCCAGGTGTGATGATCGTAGTACTCGGCGTGCTTCAAATCCTTGGGGTTGCAATCAACATTTTGGCGTCGTTGGGTCAGATGTCGGCCGCAGGTAGGCTCAACACAAATCAGCCAGAGGTACAGGGAGTAGTCATTTTCTTCCTCGCCCATGGACTCATCGTTTTGGTCCTATCGGTTATGCAGATCGTCGGCGGCTTCTGTATGGCTCGCCGTAGAGGGTTGTGGCTCGCTCGAACGAGCGCCGTCATTGCCTGTTTACCCTGTTTTACCTGCTTGTTTTTGAATATGCCGTTTGGAATTTGGGGGCTGGTGGTTTGCCTGACCGGCTCTGTCAAAATGGACTTTCGACACAGAGCTTAGTCCACTGCGTATTCCAACGGACTTGAGCTTCAAGAGACTGGGGGCCAAAGGGAGTGGAAGGCCCAGAATGTTCAGATCTGGCCACGAACGCTTATCATCGCCAGCAAAGTTTGACATTTCCCGGTTAGTGGCTATTCGGGAAATCGTGTTTGGTGAAACTTTTTGGATTCCGTTATTCCCTATTGTTCAGAAACCGAGTATAAATAACGGAAGTTGTTGACATTGAGTCTCAATTCCAAGTTGCCAAGGGTAGCATCCTACTATGATCGCTCGCGGAACTACTGCCAACCTCCTGCCGATCGACCTACTTCATGCCAATGAACAGGCCAATGTCGTTGAGTTTCAGGGGAATGAATCGCAGATTCACCGTTTAGCTGAGATAGGGCTTCGCATAGGAGCTTCTGTTCGCATGATCCGGCCAGGCTCTCCCTGCTTGCTGGCAATAGATGGCAAGCGTCTCAGTATTCGACTCAGCGGCGATGTGGAAGTCTTGGTTTCCGCTTCCGCTTAACTGGCCACTTGCCGTTTAATCCCACCTTATGCAAACACTCGCTGACATCGCCACTGGCCAAACAGCGACCGTTACTGAAATCGTCGGTGACGATTCTATCGCAGTTCGTTTAATGGAAATGGGAATAACCGATGGTGAACGGGTGAAGTTAGTTGGTCGAGCCCCCATGGGTGATCCACTCGAAATCTCTGTCCGCGGATATCGACTCTCTTTACGCACCGTGGAAGCCCAACGCATTCGCATCGAAACCACTCAGCCCAAATAGCTTCTACAACTATGAAAGCTCCTGCGAATGCCTTAACGATTGCTTTGGTCGGAAATCCTAACACTGGCAAGAGCACTCTCTTTAGCGCTTTGTGTGGTGTGCCAGCTCGCATCGGAAACTACCCAGGTGTAACCGTTGAAAAGAAGCTCGGCAAGTACCGGGATGCTGCAGGCGAGGTTACTGTCGTCGATCTGCCTGGTACCTATAGTTTGGCTGCCCGCACGCTCGATGAAAAAGTGTCGGTCGACGTGCTGTTGGGCAAGCAAGCGGACGTTCCTCAGTTGGACGTCATCGTGGCGATCGTCGATGCCACTAGTTTAGAACGCAACCTCTATCTGTTCACTCAAGTTCGTCAACTCGGCAAACCACTTGTATTGGTGCTGAACATGTGGGATCGAGCGCAGGCGGAGGGCGTCAAGATTGACATCCCCGAGCTCTCGAGCCGTTTGGGCGCGCGCATTCTAACCGCAACTGCCAGTCGGTCGGTCGGGGTCGCGGAGATCAAGCTGGCGATTCGCGAAGCCGCCGGCGCGGCGCATGTTCCTCCAGCCTCCATCTTCGTCGGTGGTTTTCAAGAAGAAACCGACTCCCTTAAAGCTTGGATACGCGAACAGTCGCACCTCGACTTGCCTCCCTTCCTAGTCGAACGCCTCATACTCGATTTGGAAGGCGCCCATGCCGCTGAACTCAGTCGTCGCCAAGAACTCAAGGAACTGCCCCAACGTCTGAACGAAATTCGTGAGCGGTTGTCGGCTGCCGGTCAACGCGTGCCGGCTGTCGAAACCAAAGTCCGCTACATGTGGATTCGCTCGCAACTGACCGGCATCGTCGAACGACCACAAGACGGAGAGACGACCACCTCCGACCGCATCGATCATGTGCTAACACATCGCGTGTGGGGCATCATCAGCTTCGCTTTCGTGATGTTTATCGTCTTCCAGGCCATTACCTGGGGGACAAGCTGGTTCATGGATCGCATCACCGACGATATCCAACCCTGGGCAACTGGTTTGGTAGAACAGACAATTGCGCCAGGAACGTTGCGCAGTCTTCTGAGTGATGGCATCATAGCGGGAGTCGGATCGGTGATTGTTTTTCTCCCCCAAATTCTGATGTTGTTCTTTTTTATTGGCTTGCTTGAAGATTGCGGCTACATGGCCCGAGCGGCCTTCGTGATGGACAAGCTGATGACCAAGCTCGGGCTGAGCGGTAAATCATTCCTGCCACTCATGTCTTCGTTCGCGTGTGCAGTTCCAGGCATTATGGCGACCCGAGTGATCGAGAGTCGTCGCGATCGCATGGTGACCATTTTGATTGCACCGCTGATGAGTTGTTCTGCGCGATTGCCGGTTTATGTTCTGTTGATTTATACATTTGTGCCCGATGAGTCTTGGCTCGGTGGTTGGATCGGCCTGCGCGGAATCGTGCTGTTCGGCATGCACATCGTCGGAGTCGCCGTAGCCATTCCAGCCGCTTGGTTATTGAAGAAGTTCTTTTTCCCCGGCGAGGTTCCGCCCTTTGTGATGGAGCTCCCTAGCTACAAAATTCCATCGTTGCGAGTCGTCTTTTTTCGTGTTTGGGAGCGAGCCGAGGCTTTCTTGACCCGCGCGGGAACTTTGATTTTTTGTACCTCGATCTTGGTCTGGGGAGCCGGTTACTTTCCAGGAGATCATCGACCACTGCAAGCTGTGACTTCTCAGATCGAAACCCTGGAACAACTGGGTACCGTCGACGAAGACTCCCCTGCCCTGCTCGCCCTTCAAGCCGAACGTCGCCAGTTGAGTGGCCGTTTGATCGAAGCGAGTTTTCTGGGCCGGATGGGGAAAGTGATCGAGCCTGTCGTCAAGCCGCTGGGGTGGGATTGGAAAATTGGGGTCGGAGTCATTGCCTCGTTCCCAGCTCGAGAAGTGATCATCGCAACACTTGGGACGATCTATTCACTGGGCGGCGATGTGGCCGAGGATGACGAAGGGCTGCAGTCAGCCATCGCCAACTCAAAATGGCCTGACGGACGTCCCGTCGTTAACCTACCGGTCGCGTTTTCCATCATGGTCTTCTTTGCGCTATGCGCACAATGTGCAGCGACCCTGATGGTGATTAAACGCGAAACCAATTCGTGGCGTTGGCCAATTTTCACATTTTGCTATATGACTGGGTTAGCCTATGTAGGTGCACTGCTGACCTATCAGGTCGGCAGTTTGTTCATCAGTTCCTAAGGAGCCGTATGATGGTGCTCGATTGGCAAACCCTGGTTGCGACTCTGATCGTTGGTATGGCCGCCTGCGTTTTGATTCGAAGGATAGGGTTGTGGGCTAAGGGGAGTGGCGAAAGTGGCTGTGGGGCTTGCCCCAACAAGGGCGCGCCCCAAACAATTAAGACGCTACCTCTTGTGCAACTCCAGCCTCCCGATCGTGCTGGAAAACGACGAAGTATCTAGGGACCCGCGGGACTCGCAGAGTCCACTACCCTTAATCCCTTTGTGTTAAACCAGAGACCTTCGGCTATTCGCGGATGCAGTACACGCGTTGGCCAATGCGGACCACGAAACTCTGATCTGCCACGGCCACACCGTACAGGGTTGGTCCTCCAAACATTGCAGCGCCTCTTCGTCGCTCCTCACTGGCTTGATCGGCTTCGCTCAGTTCAACTGGCTTGATATCTTCGGGGTTCCAGAGTTGGTTTTCCGCAACAATCTCGAACTCGCGCCCCGACTTGATCACTGTCGTCACGCCTTCTTTACCAAACAAGTAGATGCGATCCCCGATGGCTACAGGCGTTGCCCAGCACGATTGTTTGGCGCGCTGAGTGTAAACAGGTGCTCCCGTGGCAGCATCGATGCAATATACGGCGCCAACTCGATTCACCCAGTAGGCGAGTCCTTCGTGGATGATCGGTGATGCCCAGCTCGGGCTAGCATCTTCCGTTACCCACTTGCGTTCCACCATCCATTTGTCATCCTTTCGGCTGATTTGCATGAGCGCATTGGACTTTTTGGCAGAAGCGGCGTTTTCACCTTGACGCCCCGCGGATGCGGCGATCAAGAATCGTCCTTGTCCGTGATCGATGGGTGTCGTTGCGGTATTTCCACCGACGTCGTCAAATTTCCATAGCTGTTCACCTGATTCGGCCGCGTATCCCACCACCGAACCGGCCGAACTGACCACGACTTGCGGCGTGTTTTCGACGGTCACGATGGCCGGCGAACTCCAACTCTGGCGAGGTTCTCGATCCACTTTCCACTTGGTTTTGCCAGTCGCCTTGTCCAGCGCTACCACACAACTTGGGCCGTCCTGTTCCAAGAGCACAAAAACAGTCGACTCGGTTTGACAAGGAGATGCACCCAAACCGAATTCAGGAACAAAGGGACCATAGTCTTGGCCCAACTGGCGAGTCCACAGTTCTACCCCAGCGTGCGAGTAGGCCACGCAGTCACCACTCTCGAATTGCACGACAACACGCTCTGCGTCAACGACCGGCGTGGGAGCAGCCCGACTCACATAAAGGCTGTTATCAACGGGCGAAGAGTTCGAGATCGTCTTGCGCCAAACTTCAGCACCGGTTTTCAGGTCGAGGCAGGTCGTGTGAAAAGATTCTTTTTTGGCCCCTTCGACGCTCGTCACAAAGACTTGGTCACTCCACAGTACAGGACTTGACTGCCCGTAGCCAGCCACTTCAATTTGCCAAGCCAAATTCTCCGTGGGGGACCATGTGAGCGGCAACGGCGACTCGGCGCGAACCGCACCCGCGCCTAAAAACGCAGGCCAAACAGCGGCCTCTTGAGCTCGAGCGGTCGCTGAAGTGATAAGCTGCGTCGCAAGGCCTAGTAATAACAATTTTTTGAACATGAGAACTCCAAAAGACAATTTATGCACATGCAGTTTGTAAACAAATTCTAATTCGCAGTGGACGAGGTCACGAGTCCCATCGGCTTGTAGTGGACGAGGTCACAAGTCCCAAATCATGGCGTGGACGAGGTCACGAGGCCTCATGCGTCGCAAGAATTGCCACCTTTCCACCTTGGGCAAACGCCGATCTTCTTCGACACGGACAACGCCCAGTTTAACAAGATTGGCGAGATTTGGCTGTGCTATAGGTGTGCGAAAGTGTGCACCGGACGATAGTGAGGCTAATTCGCGGAATTTTCTTGACTCCACCTGTCAGACCGCTAATCTCGACAGCATTGGTGGCAAACAAAAACGAATTTGGCGGGTCCGTGTTGCCTCTCTTTAAGGGGGAATCATGTTTTGGTTTAAGCTGCGTCCCACATTTGTTATTGAAATCAGGTCCACGCGACCGGTGGCAATTGAAAAGCTGCGAGAGGCCAGTGCACAACTCAATAAGAAAAACAGTTTCACGATGTACGGTGAGTATGGTGAATTGCATCTGCCACCGGAAGAGCATCGGTTATGGTCGCCGCACCTGTCGTTTTATGTCGCCGAGCGCGAGCCGGACAGCTTGATCCACGGGCGCTTCGCACCACGACTGGATGTTTGGACTTTTGTGTGGATTGTCTATCTCGCCATGTCATTTAGCGCATTCTTCGGTTTGGCATTGGCGTACTCGCAGTGGATGCTCGGCGAGCCGTTGTGGGGCCTGTGGGTGGCAGTGATTGGCGTTGCCATCATATTCGCGCTGACACTGGTCGCTGCAATTGGCCAGCAGTGGAGTGCCGATCAAATGCATGCGCTTCGGAGTCGCCTGGAAGATATCCTCCGCTCAACGGAGCTCTTGAAGCCAAACACATCACCGTAGTGGATTTTGCTAAAAATCCCAACCTCATCCTACCTTGGCTGAAGCAAGCTTAACGGGTCGCAACTTTACTTCGAACGATTTCTTGGACGAGTTTTGTGATCGCATCAGCATCGATCGCTTGATGCTCGCGCAAGCGTTCCGGCGAGCCACTGCGCGGACGCTGGCGGACAGCCAGATGATGGACTGGAACCAAGTTCTGTTCCAAGCTGCTGCGAACCGCCTCACCGATGCCACCTTCGGCAAAGTGATCTTCGACAACGATGATAGCTCCAGTCTCCGCGGCCGCTTGGTCGATCACTTTCACGTCCAACGGTTTGATCGAATACAGGTCGATGATGCGGGCGGAAATGGATGCTTGTTGCAGTCTATCATACGCCTTTAATGCTTCATGCACCGTGATGCCGGCTGCGACGATGGTTACCTCATCGTCGGCACTCTGCCGCAACGTATGCGAACCGCCGATCCTGAACTCCGCCTGCTTCTCGTATATCACCGATGTCGCCTCCCGGGTTGTGCGTAGATAGACCAGCCCCTCATGGGCCAACATCGCTTCCAGCAAGCGATCGGTTGCAACGGCATCGCATGGATAAAGGACCACGCTACCGTAGATCGACCGAAACATGGCGATGTCCTCGAGTCCCATCTGCGAGGGGCCGTCCTGGCCAATAGAGACACCGCAGTGGGAACCGACCAATTTGACGTTGGCACCGCTATAAACACTCATTCGAATCTGATCAAACGCCCGTGTCAGAAAGGCTGCAAAACTGGATACCACTGGGAGTTTCCCACGCAACGTCAAACCAGTGGCGATGCCAACCATATTTTGCTCGGCGATGTACATTTCAAAGAAACGATCTGGGAATGCTTCAGCGAAAATCTCTGCTTTGGTCGAGTTACTGACTTCGCCGTCCAACGATATCAAATTCGAGAAAATATCTCCCAAGCGTTTCATTGCTTGGCCAAACGCCTCACGTGTCGCAACCTCGTCACCCAGTGAATAACCGCTCTGTTGGTCACTCGGCGCGACCTTAGCCGTTCCTGAAACCGATTCGGACTTGGTCGCGGATGTCGAGGCTGGTTTGGTGATATTCCCGCGTAGCGATTCATCAGTTGCTCCAAGCTCGTTCAGTGCTTCAGCGAGCTGGTCCTCGTCGAGTGGTTTGCCATGCCAACCATCTTGGTCCTCCAGCGCCGAGACGCCTTTGCCCTTGATCGTATTGGCAATAAGCATGGTTGGAGCGTCCGTGGCCGTGCAAGCTTCGTTGTAGGCATCCAAAAGTCGCGCCAGATCGTGGCCGTCTTTAACCACGATGGTCCGCCATCCGAAGGCAGCGATGCGCCGTTGATACGCCTCGAGATCGTTACCGTAAAGAGTCGGTCCACGTTGCCCCAAGCGATTGACGTCGAGTATTCCGATCAGGTTGTTCAGCTGATAATGCTCTGCCAACTGAATCGCCTCCCATTGCGAACCCTCTGTCATCTCACTGTCGCCGAGGAGTACAAATGTTCGGTATGGGAGCCGATCGAGCTTCGCGTTCAACGCCATTCCCACACCAATCGAAAGCCCCTGCCCTAGCGACCCGGTGGCCGCCTCGGTGAAGCGAAATCTGGAGGTTGCATGGCCCTCAAGCGGACTGTCGAACTCGCGATAGTGTATGAGTTCGTCAGGGGTGAGTTGCCCAGCGGCGGTCCACAACGCGTACAGCAGTGGTGAAGCATGCCCTTTGGAGAAGATCAGCCGATCGTTGCGGGCGTTCTCAGGATGTTTGACGTCGTAGCGGAAAATCCCGCCAAAATAGAGCGCGCTCATCAGCTCCACCGCCGAAAGCGATGAAGTAGGATGCCCCGAACCTGCCGTCGTGGTGCTGGTGAGGATCCAACGACGCATCAATTTCGAGAGTTGTATCAGTTCGTCCAACGACTCATTCGTGGTTGAGCTTCGCATAATTGGTTTGCATCCTATATTGAGTGTGGCGAAGTAGATGTTAATTACAACAAGCTTGACATGAGCGCGACACGTCTGCGGAGTCGGGAGAGCGAGGCTCCTGCCGAGCTTTTTGGGGCAGCGACCTAACGTCCACATGCCAATCGAGTAAGCCCCTTGCCTGTGAACGGCAGGCGGCGGCCGGAAAAGGCTCCGCAGGAGCGTCGCCCTCCCGAGACCGCGTCACAAAGATGTTTAGAGCGGTGGCCCCACCCGTTGTTGCGTCACCTGCAAACAATGCGCCGGCGGGCCAAGTGAACTGGTTGAGTAAGCTCGCATGATGCCAAAACTCAGGGCAGACAGAACGCGTCGGGCATGCGATGTGCTATACGTGATACGATGTGCTACGCAATGGACGATTGGCTTACTGACTTGTGCAATGTGACGGCGAGCCTGATCCGCAGGCATTGTGGCAGACTATTCGATACATGCGCGACTGCTTGCTGAACGGCCATTTGCCGCGAGAAGTCAAGACAATTTGCACTCCCGTTGAACAATATCCATGTCGTTAGAAAGAACCAAGCCATGTTCATGATGGAACGCGACTCAGCCAATCTGCTAAAGATCGAAAATGTCGAAGCGCTGTGGGACCCCTTCGAAAATCAGCTCATAGCGCGCAGTCAAGCAGGCGAGGAAGAACAGCCCAGCAGTCCAGTTGATAAGCGAAACTTGGTCTTTCCGTCAGGCGAAGAGTTACCCGAGTGTTGGGTGAACCCAAACTTTGGTAAGCCATGATAGATCGGTTCACGTAACCCACCCCAAGGGACTTGATTCAGCTCGCCACGCGTTGACGTCCTACTCCTACTCCTACTCCTACTCCTACTCTCACTCTCACTCGAACAAAATGCGTCTCTCGTAGGAGTGCAACCACCGTTTCATCGAGTACGAGAAAGCAGGTGTAAATGGAACTTTCGGGAAGTTGCCGAAGTAACCAGCGATTCCTGATTCCTGACGAGGGCCAATGGCAAGACGGCCGAAAACCTCTGCCGTTCCCGCAAGATGGCAACACTCAACTGTGCATCCGTACTCGAGGCGCACTGGTTGAGTACGAGCGAGCACGAGCGAGCACGAGTACGAGACGAGCACGAGTACGAGCAGGAGCACGAGTACGAGCACGATTCACCCGGGAGCGGCTAAGCGGGTGATGCGCACGTGGCGGTCATGATGGGCCGTGGCGACCTGCAGCCCATCTGGATGTACATCCAGGTCGCGGGCGAGACTCGGCAAGGCAAAACGAAAATAGTCCTTATCCGACTCGGGCTTCCAGAAGATCAAGAAGCCGCCGCTTGCTCCGCCACTAACTCCCATCAGCGAACCGTCGGCCAGCCACTGGAGTCGCCAGATCACTCCTTGCGTGATGCCTTCTGCCACTTGTTGATGTTGAACCTGCTGGGTTTCCCAGTCGAACAGTACGACCAGGGGCTCATGTACCGCTCCCAGTGGATTGCTCGCTTTGTGCAAACCACCAGCCGCCAACCACTTGCCATCTGGACTCACCGCAATCGCTCGAATTCCACCAGAGTCAACTTGTTGCCCCCCGTTATAAGAATGCAACAACTTGGCATCTAATGTGCGCACTTGACTTCCAGAGCTCACGTCCCACTGGATGAGATTGCCGGTCAGATCGCCGCTCAGCAAAAACTGACCATTCGGGTGAAAGGCGACGCAGTAGACGTGACGTTCATGACCGGCGAATTCTTTGACCAGGCTGCCGTCGTGAATGTTCCACAAGCGAACTCGATTGTCGTTGCCGCCGCTCGCCAGCAACTGACCATCGGGGCTGATCGCGAGCGTACGCACCCATCCCT
The DNA here is from genome assembly GCA_041753315.1 of Pirellulaceae bacterium. Taxonomy (GTDB): domain Bacteria; phylum Planctomycetota; class Planctomycetia; order Pirellulales; family Pirellulaceae; genus Aureliella. Next base: position 549 of record JBGSUV010000111.1, on the reverse strand, counting down.
GATGTGCGTCGATCGAGCGGATGGGAGGAGCCGCTTCGGCAGTGTTGGACCACCACGACAGCCTGCCATCGCAGCCGCCACTGATGACTTGCGTTCCGTCGGGAGAGTAAGCGATAGCTCGAACCCAGGTGTCGTGACCGCCACTTAGAATCGTTTTCGCCCCATCAACTAGTTGAAATCGCTCGACGACGGCATCTTCCGAGCCGCAGCAGACGACATCGCCGGCCGGAGAAAAGCGGCAGGCGATGAGCGGTCGATCGTGCGGCCACTGCGCTACCACGTGGGCTTTCGTCGGATCAAAACCGGTTGGAATTTCCATCGCTGTTGTCTCATAACAAGTGGTTGGAACTTAGGTGTTGAAAAGGGCGAGAGGATACCCTCTCTGCTGTAATCATCTTTGAACCACGACACGGGAGGGCGACGCCACCGCTCTAAACATCTTTTTCATTCCGGTAAGCGTTTATTTGGCGGTAAACAGATGTGTGTGCCCCCGATTTTTTCTTGGGTGGTGTTGTGACGGCTCGCGATTTTTTGCGGGCCTTGATCCAA
>JBGSUV010000110.1:0-38777 GCA_041753315.1 Pirellulaceae bacterium | reverse complement strand
GCGCCGCGCGTCGGCGGAGCCGCCTTGGCCGTCGCCGTTGGAATCCCAGCGGATTTCAAAAACGGCACGGCGCTGCAGACCCCAGTACCTGGATTCGAACCGAATGTCATAAACGTACATGGCATTGACGTTGTCAGCCTCGACCGCAATGGACACGGTGGCCCAGTTACTCGTCAGGCTGCCGTCGGATGCACGATAGCTGAACGTATCGGTCCCCGCGAACCCGGTTGGTGGCGTGTAGGTAAATGAGCCATTGCTGTTGAGCACGACCTGTCCGCCCTGAGCCGAATTGCCGCTCCAGGCTATGGCTGTCAGCGTGTCGCCATCGCCATCGCTATCGTTGCTCAGCACTCCCTGGGCTGCGATCGATAGCACTGCATCTTGGTCAACAGTATAGCTGTCCGCTGCGGCGACCGGAGCATCGTTGACCGGGGTGACCGAGATGGTCACGGTGGCCAGGTTGGAATCGCTGGTACCGTCATTGGCGCGATACGTAAAACTATCACTTCCGAAGAAGTTGTCATGCGGCGAATAGCTAAACGAGCCATCGCTATTGAGCGTTAGCGCTCCATGGCTGGTGGTTGTCACCACCACTGCCGTCAGCAGAGCATTTTCGGGGTCGCTGTCATTAGCAAGTACACCGTTGGCCGGCACCAGGAGCTGTGTATCCTCCGCGGTATTGTAGCTATCCGAGTTGGCCGTGGGAGGTTGACTGGGATCGTCATCCAGGATCGTACCTATTCCTTGGGAAACTGCGAACCCAAAGGCGCTCGCGTTGGAGAGAATGACGACGAATGTTTCATCGCCCTCGTAAAGGGCATCATTGAGAATTGGCACAAGGATCTTTCTCGCGGTCACGCCCGGCTCGAACACCAGCGTTCCGCTGACCGCGGAGTAATCGCTGCCTGCAATAGCAGGCCCATTGGCGATCGCAAAGTCGACTGAGACAGTCTGACTACTGGGTGCGGACAACTGCACAGTGAAGACAGCCTCCGTTTCAGTTCCGAAGCGCGCAATCTCTTTTATGCCGGAGCCACTGACATAGAGATTGCCATCGGGGCCAAAATCCAGTCGACCCGGATTGTCGAAGCCGGGCAGACCAGAAGGTACGAAATCATCAACGAAGTCGCCGCTGGGAGTAAAGCGGATGATCCGGTCATCCCCTGAACTCGCGACATACATTCGCCCATCGGCGCCAAACTTGACGTCCTTGGGTCCTGCCGGCACACTTGCGCCAATTCCTTGGTATGCACCAGTCAGTGCATCGTATTTTATTACTGCGCCACTTCCTGAACTTGCCACGAACAATGACGAGTGCAGGGGATCAAAAGACAGACCCTCGGGATAGCTGAGGCCCCCCGCTCCAGGCGAAATGAAAGTTCCCAAGGGTTGGCCCGTGACGCCGTCATACCGCACGACGTTGGCGCTGTTGCGACCAGCGACATATAGCTCGGGTACTCCGTCAGCATTGACATCGGGACCGAAGGTCATTCCGTGTGGACCGTCGATGCCTCCCGCGCCCGCCGTGACAAAAACGCCGACAAACTCGCCTGTAGTTCCATCGAACCGCAGCACTTCGTTAGTGTACTCGCTCCCGACGTACAGGATGCCATTTCTGAAAATAGGACTGCGCACGCCCTGAACCAAACCACTCTCGACCAAACGTTCAACGAACTCACCGCTGCTGCCGTTATAACGATCAATAGCACCACCAGTCGACTGAGACGATGCGTAAATGGAACCATCCGGTCCAAATCCCATCGAAACGAAGTTCTCACGTAGTGGACTTTCGACAAAGGGGCCGCGATAGTGGGGAGTCGCGTCATTTTCAAATACCGCGACATCATCAATGGAAAAGCGTCGTTCGGAGATAGTGACTATGCCCGTGGCATCCTCGATCGACGCATTCACTCCATTGGACACAGTCAGTGCAAATGTCTCATCGGGCTCTGCGACCGTATCCTCTAGAATCGGAATGAAAATAGAACGGGAGGTAACGCCGGGTGCAAAAGTCAGCATTCCAGCGGTAGCTTCAAAATCGCTACCAGCGATTGCGGAGCCATTGCTTGTCTCGAATTCAACCGTAACAATTTCGGGACTTGGCCAGGAAAGCGAAACGGTCAGTTGTGCGGCTGAAGTATCTTCATAGCGCAAAACTTCTCCGGTTGATCTGCTACCAACATACAAGCGACCAGCACTGTCGAAAAGCATCGCGCTAGCGTTATCTAAATTCCCACTTCCCGAAAGAACTGCAACTCCGACAAAATCGCCATTATTCTGATCGTAAGTCAGAACAGAGTCCCCTCTGGCGTTTGCCACGTACATCAGTCCGCTGTCGAAAACAATCGATGTTGGTCCGTTCAGTCCCCCTTCTCCGGGACTGACAAACGAGTCGATGAAGTCTCCGTTGGGAGCGTACCGCAGTACGGAATTGCTCGCTGCACTGGTACTGGAGACGTAGAAATTGCCGTCTGGACCAAGCACGACGCGCGTGGGGTTATCCAAACCATTGCCAGCCGCGATAAATTCATCGACGAATGCCCCAGTCGTAGCGTTGTAGCGGAGCACAGCGTCGTATGAGCCTGTGCTGGTGACGTACAAGTCGTTGTTCGTACCGAACAGGAGACCGCGGGGCGATTCGAGACCACCCAACTCGGGCTGCATAAAGCCTGCGATCGGGGCGCCTGTGGTTCCGTTGAAACGCAGGATGGAATTGGTCGAGACGCTGGCGACAAATAGATTACCGTTGTAAAACGCCAGGTCCTGAGGGCTGCCCAGACCGCCGGAGCCACTGGTGACAAATATATCTTTGAGGACCCCGGTGGTACCGTCATAGCGGAGCACACTGTTCGTTGCAAAGCTGGAAACATACAGGTTTCCGTCTGGTCCAAACGTCATCCCCGACGGCAAGGACAGCCCACTGTCACCCGCGTTGACAAAGGCCCCTGTAAATCCAAACCCCAAGTCTCCCTCGACCACAGACGCATCATCGATTGAAAATGACGGCTGGATACTACCGTTACCGACAAAAAAGTTTTCTAGAATGTGCAGGCTCGAGAGCGGCACGTCATAGATCTTCAAGTCATCTATCCGACCATGAAATGGGAAATTGTGCGGAGTGTGGGGATAGCCGCCATGATTGCCGATGCCGATGCCGGGATTCCTTCCCGGATCCAAATTGCCGAAAGGTCTGACGGTTGTGGTCGTTTCCGACACAAGCCTACCATTGAGATAGAGTCGCATCGAGCCACTAGTGTCATCTAGGGTGGCGGCAACATGTACGAACTCACCGATGGGCATCGGAGCCCAAACACTGGCAGCATCCGTCAGGCTTGCCACTTCATATCGCAGACGCCCGTCAGGCTGAATCGATAGTGAATAGGGATCGAGACCTCCACGATCGTCACCGCGAAAGAAAATCTCGCCTGGTTGCCCCGGCGCCGGTAATGAGTCAACTCTGATCCAGCCTTCAATTGTCATCGACTTGGTCAGTCGTAGGCTAGGGGAGTCTGGTACTAGCACTCGGTCATTCACACCATCAAAGGAAAATGCTTGACCAATCTGACCATTAGCGAACGCGGTACCACTGACCAGCGTACCGTGGTTGTTTCCGACAGAGTCCGATGCGTCATTATCAGCCCTCCAGTGACTGATCAGTCCCACAGGCTCCATGTTCGCCAACACACCCAAGACGCGCACATTGTCAACATTGCCATCCTCGGCGCTGGCGCTGACGCTGGCGCGAAAGCGCATTAAAAAGCCGGCACTCATGTAATCGTCGAGGACAATCGTCTCATGGTGCCAGGCATTTTCTGCATCGACATTGCCTCTTAGTCGATCGACCTCTTGCCAACTGCCATTAAACACGTCGATGGCAATGTACTCGCCGGTATCCCAGCTCGATTCAATGTACCACGAAAACGTCAGTTCGGCCGAACTGTAATCACTCAGGTCAATCGCGTTTTTCAGAGTCAGCGTGGCGTTGTTGGCAAAGCCATCCACCTCAGCCGAACGGCTCCCATCGGTCTTGCGCTGCGTACTGCGGAACCAGTCGTTTTGGCTGTCCTGTACCCACTTGCTACTCCATTCGCTCGCCACCTCAAAACTGTCCGCAAACAACAAATCGCCTGCTAACAACTGCCGGCGTTCGAGCGACTCCAGTTGCAATCGACGACGGCGACCAAGGGTAGAAACGCGTTGACGAGAACTGCGTGTTGGACGGGACATGGTAGGAAATCCTTGAAGGGCTGTTTAAGAGGAAGTGTGTCAGACGCTAAGAGTTAACTTGTCAAACGGAACACACGTGAAGCTGGTATGGTCTACCTCACCCTGTCCCGCAAATCGCCAACACGTGCGAGATTCGCAGGACGAAACCGCCCGCGGAGCTCTTCGTCTTGTTCATACTCTTCGTCTTCGTCGTCTTCTGCAAAGCTGTTGAAGAAACTATCGTGGCCCGTGCGCGAAAAGCGAGAAGCGCCACCGCCGCTACCAAAGGGAGCACCGGGTTCGCTCAGCGTTTCAACACGTTGGTTGAACATGCTGCTGAAAATCGTCAAGTCGGTTCCATTCACTCGATCGTCTCCATTCCAGTTGGCCCGCGGATTAAACGTTGGCGAGTTGACTTGCGCATTAAAAGAAGCTCCGAAGGGAGTCAGGTCCGCACCGTTAACTCGACCATCCCCGTTGGCATCGCCTGGAAGTACATCGAACCTAAAATCAAAAACCCCTCCATCCAACGCATTGCCTGCGAGATCAACAATACTTTCGGCTGCCGCCAGCCGCAGCTTACTGAATGGCAATCCGGCGGGGAGCGAAAGCGTGACGAGCCAGTTGACCGGATCGTAGTCCAAGCTAAACGGCAGGGTTCCCACACTATCGCGCAGTTCAAACATAGCTGCCGTCAACGGTTGGATTGCCTCGGAGAACTGGAGGTAAAGACGATCGATGCCCGCCCAAGGAAGCGGGGCTCCACCAGAGGCAACTTCGATTCCAAGTCCGTTTCCGTTGCCGATACGATCAATCAACGCTGTCGACCAAGCGCTTGAACTGGCGAATACCTGCGATACGGTTGGGGGCGTCGAATCGGAATCGTTGTCGATGATGGTGCCGACGCCCTGGCTATCGACAATTGTCGCGCCGACCGGATTGGAGAGGTTGACGAAGAACGACTCTGTGTCTTCGTAGACAGTATCATCAATCGTCTTCACGATGATCGTTCGGCTGGTGACGCCCGGTTCAAATACCAGCGTACCGCTGGTGGCCACAAAGTCGCTACCGGCGATGGCGGTGTTGTTGACCGAAGTGAAGTCGACCGTGACTTGTACGCCGCTGGGCGATGAGAGGCTCACCGTAAAGGCGGCTTGCGACTCCAAGCCGTAGCGCAAAATGCTACGGTTCTGGGTGCCGACAACATAAAGATTATTGTCGGGATCGAAGGCCAGCCCGGCCGGTCCATCTAAGCCACCGCTTGCGGGGCTTGCAGCGGTCTGGAGGTACTCGCCGGTGGCACCATCGAACACCAAGACTTCATCGGACAAGCCACTGCTGGCCCACAGATCACTCTTACCATCGCCATTCACATCGGGACCAAAGGTAAGACCGCCGCTGACGACGACTGTCAGCCCGGCGCTACCCGCTGGTACAAAGGCATCCACAAATTCTCCCGAGCTCGCATCGTAGCGAAGAATGCTGGCGGTTTGATTTGGGCCACTGGAAGCGTAAAGATATCCGTCATGAAATGTCAGCGCCTGAGGAGCATTAAGGCCACCCGAACCTGCGGTTACGAAAGTCCGGACATAAGAGCCGCTTGCACCGTTGTATTGCATGATCTCGTGCGATTCGCCGCTGGCGACATAGAGGTCGCCGTCGGGTCCAAAAGCGAGACCACGCGCCGTGTGCAATCCTCCCGCACGAGATGTAACGAACACATCGATGAACTCACCCGTTGTCCCGTTGAATCGAACAACTCTGCTTTGGACGTTATCGGTGACATAAAGATTTCCGTCGGGGCCAAATGCTATGTCTCTTGTACCAGCCAGTTCTTCGGCGGCAGCAAACACTCCCAGCGGTGCCCCTGTCTCACCGTCGAAGCGAACCACTTCACGGTAGCCTCTGGCGACGTACAGATTCCCATCGGGGCCGAAAACCATGCCTCTCGCGCTAGAAAGTAGTGGTGGCTCCGATGCTTTGGCGAATTCTCCTAGGAACGCCATGTGCTGGCCACCCTCCTGGGCATCCGCTCCCGCTATAGAAACTGTCAAGTCGTCGTTGAGAACCATCCCACTCGCCAGACTGTCGCCGATGAATGCTCCTGTCGCATCTGTAATTCTGACGAAGAACTGCTCATGTAACTCCTCGTCGGTATCACCATTGACGGTAATGTGGATAGTTTTCACCGCCTCGCCAGCGGCAAACTCAAGCTGGCCCGAATTGGAGGTGTAGTCATTGCCTCCGGTGGTCGCGGAGCCGTCTAAAGTAGTCCAACTCGCGAAGGACGCGTTACTTAAGTCGCCGGCACGCGTGACAGTAAATAGCATGTTGCTAGATCCGCTATCGCCCTCGACCAACTGCGCGTCGCTGATGGAAATCGACGTACTGGTGTCGCCACTACTAGAAAACGTCCAATTCAAAATTTCTTGACTCTGCCCTGTCCCACCGGAGATCCCAGTAAAACCAAGCCAGGCGCGGCCTGCGTTTAGATTGAGCAGACCCGCAAAGTCAACATTTGCTGTCACAGTAGGCTCCGACCCGTGATCGAGATATACCGACAGCAGTCCTGGGACATAGGAGACGCGGACGTGGTGTTGCTGGCCGTCGTTGATATTGAAGGTCGGAGCTGCAATTGCGAGAATGGCATTGAGGTCGCGCGAATTCCGCTCAACGCCATTGCTGTGAATCGCGACGTGGTTGTTATCGGGATCTTCAACGTTTTGAAAGGTGTCGAATTCGATCGCAAGGCTATTTGGCACTCCTGTGTAGCCGTTGCCTCCGCCCAGACCGCCAAATGCACCGGCACTATCGTTCTGAATGACGAACGCAAATCCGTCGCTGCCTTCAGCACCGCCAGCATCGACTTTGAACTCAAACTCGGTTTCGAATGAGGCAGCGACGACTTGCGGGACATTGTGCCATGCACCACCGTGATACCTAGGCTGTTGCGGTGTTAGGAGAAGTGAGTTGTTCGGACCGTGTGGTGCACTCACGTCGGCTATCAAATTCAAGTTCGTCGTGTCGCTGAAGTCCAGGTAAGAAATCGTGACAGACGCGTCGTCGTCAAAGATCGTCCCCTCAGCTTGACTGTTCATAATTGTCGCGCCGACCGGATTCGAGAGGTTGACGAACATGCTTTCGTTGCCTTCGTTGTTGGCGTCGTCAAACGTCGGGATCAAAATGGTTCGAGTCGTTTGCCCGGGTGCGAACGTGAGCGTTCCACTCGCTTCCTGATAGTCGGCACCGGCCACCGCCGTGCCATTGGCCGTTGAATAGCTGACGTTTACCGGAACCTCGCTGGCATAACTCAAGCTGACCGTAAACGCCAGTAGTGATGAGGGACCAATCCGATCGACGAAGTTGTGTGAGTTGCCAGACTTGAAAATCAGACCATCGGGACCGTACTTAAACGACCAGCCTTCAATATTGGTATCCAGTTGGTCGATCTTTGCTCCCGTCGTCCCGTTAAAGCGGACATAGCTCCTCTCGCAGCAAGTGGACGTCGTTTGGCCAGATGCAACCAGGTCGCCGTCCGGAGCGAAGTCAATCCACGCAGGGCCGGAACCGAGCTCGACGCTCGCAAAATTGTCAATGAAGGCTCCCGTCACACCGTTGTAGCGCAGCACGGAGCCAGGGTTAGAGACATAGATGTCCGCCGCGCCGTCACCCGTAACATCGGGCCCGATCAGGACATTCCTGGGTCGCTCCAGACCACCGCTGCCGGCGGAAACAAATACTGACGTGACGCCGCCGAGCGTACGATAGATCTCGTTCGTCCCTTGCGACGCCGTGAACAACGTGCCATCCGCGGCAACAACGATCCCGAGTGGCGTTGTGAATCCGCTAGCCACGATTTCGAGGAAAGTGCCTGTTGTGCCATCGTAGCGCAGCACGCTTCCAGCCCCAGCCACGGCCGGCGTTCCATTCGGATATCCGAAGCTTGATACGTAAAGGCTTCCGTCCGGGCCAAACGCCAAGTCGGCTGGGTTGAGCAGGCCGCCTGCACCGGCTTCGACAAATACGTCAATGGCCGCGCCACTCTTGCCGTCGAAGCGCAGAACTTGATTGGTGTCCGAACTGGTCACATAAAGGTCTTGCAACCCGTCGCCATTTCCATCGGGTCCAAATAGTGGCGTACGGGGACGCTGCAGCCCGTTGGTATTCATGTTAACGAACCGGTCCAGCACCTTCAGCACACTGCTGCCTTCGATGGCTGAGGCGGCGCTGACCGAAATAACGGAAGAGCCCTTTGAGGCATTGAAGTTGGCTTGCACTTCGGCAGCGCTCAGCGCGTGGTCATAGAGCTTGAGCTCGTCGATCTGGCCATTAAAGGGAAAGTTGTGCGGGGTGCGCGGATAGCCGCCATGGTTCCCGATGCCGACGGCCGGGTTCATGGTCGGGTCAAGGTCAGCAAATGGCCGAACGTTGGTAACGACCTGTGTGACTAAAGCCCCATTCTGGTAGAGCTGCATGTTCCCGGTCGTGTCGTCGAGAACTGCGGCAACATGTACGAACTGGCTCGTCGCAATTGGAGCGCTCAGCCTGGCACTACCAGTTAGCGACGAGATTTGAAACGTGATTTCCCCGTTCGGCTCGACGCGAAGCTGATACGGGTCGAGTGCGTCGCGATCATCTCCACGCAAGAGGATCATACCGAGATCGTTGGGTCCGCTTGGAAGGCCATTGACTTTGATCCAGACTTCAATGCTCAGTGACTCCGTCAGTTGAAAGCTAGCCGAGTCGCGGACAGTGCCCCCGTCGTCTACGCCGTCAAAGCTGAAGGCCTCGCCCACCTGCCCAGCGGAGTAGGTCGCACCGTTATAGAGCGAGCCGTTATTACCGCTGATGGAGTCGCTGGCCGTATTGTCGGCGCTCCAATAGCTGACGACAGCCAATAGCTCCCGACGTTCCAACGATTCGATGCGCAGTTGGCGGCGAAGAAGGTTGCGTTGACGGCGGCCAGCTCTCGCGGCGGAACTAATTTTGGCGGTGTTCATCGATATGCTCAGAAGGGGAGGATGTGGTGGGATGCTCGGGGCGCGAAGGCAGGAGACACAAAGGTATCTAATTCGCCCCTCAATTGGTTTGCGGTTTTCGTTGTTGTCTTGCTGGTCCTATCGCCTCAAATGCCGTGGCGAGCAATGCCATTACTGGAGCAATGCAGTCAGCCGCTAAGCAAGGGCTCCACTAAGACAGACGCAAAGCAATGCGATTTCCCTTCACGCAAAGTCGGGAGAAGGGAAATTACCCCGGGTTTTGGCTATAGTGAGGCTTGCCGTAGCGAGCTGTGCAGCCTTTCGTTCATGGGCCGCAGGCTGCGATTTAGAAGCGGCGGAAAAATAAGTTGGTGAGTTGGTACTCTTGTGCATCAAAGTAAGCAGACAAGCAGAGCGGCAGATTCTGCCCCCCTCTCCCCCGAAGATTGTTTGCAGCTGCAAGCTGCAAGCAATCTTTGGGGAGGTCAACGTCGCAGGTCGGCGCGTTAGCCCCCTCACCCCCTTCCCCTCTCCCCCACGGATATGTTGCAGCTTATCGCTGCAACAATTCCGCGGGGGAGAGGGGGGAGACGGCTCTAACGCTCCGCGTGGGAGCTTCGATTGTTGCGCTCTGCACGGACAGTGACGGGCAAGCGTGCGTTTAAGCTTTAGCCGCCCTAGGTTGAATAACTGGTGCGGTTTTTGGGAACTCCCGCCTTACCACTTAGACAAACTACAGTAAGTGTGCCAAGTAAGTTACTTCCCGAGGCCAGTGCCAAAACGCCAACTTACTTTTCTGCAGCTCCTTAGCGGACAGCTGAGCCGCTAGACATCGGCGGCTCGGCGGAAAACTGAAGGTAACCGGCGTGATGGGGACGGCCAAAGATGAGCGTGCTGGGATCGGTAAAACTCAGCCAATGCACGGTGGGATCGGTGATTGCTTGGCGCCCGCTGTAATCGAGAGACAACAGCAGCTCATGGCTCCGCAGCTCCCACAATCGAATTACGCCATCGCGGCATAGACAGGCGGCAAGACGTTGGTCGGGGCTGAGCTCGATGGCCAGGATCGCACTGGGACTAGGGCTGCTCCAACGTTTTTCGTCCAGGTCCGATGTGTAGCAAGTCAGCTGCTTTGTCTCCCCCACCAGCAACCAATCCTCTGGCGAATAAAAGCAGCAAGTCTGTAAATCGGAGTCCGTTAGAATCGTACGGCAGGCCGCTAGATTACGACCGTCAAGCGACACCAGACTTCGATTCGACATAGATCCCAAAATCAAGCGCTGGGCCTGAGGGGCATAAGCTGTTCGCGTCTCCGCTTCCTGCTTCAAAAAACTCATCAGCGATTGCTGTCGACCGCTGGCCACTTCCACCACGCAGGGTGTATCAGCCTTTTCGCCACCGTCAAAGCCGTTGAAAGCCACTTGACTACCATCCGGCGAAAAACTGATTTGGCGAACGCGGGAGGCGGTGGAAAAACGAGCTACCAGCTGCCAGCTTTTTGCGTCCCAAAGACTCACACACCGGCCCTGTCCATCGGTCCCGGCAAGGACAACCCGGTTGGTAACGGACGAGTATTCGGGGGGACAATCCAAGAAAGGTGTGAATGGTAACGTGCGCAGTAAACTCCCATCGGACTGACGATACAAGGTTGTCCTCCCCGCGGTCTCGTCTAGCCCAACCAGTAGTTGCAATTTAGGCAGAGCGCCGATCAATCGATCAGGGAAGTTGATGATCTGGTGGCCCAACATGGATGCTGGTGATATTCGCAACACATCGCGGCTCTGTTCGCCCACCACCAATATCGACGGATCATTTTGTTGGCTGCAGTGGATGCGCCGCAGTCGAACTCGATCATCTGAAAAAGCTATTTGGCGGGTGAGTTGCCAATGACTCGCCCCGGGGGATTTCTGATAATAGCCGCAACTGCCGGTGTCGTTGCCAATCAACAGGTCGCCGTTACGCCGGAACGCTAGCGACCACGGCAAACCATCGTATATGAGCCGTTGGGCCTCCCGGCCAGCGATTAAATCGTAGAGGATAATTTCTGGATAATACCCGCAACAAGCCAAATAGCGACTGTCGCTGGAAAATGCAAACGCGAGTGAGCCGGCAAGATCCATTTCGAGGCTGGACACTAGCTGCCAGTCGTCGGTCCGCCACAAGATTAGAGCTCGATCTTCATCGGTGGTGGCCAAGTGCCTGCCATCGGGAGACCAACTCAGCGAACGCACATGGCCGTTGTGGGGCGGCAAGGTCTGCACGACCGTCTGCTGCCCGACGTCCCAGATCAAGACCAACCCGCCTCGATCCCCCGAAGCCAGCCGCTCTCCGCTCGGCTCCCAAGCCAACCCATTGATGGTGATTGCATGGCCGGCTAGCACGGCAATCGGCTCCCATGTGCCGCTCCGCCAGATTCTGATCTTCTGGTCCTGCCCCACCGTAGCCAACTGGCTGCCATCCGGAGAAAAACGAATACGAGTTACCTCTTTGTCGCTGGGATGCAGACGTCGAACAACTTGTTGCGACTCCAGATCGGTGACGACAATATCACCACCCCGGTCGCAACTGACCAACCAACGTTCATCGGGAGAAAGGTCCATGTCCAATATGTCATGCTCGTGAGCCAATTGCATCCGTTCCGGCGCAGTGAGTTGTCGGCGGAGAAAATGCAATGCAAAGTTATCAAAGGCCGGAGGCAAATCCTTGGTGAGATATTTATTTAGCTTTTCTCGCGCAGCCCCTTCGTTGCCGCTCCGCAATGCTTCCGCTGCCTGCCGCAAGTCCACCACGAATCGATTGTATTGCAGTTCCTGCTGAGCCCTGACCTCGGAACGGCTGGCCATCACCGGCTGGTTCCGATTTGCCGCCAACCACCAGCCAAGAATCAGGCTCGCCACCACCAGGCTGGCCAAACTGGCATTTTTTAGTGTCCGCGCGTGACGTCGACTCCACTTAATTATGCGGGCTGGCCAGTGAGGTGGGCGGGCCAGCGTAGGGCGGCCCGCCAAGACCGCTTCCAGCTCCGCAACCAATTGCCCAGCAGTCGCATAGCGATCTCCGCGATTTCGCGCTGTCGCTTTGAGTACGATCCAATCGAAATCGCGGCGAAGTTGTTGGGTCAACTCTGCCACCGACGTTGCTCGCCGATCGGCAATCTCGCCAACAATTTCACTGGCCAGACCATCAATCCGCTCACTCGGACGAGGTCGCTCCGAGTGAACGATGCAGCGGCGCATGTCGTCGAACGCTAGACCACTAATTCTGTCTGCATCGAGGGGCGTAGAGCCAACCAGCAATTCGAACAGGATCGCCCCTAGCGCATAGACATCGGATCGCGGATCGACGTCAGAACTCCATTCGGCCTGCTCGGGACTCATATAGGCCGGCGTGCCTAGAAATTGAACCGCATTGGTGAAACGCGTATCTACTTGCTGATCTGCTAGCAGGGCTTTCGCAACGCCAAAGTCGATGACTTTGACGCACGCGCTATCGTTTTGATGGGCCACGAGGATGTTGTTTGGTTTCAGATCTCGATGCACGATGCCTTGTTGATGTGCATGTTCGAGGGCCGAGCAAACGTCGATTAACAGTCGGACGCGTTGCACCACGCTCAGTCTGCGGCGATCGCAGTATTCCGTGATCGACAGTCCACGGACCAACTCCATCGCAATAAAAACTTGACCGTTGCTCCCAATGCCCGAATCCACATAACGGGCAATATGAGGATGTTCCAATCGCTGAAGTAGTAGCCGTTCGAGATCAAATCGCGCGAGCACTTGTCGCGAGTCGAGTCCCAGCTTCAACACCTTGACAGCCACGGACTCCGATGGAGGTTGACTGCGCCGAGCCAGGTAGACTTCCCCCATGCCACCTTCGCCAATTAACTCCAGCAGCTCGAACTGTCCAATCGATTGCCCCGCCAATCGAGACATCTGCGAACGGTCAAAAGCGAGTTGACTGAGCGGAGTCTCTAAGTACTCACCTTTTTCGTACGCACTCAACAGCGATTCGACGCGTTCTCGCAAAGCATGATCGTTGCCACAGCGGCGTCCCAAAAGCTCCAACCGGGCGTCGCGATCTTCGACCGTGACCAGCTCGTCAAAGATCGTGTCAACGTTGGGCAATTCGCTCGAGTGCATGCAGATGGCTCCCTCATAGATCACTACGAGTGCTGTTCAAGCTTTTCGGCAAGCCAAGCCCGTGAAAATCGCCAATAACGTTCGGCCGTCGATAACGAAATTTCCATGGCACAAGCGCATTCGGGCATGGTCATGCCAACAAAATATCGCAACTTGACCAGCTCCGCTTTCTCCGGATAGACCAATTCAAATGCATCGATGATTTCTGTAAATGCCACTAGATCCAGCGTGGGCTCAAGATCCGGGAGCGAACCCCAATCGAGTTCGATTTGCGTACAGTGCCCACCGCGTTTGAGGCTCTTCCGGCGGCGGTAATGATCGATGGCGATATGCCGCATCGCTTCAGATGCCGCGGCGAAAAACGCCCTTCGATTGGTCCAAACAAATCGATCCTCACCTGAGTCTGATGCAATTAGCCTCAAGTAAACCTCATGAACAAGGACAGTGGCATGCAACGTCTGCCCCGCCGGCAAGCTCCTCAGTCGGCTATATGCAAGTTGCTTCAGTTCTCGGTAAATTGCCTCAAACTGGTACTCCGAGAACGAACCCGCTCCCGCATATTCTTGTTGTGACAGCTTTTGGTGAGCCAGCGACATACGAGCATTCCAATGAGCCTGGAAAGTCATCTGCTCGGGAAACAGATTAAACCGCCTGGGTAAAGTGCGAAACCGAAAGGGAATTATAGTCCAGCCTATGGTGCAAACGAACGCGCCGCGCGGCTTTTTGTCGAGTACCATACCACCCGCTGGTTTGAATCGAGTTATACGTAGACACCCGAAATCAATTGCGTAAACGGTGTTCGATCCGCCCGCGAAAACTCGATAAAATATCGAAGATTAGTTATACAGCTGCTGCGTCCTGTCCTTGTGTGCTCTCGTGCTGAGCGGGTCAGCGCGATTTTAACCAGCCAGCTTGCGACTGGCGATTAAGCCGATGCCCAACATGCATGTTTGGGTGATCCCTGCGAATAGCACTAGCCCCATATTGATCATTTGAAAGTAGCGTTGTCCATCGTAGTAGTCCCCTAATAAGTCAATCCATCCAACCATGCCAACAGCGGGAACAAGTACTTGCCCAAACAACGAGCCTATGAAGGCTGCATAGAGTGCCCAGCGCCTACCGGTAGTCGCAAGATAACTCAACATGAGGAGTGGCAACGAGATGAAAAGGACGGTGGCTGTCCCCTCGACGCGCGCGGAGGTCAGGGCGGCACCACTCATGAATTGCCCTGCCGAATAAACGCCCAGGAATACCCAGGAACTCAACAAAACCTGGATCACAATCGTGCAAAGGATGGCTTCGCTTATTCGCTGAGGTCGCGAGCACCAGCGCATTAGACGCTGTCTGAGGGATACTGGACGAGCATGTATTGGTTCACCGCGAAGATAACGGTCGAGATCTTCTGCTAACGCATCCGCTGATGGATATCGATCTTTGGGCGAATGCTGAAGGCATCGACTGCAAATCGTCCGCAACTCCTTTGGAACGTGATCGAGTTTAGGAATTACAAGCGTGTCTGCCTTTCTTAGCTGTTCCATGATTTGCATTGGCGACGTTCCGTCAAACGGTCGCTCGCCGTATAGCAGTTCATGAAGCACGACGCCCAGTGAAAAAATATCGCTGGCAGGTCCAATTGATTGCCGGTCGCACGCTGCCTGCTCAGGAGCCATGTAGAGCGGTGTGCCCATCAGCAAACTCGAGTGTGTTTTGGTGAGTCCCTCTTCGACCACTCGAGCCACCCCGAAGTCGGTCAGCATGGGGATGAATGGGAGACTGTCGCCGCTCGAGAGTGTCTGATGGTCCAACGTCTCAGCAGCTCCCGCCGCTGTCGCCAAAATAATATTGGCTGGTTTAATATCCAAATGAACGACCTTTTGCCGGTGACAATAGGCAACGGCGCGTGCAATCGCCCCAATCAAAGTGGCGGACCACCTTGCGTCCTGTCGCCCAGGATGGACCGCCAGCCAACGCGCTAGATCTCCCCCTTCGCACCACTCCGAAGCAATGTAACAAGCTTCACCGCAAACATCCACTTGATAGATTTTCACTAAGTTGGGGTGGTTCAACTGAGCGGCCAAGCGAGCCTCTTGTAAGAACCGATCAAGAAGTTGCGGGTCTTCCAGCGTATCGACCCGCGGAAATTTCATTGCTACTGGACGCCGTAATTGTTCATCGAAGCCGAGAAAAACGTTCCCCATCCCGCCGCGGCCAACGAGCCGGTCGATGCGAAAGTTCCCAATGCGCCCCAACGGGTTCGCATTCGAACGGAGTGCCACCAATTGATCGACAGGCAAGCGATGGGCGGGTTGGCCACTATTTTCCTCTTTGAAAAATTGCTCTGCCTCCTCTCGAACTCCAAGCATTTTCTGCAACTTCTCAATCGACGCTAAGTCCTCACCGCACTGTTCGCGCAAGAAGGCATCGCACTGCTGTGGATCCTCGATTTCCGCAGCCGCGTTAAACAAGTCAATGATGTCCAGCGATGGTTCTTTAGTCACGTTCGCGTTACTCGGATTATTTGAACGGGCTCGCCGAGCATAACGGGAAATGCCGTCAGCGCGGGTCGCTGATATAGTAAGCGCAAACGCGTTAACATTCGCCCGAAGTTTCGCCAGGATTTACCAAAATAAACTCGAATACCGCCTTTGACGACCAACAACTGCGCGCACCCTCAAACGGTGCAACCACCTGGACGTTCCAGTTCGTCAATCTCGGTCACGTCCGCCCATCAGAACAAGCAACCGGGCTTTAGAAAATGACCAAATTCTGTCGGCTTTGGTTTTGCTAACGTTCAGTTGTCGGGCGGCATCAATTTGACTAAAACCCGCGAAGATCCGGAGCTTTACCAACTCCGCCGCCAGCGGCTGCTCTATCGCCAGAGTGTCGAGCGCCTCATGCACGGCAAGTAAATCGATGTCGCTCAAGGTGATCTCAGGGGCCATGTCTTGCAGTGGCAAGCGTTTAAACTTCCCGCCACGTTTCTCGCTGATCCTCTGCCGCGCGTGATCCACCAAAATGTGGCGCATCGCCTCGGCAGCCACTGCCATGAAGTGATCCCGTCCCTGCCACTGGGCCTGTTCCGTCTTCGCTTGAAGGCGCAAATATACCTCATGGGCCAGCGCAGTCGGCTGGAGCGTATGGTCAGCTCGCTCGTTGGCGAGTTTTCGCTGAGCCAATCTGCGAAGGTCTGCGTATAATTCCTGAGCAAAATCGATCGGAGCATCGCTCGAAGACATGATTCACTTCTATCAAGGGTGCCATTTGTCAGAAAATCGAAACAAGTACGCAACTGGTTCCGTATTCCTACGAGACGCATCGCTGAATAAACCGGGATAAACAAATCCGTTTAATTGTCGATCACGGTGGTTCCTGAAATTATAGTCGATGGTATTGCGGACAACTGAGACTGAAATGAAACATAATAGTGTGCAATAGTTCAATAGGCGCTATCGGCAAATTTTCAACGTCCATTTTTTAAATCGACGTTTTCCGCGTGTTTCTGCGCATGGAATCACTGGCAACTTCATCTAGAGGTCATGCAGCTCACACTTCCAGGGTTTTCCAGCCGCGGAGTTCAATGATGAACAAGTACCCCATGTCGTTTGCCCCCAAACACTGGTCACCTAACCTTATTCCCTGGGTAGTGCGTTGCCTGAGTCCCCTGCGGCGACGACGGGCACAGAAGTCGCTTTTATTAAACTCTATCCGTACCACAGGGACCCACCACATTCAACGTGCGCTCGCCTCCGGGCAGCGATTGTTAATCGCTCCAAACCACCCGAGCCATGCCGATCCCTTCGCAATCTATGAAGCTTGTGAGGCAGCTGGTACTTCTTGCCACATACTGGCAGCGTGGCACGTTTTTTCAAAACACTCTTGGATCATGCGACGGTGCCTACAATGGCATGGTTGCTTCAGTATCGATCGGGAAGCAAATGACCTGACCGCTTTTCGCGAAGCAGTGGGCGTCTTAACGACTCGCCCCGAACCATTGGTCATTTTTCCGGAAGGCGATATCTACCATTGCAACGATCGCTTAACGCCACTAAGAGAGGGAACGTGTGCGATTGCTTTGGCCGCAGCGAAGCGTGCTCAACAAGGAGTTGCGATTATTCCGACTGCCATTCGGTATCGATGTGCTGAAGATCCCACACCGGGTATTCTTGCCGTTCTGGACAAAATTGAAAGTCGACTGCTTTGGCGCTCTCAGCCACACCTTCCAATAGTCAAACGCATTTTGAATATTGGCAATGCCGTACTCGGCCTCAAGGAACATGAGTATCTGGGTCATAGTATTCAAGGTGAGTTGCCCGGACGGATTGCACATTTATGCAACCACATCCTTGAACGGCATGAAAATAAATTTGCAATTTCCCCAGCAGATTCAATTCCCAAACGCGTCAAGCAATTGCGACACGCCATCCTTTCACGGATGAATGATCAAGGCACTCCAATTGAACATAAGAAAGACTTACGCCACGGACTTGATGACGCCTTTCTTGCACTTCAGCTCTTCAGCTACCCTGGTGACTATCTGACTGGAACGGCTGTTTCAATGGAGCGGATCGCAGAAACGGTGGATAAGTTGGAAGAGGACGTGTTGCAAGTCAGCACTGCAACTATTCGTTGTCGTCGCGACGTGCATGTCCATTTCGGCGAACCACTGGCTGTTCCTAGTACGAAGTCGCGCACGGCCACCATCGATTTAACGGATTCGTTGGCCACACAGATCCAGCAGCTCCTTCATCCCGAACGGACGCAATCCCAACGATCTGCAATTGCATAGTCCGGTGCATTCGTGCAGTGCTCGAGAGGTAGTGGAGCCTACTATGCTAAAGCTCCTAATGTTCTGGGATTCTGAGCAATATCTACGGCAGAGAATCTTTGGCAGGCAAGATCCACTACGGAAATCAGCTATGAGAAAGCAATTAGCAGGCCCGCCGACATCCCACCAAGACTAATCCACATTAAAACAGCCGCCATGCAACCCGATTTGCTTTTGGAGACAAATTTTTCGGGCGACTGCACTCGCAGCTCATCGGTTAGCTTCTCGATAAACTGCTTCGCCTCGACCAGACTGACACCACGAAGTTCTCTGTAATGTTTGATGGCTTCGATTTTATGTCCAGCATAAATGTGCTCGAGTATCACTTGCAATTCAATTGGCGGAATCTCATCCATCGTGCGTGTCCCCTTGTCAAGGCAAATTCAGTCCGCTACTTGATGTGCAACAGCTTGCAAGTTTCTTCATAGCTATCTTCAATCGGCAAAAGAACGCGGAGTTCAGGTTCAAGCCAGATTGGTAGAATTGGAAGCACTTGGTTTACGAACATCGGGTAGTGCCACAGGTCAAGTTTCGATTTGGTTCGCGGCAGTCGCTTTCGAGCACGAAGGGTGACCGCATAGAGATGAGGAGGAACCATTCCCAGCGAAGGATCACTTTTCCCAATGAACTCTAGCAGATCCGCATACAGGCTGTAATGTCGGATCGATACCAAATCAACGATCGAGACGCATATTTCGTCTTGAAGCAGAGCGGCGACCTTGCCGACGAATGCACGGCGGCTTTCGGGTCGATCTTTATTGCGAGGGCTTACCAGCTCGATCGCAGCCACTAACCGTCGTCCGCGTCGAGCGTCGTAAATACGAACTTCATACTCGTCTTGATCAGAAATATCTGTTTCAATTGTCAGTGTAGGACTCGGTGCTACGGCGGTTGCCAAGCCCGCTCCTTGAACAACGGTTGATGGTCCGTTTTGGCCCTCAAGGACTCCTATGTCGATCTCGTATTCTGCTCCCAAATAAACGCTCGGTGCAGCCACGAATCCTTCCGGCAAAATCCGGAACAAATGTTGAACTATCATCATGGGCCAGCCTGCGTGAAGTTCATTCCAAGCATGACTATCATCGACGGGCGGGCTAAAGTGATCTCGAAGCGGCATTGAACGACTTCTCAACACATAGTGCAAGGTTGTTACACAGGTAAATCAATCATACACGAAATGTGTTCGAGTATCACTTGCAATTCAATTGGCGGAATCTCATCGATCGTGCGTCTCTCTTTGTCAAGGCAAATTCAGTCCGCTGCACGAATACAATAGATGGCTTTGACCCCTCGGAAATAAATCGAGTTGTTTGCTACGGCGGGTGTGGCCCAAAATGTGTCGCTCAGACTACCACTCGACAACACTTCGAACTCGCTTCCCACAGCGACAGAACAACCAACGCCGTTTTCATCGATCATTAGCACTTGGTCACCGAGAATTAATGGGCTAGCCGCCACCATGCTCATCTTCGGAAGTCGGTTTTGATAGACCAGTTTACCAGACGCAGCCTCATAACATCGCAAAATATTTTTATCAACGGTGTACAAAAAGGCTCCTGAGGACACCGGCGACGCCATCCCCGGACCTGCACGGTCGAGAACCCAGGCACATGAATCAAAGGTCTTGTTCTGTTTTTTCGGTGAGACATCTCCAGCAGCACCTGGATTGACTGCGAACAAGGGACCTTTCGAAAAAGGGTCGCTTCCGCCAAAGTAAAGTCGCTGGCTGTCGGCGCAGGGAGAACAAGCGGTTGCCGCCTTCACGTTGCTGACCGTCCACAAAAGCGATCCCGTGTCTGGAGCATAACTCTCGACTTGCTGGTTCCCCGATACGATGATTTCAGTTCGCTGAGCATTTTCCCAAACCAGTGGAGTGCTCCAAGATGTAGACGGTTTGTCACGCGCGGAACGCCAAAGCACTTCGCCCGTCTTTGTATCCAGACACAGTAGGTCCGCGCTGCCCTCGCTAAAGTTCTGAAGGTAGATCTTCCCTTGATGGATTGCCAACGAACTTCCTGTTCCAAAGCTATTGCTGGTCTTGAAGACGCCCACATCTCGCTTCCAAAGCTCTTGTCCATCAAGCCCCAAACCGGCGACTATGCCTGCCGCGCCAAAGTATGCATAGATCCCATTCTCGTCTGCAACGGGTGTCTCCGTGGCAAACGTATTTGAAGGATGAATGGCATAAGTGGGTTTGCCTTGATGCACACTGGCTTGCCATAGCTTGCTGCCATCGCTTGTGCTCAGGCAAACGACCTGCCAATCAATCGACACATCGGGGGGCTTACTAAAAAGCGTGATCCCCATACTCTGCGGTGTCTTCACTCCTTCTTCAAAGTTCTTCGGACTCAGATCTTTCTCTGCGACTGCCATCGTCACAAACAAGCGTTCACCAATCACAACAGGTTGCGACCAGCCCGAACCATCCAAGTTCGTTTTCCATGCCAAGTTCTCCTCTTCAGACCATGTCGCCGGCAGCTTCTGACTCGCAACCATGCCCCAACCAGCATTGCCACGAAAACTCGGAAAGTCCTGGCCAACCAGCAGGCTGGCAGCAACTATCCAGATCGCAACCGCGTTCATCAAACGAAACATCATTGGTCAATCCCATGGGTTAAGTCCGGACATAACACATTGGATATTATAAGCACGCGACTAGATGGAAGCTTTCGGCTAAACAATGCATGCGATGCAGAACTGGAGTCGTGATCCCGCCGGGATAAACCCGGAGCGGAGATCAGCTGGCATGAAGAGCATGCACTTCGAGTGGCGTGGTAGCTGTCAGTTGTTTGCTCCGCCGGGCCAAGCCCGGAGCGGAAGCAAGACAGAGCGCTGCGGAATGCGAAGGGAAGCAAGACAGAGCGCTACGGAATGCGAAGGGAAGCAGCACACAGCCTGCAGGACACGAAGGGAAGCAAGGCAGAGCCTGCGGGGAGAGAAGGGAGCCAAGACGGAGCAGATACCATGCATGCTTGAAGCACTCACTACAATGCTCGGTCTGCGTTCATCAATTTCACAAAGGTCGCGATATGTTCGGTTTATTCAAAAGCAAGCAAGCCAAGTTGGAAAGCAAGTATCAACAACTACTCGCCGAAGCCCATCGGCTTTCCCACATCAACCGCAAGGAAAGCGATCTTAAGACAGCGGAAGCAGAGGTCATTCGCAAAGAACTCGAGTTACTCGAAAAAGCCAAGTAACGTATCGAGCAAGCTGTCCGTCTCAGCTAGCTTTAGACTTCGACGCCTGCACACCAGCCCTGGCAATGTTCCGCAACATGCCACTGAACACAAACTGATGGGCGGGATAGAGCGAATACCAATAGCACAATCCAAATAAGCCAACCGGATCAAACAAAGCGGTCTGCCGAATGCTTGCACCCTCGCCCGACTCGGTTACTTCAAACTCGAGCCACGCTCTTCCCGGAACCTTCATTTCCGCTCGAAGTCGCAAGAGGTGATTGGGCTCAAATGCTTCCACTCGCCAAAAGTCAATGCTGTCACCTACCTGGATCTCAGCTGGGTGCTTTCGTCCCCGACGCACACCGACGCCGCCAACTATGAGATCGAGAAACCCACGAACTCGCCACATCCAATTGCCGTAATACCAGCCCGAAGTACCTCCGATTCGTTGAATCGGTACAAATGCCTGCTCAGGAGTGAGCTCCACGACCAAGCTGCGAGAGTCCACCAAGCGTGAACCAAAACGTACTCCGCCCCATGTCGTGGGCCTACCGGCCGATGAGAGCGCATCGGACCAGCGGGTTGCGGCGAATTCGCGATCTTCATTGACGAGTGCCCGGGCAATCGCCTCCGACATCGACTTGGTTTTCACTTTAAACGTTAGATTGGCATGATTGCTGGAAACGATGGTCGCATTTTTCATACTGTCGATCATCTTGCGACCCACTCGCGCGTAGAGTGGTGTCACCAGCCCTAGCCACAAGCTCGAGAGAAAAGGAGACAAGAACGGAACCGGCAGCATCACCCGCCGCAAGCCCCGTTGCCTGGCGTATTCCTGCATAATCTCGCCGTAGGTGACTTGGTCGGGTCCGCCGATCTCAAAGATCTGAGACGTCTCGCCAGGCAGCTCGATCGCTTCGATCAGAATCGACAGCAAGTCCTCGATGGCGATCGGTTGACAGGCCACGCGCACCCACTTGGGACAGATCATGAAGGGCAAGCGCTCGGTGAGCGCTCGCACCATCTCGAACGAGAGGCTCCCGGAACCAATCACGATCGACGCTCGCAGTTCGATTACTTGCACCCCCGACTCGCGCAGAATGTCCCCCGTCTCTTGACGGCTGCGGAGATGCTTGGAGAGTTGGTTGTCGCGATTGCCCAGACCGCCGACGTAGATAATTCTTCGCACCCCAGCTTGGCGAGCCGCCGTGGCAAAATTCTTGGCGGCGAGGCGGTCTTCACTGGCAAAGTCGGTGGTGGAACCCATGGAGTGGATCAGGTAAATAGCCGTGTCGATCCCGCGTAGGGCTTCGCCCAGCGACTGGGCCTCGAGCACATCGCCTTCCACCACCTCGGTTCCGCTTCCCACTTTATTCTCAAGCGACGATGCGCGACGCGTCAGGCAGCGAACAGGGACTCCCTTGGCCTCCAACAATGGCAGGAGGCGTCCACCAATGTAGCCGGTTGTCCCCGTCAATAAGATCTTTTTTCCAATCACACGCTTACTTTCAGTGGAATGCGTAGACGCTCGGCTATACTCCCACATGATTATCCGACACGAACAACCCATCCAGGAACTGGTCAACCTTCTTCCCGAACGGCTGCGCGAGCGGACGCAGTTACTTAACAGACGGCCCTGTCAGCCGCAATCGCAGTTCGTTCTGTACTGAACGCACGCAGCCCTCCGCGTGGATGAGAATCCGGCGTTGCAAGTGGCCATCGAGCTGGCGAACCGACTGCAACTTCCGTTGTTGGTCTAGGGCACTTCGTTCCACAATACCCTTCGCCGATGGCTGGCTGGCTGTTCGGCAAAGTGTAGATAGCAACATTTGACTCAGTTGGTTTTTGGGTTCTTTTGCATCCACGCCTTCGTCTCTTGCAGTGCATCGAACAGTTTTAACATGGCTCCGGAGTGCTTGACCGCAAGCATCGCCACCGGCGTTTCCCCCATGAGCTGATTGGTGACGCTTCCTAATAGAATGGAGGCGGCACGGCTCCGACCGCGAGTACTCATAACGATCAGATCCGCCGCTTGCCGCTTGGCCGTGTAGAGCAGGGTACCCGCGACATTATTCCCTTCGACATAGGTTGGCTCAACGGTAACCCCATGTTGCTCGATAGACGCGATAAAAGTTTTGAACGCTTCATCCTCTCGTGAGCGAATCTCATCGACGCGTTCATCATAGCGAACCGTCGAAGGATCCGAGAAAACATGTGCGGCAACGCATTCTTCGAGCCCAGCCGCTTTGGCGATTGCAGTCGCCACTTCCAAGCTGTCCGCGGCGTGATCAGAAAAGTCAATGGGTGCAAGGACTTTGCTGATGGAGACGTAGGCGCCTTCTGGGACCAACCAAACCGAGCAAGGTGCAATCATCGCCAGCCGTCGCGCCAGCGAGCGTTGACCGCTACGGCTCTTGCGGTGGCCGACAACTGCCAAATCGCACTCATGGGTAACGGAAAACTCAATGAGTTGATCGATGCGGACACCCGATAGGAGATGATGCGAGAAAAATGCGTCGGTGGTTTGTGAACCAAAGACGTCATGCACCATCTGTTTGCATTTCTGCATAACTTCTTCATCGAGTCTGTTTCAACCGCTTTGCGTGTTGGCGTGCGGACGTGCACGAAGTGTAGTTGCTCGACGAGGCCGAGCGACGTCAGCATGCGTGCGTACTCAAGTACATGCCGATCCACTTCTGTGGCTGAAAGAGCAACAACTGTTCGCGAAAATTTCTTCATCGACTTCCCCTGACTGCTTCGTTGCCGGTTGTTGTGTGCGCGCTGTAGTCGTCTTCGTCCTCATACTCTTCGACTCTCTCCGTTTCGACCGCCTCATCCGTTTTTGCCGTCTTGGAATCTACTGTGCCTACAGCAGGACCGTCGAGGAAAGGTCTTAGTACAGCGTAGATGATCAGCGCCGATAAAACACCTGTCAAAAAGTCGGTTAGTGGCACCATGACCGCAGTGTAGACCATCAGCGCAGCGTGGAACCGACTGTGCCGCCAGACGGTGGATATCTCGGCGGGCTTGATCATATTGCCTGCCACCCATAACAATATTCCGGCGATACAAGCCATCGGTACGTAGTTCAGATAGCTGGCTAAGAATATCGCCATGACCAGCTTGAGAACTCCTTTAAAATATCCGGCCAGCGGCGTTACAGCTCCTGCCTTGATACTGGTAGCGGTGCGCGCCAGTGCTCCGGTACATGGAAATCCGTTGATGAGTGGCGTGATTAACTGGACCATCCCCTGGCCCCAAAGTTCCTTGTCGGGATTAAAAGGAGTCTTCCGATTGTCGGCCAATCGATCAGCCATCGACGAACAAAGCACACTCTCCACTGCGGAGACAAATACGATTGCAAATGCAAAATAGGCGATATCTAAGAACACCGAGGCTCCCCAACCTGGCATCGAGGGTCCAGTCCACAGAAAGAAGTTTGTCGGTATTTCACCGAAGCGGTCTTTGATCAACAGTATCCCATGGTTGGGAATAACGTACGCAGTGAGAGCAGTCGCAATTCCAAGTGCAAGCAGCGGGGCAGGGATAAAAATTGAAATTTTCAGTAGATAGCGAGTGAGCAGAAACGTAATCATCGCGATACCAAATGCATACCAGTTCGCAGAACCAAAGTTCGTTGCAATCTCCTGGAACTTGGTGATCAGCCCTCCTTTGATACCCAGTTGCAACCCCAGTGCCTCACCGGCATTGGAAAGAGCGATCACGACGGCAATGCCAGCGGTAAAGCCCACGATGATTGAATCGGGTACGAGCTTGGCATATTTGCCCATCCCCGTTAACCCCATGCAAATTAGGATCACTCCCGAGATGAGACTAACCAAAACCAAAAATCCGTGTCCTTGCTCAAACGTACCACCACCAGGTTCGCCGTACTTTGCCATCAAGCCCGCGATGACTGGTATGAAAGCAGCTGTAGGACCATACACTTGATATTTCGATCCACCAAATGTTCGGCCAATGATACAAGCCAGTGCACCAGCGATGATCCCCTGTTCGGGTCGTAGCCCCATTGCAATGGCAAATCCCATTGCCATGGGTATGGCCGTCATGGCGACGATCAAACCAGCGCTGAAATCGCGGTAGACGATCGACTTCCATCGATCTCGCGTTAGATCTTCAAATCGATCATCAAAAACATGTGTGAATCTTTTTAAGCGTTGCCAGATCATTTGAGCAGCCTTTTAAATTGGGGGGTGGGCGAAAGGTGGGAAAGTAAGAAAACGTGACTCTTCTTGTCAGGTTTCTTCGATAGAGGATGTCTCGTATCCGTCCTGTCGAGCTAAAAGATCACCAGTACCCGCTGCTCTGCCCTCTTCAAAATGCGACGAACCGACACAGGAAGGATTGGATACCACCAACGACGCGGGCCGCCAGACAGCACAACGAGGTCGACAGCGGAAGCTCTCATAAATTCCCCGGTCGTTTTTGCGAGGTCACCGCACCTGCATTCGATCCGCGCCTCAAGTCCATCTCGAATGGCATGCGGATGCGATTGAGAAAGCAGCTCCAAAATTCGTTCGCGTTGTTGATCTTTGGTTTCCAACGACTGCTGTTCGGGTTGGGCATGCAGTCTTTCGATGCCGCACAACCAATGTGTTGGTGAAGGTGGATCAACTTCTGGATTGACGTGCAAAATCGTCAAGGTGGCCCGGTACAACGCAGACAACTCGGCAGCAAAGTGCAACGCGGGTATTTCATGGGAAGCCAGGCAGGTTGGTACCAGGATGTGCGTGCAGTTCGATGTTACGGTGTCACCTGCAAGCGCGCCGCTCTGCAGTTGCATTGCATCGTGTGGAAAAACTGTGGTGGTAAGTTTCAGCATGAAGCTCCCTCGTCAAACAAAAAAAAAGGCCAGCAAATCGCGAGTGTGCGATTTACTGGCCGATGTCTATGGTCGGGCATGGATATCCCGACAAGCTTTCGTCAGTGTGATTGAAAATGTTATTGGACGGAATTGAATCACTCATCCCAGCGGAATGCGTGCCCCATCTCCGAGAGGACAACTCGAACGAACGATCAAGCTATGAGTATTGTTGGTAGGCTAAGGGCTGGCCTGTTTCCACGAGCAATGTCTCTCCGTGCATGGTCAACTACCCTTAAGAGACAATTGCCGACCATTTTCAGTGGAGGCAAAGTTCAGTTTTTCGGCTAAGGTGATCACGATCACGCGCTCACCGGTCTTGGTGCTAATATCTGTATGGACGCTTACAACTCTCGCTTGCAGAATGTCTTCCAACAGTGCCTCCAACATGGGACGTGCTGCTGACAACAATTCATTGCGGACTTGTTTGAGCAGATAGGAACTGCGAGGACTATTGGTCTGCGCCAGCTTTTGCTCGGCAGGTGTCAAAACCCCCTTGAGTCGGATGATGACCATATCATCAAAACAGTAGGTACGAGTCTCGACCGGCCCTCGCCCCATGTATTCTTTTTCAAAGTGAATTAATGCTTGACTGATCGCGGCTTCCAATTCGCCGCGATGGTGCACCTTGGGAACTCCGGTCATATGCACTCCGGTAGTTAGGACAAAACTTAAAGGCATTTATCTCATAAGCCGAACGCACTGGGCATTCGCAGCGGAGATCGCTTATAAGCAGGAACAGTGTTTAAGAATGTATGCAGTGACAGACTGCGATACTCAACACAGAATTCGGATTCCAGACCCTACCAAATGCAGGTGCTGTGAGGGTAAAGAAAAACATGACTTCGCCACAGAACAAAGCGTTTGACACTCGCTGCTGCGTTCAATCCCAGCATGAGCAATGGCTATCACGGTTCTCAGATTGCAGGCGCGCCGAGTTCGCTGCTGGCATGATCCAATGGAGTCGGTGCTGACTTCGCTTTCTTCGGAACAAGTCTCGCAATTGGCCTTGAAGTCCGTCGATATCAATGGTCTGGCAACCAGCCCGGCGAAGGCCAACAGTTGAACAATGAGTACTCCAACTAGCCAACTCGCAACATTGCATTGGAGTTTGTGAGATCTCATTCTTGGCGTTCCGAGATTTGCCATCACCGGCTCTCTCATTGTTTAGGGCGTTTCTTACCGGGCAAAAACGAAAATAGCCGAATCATCTCAAGTTGGTTGAGACAAATCGGCCATCCCACCAGACTCTTTATTCTGGTAGACCTGCACGGTCTTGAATGAGGCAACGAGCTTGGTAACCCGTCGCCCCACTTCTGATGATAACCAAGCGTTTACTCGCGCGTCAAGTCCGTGCGCTCCACTTTACCGCTCTTTCAACGTCTGCCGCAATCGGACGTGCAACCACTTCTTAAGATTCACCATGATGACTCTCGGCGAGAGTCACCTACGGTAGGGAAAACGGACTCCTTCAACGGAGCACGTGATGATTCTCCACAAGCCAATGTCTTTCTGCAGGCATCTGATGGAAAAATTATATTTTGGACAACCGCATCCATTGAAAACAAACATTAAAATAGTGCTACGTCCCTATGTAGCATCATTGACCAAGGAACCTTGCTATTGCTCGATCCCAAGCAAGCAACTCGCCGAGCTCTCTTTCGGCGCGTCACACCATTCATGTTCTACTTGTCGCTGGTCTTCTTGGTGCTTGTGGCAATCTTGATCGTAGTGTGGATTAACGTCGCCCCAAGCATGGAAGGCACTGAATTTTCGTTAATCGAGCAGGACGCCTCCATCGCCTCAAACACGCTGTCCGCTGCGGAGCAAGCTTTTCAGGCGCGGGCTCAGGCGTGGGGAGTTCTCGTTGCACGTCTGCTCCTCGGACTGTGGCCACTATTTCTTGTTGAACAACTGGTGTACGCGGTACTCTCGAGCAGTTGGCAGCAATTTCGCCGCGATTACCCGTTTGCTTGGCTCATTTGCTTGGTTCCTCCGTTGCGATTGTGCGCCAGGGACCGCGCAGGCGATGGTGCCATTTGGTTTCCGAGCATTGGCTGGCAAGAGCCAACACCCAGTTTCTATCGACAGTTAGAGCGCAAGACGAGTATGCCGATGATCGGCATCGCTTTGCTGATCCTACCGATCCTGGGATTGCAGATGAAGTTCGGTGAAGACATCGTCAACTTTCCGGTCCTACGCATTGCTCTGTATGTGGGCACAGGCGTGATTTGGTTTGCATTTGCAACTGAGTTCTTGGTTCTAGTTTCCGTCACCGACAAAAAGCTCAAATACTGCAAGAAACATTGGCTCGATATCGTGATCATTGTGCTTCCGCTTGTCTCATTCTTGAGATCGCTACAGATGCTGAGAGCCGCCAAGCTGATGAAGCTTGGCAAACTCCAGCAGCTATCGCGCTTGGTGCGCGTCTATCGCCTGCGCGGCGTCGCGATGCGGGCGCTGCGGGCACTATTGGTACTCGACTTGATGCATCGCCTCTTGCGTGTCACGCCTGAGAAACGGCTAGCGAAACTCCAAGCTGCTTTTGACGAGAAGCAACTCGAACTGGAGCTGCTCCGTCAGGAGATTGAAGAGTTGCGAAGACAACACGAAGTTTCCGCCGTATCAGAAACAGTTCCCAATCCTCCGGCGCCTAGTTGACCCAAGCGCATAGATCGTCCAAGATTGCCAGGCTTAAATGCCACCCATTGGCAGTTGAGACGGAATTTTCTTGTGGAGAGAGACGCGATGAGTGCTGAATTGAGAGCCAGAAACCTCGGAATTGATTTCCCAGAATTGAAGCCGGGATACCTAAATTTGTGCATCCGTAGTGGTAGTCAGTTGATCACCTCTGGACACACAAGCACGCTCAAAGGTGTGCTCGGTCAGGGGCTAACTGTACAACAAGGTTATGACGCGGCTAAAGACTGTGCCATCAAAATCCTCCAGTCCTTGCACCATGCTCATGGTACCTTGGACGGACTTCGGGTCATCAAATTGTTGGGCTGTGTCTATTCGGCCCCCGACTTTACCGACCAACACTTGGTGATCAATGGCGCCTCCGATTTATTGCATGAAATCTTTGGCAAAGAAGGTGACGGGTATCATGCCCGCAGCGCACTTGGGTTCGCTGCCTTGCCCACCGGCGCCGCCGTCGAAGTAGAAGCCATTTTCGAAATCAAGAGTTGATCCGTCGTGGAACTCGCTTTAGCAAGCTCCACGTCGAGACTAGGCGATGAGATCGTGCAACACGTGGCCGTGAACATCGGTGAGGCGGAAGTCGCGGCCTTGATAGCGATAGGTCAACTTGGTGTGGTCAATACCCAATAAATGGAGCATGGTCGCATTTAAATCGTGAACATGCATCGTCCCGGGTATCCACTTGTCTTTGGTCGGTTGCGGCCTGAGCGGATTTCCGTCGGCATCGGCGATGTTATATCCCAAGTCATCCGACCGGCCATAGGTGATTCCGGGTTTAATTCCGCCTCCAGCCATCCAGACGGTAAAGCAGCGTGGATGGTGATCGCGACCGTAGTTATCTGCGGTCAGCCCACCTTGGCAATACGCCGTCCGCCCAAACTCGCCTCCCCAAACGACAAGCGTATCGTCCAACATCCCCAGTCGACGAAGGTCCTGGATAAGTGCTGCACAACCTTGGTCGATGTCTTTGCACTGCGACTCGTGCTCTGTAGGCAAATTGTTATGAGCGTCCCATCCGCGGTGGAAGATCTGAATGTTTCGCACTCCGCGTTCAGCCAAACGACGCGCGTTGAGACAACAAGCTGCAAAAGTCCCTGGCGTACGCACATCGTCTCCATAAAGTCGCATCGTCTCCTCGGTCTCCTGTGAGAAGTCGACCAATTCGGGTACAGACGCTTGCATGCGGTAAGCCATCTCATGCTGTTCGATACGCGACAAGATTTCAGGATGTGCAAACCGTTCATGCTGAGTATGGTTGAGGGCGGACAGTGCATCTAATTGTGCACGGCGATCGTCTCGTGACACACCGGGTGGATTACTCAGATAGAGCACTGGATCTCCCGTGCTACGCAGCAAAACTCCTTGGTGATTGGAAGGTAAGAAGCCGGTGCCCCACAAACGTGCAAATAAACTTTGCTCGGCAAATTTGCTGTGCGCATGCATCACCACATAGCCAGGCAAATTCTCATTCATGCTTCCCAGGCCATAGCTCAGCCAGGCACCCAGACTGGGACGACCTGGTACTTCGCTGCCGGTCTGAATGTAAGTAATCGCCGGATCATGATTGATCGCTTCGGTAAATGTACTGTGAACTACGCATAACTCATGGGCAACTTTGGCCGTATAGGGAAGCAATTCGCTGACCCAAACACCCGATTCATTGTTGTCGTGTTTGGTAAACTTGTATTTGCTCGGCGCAATCGGCAACGTGGCTTGTCCACTGGTCATGCCGGTGATGCGTTGTCCGTCGCGGATCTCCGGAGGGAGATCCTGTCCAGCCATCTCCTTCATCTTTGGTTTGTAGTCCCACATATCGTGCTGGCTAGGACCGCCACTCATGAACAGGTAAATCACTCGCTTGGCTTTGGCGATATGGTGAATGCCGCCATTGAGTTCCTCAGAGGGTCGTGCTTCCGACGCGCACAACTCGCCCCGAAATAGCTGCGCCAGCGCGGCAGTCCCAATTCCCAAACTGGCTCGCCCAAACAGTTGGCGGCGGGTTTGCAACAGTTCACGTTCGCGAAGTGGATGTTCCATGGTCGGCATTCCTTAATAAACGCTTGTCAGCATGTTTAGCGGTCAGCTAGGCGCTCCGCGAAGGTAGCTATGATTAGTTTTTTCGCTACTTTCGCGGAGCGAAAGGCGACGATGGGCCACGATTGGCAACGATCTGTTCAGTACATCATGATGGCCAAGTCACTGGCCAACAGGATTGAGGTCAATTGAGTCCAAGCGGCCACATCGATGGGATTCAATTCCGGCTTCGCAGGGGCATCGCCGGTGGCTAGCAGTTCGGCAGCATCCTGTGGTGCCTGTTCGTAGCGCGAGCGCATGGTTGACAGCAGACTCTTACTAACTTCCAGTTCTTGTGCATTGGGAGCGCGGCAGGCCAGCCATTTGAATATCAAATCGATGCGAGCCGCATCATCCGCAGTCGCCTCTAACAATCGCTCGGCAAGCTTTCGCGACATTTCGACTCGTAGCGTTTCGTTCAGCAGGCCGAGCGACTGCAGCGAAGTCGTCGTGCGCGAACGCCCCACACAACTCGACTCGCGGCTCGGCGCATCGAACAAAGTCATCATCGGATGAGGACTGGTCCGCTTCCAATAGACATAGATGCTGCGTCGATAGAGTTTCTCACCGCTATCGCGTTGGTATTGTTTTGTATTGCTGGCTGGATGCGCAAGCGCTTCCCACATTCCATCCGGCTGATAAGGCTTTACGCCTTCGCCTCCCATGTTGGGATCTAACAAGCCGCTGGCCCAAAGTCCCGTATCACGCAAGACTTCTGCATCCAAGCGGTAACTTGGGCCGCGAGCGTACAAGCGATTTTCGGGATCATCGATATCCGAGCGCCAAACGGAACTTTGTCGAAACGTTTCGCTGAGTACCATCGACCGCAGCAAACTCTTGACATTCCATCCATTGTCTTGCAGTTCGACCGCCAGCCAATCAAGCAACTCGGGATGAGTGGATTGCTCCCCTTGAAGTCCGAAATCCTCAGGCGTTCGAACCAATCCGTATCCGAACACTTGTTGCCAAAGTCGGTTCACCAGCACGCGCGCAACCAGCGGGTTTTCGCGTGATGTCAACCATTGAGCTAGACCCAATCGATTGCGGGGAGCCTCGGAAGGGAATCTTCCGATGGCGATCGGCACATCGGGTTGCAACGGGTCGCCCGACGCTCGGTCGTATTCGCCCCTCAATAACACTTGTGTCGTGCGGGGTTGGTCCAATTCGGCCGCGACCAGAGTGGTTGTGAATTTCTGTTGCAGTTCGTGAGCATTGCTCAATGCCGCTTCCACTTCAGATACCGGCTTTTGAAGCGAAGTCAACAGTTCCTCTTGGCGATCGACGGGCAAACTTGCGAGTTCACTGAGCGCCTTGTCCAATTCGGTTTTGAGCTTCTCCAACTGGCCTTTTGAAGCGTTGACTACATCCGTGCGTTGTTTTTGCAGTTCAGACCATTTCTTCCAGCCTTCCAAATCGCTTGGAGCTTTGATAACGGGGGCGTAGGTATAGCTGTTGCCATCGAGTGGGCTCTCTTGAGTGCTGTTGAAGAACGCAAACAACTGATAATACTCGGCATGTACGATCGGATCGTACTTGTGAGTATGACAACGTGCACAGGACAGGGTCAGCCCCAGGAACACAGTCCCCAACGTTTCGGTGCGATCAAAATTGTTTTTAGCTTGAAATTCGGCGGGAATGACGCCACCTTCGGCCGTGCTGGGATTCATCCGGACATAACCGGTTGCGACCCGTTGTTCCAACGTCGGTTCCGGGAGCAAGTCTCCAGCTAACTGCCAGGTAATAAAATCGTTCCAGGGCAAGTTATTGTTCAAAGCGAAAATGACCCAGTCGCGATAAGGATAAATGCCTCGGCGGTTGTCCAAGTGCAACCCGTGAGTGTCTCCGTAACGCACCGCATCAAGCCAATAGCGCGCCTGATGTTCGCCATATTTTGGGCTCGCCAGCAGCTGATCCACATACTTTGAATACGCTTCCGGTGACGTATCCTCGATAAATGCTTGGAGCTGTTCGGGTTCTGGCGGAAGCCCCGTCAGAGTCAATGCAGCACGTCGAGCCAGCACGTCACGATCGGCAGCGGGAGCAAGTTGCAACTGACGAGTTGCCAACCTTTCTTTCACAAAGGAATCGATCACGATTTCCGGAAACACCTGATTCGAAGGCATCTCCTTCAGTGATTCTGGAAGTGCTTTCTCAGGTGGAACAAAAGCCCAGTGACGTTTGTACTCGCCACCCTGCTCGATCCATCGCGATAGGATCATACGTTCCGCGTCGGTCAATTGCACGGACGCATCGGCCGGCGGCATAGGATCGTCCGTATCATGAATCCGCTTGAGCAACTCGCTCTCGTTCGATTTACGCAACGTTGCATCGGCTGGTAACACCGCGTGGTAGCCACCCAAGTCAGCGGTCGCCCCCTCCATCGAATCGAGCCTGAGGGCTCCCTCTTCTGCATCGGGACCATGACAGACAAAGCACTTGTTCGACAAAATTGGCAATACTTCACGCGCAAAACTCACCCGAGGAGCATCGTCCGCAACGGTTTGAGCTGCACACAGGATTGCACAGACGCAACAGCCAGCGATCGTCTTTACGATTCCGCAGCGTATGGGAGATCGGAAAATTTTCCTTCGTTCATGCCTTCGACGCTGGGAATGGAAAGGCGAGCAAGAAATTTTGTTCTGCATGGAACGTCTGGCTGGTAGGAGTAGTCAAGTGAGGGGCAGGGGAGGGAGAGGGGACAGCCTGCCCTTTATAAAGGTTATACTGGATCACCCCGGATTGGAATCTTGAACTCCTATTTTAATGAGCTAGAGCAACATGACGACTGCACGGTTTCGAAATAAATGGCTGGTTGCTTCCATGCGGATGAAGCGATTTTCTTTTCTGGCAAGTCATCTGCTGGTACTCACAGCGGCGATTTGCCTCGCCTGTGCACTACCTCCGCACATCGGGAGCGCGCAGGAGAAGCCGAAAATTGCAGAACTCGACCCAGCTTTGGATGTCAATCGCACTGCCGCCGATGGACTCGATTGGCACGATGTCACGCAATGGGGCGTCGAAGGCCGCATACTCTCCGATCAACCGCGGTTGCGTTGGTTCGATCGCTTGCCAAGTTCAGCGCAGCAGACCGTTACGTCCAACGTTTGGAACTTGAGCCGCGACAGCGCTGGAATGCTCGCGCGCTTTTCAACGGATGCAACGGCCATCCACGTGCATTACAAATTGCTTGACGATCAGCTCGCCATGCCGCATATGCCTGCGACAGGCGTCAGTGGTGTCGACCTCTATGCTCGGGATGCCGACGGTCGTTGGCGATGGGTGCAAGTCGCCAAGCCCAATGCTCAAGAGGTGAAGGCCGAGATTGTGGCAGGGCTTGCCCCCGGTTATCGCGAGTACGCCGCCTACCTCCCGCTTTATAACGGCGTTGAATCGCTGAGCATCGGGGTGGCGGCGGGAAGCCGCTTCGAAGGGCAAACTCCACGCGACAAGCCGATTGTATTTTATGGGACGAGTATCACGCATGGTGCTTGCGCCAGCCGTCCTGGCATGGTCCATACGGCCATCCTCGGTCGTTGGCTTGACATGCCCGTTGTCAACTTGGGTTTCTCAGGCAACGGGCGGATGGATCAAGCCGTTGGCGATTTTCTTATTCAAATTGATGCCGCAGCCTTTGTCATCGATTGCTTGCCGAACATGCATCCAGCCGACGTGACGGCAAAATGTGTTCCCCTGGTACGGCAATTGCGAACCGCTCGCCCCAATACGCCCATCGTGCTGGTCGAAGATCGTCGCTTCACCAACGACTGGATTCTGCCCAGCAAGCGACAATTTCATTCCGATAACCACGCAGCCCTAGCCGCCGCGTTTCAAGAGTTGCAGGCCGAAGGAGTTGAGCATTTGCATTATATTCGAGGCGATGAACTCTACGGAACGGATGGCGAAGGAGCGACCGATGCCTCACACGCCAGCGATCTTGGCTTTATGCGTCAAGCCGAAGCGTTTGCGCCAATCTTACGCGCTGCGCTCGCGCCAGCCAACAAATAGGAATTTGAAATGCAATCGAACATCGTTTTAAACAGGAGAACCTTGCTCGGTGCTGCCACCTGCGTTGGTGGATCACTGAGTTTACCCAGCGCATTGAAGGCACACGTGGAACTCAAGCCCAAATCGCCGCCGGAGCGCTTGGGCGTAGGCGCCATCGGGCTGCGGTACCAAGGTAGTGTCATCGCGCACAAAGCCGCTATGTACGGCGACATCGTTGCAGTGTGCGACGTCGATAAAAACGTGCGCGATCCAGTCAAAGCTGCTTTTGGAAGCACGCCCAACGACTATGAAGACTACCGAGAACTCTTGGAAAACCCCGCCGTCGACATCGTCACCATCGGTTCACCTGACCACTGGCACGCCAAGATGGTGATTGACGCTTGCCGCGCCGGGAAAGATGTGTATTGCGAAAAACCGCTAACGCTGACCATTGATGAAGGCAAGCTTCTGCGCAAAGTTGTTAAAGAAACGGGACGCATCGTACAGGTCGGGTCGTGGCAACGCAGCGACGATCGATTTCGTCAAGCCGTAGAGATGGTTCGCCAAGGTCGCATTGGAGAACTCAAGTCCGTCGACGTGGTACTCGGAAAAAATGAGACGGGAGGGCCTTTCCAGCCACGGGCGATACCCCTTAATTTCAATTGGGATCTTTGGCAAGGACAAACGCCGCACGTCCCCTATCTCGCAGAACGTTCGCATTACACTTTTCGCTGGTGGTACGAATACGCGGGTGGCCAAATGACCGACTGGGGCGCGCATCACTTAGATATCGCCCAGTGGGCCATTGATAGCTTACCGATCGAAGTCGATGGTGAAGCCACTTGGCCCAAACAGGTTGATGGATTTAACGTTCCGGTCGACTTCAAGGTGCAGTACCGATTCGCCAACGGTGTAACACTCACCGTCAGCGACACCGGTCGCAACGGCATTTTGTTTACTGGCGCCCAAGGTCGCATCTTCGTCAATCGTGGGACTCTCGAGGGAAAGCCAGTCGAAGAACTGAAGCAGACCCCGCTCGCTCGCGAACAATGGCAACTGTACGAATTCGACAATCTTGATCGCCCAGCGCGCGCCGGAAAACTCGACGCAATTATCAATCATATGGGCAACTTTTTTGATTGTATCGAAAGTCGTTCCACCCCCATCTCAGATATCGAAAGCCAGCACCGCAGTGCGACGACTTGCCACCTTGGCAACATCTGTCTGCGACTCGGTCGCAAATTAACTTGGGATCCCAACACGGAGCAATTCGTAAATGACCACGCAGCCAACGCATATTTGAGCCGCGAACAACGCGCCGGTTACGAAGTCGCCTAATCCCTGTCAAATCCGCAAGAAGGCACGCAATGTATAACAAACACATGCACCGTCGCAGCTTCACCCAACTGCTTGCCGCAAGTGCGGCCAGTTTACCACAAACTCAAGACGTTTTCGCGCACACCGACGAGCCATTTAAGCTCAACTACATGCTTGGCTCCTGCATGTACGGCTATACCTACCTCGGCGAGATTTTGCCTGAGGTGCATCGCACAGGTGCCACGGCCATCGATATCTGGCCCAAAGTGCACGGCAATCAACGCGAGCAACTGGACGATTTGGGCGAAGTAAAATTTGCGAAGATGCTCGACCAACACCAAGTTGAGTTAGGCTGCATCACCCAATACAAACTGGGACCATTTGGCCTGCAGAATGAGTTGCGACTTGCCCAGCGATTGAATTGTAAGACAATGGTCACCAGCGGGAGTGGACCAGTGGGGCTAACGGGTTCCGAGTTGAAACATGCGATTGGTCAGTTCATCGAGAAGATGAAGCCTCATGTGGATGTCGCTGCGGAAACCGGTGTATGCATTGCCATCGAGAACCATTCGAACAACCTGATCGCTTCCCCCGATTCGATGAAATGGTTGGTCGAGTTGGCAGCGAGCGAACATCTTGGAATTGCGTTCGCTCCGTACCATCTTCCGCAAGATGCCGCGCTGCTTGCAACTCTGCTGAGCGAACTTGGAAACCATGTAAAGGTCTTTTATGCTTGGCAGCATGGACTGGGCTGCATGGAAAAACTGCCCAAGGAGCAAGAGTTGCTTCAAATGCCGGGGCGAGGCGACTTGGATTTTGCGCCGATGTTGCAAGCGTTGGTTGATATGGACTACCAAGGCTGGACAGAAATATTTATGCATCCCGTGCCGCGTGGCGTTTCCATATTGGCCAGCGTCGTTGAAGTCAGTGATGAAATCAACGCTGCTCGCAATTACTTGGACGCTCTCCTTCCCGCCTAATTCGCCGTATTGAGTCATTTGAGGTCGCAGCACGGACACTAAATTCGTACGCTCAAAGAGATGTTAGCCATGGATCTTTTCCAAATTGCCGCAGCCTTGATCACGCTGGCTGCCGTTTTTGCATACATCAATCACACGCTTCTCAAACTGCCAATGACGATTGGTGTGATGATCTTGTCTCTCATTTTCTCACTGATCCTTCTTTTGAATGGCGCTTTTCTTCCCAGTATTCCAAAGACAGCAGAAGCGATAATTTCCCAAATTGACTTCAGCGACGCACTGATGCACGGCATGTTAGGTTTTCTGCTGTTTGCTGGTGCGCTGCATGTGGAACTTGAGGATCTTGCCCAACAGCGATGGTTGATTGGACTTCTTTCAACCATCGGAGTGCTTATGTCAACGTTCATCGTTGGCGGTATCACCTATGGATTGATGTCGTTTGTTGGGATCGAGTTGCCGCTGGTGTATTGCCTGCTGTTCGGTGCATTAATTTCACCGACGGATCCTATTGCTGTTCTGTCCATTCTCAAACAAGCTGGCGCACCGCGCGAATGGGGTGCAAAGATCGCCGGAGAATCGCTGTTCAACGACGGAGTTGGTGTGGTTGTTTTCTTGGTGATGCTCGAAATCGTCACGGGCGAACACGAGTTTGATATGTTGCACATTGGCAAGTTATTTTTGACGGAAGCAGTTGGGGGAGCAATTTTTGGTTTTGTGCTCGGCTATACGGCTTTTCTCATGCTCCGCAAGATCGATAACTATCAAACCGAGGTCCTGCTCTCCCTCGCCACCGCAGCCGGCGGTTATGCGTTGGCACTGGCACTGCATATCTCAGGACCAATTGCTATGGTCGTCGCCGGGTTGATGCTTGGAAATCATGGTCGCAAATTTGCGATGAGTGATCGAACACAAGAGAACTTGGACACGTTCTGGGAACTCGTCGACGAGATTCTCAATTCGGTGCTATTCGTGTTGATCGGCCTCGAGATGCTGGTTTTTACC
The DNA here is from genome assembly GCA_041753315.1 of Pirellulaceae bacterium. GTDB lineage: Bacteria > Planctomycetota > Planctomycetia > Pirellulales > Pirellulaceae > Aureliella. Next base: position 511 of record JBGSUV010000110.1, on the reverse strand, counting down.
TTTACACGAGAATATCTCATTGCTGGGATTCTTCTGATTCCCAGTGTGTTACTCGCTCGCTTGATCAGCGTGGGCGTGCCCGTTCGAGTCATCGGTCTGAAGAAGTCCTTTACACCTGGAGTGATCGCCATCCTGACTTGGAGCGGGCTGCGTGGAGGAATCTCTGTCGCGTTGGCACTGTCGATACCAGTCAACACTGCTTTTGGTGGCGCGACGGAACGCGAAGCACTCCTCGCCGTAACTTACATGATCGTTGTGTTCTCGATCATTGTCCAAGGTTTGACGATCCAACCATTTATTCGATACCAACTGGGACCTACAATGGACGCCACAGCGACATCGACCTCGCTTGAAGCAAACAAAGACGATTTAGGGCCCGCGCAAAAATAACTTTTACAACTTGATATTGGAGTTTTAGGTGATTCGTGCGAGAACAGTTGCATCATGGATGCAAAAGTTGTCGCAAGGATTCGTCGCAAGTATAAACTATTATCGCCGGAAATGAACGAGC